>JBCDBD010000016.1:0-67187 GCA_039184335.1 Bacteroidota bacterium | reverse complement strand
TATGCATGCATAATAAATTTGGGATTTTATAATTATCTTTGAGTTCTATAATAGAGTTAAAATTATGAAGATATTAGTATGCATCAGCAATGTGCCGGACACTACCTCAAAAATCAACTTTACCGAAGACGACACCAAATTTGATACCAATGGGGTTCAATTTGTCATCAATCCGAATGATGAGTTCGGACTGACCCGTGCCATGTGGTTTAAAGAAAAACAGGGGGCTACCGTTCATGTGGCCACCGTTGGAAATGCCTCAGTCGAACCAACCATGCGCAAAGCCCTTGCCATTGGTGCTGATGAAGCAATACGAATCAGTGCAGAACCCACAGATGGCTTTTTTGTAGCCAGGCAGCTGGCCGAAGTAACTCAAAAAGGTGGTTACGACCTGGTCATTGCCGGCAGGGAGTCCATCGATTATAATGGGGGGATGGTACCGGGCATCATGGCCACATTATTGGACATGAATTTTGTCAATACCTGCATCAACCTTGAAATTGAAGAAGACCAGGCAACCGCCATTCGTGAAATTGATGGTGGGAAAGAAAAAATAAGTACCTCGCTACCGTTGATTATCGGTGGACAAAAAGGTTTGGTCGAAGAAAGCGACCTTAGAATACCCAATATGAGAGGGATAATGATGGCCCGAAAAAAAGTACTCCAAATCGTGGAACCTATCGATGCCCCCACATTTACCACGGACAAAAAATTTGAGAAACCTACCGCCAAAGGGCCTGTAAAGCTAGTGGATGCTAGCAATGTAGGTGAACTGGTGGATCTTTTGCACAACGAAGCCAAAGTCATTTAAAATTAAAGCATATGTCAATACTCGTCTATACAGAATCAGAAAAAGGAAAGCTTAAAAAGAGTGCTTTTGAAGTTGCCTCTTATGCCTATGCCGTAGCCCAACAAATGGGAGAAACCGTTACTGCCGTAGCAATCAATGTTGATGACATCGGACCACTTGAAAACCATGGCGTCTCAAAAGTACTTCATATTTCCAATGATCGGTTGGCCATTTTCAATGCGAAGGCCTATGCCAACTGTATCGCACAGGCTGCAGAAGCGGAAGGTGCCCAAACTGTCATTGTTAGCTCAAGTGCAGACACTAAATTCTTGGCACCCATTCTAGCAGCAAAGTTAAATGCAGGGTATGTGCCCAATGTTGTAACCTTACCAGAAAGCACCGCGCCCATAGTGGTAAAGCGAACTGCTTTTAGCAACAAGGGGTTTGCCTACACTGAAATCACCGCCAATACCAAGATCATTGGGGTTTCAAACAATGCCTACGGTATCTTTGAAAATAAGACAGAACCAACTATAGAAAATTTCGAGGCCTCCATTGGCGACACTGACTTTTCTACCAAATCAATTGAAGTGGATAAAGTGGTAGGCAAGGCTACAATTGCCGATGCTGATATTGTCGTTTCTGGCGGAAGAGGATTGAAAGGTCCTGAAAATTGGGGACTAGTGGAAGAACTGGCAGAAATTTTAGGTGCTGCCACAGCCTGCTCAAAGCCGGTTTCAGATTTAGGTTGGAGGCCCCATGGCGAACATGTGGGTCAAACTGGAAAACCTGTGGCCAGTAATCTGTACATTGCTATTGGAATTTCAGGTGCCATTCAACATTTGGCCGGTGTAAGTGCATCAAAAACAAAGGTGGTCATCAACAATGATTCTGAAGCACCTTTCTTTAAAGCTGCAGACTATGGTATCGTTGGTGATGCCTTTGAAGTTGTACCGGAACTCATCGAAAAATTAAGGGAATTTAAGGCAGCAAACGCTTAATTTTTGTTAATTTGCCTTTTGCAAGGGGCTGTTTGAATAACTGGCAAAGCCGCTTATTCGAACAGCTTTTTCTGTTTTTATGAGGATGATATGAGTCTAGTACGGTTAAAGATTAAGGGAATTTCATATAGCCAAACCCAAAATGGTGCCTATGCCCTTATTTTGAATGAAGTTGATGGTGAGCGAAAGCTTCCTATTGTTATTGGTGCCTTCGAGGCCCAATCTATTGCCATTGCACTGGAGAAGGAAATAAAACCGCCCCGACCTTTGACCCATGACCTCTTTAAAAATTTTTCCGATCGGTTCGAGATAACCATCAAGCAGGTCATCATACACAAATTGGTCGATGGGGTCTTCTATTCAAGTATTATCTGCGAACGTGATAAGATTGAAGAGATCATCGATGCCCGAACAAGCGATGCCATTGCCCTGGCACTCCGTTTTGATGCCCCCATCTTCACATACAAGACGATATTGGACAAGGCAGGTATCTTTCTCAAGTTTTCTTCAAAAGAAAAAGACGAGGAAAATGATGACAGCATTATGGTCGATGAAATTCTCCAAGAAGGCGAAACCGTTGAAATCGAACCAGGCACATCGGAAGGATACCGAGAAATGACCCTTGAAGAATTGCACAAAGAATTGGACAAAGCGGTCATCAATGAAGATTACGAGAAGGCAGCCAAATTAAGGGACGAAATCTCGAAGCGAAAGTAAACCGAACCATATGGGTAAATACCACAAAGGTTTTTTGATATTCCTCTTTTTGATAGGTACCCATACCTTCGCACAAAATTCCATCCCCGCAGACACACTCAACATTGCCCTGGATACTACTATTATTGATGACCTATCAGTACACAAAACTCCTGAACTCCTCCCCAACCAAGGGTTTTCCATCAACAGCTTATGGCGTGGCGTCTTGGGCATGGCCATATTGGTATTGGTTTCATTCCTTTTTAGCTCGAACAGAAAGGCAATCAATTGGAAAACCGTTGGAATAGGTCTGGGCATTCAATTGCTACTGGCCATAGGAATATTAAAGGTTCCCTTAATCAGGCAAATGTTCACGGTACTCGGCAAACTATTTAATGATCTTCTTCTATTTACCCTTGCTGGAAGCGAATTTCTCTTGGGAATCAATCTAATGGATATCGAAAACCCCCATGTCGGATATGTATTCGCATTCCAAATACTTCCTACCATTATCTTCTTTTCGGCATTGACTTCCGTACTTTTCTATTTGGGAATTATCCAAAAAATAGTCAAAGCGCTAGCGTGGTTGTTGACCAAATCACTGGGCATCTCTGGGGCAGAAAGTCTGAGTGTGGCAGGGAATATATTTCTCGGCCAGACAGAATCCCCACTGATGATAAAAGCCTATCTAGAGCGAATGACCAAATCTGAGATCTTATTGGTCATGATTGGGGGGATGGCCACCGTAGCTGGGGGCGTGCTGGCAGCATATATCGGATTTTTGGGCGGTAATGACGAGCAATTACGTCTTGAGTTTGCCAGGCATTTGATTGCTGCTTCCGTGATGGCCGCTCCTGGAGCCATAGTTGTCTCTAAAATTTTGTACCCCCAAAAAGAAAAAGTGGATACCAATGTCAAGATTTCCGTTGAAAAAATCGGCTCCAATTTCTTGGATGCCATTGCCAATGGCACCACAGAAGGTCTGAAACTGGCTGTAAACGTAGGTGCGATGCTCTTGGTTTTTGTGGCTTTTATCGCCATGATCAACGGTATTTTAGGATGGGTAGGAGATGTTACCGCCTTGAATCAATGGATAGCCATCAATACTCCGTATACCTCATTTTCACTTGAATCAATTTTGGGTACCATCTTTGCTCCCTTAATGTGGTTGATCGGCGTAAACAATGAGGATATCATGCTTATGGGACAGTTGTTGGGTATCAAGCTGGCTGCAAGTGAATTTGTCGGATATATTCAATTGGCAGAACTTAAAAATTTGACCAATACCACCCACTTTACCTATAACAAATCGGTTATCATGGCCACCTATATGCTCTGCGGTTTTGCCAATTTTGCTTCCATCGGCATTCAGATTGGCGGCATCGGTTCTTTGGCACCGCGACAGCGCAAAACACTTTCTGAATTTGGCCTAAAAGCAGTTTTAGGGGGGTCATTGGCCTCATTGCTCTCTGCGACCATTGCCGGAATGATATTGGGCTAGGTTGGCAAAAATTTTCCATATCAAACAAAACTTGGGGTTTCCCAAACAATATCTTGCCCCACTCAAAATGGCAGTTGTTCAAGAAGGTAGATTGAGGTCATATCTAATGCATGTGGGATACATTCAAAGCCCTTCACTTTAAAGATGAGGTCTCATTTAAAGATTTCACAGTTAATAAATTTTTTATAACCCGTCTTGGCTTTCAAGCCCATAAAACGCAATTCCTTTTAAATTAGCCCGATGAACCAAAAGTATTCCCATTTGGGTTTTCAGAAGCAGCATTTATGAAACAATACCACGATTTACTCGAATACGTACTGGAACATGGCCATCAAAAAGGAGACCGTACCGGCACGGGCACCCGCAGCGTCTTTGGCTACCAGATGCGTTTTGACCTTTCAAAGGGCTTTCCTATGGTAACCACAAAAAAGCTACATTTGAAATCCATTGTCCACGAGTTGCTATGGTTTTTAAAAGGCGATACCAATATTGGGTACTTACAGGAAAATGGAGTGCGTATCTGGAATGAATGGGCCGATGAAAATGGGAATTTGGGCCCAGTGTATGGACACCAATGGCGCAACTGGAACAGTGAGGAAATCGACCAGATCAAAGAAGTCATCGATATCCTCAAGACCAACCCTAACAGCCGACGCATGTTGGTCTCGGCCTGGAACCCCAGTGTATTGCCCGATACCTCAAGATCATTTGCAGCAAACGTGGCCGCCGGCAAGGCAGCCTTACCTCCTTGTCACGCCTTTTTCCAGTTTTATGTAGCTGATGGCAAACTAAGTTGCCAATTGTACCAACGCAGTGCCGATATCTTTTTGGGCGTACCTTTTAATATTGCTTCCTATGCCCTGTTTACCATGATGATGGCCCAGGTATGTGGTTACCAAGCAGGAGATTTTATACATACTTTTGGCGATGCCCATATTTATAACAACCATATGGACCAAGTGGCACTGCAATTGAGCCGTTCCCCCCGACCCCTGCCTAAAATGGTACTCAACCCCGAGATCAAGAACATTTTTGACTTCACTTTTGATGACTTCAATTTATTACATTATGACCCCCACCCACATATCAAAGGGGTTGTGGCAGTGTAAAAAACCAACATCGATAGCGTAATCACTGATGGTATACCCGCAACAGCTACATCCAAAATAGTGTCAATAGCATACAAATGATAAAAATCAAGATTGCAACCATTCTGCTTGTAATGTCAAACCAGATGTTATAGCAAACACCCAAGAAATCAGAATCTGTTGTTATAAATGGGAAAAAACTCTATTATGAAATTTACGGAAAAGGGAAGCCATTGGTTTTTTTGCATGGTTATACACAATCCTCAGTATCATGGAAACCATTCATCAAGGACTATGAGAAGGAATATGAGGTATATTTAATCGACTTGACAGGGCATGGAAAGTCTGAAGCTTTCAAAGAGGATTTATCAATAAGGGCAGTCGCCAAAGACCTTAATTCCCTAATTGAATATCTGAATCTGGATAACATTAAGGCAATCGGGTTTAGTTTTGGAGGTGATGTATTGTATCAACTTGCTCTTATAAACCCGCCCTTGATTACATCAATGATAACCATAGGGGCAGTAGTAACATGGACAATCAATGATTTTCCAGAATATCTAGAAGCGTTTACTTATGAAAACCGAGATCATTTTCCTTGGCTCAAGATATCGCACAGCGGAGATGAACAGATCAAAACCATGCTAAATCAATTTAAAAATTACACCGTCAAACTCAGTGACGAAGAAATACAAAATATAATACCTGAAGTGTTATTAATCATTGGCGATGATGATGAGGGCATCAACCTAGAAGAAGTTATACGTGTAAAGAAAAATCTTCCTGATGTTGACCTGTGGATATTGCCAAATGTTTCCCATAGTGCCCATTAGGGAGAAAATAAAGAGGAATTTATCATAAAGTCAAAAGCGTTTCTAAGTAAAAAATAAGGCAGCCAACCACAACTTTTGTGCTTTCTGTTGCATTCTGCTTATAGCAATTAGAAGTGGCATACTAATATTAAGATGTGTTACACAGAAATATGATAGGGAGAATGGTATTCGATCAAAACTTCATTGGCACCTTTTTGGGACACCTATACAAAGAGTGATCCAGGTAAGTTTACAATTGGTTTTCGTTAACCTGTAATTTTGAAAAAGGTATATTTAAAACCAAAGTATTTATTACTCCAAAAAAGGCAGGCCATTATTTAATAACCATACTGGTGAAATTGAAATTGGGGTCGCCTGATGGCACTGATTTTTGTATGGAATACGTTTTTTTGAAAGCAAAACTGCAATTTACAAATTCCCTGTAGCCCGATTGCGCTACCCAAACCGATGGATTTTGATTCGACCCGATAGCTTTGGATAGTGATATAATATTCTGCTTCTATCAAGCATTGGCCGCTTGAACAGTTAGGTATTAACTTCTTACCCCATAGCCGTAACAAAGCATAGCTACAATCGTCTTCAGGTTAAAATTTTCCATTTTATGAAAAAAGTTTCCCCATTTATCATTGGTATAATTGTCATATGCACCATTGGCACCATCATGCAGATACCATTTGATAAAATTCCAATAACAGGACATTTTACACCCTTCCAAACAGAATATTTGGCATTAACATTAAAAATGGGGTTGATTTTCTGTGTCGGTATGATCGGCATAAAAAAGTTTCGTTTAAAACACTTATCTGGTCTATCACCAAACTATAAGTGGACATCAAAATTACTGAATCTTATACCTATATACCTTTTTTTCATAGGTGTTTCAGCCTTCATGGGCAAAGATATTACCACTGTTAGCATCGCCAACGTCTTACTCTTGCTATTTGCCTGCTTAGCTGTTGGCTTTGCTGAAGAATTTATCTTTAGAGGCTTTCTACAACCCATATTCATACGAAAATTTATATCGAAGAAAAACGGTGTCTTCTTAGGTATCTTTTTTCCTGCCATATTCTTTGGAGCTTCACACCTTCTTAACCTAACGGTAAATGATAATGTACTTCAAGTTATCGTGCAATCGATCTATGCCCTATTGATTGGGTTTTTCTTCGGGGTGCTTATATTAAAAACCAACAGGTTGTTACCTGTAGCCATCACACACGGGCTCATCAATTTTTTCTTCTTGTTCAATTCGCTTCCCAACCTAAATGGTCAAGCAGATGTTATCAGTGAACCCCAAACACCTATGACCGTCACTATGCAAATACTGACCTCTTTTGCTCCCCTCATCCTGTTCTTGCCCTTATTTATTGTCGGCATACTAATCCTAAGAAAAGTAGAAAAAGAGCAGATCCAAAAAAAGCTTGACAATCAATTGCAGCTCTATTCTTCAGCAAGATAATTTTATACAGGCGATATTTACAATCGAGCTTGCGATGAAAATGAAAATCATATTGACAAAAAATAGAAGAAATATACCATCAAAACCAAAAAACTGGATTTGGCCGTATCCCCTGAAGTTTGATCGTCATTTCAAGAGTCAATGTATTTTTCCATGAAATCTATTGGATGGTATTGTTTTTAAGCAATTAGGGTAGTACTAAATAAAAAACGCCCAAACCTAGGTTTGGGCGCCACTCGCCTTAACAAACAAAAAACACCGAGATTTTATCTTTCATAGCAATAGTTATTCCCGAGTTACCGTCAAAAAATTCGATAAGGCAAAAAAGCCCGTCAAATCACCTGCATTTTGTCCAGCTTCCAAACCATTAATTCCAACTTCATAAGTCAAGTGCCAAATGTAGCACACCCCTACCCCAGCTGCATCAAAATCTACCCCTTCTACTGCTTCCAATGTTGGTGGTAGTCCTAAAATGTTCAAAGCGTCATCAGTAATTACATAGGTCTGGTTGGTTCCATTGAGTTCACTGTCATCTAAGGTAATACCACTGACCATATCGGGGGTACCATCAACGGTAAACGTAAAGGGCCCACCAGCCAAAACTCCGGCGTTCAATGGATTACGGTTGACCACCACGAAGTTGGAAAGCCCGAACTGGCCGCCCAGGTCGTCTAGGTTTTCACCTGCTTCCAACCCTGTCAAGCCTGTGGAATAGGTCAAGTGGTAGATATAGCAGGAGCCCACACCTGCCCCATCGAAATCTACGCCCATCACGGCCTCCAGGGTTGGGGGAATGCCCAAAATGTTCTTGGAATCGTCCGTGATCACATAGGTCTGGTTAGTACCGTTGAGCTCACTATCGTCCAAGGTAATATTACTGACCATATCAGGTATACCATCTACCAAAAACTCATATGGGCCCCCTGATAGCGTACCGGCATTCAATCCGTTTCGGTTGACCACCACGAAGTTGGAAAGACCGAACTGGCCACCCAGGTTGTCTAGGTTTTCACCTGCTTCCAACCCTGTCAAGCCTGTTGAGTAGGTCAAGTGGTAGATATAGCAGGAGCCCACCCCGGCACCATCGAAATCTACGCCCATTACGGCCTCCAGGGTTGGGGGAATGCCCAAAATGTTCTTGGAATCGTCCGTGATCACATAGGTCTGGTTGGCACCATTGAGCTCGGTATCGTCCAAGGCAATATTGCTGACCATATCAGGAATACCATCCACGACAAATTCATAAGGGCCCCCTGATAGCGTACCTGCATTCAATCCGTTTCGGTTGACCACCACGAAGTTGGAAAGCCCGAACTGGCCACCCAGGTTGTCTAGGTTTTCACCTGCTTCCAACCCTGTCAAGCCTGTGGAGTAGGTCAAGTGGTAGATGTAGCAAGAACCCACCCCGGCACCATCGAAATCTACGCCCATTACGGCCTCCAAGGTCGGGGGAATGCCCAAAATGTTCTTGGAATCGTCCGTGATCACATAGGTCTGGTTGGCACCATTGAGCTCACTATCGTCCAAGGTAATGTTACTGACCATATCAGGTACACCATCCACAACAAATTCATAAGGGCCTCCAGCTAAAACCCCAGCGTTCAATCCATTTCGATTTACTACGATAAAATTGGAAAGGTCAAAAAGGCCATTTAAATTGTCTAAGTTTTCGTCGACTTCCAATCCTGTAAGACCCATTTCATAGGTCAAGTGGTAGATATAGCAAGAGCCCACACCGGCCCCATCGAAATCTACGCCCATTAAGGCCTCCAAGGTCGGGGGAATGCCCAAAATGTTCTTGGAATCGTCCGTGATCACATAGGTTTGTTGGCTTCCTGTCAATTCAGAGGCATCAAGCGTGATTTGACTGACCATATCAGGCACACCATCAACAACAAATTCATAAGGGCCACCCGATAAAGTGCCTGCATTTAGGGTCATTATGCTGTCATCATCTCCATCATCATCGTCACTACACCCCATTAACAAAACTCCGAATGAGAATACTACTGCAATTGTTTTTAAGCTGTTCATTTTTGTTCATTTTTAAATTTCTTCAAAGGAATCGTTAACTTGTTGCAAAAGCATCACATAAATCTCAATATTTATTATTATCTGATTTTCAGTAAATTGCTTTATTTTTTTATAAAAAAATGCAAGAAATCCCGCTATTTATCGACTTTTCTACTATAGCATGTATGATTTTGTGGCAAAACCGTGAACTTTCCGTGAGATTTTACCATTTATTTCGTTGTACATGAAAAAAGTATTGATCATTGAAGATGATGCTGAAATCATCCATTTGTTAGAGATACATTTAAAAGATTTGGGCTGCTCTGTACTTTCAGCGCGACAAGGAGACCTTGGGCTGCGACTAGCTGTAGAGGAGAATCCCGATCTCATTATACTCGACGTAATGTTGCCCGAAATGGATGGTATCGAGGTTTGCCAAAAAATTCGGGCAAATGACATAAAATCGCCTATCATGATGCTCACTGCCCGATCCGAAGAAATCGATAAGGTATTGGGGCTTGAGGTGGGTGCCGATGACTATTTGACCAAGCCATTTAGTGTTCGTGAGTTCATTGCAAGGGTCAAGGCCATATTTCGAAGACAAAAAATGACCATCAAACAAAAAGCTACGGTCCAAAGTGGAAAGGTGATGCGTTACGACAACCTCTCAGTGGATATCGATATGCGAAAAGTGGTACTGAACGGCCAAAGGGTCGAACTTTCACCGAAAGAGTTTGAACTGTTGGTCTTACTATCTTCAAATCCCGGTAAAAGTTACGACCGGACCAAATTGCTGAACCTTATTTGGGGCTATGATTTTAAGGGTTATGAGCATACGGTCAATTCACATATCAACCGTTTGCGCTCAAAAATTGAGCCCGATATGGGCAATCCAAAATTCATTTTGACCACATGGGGCGTAGGCTACAAATTTAATGAAGAACTATGAGCAAAACCATTTCTAACCGATTGGTAAAAAAACTGGTCTTGACATTCTTGGCCATTTTGATTTTGGCCGGTATCGGTTATACCATAGCGACCATTTATTTTTCGAACAAGTACTTCTACGAAACCACACAACGGTTGCATGCCAATTTAGCCCAAGATCTCATAGACGAAAAATTTGTCGATGCAAGCCCCATTGATACCACAGGTGCCGTAAACAAAGCCCTTTTTGGGGATATCATGCATGATATGATGGCCGTAAACCGCGCTATTGAAGTGTATCTGCTCGACATGGACGGTAAGATACAGTACTCTGTGGTATTGGATCATGATGCCCCTGAGACCAATGAAAAAAAAGTAGCGTTAACGCCCATTCGCCAGTTTATGAATGCCAAGGGCCAAAACTATATTTTGGGTGATGACCCCAAAAATCCAGAACAACAAAAAGTCTTTTCTGCAGCCCATTTTCAAAAAGGAAACGCGGAGGGTTATATCTATATTATCTTGGCAGGCGAAGAATACCTGTCAACAAGAAACATGTTGTTTACAAGTTATGCCCTTAAACTCGGACTCGGTGCCTCTATCTTAACTTTATTCTTTGTTGGCCTACTGGGTATATTATCAGTTTGGTACTTGACCAAAAACCTTCGCGAATTGGTTTATGCCGCCAAACGTTTTCAACAGGGAGACCTCAGATATCGGATTGAAAATGCGGCAACATCAGATCTCGCTGGGGTTACCACCACCTTCAATGAAATGGCAGATACCATCTTGACCGATATCGAAAAGATAAAATCGCTTGAAAATCTTCGTAGGGAGCTGATTGCCAACATTTCACATGACCTACGCACCCCACTTTCCATTATTCAAGGGTATATCGAAACCCTACAGATCAAAGACGCGGAACTCACCAAAAAACAGCGTAGGGAATATTTGAAGACCATCAATACGAGTGGCGAACGGCTATCAAAATTGATTTCCCAGCTTTTTGAATACTCCAAACTGGAAGCCAATCAAATAGAACCTCAAAAAGAACCGTTTTTGATCACTGAACTCGCAAACGATATTCACACCAATTACAAACTTTTGGCCAAACAGAAAGAAATTGACCTACAACTTGACATGGACGAGAAGGCACCATTGGTATTTGCCGATATCTCATTGGTGGAACGTGCCATTCAAAATTTGATGGACAATGCATTAAAATTCACCCCAAAAGGAGGAAAGGTCATCGTAAAAATAGTTTCAAAACCTGAGTATGCAGAGATAACCATCAAAGACTCAGGACCAGGTATCCACCCAGATAGCCAAGCATTGATCTTTGAACGTTACCGCCAAACCAAAACAGGCCAAGAAAAAGAAGGGGCCGGACTTGGATTGGCCATTGTCAAAAAAATCATGGAACTGCATGATGCGAGCATCAAAGTATTCAGCAAACCTGAAGAAGGCACCTCGTTCAGTTTCAGCCTGCCCGTATATGGTATTTCATAAAGTGACCTAAAGAATACCATAGCGACTTTTGATTAATCCTTATCTTTAAGGTAAAATCACTTGCATGATCCTCACCGATTCCCTTTTGGATTTCTTTTTGAAAACCCGTAAACATTCTGAAACCATTTGTGAGCCCCTAGAAGTTGAAGATTATGTCGTACAACCTGTTGTTGATGTAAGCCCGCCCAAATGGCATTTGGGCCATACCACTTGGTTTTTTGAAGAGTTCATCTTAAAACCCCATGACAAGGACTATCAAATTTTTAATGCAGATTTTTCTTTCGTATTCAATAGCTATTACGAAACCGTGGGCAAAAGGGTAGTCCGTTCTGATCGTGGCAATCTTTCACGCCCATCAGTAAAAAAAGTATATGCCTATCGCGCTTATGTGACGCAAGCCATAAGAGTACTTTTTGAAACCACGCAAAACAAGGAGCTGACCACACTGCTTGAAATTGGCATTCACCATGAAAAACAACATCAAGAACTATTATTGACCGATATCAAGTTTATTTTGGGAAACAACCCCTTACTACCCATCTATTCTGATACTTTTGAAGAACATGGTATAGAAAACCATAAGCAGGACTGGATTGCCATTGATGAAGGTATTTACAAAATCGGACACGACGCCGACACCTTTTGTTATGATAATGAGTTGAGCCCGCATAAGGTGTATTTACAAGCTTTTGAAATTTCAAACAAGCTGGTTACCACTGGAGCATTTGTCGAATTTATTAAAGCAGGGGGATACCAAAAATTTGAGCTATGGCATGCTGAAGGTTGGGATTGGGTCAATCAGAACCAGATCAAGGCTCCATTGTATTGGTATGCTATCGATGGGGAATGGTTCCATTATACGTATGCAGGGTTGCAGAAAATCAGTATGGTTGCCCCATTGGCCCATATTTCGTATTACGAGGCCTTTGCCTTTGCCCAATGGAAAGGGTGCCGCTTGCCCACAGAGTTTGAATGGGAAGCTGCACAACAGTTTTTCCCTTGGGGCAAACGTTGGGAATGGACAGAAAGTGCCTATCTACCCTATCCCAATTATGAAAAGGCAGATGGTGCCTTAGGGGAATACAATGGCAAGTTTATGGTCAACCAAAAGGTATTACGTGGAGGATCGGTGGCCACACCCCAACAACATACAAGGCATACTTACAGAAACTTTTTTCATCCGTATCTACGTTGGCAGTTTACCGGACTAAGGTTGGCCAGATAACCACGACAAAGAAATATGCAGAAAAAACCAAACCTCGCCTTGGGCACTGCTTTTGCGCAAGATATCTACCAGGGCTTGACCGCCTATCCCAAGCATTTGTCCTCGAAGTATTTTTATGATGAAACCGGAGATACCCTTTTTCAAAAAATCATGAACATGCCCGAATACTATCTCACCAATTGTGAATTTGATATCCTTGAGCGAAACAAAAGCGAAATCTGCTCAATTTTGGCTGAAGATGGCACCCCATTCAGTTTGTTCGAACTGGGGGCAGGTGATGGTAAAAAGACCAAAATTCTACTACAACATCTTTTAGAAAAAGAAATGAATTTTGATTACAGGCCCATTGATATCAGTCAAAATGCATTGAACCAGTTGCAAGCTTCTATCAAGCAAGAGCTTCCCCAACTCAACATCAACACCCTACAAGGCACTTATTTTGAAGCTTTGAAAGACATCAAAGAACTACATGGAAGACGAAAGATCATCCTGTTCCTGGGATCTAATATCGGAAACCTGTTGCATCCCCAAGCCATCGATTTTCTAAAAAATTTGAGAAATGCCCTCAATGATGGCGATCTGTTATTGATGGGGATGGACCAAAAGAAAAACCCCCAGACCATTTTAAATGCCTACAGCGATGCTACAGGCATTACAGAAGCCTTCAACAAAAATGTCTTGGTACGGATCAACCATGAACTGGGAGGAAATTTCAATATCGACCAATTTCTACATTGGGAGGTCTATGATCCCGAAACAGGTACGGCCAAAAGTTATTTGGTCGCCAAAGAAGCACACGAAGTATTGATCAGTGGTTTAGACCTTACCGTGACGTTCAAGCGATGGGAGACCATTCATACCGAAATATCACAAAAATACGATGATGATGTGGTACAGTGGTTAGCAGATCGATCTGGATTGGAAATCACTACCCAATTTACCGATACCGATGAGCGCTATAAAAATTATATATTCAAAAAAAAGTAGGATGAAAGCTATTTGGAACAATCAAATTATTGCAGAGAGCAATGATACAGTAGTCATCGAAAACAACCATTATTTTCCTGCAGAAAGCATCAAAGAAGAATATTTCAAGCCCAGTGACACACATACCACTTGCCCATGGAAAGGTGTGGCATCGTATTACTCGCTGGAAGTCGATGGCAAAGAAAATACCGACGCCGCTTGGTACTACCCACAAGCGAGTGAGCTGGCTAAAAACATTGAGGGCAAGGTTGCCTTTTGGAAAGGTGTGACCATTGAGGAGTAAATTCCCCAACGGTCACTCAACTTACTTTATACTTCCAGGACCGCATTCTCGGTGCCGGCGAAATCGTTCCACTGATAACGATCGGCCTCTGCATCATTCACATAGGCATCATCTATCAAGTAGCGAAACTCATAGGTATTCTCTTTTGGCAGTTCAAAGGTACCCTTGAATGTTCCGTTCTTTAATTTTTTCAACAAACTTCCTTTTGGGTTCCAATTGTTGAAATCTCCAACAACGGCCACTTTTTTAGCCTCTTCAGCAGGTACGGTAAAAGTCACCTTGCATACGGGCTTGCTTTTCAAATATTGCTTCTTTATTGCCATGGTACATTAATTTTTACTATTGAAATTAAGCGCAAAACAAAACATAAAACTATTATATGTCAATATGTTAGGTGCGATTTATCAATTTGATAAAATACACTTTGTGAAGTGGGTTCTTTAATAAAAAACAAGATGTTTTTTAGGAGATATCCAAAATTAATGATTTTTTTTTAAAACACTGACAATGTGTTCTATTTCAGCCAACGTATTGTAGAAATGGAAACTGAGACGAATACCTTCTCCTCTTTGGGCGCAAATGATATTTTGTTGCGTCAATTCTTGAAAAAGTTTCCCATCTCCCTTAATGTTGAATATCGTACTATGTATATTACGTTGACTGATCGTACTTTCAAGCAATTGAAGATCACACAGCTCTTCCTTTATTTTTTGCGATAAGGCCTTGTTTTTTTGTGCAATATTTTTCATTCCGATAGCATTCAGATATGCCAAAGAAAACTTAAGACTTCCAAAACTAAGTGTATTCAAATGGCCAGGCTCCAATAGTTTATGGAAGGCAACTGTATTTTTCATCGAAAGATTGCCCCCTACGGAATGACAACCTATAGATTTTGGAAAAAAAAATGACTTGGCCTCCTCTTTAAACAGCAAAAACCCATTACCATAGCCCGAAAGCAACCATTTGTAAGTACTCGCACCAAGGACATCGATTGCGGATTCGGTAAAGTCAAAATCGAACATGCCACAAAACTGGGTGCCATCTGCGATGATCAACAAATCAGGAAACTCACTCTTCAACTTTTGCAAAAACTCCAGATCCAATACCAGCCCGTTCAACCATTGGACCAAGCTGAATGCAAATACCGTTGTTCCCTTATTCTTTACTGCCTCATAGATCCGATTTTCAACAAACGTATCAATAGGTATACGATCAATAGCAAAACCTCTCGTCTCAAATGGCCAATTGATTGAGGGATAATCATTTTCCAAAAGCAATATTTTGTGCTTTTTATCCAGTCCTTCCAAAAGAAGATTGATACCCAAGCTAAAGTTGGGTGCCAATGATACATTATGGGATTCACAACCAAAAAAATCGGCAACCGCATCTCGGGTATTTGTTATCAAATGCATCGACGGCGTCTTCATAATGCTACCGCCCATCAAAAAATCAAGGTCATGCCCTTGACGCCAGTGTAATAGGTCTTGACTAAGCAAACCTGATGTGGCCGTATCGGCATATACATAGCGATCTAAAACCGGAAATTGTTTTCTTATGTTAGCGGTATCTAATGACATTGCATTGCAATTCGGTTATCTTTGTCACTAAAGATAGGCAAAGAATGTTTTCAAAAAAGAAACCCAAGAGCGAGGTTGACCTTCAGCAGCATGAACTTTTGGAACATGCACATAGACGAATCAAACAAAAAAAGAGCCTGTACGTACACTTTGTCGTTTTTTTGATCGGGAGTGTTTTCTTGATCCTGATCAATAAGATATTAAAATACGGAGAAGTTTATGATTGGTTTCTTTGGGCGATAATGCTATGGGGCTTCGTCTTTGTGCTTCATGCCTTCAACGTTTTTGTGACCCAAAAGTTTATGGGAAAAGAATGGGAACGCCACCAGCGGGAAAAGTTGGTTGCCCTACAAAAACAACGGATCATGGAATTGCAAAAGGAAATCGAAACCGACTTTCCGCTTTCAAAGGTCAATAAAAAAGAAGCAAATTGAACCAGCTTGTCATTATTGCAGCTGCTGCTGAAAACCACGCATTGGGAATCAACAATGATTTGCCTTGGCATTTACCTGACGATTTCAAGAGATTCAAACAATTGACCTCTGGCCATAAAATCATTATGGGACGAAAGACCCTAGAGAGTTTTCCCAGCCCCTTGCCCAATAGAGAACATATCGCCATCACGCGAGATACTGCCTATCGCCCTAAATTTCCCTGTACCATAGTACATTCCATCGAAGAGGCCATTGCGCTTACAGTGAATGATGCACTATCGTTTATCATAGGTGGTGGTGAAATCTACAGACAGGCCATGCCCCATGCCACCCATATAGAGCTTACCAGAATTCATGGATCGTTTAAAGCAGACACCTTTTTCCCAGAAATCGACTTAAAGCTTTGGATGTTGGTCAGAGAAGAATACCATGCCAAGGATGAGTTGCATCAATTTGATTTCACCTATTTGACCTATAAAAAAATGACCTTAAAAGTCTAGAAGATTGACTAATGCACCCGGTACGTTTACATAATATTTTAGCACCTCGATAGTATGATTGGTATAAATATCATGTTTTGCAGTAGCCTTTGACCCCAAACTTAGAAGGCCCTTTTCAGAAAGAATGTGCTTTGTCTGCCTTGCTACCGCCTCACTGGAATCAAGAATGGTGATACTTTCGGGGAGAATTTGCCGCAAAACGGGTATCAAATATGGATAATGGGTACAACCCAATACCAAACTATCGATACCAGCATTGAGCATCGGTGCCAAATATTTCTCTAAAAGATATTTGGTAGCCTCTGTGTACACATTTCCCTCCTCTATCAATTGTACCAATCCACTGCCATCTTGCTCAATAACCTCGATTCCTTGGGCAAATAATTTTGATGTATTGTAGAAGAGACTACTTGAAAGGGTGCCTTTAGTAGCCAAAATGCCAACCTTTTTTGTTTTGGTATGCAATGCAGCTGGTTTTATGGCAGGTTCTATGCCTATAAATGGAACCGGATAGTTTTTTCTAAGGTAATCAATGGCATTTGTGGTTGCCGTATTACATGCCACTACCACAAGCTTGCACCCTTTTTGCAGTAGAAGTTCGGTATTCTTGATGCTGAGGGCCACTATTTCTTTTGGAGCTTTCCCTCCATAAGGAGCATTCTTGGAATCGGCCAAATATATCGTACGCTCGTTGGGCAATAACTTGACGATTTCCTTCCAAACGGAAGTTCCTCCTACCCCAGAATCAAAAACACCTATAGCACTATCCATAAGAAACAAAACCGCCAACCCTAATTTTGTGCCTAAGGACTGACGGTCTTTAAATTTTCAGTAGAATCTTTTAGAATCCCAGTTCTTGTTTTACCTCTGGCAAAAGGTCTTTGCCCTTGGCAACGATCAAGCTTAGTCCCGGGCTCGCATCGATTACGTATTCAAAGCCCTGTGTGGCAGCGACTTTCTCGATAGCTGCTTTTGCCTTATCAGAAATTGGTGCGAACAGTTCTTGCTGTTTCTTCTGCATTTCTTGTAAAGCTGCCTGCTCTGCCTCTTGAATATTCTTTTCGTAACCTTGTAGCTCTACTGCTCTTTTTTGGTTTTCTTCTTCCGATTTAGAAGTGGCCTCGTTGGAATATTGTGTGTATTTGTTCTTCAACTCAGTCATTGAACTTTCAATATCTGCCCTATAAGTCTCTTGCAATTTTTTCAGTTCAGCTTGGGCTGCCTTCATTTCTGGCATTTCAGACAATAGTTGTTGCACATTGATATGTGCAACTTTACCCTGCGCGTTTACAAAACCTGTAGCTGCTACAAACAAAACGATGGCCACGACCATCTTCTTTACATTTTTCATGATTATTCTAAGTTACTATTTGAGTATTAATTTAAGTATTCAGCGTTATCGTTAATTGGTATCGGTTGAATCCTTAGGCTGTTCTTGGTCCTTTTTTCGCTCTTCAAGCTTGGCCTTTCTTTTGGCTTCACGTTCTTCCAATAACTTTTTTCTCCGTTCTTCATATGCCTTTTTGCGCTCCTCCCTTAGTCTTAACTGCTCAGCCCTTTTTTCTTCGGCCGCCTTTGCCCTTTCATCTCGGGATTCAGCTGCTTTTTCCTTACGTGCTTGCAAGGCCTCATTAATTTCTTTATCCGCCTCGGCCTCCTTTGCTTCGAATTCGGCCAGCCTATTTTTTTCCTTTTCTTTTTTGTTAGATTTGCTCACCTTTCTGGTTCGAGCTATCTCTCTTAAAACCAGGTCACTGATATCATGCCTCTTTTCGGAGTACAACATTACGACATCTGCTGATTTATCAAAAATAAAATCATATCTTTTATTGCTCCCTATTTTCTGGACTTCATTGAACACTTGGTCCTGAATAGGTTGAATCAGTAGTCGCTTCTGTAACACCAAATCACCCTGAGGACCAAATCGGTCTTGTTGATAGTCTAACATTTCAGCTTCTAGAAGCTGTATCTCTTCTTCCCGTTCAGCAACCAGTTCATCGGTCAACAGTACCTTTTCTGCCATTAAATCTTTTTTCATCTGTTCGACAGCACTTTGTTTGAGCTCAATCTCCTGTTTCCACTTTTCAGCCTTAGCGTTCAATTGTTCGCTGGCATCTCGATATTCTTCTACGTTTTCTAAAATATACTCCATATCAACGTACCCAATTCTTACACCTCTTTGGGAAAACATCCACCAAGAGCACAAAAGAAATGAAATGAAAAAAAGAATCTTAGTATTCATTTTTATATTCCGTTTTTTACATAGAAAATATCGTGCCAAAATTACGAATTCATTTAAAATGAAGGGATTACCCCTTCAATAATTGACAGAATTTCTTGTCATTAAAATTGTTGACCTATAATGAAGTGTGTTTGCCAACCACTTGGCCCCACGGATGTCGGTCTAGCGTCGGTATCAAAACCATACCCAAAGTCAATACCCAACAGACCAAACGCTGGCATAAATATTCTAAGCCCCACTCCAGCAGATCGCTTTAACTCAAACGGATTAAAGTCATTAAAATTGTTAAAAGCATTACCAGCCTCTAAAAATGTAAGCGCATAAATCGAGGCTGAAGGTTTTAAGGTTAGTGGATACCGCATTTCAAGGGAAAACTTATTGTAGATTGTTCCGCCATCTTGCTCTTGTACGCCGTTAATGGGATTCACACTAAAGGGGGTCAACGAACTGTTTTCATAACCTCTAAGCTGAATGACGTCCCTACCATCCAACGTGAAATTGCCCAGACCATCACCTCCGACAAAGAAACGCTCAAAGGGCACATCGCCAATATCATTGTTGTAATTTCCTAAAAACCCAAGTTCAGCATTGGTGCGCAATACCAACTTGTCAACTATTCGGGAATACCAATCCCCTTTGAACTTTATTTTGTAATATTCCAACCACTTGAACCGCTCTTCTTCTATTTCAGCAAGTTCATTGGCCTCTGCAGCGGTCAACGGTGATCCATCAGAGGCAGATTCTGTCAATTCATCACTTCGCTGTTTCAAGGCCTTGAAGTCTTTATTACTGAACAAAGAGTAAGGAGGGGTGACCTTTACGGTAATTTCAAAATTTGAACCCGTCAATGGAAATATACGACTTGGTCCCTGTGAACTTCTTGAAAGCCCAACGGTGTATGTAAAGGCATTTGAGGTACCATCACCAAAATTGAACAATCCAATATTATAATCGTTAAAATCATACAACTGATACCCTAAGGAATGTGACAAGGTAAAGAAATCGTCTGGCCATTGTACCCTTTTAGCTAGACCGGCTGATATTCCCGTAATGGAAAAACCACGATCTCTATCAACCACTATACGCCCTGATGAATTAAAGTTTGAAGCAAACTGCCGTGTTCTTGAGAAAGAGAGATTGAATCGTACTGGCTTTTTCCCCCCCAACCAGGGCTCAGCAAAATTCAGGCTATATACCTGAAATGTTCTACTGGCTTGTACGCGCAAGGCAAATGTCTGGCCATCACCCATAGGAACAGGTTTATAGGCCTCACCATTGAACAGATTTTGAATGGAGAAATTACTGAATGAGAGCCCGAGCGTACCGATAAATCCGCCCCCACCATAACCACCTTGCAATTCAATTTGGCTTGACCCTGATTCCACTAGGCTGTATTTGATATCTACGGTGCCCGCATTTGGGTCAGGGTTCTGGATATCTGGAACAATCTGTTCGGCATCAAAAAAGCCCAACTGACCCAACTCTCTGATACTACGCACAATGTTGTCTTTACTGTATTTTTGACCCGGACGTGTGCGCAGTTCCCTAAAAATTACATGGTCATTGGTTTTATCGTTACCCGTTACCGTGACATGGTCCAAAAACGTCTCTTTACCCTCTATGATACGTATTTCAAAATCTATGGTATCATTTGCTGCAGATATTTCAACCGGATTGATACTTGAAAAAAGATACCCGTTGTTTTGATATAAATTGGTCAGATCTTGTGCATCGGGCTTGGTATCATCAGCAATTCGTTCTTTCAATAACACCCCGTTATACACAGATCCCTTTCGAATACCCAACACCTGGCTTAATCGACGATCTGAATAAACCGAGTTGCCCACAAAATCGATGTCGCCAAAGTAGTACTTATTGCCTTCTTCCACTTTTATGCTCAGCTCAATGTTCTTTTCATTGACCGTGGTCAAAGTATCAGAAAGCACCCTGGCATCACGATACCCTTTTTCAGCATAGGCATCGATAAGGCTCCCCAAATCTTCTTGGTAATCATCTTCGATGTACTTTGACTTTTTCCAAAATCGGAACAACTTTTTCTTTTTGGTATTTTTTAGCGCTTTTCGCAACCTTTTGTTGGATAGCTCACTATTGCCCGAAAAAACGATATTCTTGATTTTGACCTTGTTCCCTTTTTTAACATTGATGACCATATTCTCAGCATTGGTCTGTGAAGTATCCTTAGCTGTGGCTATGTTCACTTTTGTATTCAGGTAGCCTTGTTTTCTATACTTGTTCTGAAGGTAATTTTTAGTGTTTGCGATTAAGCTCTCGGTAATTTTTTTGCCCTTTTTCAAATCAGTATCGTTAATGATACTTTCAACTTTACGCTTTTTGACCCCATATAAGGTCACATTGGACAATGTTGGCCTTTCGAGAATATTCAGCTCTAAGAATACTTGGTCGCCTTCTACCTTGGTAATATAAAAATCAATATTGCTAAAAAGCTCTAGGCTCCATAATTTCTTGATCACAGCACTAAGCTCTTCACCAGGTACGGTTATCGGTTGGCCTGTTCGAAGGCCCGTATACGTTTTAACGGTCTGCTCATTGTAACTTTGTAGACCGGTCACTTCTAACCCACCAAGAATGTATTTCTTTCCATTTTCAAAAGGGATGTCCTGTGCGGTGGTTTGGTTAAAGAAAAGTAAAAAGAATAGTAGTTTTAAATATAGGTATAGATTTTTGTATATACCATTAGTTGAGTTGTTCGCTAGTTTTTCCAAATCTTCGTTCTCTATTTTGGTAACTTATTATGGCTTCTACCAAATGATGCTCACTAAAATCAGGCCAAAATACATCAATAAAGTATAATTCGGCATACGCTATTTGCCAAAGTAAAAAATTGCTTATCCTATGTTCCCCACTGGTACGGATAAGCAAGTCTACATCTGGCATCAAATGCGTGTAAAGATGTGTATTTATATACGTTTCATCAATATTCTCGGGAGAAATTATATTATTTTTAACTTTGAGGCTTATTTCTTGAATGGCTGTTTTAAGCTCTTCCCTAGACCCATAGCTTAACGCCAGGGTCAGCATCATACCGGTGTTTTCATTGGTTTTCAAAATCACTTCCTTAAGCTCTCTATGCGCTTTTTCGGGCAAGGAACTTATATTTCCAATGGCATTGAGCCGTATATTATTCTTATGGAGTGTTTTTAATTCTTTGCGCAATGATGAAACCAGAAGCTTCATCAATGTGTCCACTTCATGCTTTGGGCGGTTCCAGTTCTCCGTCGAAAAAGCATACAAAGTCAAAAACTCTATCTTCAGTTTCGCGCAATTTTCAACGGTTTGCCTTACAGCTTCCACCCCATTCTCGTGACCGAACACCCTTAACTTGCCTCGCTGTTTTGCCCATCGACCATTGCCATCCATGATAATGGCAATGTGCTTGGGCAATTTCGCACCGTCAATGTCTTCCAATGTGTTCATATGGTCATTCAAAACAATCTTGACAAGGTTTACGACCAAAGGTATAGGTTAACGTAAAACCGGAAAACACATACCAGTCGTCACTCAGTATATTTCCAAACCTAAATTCTTCAAAGTTAGAACCTTCTGGGTTACTGGCATCCAAATTGTCAGTAAATGTATACCTCGCACCTATTTCAGCCCCCAAAATCAAAAACTGATTCAGTCTATATTTCGCCCCAACTGTCATTGGGACTGCAAAACTACCATCTTTTTGGTCAATATCCTGCACCTGCAGTGCATCAAAATAGTTAAAATCGTATCTGAAATAGGTGACCCCAGTATATAGGTATGGGGTAAAAGCAGGGCCAAGTTTGTGTAGATTGTACTCAACAAAGTTGAATTCGAGCCCTAAGGAAAACTCTAAGATGGTATTGTCCATTTCATAGCCACGCTGCTGTCGTGAGGGCATACTCGATTTGGAATCATCTGCTGTAAACTCCCCGTAAAGAACACTTGCCCTCCATGCGTAGCGTTTGCTTCTGTTCCACTTAAAAACTCCTCCAAAGGCAGGTCCAGAAGGTAAAATAAAATTTGTACGCCCAACATCGCCAATGTTATTTGCACCACCCGCAAAAAGGCCGATTTCATAGGTTTGGGCCCCCATTTTGAATAGCGCAAACAAAAAGATTACCAAACATGTTCTCATATAACCAAAAAGTTGCAAATATAACAATCACAGAACGTTGCCCCATATGAATGTTATGCCTAGTTCTTGTTGTAAAACAGTTTTTAGCTTCTTTTATTGTTTTTCAATGCTCAATTGCGCTTGTCTTGCCCCCAAAGGAGTTTATTGCGAAGTGTTTTTAGAAAACTTTCTGAAGTGTACTCAATCATCTTGATGGTAAAATCTGATTTTTGAACGGTAATTTCCTTTCCATTGGGGATAGTTGCAATTCGCGAATCCAATGACACCAAATGACTTTTTTCACGACCTGAAACAATCAAACGAATCTTGGTATCATCAGAAATGACCAAAGGTCTGGCGTTAAGGTTATGTGGGGCTATCGGGGTCAACACCAATGATTTTGCAGATGGTGCTATCACTGGACCCCCACAACTCAACGAATAGCCAGTGGAGCCAGTTGGCGTGGAGACTATCAAACCATCGGCCCAATATGATGTCAGGTACTCATCGTTCAAATACGTTTCGACCGTGATCATTGATGTGGTATCTTTTCTACTGACCGTAATCTCGTTCAGCGCAAAATTCAAACTCTTGAAGGCCTCAACATCAGAATCCAGGCATATTTCTACAAGACTTCGTTCTTCAATAGCGAATGCACCTTTTACAAACTCGGTGACCACCTTTCTCACATCCTCTTTTTTAAAAGTGGATAAAAACCCCAATCTACCCGTGTTGACACCCACAATGGGAATACCTAGGGCCCCAATGTAGGTAATGGCCCGAAGCATGGTGCCATCACCACCAAAACTTACGAACATTTCGAAGGAATCGTCCAATCCCTTATGCTGTGAAAACGTAGGATATGCTTTGCCTTCATCAGCACTAAAAAGAAGGTCGTGAAACTCAAATTCGATATAGGTATCTGCGTTGATGTTTTGAAGTTCTTCTAAAAGTTCAAACACGCAGTGCTTATCATCATCATGGAAGGTTTGACCATAAATGGCAACTTTCATCTCAAACGTTTAGGTATTTATCGAGGTAATCTGAACGCTGTTTTAAATCTTCAAGAAATTGGTCATCATTGTTGCCAAAAAGTATCTCGTAATTGTAGCGCCTGAATGTCTGGGTCACCTCATTCGAATTTGCCGTACCTATCTTTATGGTAATCTGGACCACATCGTTTTCACTGCCCGTAATGAATGCACCCAACAACTTGGTATTGTTACCCTCAACTATTTGGGCAATCTCGCTGAACGAATAATCCTTGATTCCCTTTGATACTACCAGAATTCCCCCAGGCTCAGTAAAAAAAGGGGTGTTGATAAAAACCCCAACAATATCGGTAATATCATAATAACCGACAACAAGGTGGTTTTGGTTCAATACGGGCAGTACGTTGGCCTCATTGCGTGCAAACTTTTCAAGTACGTCCAACCACGAGGTTTCACGGGTTACGAAAAAAGTTTCGAGATTATACCTAAAATCCGCGATGCTTTTGTCCGGTTCAAAACAAGCGAGATCATTTTCTGCCAAAACCCCTAAAAAACTACCATTTTCAGTTACTGCGACATGTGAAAACGAAGTTTCAGCAAAAAATTGGATGACCTCTTCCAAAACCTCGGTGACTTCGAAGACCGGCAACGTATTTATGATTTGGTTTTGAATTTGCATACCATTCAATTAGTGCACAAAATACTAATTTTAAACCGCAAAAGGCATGCCTTATTTGTATTTTTGCAACTGCTTTAACCTATTTTCATGACAAAACTTAGTGTCAACATCAATAAACTGGCCACTCTCAGAAATGCCAGGGGAGGCAATGTTCCCGATCTTTTACAATCTGTAAAGGATATTGAAGCATTTGGAGCCCAAGGAATCACAATCCATCCCAGACCTGATGAAAGGCACATTCGTTACCAAGATGCCAGGGATTTAAAGCAAGTGGTATCCACTGAGTTCAATATTGAAGGAAATCCCATTCCCAGATTCATTGACCTGGTATTGGAAATACAACCCACCCAGGTCACCCTGGTCCCAGATGCCGAAGATGCCATTACTTCAAATGCCGGTTGGGACACTTTACGCCATAAAGATTTTCTGATTGAAGTCATCAGTGAGTTCAAGAAAAATGGAATCCGAACCTCCATTTTTGTGGACCCCCAGGTAAAAATGGTCGAAGGGGCGGGCAAAACCGGTACCGATAGAATTGAACTTTATACTGAAAATTTCGCAAAAGCCTATGAAAAAGGTGATAAAAACGGAATCTCCCCTTTTGTCACAGCAGCCAATATAGCCAATGAACTGCAATTGGGCCTGAATGCCGGCCATGACCTAAGCCTCGAAAACATAAAGTTCTTTAAAGAGAACATGCCCCATCTTCTTGAAGTTTCCATCGGACATGCCCTCATCTGCGAATCGCTTTACTTTGGACTTGACAATGTCATTAACATGTATTTACATCGATTAAAATGATGCAAAAGGTCTTACACTCCAAAATATTGGGCGAAGGTAATCCACTGTTTGTTTTACATGGGTTTTTAGGCATGTCAGATAATTGGAAAACTTTGGGTGCGCAATATGCATCACATGGTTTTGAAGTGCATCTTATCGATCAACGAAACCATGGTAAAAGTTTTCATTCCCAAAGATTTGACTATGGGGTTTTAGCGGAAGACATCAAAGATTACATGAACTTTCACCATATCGAAAAAACGACGATCATCGGTCATTCGATGGGTGGAAAAACAGCCATGCAATTGGCAGTCGCGCATTCTGATCTTATCACTAAATTGATCGTAGCGGATATCGCTCCCAAATACTACCCCCCACATCACCAAGAAATTATCGATGCCCTGCAAAAACTGGACTTTGACCAAATCAAAAACCGAAAACAGGCCGACACCGTTTTAAGTCAACACCTATCTAGCGCAGCAATACGACAATTTTTATTGAAAAACTTGTTTTGGGTCGAAAAAGAGAGACTTGGCTTGCGCTTTAACCTTCAAGTATTGCGATACAAAATGGAAGAAATCGGTGAAAATATCGATGGTAGCTCGGTATACTTGGGACCTACACTTTTTTTAAGGGGAGATCGATCCGAATATGTTCAAAACTACGATACCCCAATAATCAACCGATACTTCCCAAATGCAACTATGACAACGATTGAAAATGCAGGACATTGGTTGCATGCCGAAAATCCCAAACAGTTTTTAGAAAAGTCGTTAGATTTTCTAAATCGTTAAAATCACCCCATATTTATTATGCATGCATAATTTTTTTGCCCTTTTTATTGGATGTATGATAATTTTCACATAGTTTTGGTGATACTCGATTAACGATTACTTTAACTTAAACTAACACAAACAATTTGATTATGAAAAAGTTCCTTGCCCTGCTTGCCATGTTCGGGCTGTTTTTGGTTTCTTGTGAAGATGATGACGATATTGTACCTGATGATACCAATAACAATGAAGAGCCTATAGTGTATAGTAGCGGCTCGGCAAATTTCTCCAATTTTGTATCCATTGGCAACTCATTGACCGCAGGTTTTTCAGACAATGCCCTTTTTACATCTGGTCAAGAAGCATCGTTCCCCAATATGTTGGCCTCCAATTTTGAATTGGTTGGCGGTGGCAACTTCAACATTCCCTTTATGGCCGATGATCTGGGGGGTGCCACGCTAGGCGGTGAACCTATTTTAGGAAATCGGTTGATTCTCTCTTTTGCATCTGGAAGCCCTACACCGGTTCCAGTTGCTGGGGTAGGCATGACCGAAATTTCTGAGGTTCTTTCAGGCACATTCAATAATATGGGTGTACCAGGAGCCAAAAGCTACCATTTACAGGCACCTGGCTATGGCAATGTTGCTGGTGTGGCTGCAGGATTGGCAAACCCATACTATGCCAGATTCGCCTCATCGCCAAATGCCACTATCTTGGAAGATGCCGCAGCACAAAATGCTACCTTCTTTACTTTATGGATTGGCAATAACGATATTTTAGGATATGCCACTGCAGGTGGTGCCGGAGTTGATCAAACCGGTAATTTCGACCCCAGTACTTATGGCGGTAGCGATATTTCGGATCCCAATGTTGTTGAGGGATCCATTGATGCTGTGCTACAGACGATGACCGCCAATGGGGCCAAAGGGGCGATAGCCAATTTACCTGATGTTACCACGATACCCTATTTCACTACGGTACCCTACAATTCAATACCCTTGGATCAGGCAACCGCAGATTTGGTCAATAGTGCATATGCTGAATATAACGCAGGGTTGGCCCAACTTGCGGACTTGCAACTGATTTCTCCTGAAGAAGTGGCCCAAAGAACCATCGTGTTCAGTGCCAGTGATTCTAATCCAGTGGTACTTTTGGATGAAGATCTGACCGATTTGACCATTTTCAATCCTGGATTGATCAATATGCGCCAAGCCACGGCAGAAGACTTGTTGATTTTGCCCTCACTTTCGTTTCTAGGCACCTTGGCCAACCCAGATGACCCGACTTCCATAAACGGAGTGGCAGTGCCACTAGCTGATAATTGGGTGTTGACTCCTCAAGAACAAGATGCCGTAAACGTTGCCCTAACTGCCTATAACCAAACTATTGCTGATTTGGCTGTACAATACGACCTCGCTTTTATCGATGCCAATTCGCTGTTGATTGAATTGGGCGAAACAGGCTTTGTCCAAACTGATGGTAGTGTAGTTACTGCAACCTTTGGAACAGGCGGGGGTTTCTCACTCGATGGGGTACACCCATCACCTAGGGGCTATGCTATTTTGGCCAATGAGTTCATAAAGCAAATAAATGACAAGTATGGTTCAAACCTACCCGGAGTCGAACCCCTGGATTATACCGGTCTTTACTTGGATTAAAAGCCAAAAAAATTATAATTTTAAGGGTGTCATAGAAATGTGGCACCCTATTTTATTTTATAGAAAACCGAAAAAATGAAACTCATTCTGCGCATTCTATTGAGTGCCCTGGCCGTAATTATCTTATCCTACGTACTACCAGGTGTAGGGGTCGACTCATTTACCACTGCCATCTTGGTCGCCATCGTTTTAAGTGTGTTGAACTTTTTGGTCAAACCTATTCTGGTTGTTCTGACCTTGCCCATTACCCTAGTAACATTAGGCTTGTTTCTGTTGATTGTCAATGCAATTATCATTCTTTTGGCCGCTAATTTCATTTCAGGGTTTCAGGTTACCAGTATTTGGTGGGCCGTTATTTTTAGCGTACTGCTTTCCTTCTTACAGTCTATCTTGTTCTCCGCTTTAAAAGATGGGAACAAGAAATGATTTTATTTGTTTTTCAACACTTTAAAAGTTGTGCTGCTCTTTTAAATGTACTACTTTTGCCACCCATTTTTTAATTGCAAACCGTAGAGAGATGAACATTACCAAAGAGCAGATTGACGAGCTAAATGCAATAGTTAAAGTAGCCATCAGCAAAACTGATTACGAAGATAAGGTCAATAAGATTTTGAACGATTACAGAAAACAGGCAAATATACCTGGTTTTCGAAAAGGTCAAGTTCCTATTGGTCTCATCAAAAAACAGTATGGAAAAGCGGTTTTGGTTGTTGAAGTGAACAAACTGCTCCAAGAAAATCTCAACAAATACCTCACCGAAGAGAAATTGGATGTATTGGGAAATCCACTCCCTAAGCAACAGGAGAACTTTAATTGGGACAACGAAGATTTTGACTTTGAATTTGAATTAGGACTTGCCCCCGATTTTGAAGTGCAATTAAAAACAAGAAAAGCAATTACCCAGTATAAAATAGTTGCTGACAAGAAAATGGTTGACGAGCAAGTAGAACGTATCCAAAAACAATACGGCAAACTTGTTTCAAAAAACGAAGTAGGAAAAAACGATGAGGTTACAGGTACCTTCAAGAACGAAACAGAACAAGTTGACCAAAAAAGCACCATTGAAATCGACAAAATAAAAAACAAGAAAGCGGTAGAAGCCCTATTGGGCAAAAATGTCGGCACCGTGGTCAACTTAAAGACCAAAGGATTGTTCAAGGAACCCCACCTACTTTCATCTGCCTTGGGTATTGATAGAGAAAAAGCGGAAAAACTGAACATCGAGATCTCATTCACCATTGAAGAAATCAATGAAAGGCAACCTGCTGAACTAGACCAAGAACTCTTTGACAAATTGTTCGGTAAAGATGTTGTAAAATCAGAAGAAGAACTGAAGGAAAAAATAAAGACAGATTCTGAAAATCAATTTTTGCAACAGTCTGACCAAAAGCTCTTAAATGATATCACAGAAAGGTTGATAGAGGTTACCAAGTTCGACTTGCCTAAGGAGTTCTTAAAAAAATGGATTCAAATCAGTGGCGAAAAAACCCTTTCTGACGATGAGGCCAAAGAAGAATTTGAAAAATCAGAAAAAGGACTTAGATACCAGTTGATTGAAGGTAAAATCATAAAAGAGAACGACCTACAGGTACAATTGGATGAATTGAAAGAATTTGCAAAAGGTTTCATCAAGTCGCAAATGGCACAATACGGGCACCTCGATCCCAAAGAAGAAGAGCTTGAGAACATTGCCACTCGAATTTTGGGCAATCAAGATGAGGTAAAACGACTCTCAGAGCAATTGATGAGCCAAAAACTATTGAAGCTTTATAAAGAAAAAGCGAACCTAAAGGTAAAGGAAGTAACCTATGACAATTTTGTGAAAGAGGTTTACAATTAACCTTTGGCTTAAAATAAGTATCTTTACGGTGCCGAAAATATTATTTTCGGCACCTTTTTTTATTAATAATAGTGACGATTTAAGATCCTATGGATTATTCAAAAGAATTTAAAAGCTATGCCACCAAGCACCATGGTATAAACAGTATGCACTACGATAGTATTGTTAGCAGCATGTATCCGGTGGGCATGACCCCGAACATTATCGAAGAACGCCAACTGAATGCCATAGCCATGGATGTATTCTCCAGATTGATGATGGACCGTATTATTTTCTTGGGTACGGGCATTAATGATCAGGTAGCGAACATTGTGCAGGCACAGCTTCTTTTTTTAGAAAGTGCCGATGCATCAAAAGATATCCAAATATATATCAACTCGCCAGGAGGAAGTGTTTACGCCGGACTCGGCATCTATGACACCATGCAGTTCATCAAACCTGATGTAGCGACCATATGTACCGGAATTGCAGCATCAATGGCCGCTGTGTTGCTCTGTGCAGGGGAATCAGGCAAGCGAAGCGGATTGACCCACTCACGTGTCATGATCCACCAACCCTTGTCAGGAGCACAAGGGCAAGCTAGCGATATTGAAATCGCAGCAAAGGAAGTATTGAAAATAAAAGACGAACTGTATCAAATCATTGCACAACATTCAGGGCAAACTTTTGAAAAAGTCTATGAAGACAGCGACCGTGATTACTGGATGAAAGCGGAAGAAGCATTAAAATATGGTATGATTGATGAAATCTTAGTAAGGGAGAAGTCCTAAAATAGGTATAAAGAATGCCTACATGGCACATTGCATGAGTATCATTTTTGATAATTTAAGCGTTAATTGTTGAACACAAAGCACTGATATGGCAAAAGAAAACTTGGAATGCTCATTTTGTGGAAGAAAAAAGCCAGAAACGAACCTTTTGATAGCAGGACTGGATGCCCATATTTGTGACCGTTGCATTGAACAGGCACATAGTATTGTGGCCGAAGAATCAAAGCAGACCAAGAACAATGATCTTTCTTCAGAATTGGTACTGAAAAAGCCCATGGAAATCAAGGTTTTTTTAGACACATTTGTTATTGGTCAAGAACGTACCAAGAAAGTCATGTCAGTTGCAGTCTACAACCATTACAAAAGATTGTTACAGCCCACAAGTAAGGACGATGATGTTGAGATACAAAAAAGCAATATCATCATGGTCGGACAAACCGGTACTGGCAAAACCCTTATGGCCAAGACCATTGCAAAAATGCTGAATGTACCCTTGGCAATCGTAGATGCGACTGTTTTAACCGAAGCGGGTTATGTAGGTGAAGATGTAGAAAGCATATTGACACGATTGCTGCAAGCCGCCGATTACAATTTGGAAAAGGCTGAACGTGGTATTGTATTCATTGATGAAATTGACAAAATTGCCCGAAAAAGTGACAATCCCTCAATTACTAGGGATGTTTCAGGCGAGGGTGTACAACAAGGGCTCTTAAAATTATTGGAAGGAACTGTAGTAAATGTTCCACCAAAAGGAGGAAGAAAACACCCTGACCAAAAATTCATCGAGGTCAATACCGAAAACATACTTTTTGTTGCTGGCGGTGCATTTGATGGTATTGAGCGTATCATCACCAAAAGACTGAACATGCAAGCTGTAGGGTACAGTGCATCAAAGGCTGAAGACCGGTTGGACAACGAAAACATTCTACAGTACATTATTCCCAAGGATTTAAAGGAATTTGGGCTAATTCCAGAAATCATTGGTCGATTACCCGTACTTACCCACATGAACCCTTTAGACCAGAAGACCTTAAGGGCAATCTTGACCGAGCCCAAAAATGCCATCATCAAACAGTACGAAAAACTGTTTGCTATGGATGGCATTGTGTTCAGTATTACTGAACAAGCACTCAATTATATCGTTGAAAAAGCAATCGAATATAAACTTGGGGCCCGTGGACTACGCTCATTATGTGAAGCAGTGTTCACAGATGCCATGTTCACCTTACCCAGCAGTGAAGAAAAAGAGTTTAAGGTGACCAAGGCCTATGCCGAGGAAAAGCTATCTTACGAGACGATTAAAAAATTAAAAGCAGTTTCTTGATCAGACCGCCTTTCGGGTTACTTTCTGTAATAACCCCAGACACACCTCACCAATGATCTTTTCATCGCTGTAAAGCTGATGGCCAAACTTGGGCACAAGGTTCATTGCGACCCCTACCTTCTTTGCCCATTGCCCCTGTGGCCTAAATTCATCACTTTCTCCAAATATCAACTGCAAATCACATTTTGGACTTTCTGTCTCAAAACGTATTCTAGTCGGGGAAATTGCGGTCAACGACTTTATGGGCAATCCGTTTAGGGCTGCTTTCCAAGCAATGGTGCCCCCAGTGCTGAATGCCAAATAATGGCTTGGCACATTTTCTTTCTCCAACAAGTGCCTGACAGCCGTGTCAATACCCCCTTCTACAAATGCCTGGTGTACATTTTCTTCAGTGGAAACGGCAACATCTAGATTTGCAAGTTGCTGACAATCATAGAAGGTGATATCATAATACTGCTGAAGATAACCAAAATAAGATGTTATCCAGAGGCCTTTCTTAACGCCCCACATATCTGAAAGAACTACAAGCTTTTCTGCCATATTGATTTGTTTGTTTACTAAGGTTGAGGTATAACGTTGGATACTAAAGTTGAACAATTAACGAATAAAAACCCTATTTATTTGTTCATTTGAAGCAATTCTTCGACGTAATCCCTTTCATTCGATAATCGGGGAATCTTATGTTGCCCTCCTAATTTGTCTTTTGATTTCAACCAATCGTAAAACAAATTCGCCCTGGCAATATGAATCTTGGGCATCCTCAAAGTAGTATTGTTATATCTTTTTGCCTCATAATCTGAGTTTAATGATTTTAGGGCATTGTCCAAAAATTCAGTAAAGTAATCGATATCATCAGGTGGTGTTCGAAATTCGATAATCCACTCGTGGGCGCCCTTTTCATTATCTTTCATAAAAATGGGTGCTGCCGTATATTCTTTAATTTCAGATTTCGTTTTTACGCATATCTGTTTTAAGGCCTCTTCAGCATTTTCGATGATCAATTCTTCACCAAAGGCATTGATAAAATGTTTGGTTCTGCCCGTTACCCGAATCCGATATGGATTTGTGGATGTAAAGCGAACCGTGTCACCAATCTTGTACCGCCATAAACCTGCATTGGTCGTAATCACCATGGCATAGTTGACCCCGGTTTCCACTTCCCAAATCGGAAACGCACGTTGGCCTTGCTTTCCATAGGCATCCATAGGGATAAACTCATAAAAAATACCATAATCGAGCATGAGCAATAAATCTTCAGTATTGTTTTGGTCCTGAATGGCAAAAAAGCCTTCTGAAGCATTATAGGTCTCATAGTAGTTAAAACGTTGTCTCGGCAATAATTTTTTGTACTGTTCTCTATACGGGGCAAAACTGACACCACCATGAAAATAGACCTCAAGATTTTCCCAGACCTCAAACAAATGGTTTTTTCCTGTTTTTTCGATAACATTGTTCAAGAGCACCAACATCCAAGAAGGTACTCCGGCCAAACTGGTAACATTTTCGTGAATACTTTCTTCAATAATAGCCTTTAGCTTCGATTCCCACTCGCTCATTAACGATACCTTATTACTTGGTGTACTGCTATACTCTGCCCATAAGGGCATGTTATCAATCAAAATTGCGGACAAATCGCCAAAAAAAGTACCATTATCTTCGTAAAGTTCTTTACTTCCACCTAGTCGCAGGCTCTTACCATTAAACAATTGTGAATTCTCATTGTTGTTCAGGTACAGACATAGCAAATCTTTGCTTGATTTGTAATGACAATCTTCTAGGGCCTCAGTGCTTACGGGAATAAACTTGCTTTTCGCATTTGTTGTACCACTGCTTTTGGCAAACCATTTAATCTGGGTGGGCCAAAAGATATTCTGTTCCCCTTGACGGGTACGCTCTATGGTGGGTGCGATCTGTTCATAGTTGACCAAGGGCATTCGTTCAGTGAACACTTCATAGGTGTTTATCGAATCAAAACCATAGGTCTTTCCATACACAGTATCCTTTGAAATGAACAATAACTGTCGTAATACCTCGTCTTGTACATCAGCAGGATATTTCAAAAAGAGTTCAATCTGGTGGTAGCGTTTTTTCAACAGCCAAGATGCGATGGAATTGAATAAAGGTATTGGCATTTTAGGTATATTTAGCCTAGAAAACAGTTCGGTCAATAGCTAAAATAGCCTTAAAAGTTTTCATAGTCAAATTCGCTTAAACTTCAAAAAAACATGCTATACGAAGGGGTGCTCCAAAAAATGCAGACTGAGTTCGCAAGTCCGATTCAATACTACTTGGTCTTTGATGACGACTTTCTCAACATGAACCAAGCGTTGAACAAGACCATACAGTTAGACTTCATCAAATTTCAATGTCTAAACTGTGGCCGTAATAGGCCCATTTACCGACAAGGCTTTTGCAAACCCTGTTTTTATGAAACCCCAGCCGCTGGTGAATGGATCATGAAACCTGAACTGAGTACTGCCCATCTAGACCAAGAAGATCGTGATTTGGAATATGAGAAACGGGTTCAGTTACAGCCACACATTGTATATTTGGCCAATTCGAGCAATGTGAAGGTTGGGGTAACCCGAAAATCACAGGTGCCTACCCGATGGATCGACCAGGGGGCACATGAAGCCCTAGCCATAGCCGAAGTACCCAATCGCTATTTGGCAGGTATCACAGAAGTGGCCTTTAAGGCACATGTAAGCGATAAGACAAGTTGGCAAAAAATGCTCACCAACCGCTTACAAGATGTCAATCTGATCGAATGGCGAGACAAGCTCAAACCACATATTCCTGAAGAGGCAATTGCTTATTTTATAGATGCAAATGGCGAGACCCACATAGAATTTCCAGTATTGCAATACCCTGAAAAGGTAAAGAGCCTAAATCTAGACAAGACACCCTCATACCTAGGAGTCTTGAAAGGCATTAAAGGACAATACCTCATTTTTGAAGACAATACCGTTTTTAATGTCAGGGGCAACGAAGGGTATTACGTAGGCATTACCATTAATTAAGCCTGATCTTTATTAAAATATGGAAAAAACGATCCCCCATTAACGATAGGCCTACATTTTTGTCCATTAAAATGACAGTACCATGAAAAATGACCAATTCGTATCTGCCAGTGTGCTCGTTCTTTTTTTCATGCTTTGGTTACCGATGGGGCAATATGATTTTTTGATTGCCCATTGGATGAAAATTGGCACATACGCCATCCCCTTTCTTGGGATTGGAATTTTTGCATTTTTTGGACAAGAAAAACTCCAAGACCTTTTTAAAAGCATACGCTTTCTTGGTGTACTGATGTTGATAGCTTACATTTTACACCAATTTGAAGAGCACTGGATAGACCTTTATGGAAATGTTTATGCCTTCTATAATTATAACAATAATTTTATTCTAAGCAACTTGGGTGTGCCAAGTACTACCATCAAACCATTGACCAAAGAAAGTATTTTTGTCATCAACACCTCCTTGGTCTGGCTGGTCGGATCGTTGGCCATATGGCGAAGCCCAAAACACATATTTCCCTTTTTTGCCATGGCCGGTATCATTTTTGTCAATGGATTGGTGCATATTGCCGCAGCCATTGCAAAATTTGAATACAATCCTGGATTGTTGACCTCAGCATTACTCTTTTTGCCGCTTTATTTTTGGATAGTCAGAAAGACCACCAAATTGGACCAAGGTTTTAAAAGACCCATCATTTTTGGTTTTATCTGGGCTTTTTTAGCACATGTTATCATGGTTGGCGGCCTGCTTGCCGCAAATTGGTTCAACGTTATTCCAGAGTACCTGTATTGGATGCTTTTGGTTTTGTGGTCAATACTACCTGCTATCTTATTCAAAAAAAAATGAGCTAGTACTTTGGGAGGTAATGCCTCATCAAATATTTATCTTAAATAAATACCTCATAGACAAAAGCTTAATCATGGAAAAAACAATTATTTTATTATTATGTAGCTGTTTTTGGGCAACTTTTGATGTGGGTGCCCAAACCAAACAAGACTCCCTTCAAATCAAGCAGGTAGTCTTAGACTATATTGAATCACAGCATCATGTAAAGCCTGAGCAATTTGAACGGGCTGTACATCCAAGAATGGTAAAACGCACATTTTGGACCGATAAGTCGACACAAAAGGAATATTTGCGGGAGACGTTTACAGATGCGATGATCTTATTGGCCGAATCTTATAATCAGAATGGGGATAAGTTTCCTGAAAAACCAAAAAAGGAGGTAATCTTACTTGATGTCACCAGTAAAATGGCCTCGGCCAAACTTATTGCCGATGAATGGATCGATTACCTACATATCATTAAGCTCAATGAAAAATGGCAAATCGTAAACGTGCTTTGGCAATTTAATGACACCTCCCGGCAATGACATGCAAAAATAGACCTATCAACCCCTTACGGATGCGGAATTATGGGTACTTGCAGGTAAGAATCATACATCCCTCCGATATGGAGCACGTGGGTTCCCCCTTTGTTGAGTCTATTGTCTTTGACCATAGGGGCATTTTGAAATACCTCATAGGAGGCAACCATAAGCTCTAAGGTCTCACCCGCATAAAAAAATACCGAAGTAGGCGGAAAGGCAATGTGTAAACACACAATTTCTTCTGCACCCAGTTTTTGATACTTTTTAAATGACTGATAAGGAATGGCCCCTGTCGATTTTTCTTCATCCAATTGTCGCAACGAGGCTCTCATATACCCTCTGGTGATTACATCATTTTTATTGCCGACCGTTCCGTAAAAAGGCACTCTTTTTCCATGGGCATCATATTTATTCAGAACGGCATACACATTAAAATCATCTAGACTTACATCAGAAGAACGCAATTCCATCCAGATACGGAGCATGGCATGCCCCGTTATTTCTGTATTTTCGGTAAACGTGACATTGAACTTTCGGCTTCCTTTTTTTGCAGGATATGACAGTTCATCTTCTTGACCCGCCTTGGTCAAAACAAGACCATTCATTTTCGACAGGTAAAATTTTTCATAAACCGTACGGGCAATCGGCCATTCACGCTCATCGCGCACCTCATGTATCTTCGCTCTGCTTGACCTTACCTCCAATCTGACCGCTGGTGTCTTGTCCCATCCATTGTCTTTTTTCCCTTTTAGGTAGTGATCCATGAACTGAAGCGTAAGTTCTTGTACCTCTTTACTATAGTATACATCCCATTTACCACCCCTATGGGTGTACATCCATTTCTCTTTACTATTTACATCTGTGAAAGAACGATATGAACCATTGGTATGCAAGCCAACATCCGAAAAGGAGACACAGGTTAAAATAGGGAGTTCAATATGTTCAAGAGGTGCCCTTTTTTCTTCCCAAAACCCGTCAAAGAATGGATGATTGCTTAACCAAGCTGCAGGTACTCCACCATGCCTTTCCACAAATCGTTTCGGATTTCCTGTCATGGCTGTTTTTACCTCTGTTGCCCACCAAAAGGCAGGGAACCCGTCTTGGGGTATGCCGCCCATATTGGATAGGTCACGGTACATATCGGTAATTCCCTCCCACGGAGATATGCACTTTAGGGCTTTGGGTGGTCCGTTGCCATAATCTTGGCATGCAGCCACATGATATTGTGTGATGGCCAAAAAACTTACCCCGTTCAATCCTACATTACCATCGCACCATCGCTGTGCCGCCAACCATTCGATAACATCATAGTAGGCCCTAGACTGATTTGGTGCAAAAGTAGTGGCTTCACCGGTGCTTCCCCCAAACCCGGGCATGTTCATATTCACCACAATATACCCATTACCGACCCAAAAATTGGGGTCTGGCGACTCCCAACTGGTCAATGTCGAAAATTTTGGCTTCCCCGCTTGATCAATAATCCGGTATTGTTGCGGCACACCCTTAAAAGGGGTCTTGCCCAAAGCGGGCACCAAATGGTTGTCATAGGGGTGGGCACACATAATTACCGGTAAGGCCTTGCCTTCAGCCAAGGCTTTTTTCGATTTAAAGATATTCAGAAGAATATGGGATCCGTCTGAGACCTGTACCCTGACATCCCATTCGGGCAAAACATCATCAATCGGCGCAATTAACTCAGCTTTCGCTGTAAAGAGTTGACCACTCCATATCGCTCTTTTGAGAATCGGACCCAAGGATTTTAGTAGTTTATTCATCGGTAAAACCGTATTACTATTTCTTATTTTTCATCAAGGTACTTTTAATATTGCTTTGAAAAATTGTCTTAGTTAAAGTTTGGAATGCTTAAAAAGTAAAGTTTCAAAAAACAAGGGATTAATGATTATTTTTAGCGAGATGGATGCCCAACTAGCTGTGTTAAAAGCGGACATTGAACAGTATTGCCCGAAGCTGACTGAGGCAGAATGGCGTACTTTTCAGAATAAATTGACTCCAGTTTCGTATAAGAAGGGAGTAATCGTATTTCCGTCAAACAAGGTTTGCAAGCACATCTTGTTCGTTTCAAACGGAATTCTCGCCTCAGAATACCATAACCAAAATAAGTTGGTCATTTCACGATTCTTTGCAGAAAAAGGGCTTTGCAGCAATTTGGTCAGCTTATTGAACGAAGAAGAATGCAATGACCAACTGGTCACCATGACCAGCGTTCAAGGGGTGTTGATTCCCTATCAGGTTTTTCTGGAAAGCTACCTGTATTCAGATGGTATCAGCCTGTATTTTAGAAAGAAGCTACTGAATGTCTTGTTAGAGGACAAACACTTTGTGTCGGCCAAAACCATTTCTGATGTAAAATACCAACTTGCTTTTTTACAGGAACATTACCCAACGATACTTCTTGAAGTACCTTGGAAGCATATTGCCAATTTTATCGGAGTTACCCCCGCTTGGTTGAGCCGTACACTAAAAAAGAAAGAAATTAAAAAGTAAAATGGCAACCTAAAAAACAATCCTATAAACTGTAGCAAGCTCAAACACAAGAGATGCCTTTGTTTTCAACACTAAAGGTTATCGAGTGCCCTTATGCCCCAACAACTTTCTAATGACCATAATTTGCCCTAGGTGTTCGAAGCTGTGGGTCAATCCCATATGAGCCAGAAACCACGCCCTTTTCTTGGTTTGGTAGAACGCTTCGACCCAGAATGCATTTTCATGAAGTACCCCCTCATCAATCATCACTTTGTGTAGGTAATCTTTATCTAAATTTTCTTCAAGGGACAATTCGGGTAATTGTTCAAAAACTTCCATTGTTTGCACTCCCACCGCTTCATGATAGTTTTTAAGGCCCTCAAGGTCGATGTTAGCACTGAGCAATGACACTTCTTCAGTGGTCATGCCTGTACCAAAGTGACGAATGTCTATATTCAGTTTTTGCATCCAATTAGATTGGTCAAAAACCTGTTGCCCATCAGTTACCAAACGGTTCATTCCTACATCTTCGGCCCGAGCCATGTGCCAGATGTTCCATGCTATCGAATTCATATCAACCGGTTGCTTTCTGATATCTGCTTCAGAAAGCTCGTCCCAAATACTGGATTTAATGTTTCTTCTTATTCCAGGATATCGTTGCAATAAAAGTCCCGCTAAATCAATGGACGCCATTTTGTTTATGGTTTTTGGGAATACTATGGGAAAACCTATGGCACCGAAAAGGCCATTTTTAAGAATTCTTCTTCTGTTCATACAGATTCGTTTTCACAAAAGATACCCGATAGGTGTTTTTTTAATTTTAAATGGAAATTAAATTAATGCTAATAATTTGCTTGAACACATTTTTTAAGGTCATCTATGCTTTTTAGCTATAATTCATTGCTGCGTATCTTAGGAATACCAGCTTTTTAATTGGTCTTCAATTTTGGATCCGACACCTATGTTCTTTGACAATTTGTTGCAAATTGCTTTCTTTATTTAGTGTGCACAAATGAGCGTATGATTATTGGTGACATGCAAAAAGGACCTGACTTTTTCAGATCAACCAGAATTGAACTTTTTGTATGTAGTATCGAAAAGGAGTATTATTTTATTTAAAATTAACAATTTATAAATTTTGAAGCTATTCTTCTTCTGTGCTATTAAAGATGACATGCCATATTTTCAATTCTCCATCTTCGGTTCTTTTGAGTGTTATCAAATTATTCGTCTTGAAAGGCATTTGATTGTTTCCCTCTTTTGAATACCATATGCCCTTGACCCCACCACGTACGATAACATGATCGTCAAAACTATATATTTCAAAAGCCTCGTGCTTCATTTCAGAATGGCCCCAATTACGTTCTTCAATAAACATTGCCCTAAGGTCCTCAAGGTTTGTAATTGCATGGTTTCCCTGCGCCATATGTACGATGTCTTCTGAAGAAACACTCATTTTTTCATCGATATCAAGGGTATGGCTATCTAAATTTTCGAGTATTTCAAACACCATTTTCCTGTCTTTTTCTTCAGAATACCCTTTATCTGATGATCCTGTGCAACTCGATACAAGTATTGTGCAAAGCGTAATTGTTGTTATTTTTTTCATAGTGATCGATGATTTGGTCCAATGTGGTCTTACAGCTAGTATTTGAAAACACCAAAAATACGCATGTACAAGCACCTATGTGATACAACCATTTTCACACGTGTGCAAGCCTCTTAAAGTGTAAGCTGTAAATTTCCATCGACCAACCCGACGTGGCAACAGTCCGTACCGACCGTATAATCACTACTAATGACTTCTTGGTTGTTAACAAACCCTTGAAATTGAATTTGTCGCTCTTGGTTTACTCCAAGGCTTCCATCCTCTATCAGCGGATACTGCCCAAATTGCTGTGCAGCGGCAAGCTCAGATGGGGTAAGTGCTATCGTCATATCATTTCCATTTTCCCTATTGACAACCTTAAAGGAATCTAGGGCTACCGGGTCTTGATTTTGATCTGTAATGGATACCATAATTCTGACCAGGACGGTAGTGCAGATTGCATCTTGACAATCTGAATTGGAATCATCATCACTATTACAAGATATGGGGGCAATCGTGAGGAGTGAAATTACTGTCGCTACAATAAGTTGACGTGTATTTTTCAAGGTGTTTCATTTTTATTTTGAGATGTGGAAAAGGGAAAAGGGTTGTGTCAAAAATTGACTAGGGGCATCATCTTTTGTCTTGCATGCCACAGCTCGAAATGCATTTACCCTAATATTCCCAATGCCCCCAAAAGGGCAATGATCGCAGCTATCATCAGCCCTAAACCAGCTACCAATATATCGCTAAAACGTTTGTTTCCTTGTCTGGGTCCAGGTATTAGCACAGATTCAGCCGGATTTTCAGGCCGGTAGTACACCTTGATCTTACTATTCTCTGGATGGTTGTTCGCAAAATCTACGGTTTCTGGATATACCAGGGTATAAAATGCCGGCGTAGTGCCTTGGTATGCAGTTTCTTGAACAGCATAGCTATATTTTATGCTTAACTTTTCCAAATCAAGCATTTCTCCTCTAACGTTACGCTTTCCCCAAAGTCGAACTTCCAGTATCACTCCTTGGGCGGTGGGCCAATTTATGCTGGCCAGACTTTTTTTATAACGGCGTAGGGAATATAAGAGCATCCAAGTGCAAAACATGGAAAAACCGACGCCAACCACAAAAGGTATGTTCATCTTAAATTATATATTTTGATGCATACTGGCTTGGCTACAGAGCCTCGCCCATGAATAAGGGCAATCCATAGATGTAGCTTTTCTTTCCAGGTGATTTTCTTTTTACCACCGATGATGCACAGATGGACGGATTAATCTATCATAAACGGCTTTCACCGAAACCAACTCCTTGTTGGAAAGATTTCGGATATTCAAAGTTTCTAAGTTAGCATATAATTGATCTATTTTTGATACCCCTGGAATAACACAGCTTACCTCTTGAAACATCAAAATCCACTTTATGGCAATATTCACCAATCCGATTTCACTCGGAAACAGTGACCTTAATTTGTCAACAGCCTCAAGACCAGTTGTATAGTCAATACCTGAAAAAGTCTCTCCTTGATCAAACGCTTCCCCTTTTCGATTAAAGTGACGGTGGTCTTCAGTCGAAAATTTGGTTGTTGCATTGAATTTTCCGGTCAGCATCCCACTTGCCGATGGAACTCTTGCTATGATGCCAACATTTCGTTTTTTAGCTTCCTGAAAAAGTAACTCTGCAGGGCGATGTCGAAACATGTTAAAAATTATTTGAACAGTAGTCACATTGGGGTATTCAATTGCTTTTAATGCCTCTTCAACTTTTTCGACACTTACACCCAAGTTTGCTATCTTTCCTTCATCCTTGAGTTTTTCAAATTCCTCAAAGATTTCTTGCCGATAATATACTGCTGTGGGCGGACAGTGTAATTGGATCAAGTCTATGCAATCCAATCCTGTATTTTTTAGACTTTTCTCTACATATTCCCGAAGAACCTTTGGTTGGTATCCGGCACTGACATGGGGGTCGATAAATCTTCCACACTTGGTCGCGATATAAACTTTCTCACTGCGTGATCTGATCAGCTTTCCTACTGCGCGTTCACTTAACCCATTTTCATAGACATCGGCAGTGTCAATAAAGTTGATTCCCCTATCAACGGCCTCATTTAGAATATATGTTGCATTCTTGTCGTTAAATTCACTTCCCCATTTTCCCCCGACTTGCCAAGTTCCCAAGCTAATTTCGGAAACTTCCAATCCTGTTTTTCCCAATTTTCTATAATTCATGCGATTGCCCAGATAGTTTTTTAATGAAGTCCACTCTTAATTCCAAAACAAACTTAACCAAATGATCATTGGCAATCAATATCAAAGAAAAAAACCAAACATTAGAGTTTATTGATGATGAACCAGAAGGTCATGCTTGACAGAATATTGACCACAAAAACTTGCAAAAGACAAAAAAGTATGATATATTCATACTATTGGAATAAAGCAAGGACTGAGCTATGTCGATTATTCGAAAAACAATTACCGTTACTGAACAGCAAGAAGAATGGATTAAATCCCGTATTGCCAGTGGTCACTATACCAATGACAGTGAATATCTGCGTGAACTGCTTCGCCGCGACCAAGAGGATAATGATAAGTTTATTGCCTTGAAAAAGGCAATTCAAGAAGGATTAGATAGTGGTGTGAGTAAGCGTTCGGCTGAAGATATTTTGCAAAGTGTTTTGGACAGGCACATTAAAAAATGAGTAGATATCGCTTATCTCAAAAGGCTGATAGTGATATTGAAAACATTGTTGAATACACCCTTGAAAATTGGGGTGTGTCCCAAGTCAAAAAATATATTGGAGGTTTAATTACCTGTTTTGAGGGTATTGCCAGCAATGATCATATGGGGCCACGATGCATCCGAAATTGCAGATAATCTATCATGCTTTACCTATCAATCCCATATCATCTTTTTTGTGTGTGAAGGACAGGACGTTTTGATTGTTCGTGTTTTGCATTCTAGCATGGATTTTCGACGGTATTTGGAAGAGCAGTAAAGTATCAGTTTGTTGTACTTATGATGTAACTGAAGTAAAAAGCCGAGACGTTAAATCTCGGCTTTATTGTACTCGAGGCGGGACTTGAACCCGCACGGCCACAATGGCCATTGGATTTTAAGTCCAACGTGTCTACCAATTCCACCACTCGAGCCTTGGACCTGCATTCAAAAAAAAACTCCACCCTTGGTGACTGAGCGGAGTCGAAGTAGAGCGAAAAACGGGATTCGAACCCGCGACCTCCACCTTGGCAAGGTGATGCTCTACCAACTGAGCTATTTTCGCGTTTTAAGGAACATGTTCACCGCTTTGAACGATGCGGATGCAAATTTAATACATTTCAACAAAATAGAAAGAAAAAATCATTGAAAAGCAATTGCAGGGCATGACAACTGACTATTTTATGAACTGGCCTTTTTCTTTTTGGTCAGTAAGCGTTTGATCTCATTCAACTTCATCAGTGCCGCTACCGGAGTCAATGTATCAATATCTAAGTGCAGTATTTCTTCCTTGATCTCTTCTAAAAGTGGGTCATCAAGATTGAAGAAACTCAATTGCATCTGCTGGTGTGCTGACTGTAGGGTATCACCGATATCCTCCTTTGTTTGTGATTGTTCCAACTGTTTCAAGATCTTGTTGGCCTTTTGTATGACCTGCTGTGGCAAACCGGCCATTTTGGCCACGTGTATGCCAAAGCTATGTTTGCTGCCCCCTGGCACCAACTTTCTCAAAAAAAGTACGTTGTCTTTCAGTTCACGAATCGATACGTTGTAGTTCTTGATACGCGCGAAACTATCGGTCATTTTGTTGAGTTCGTGATAATGCGTGGCGAAAAGGGTCTTTGCACGTGCGGGGTGTTCATGCAGGTATTCTGAGATGGCCCAGGCAATCGAGATTCCATCGTAAGTACTGGTGCCACGCCCAATTTCATCCAACAGGACCAAACTACGCTCTGAAAGGTTGTTCAAGATAGAAGCCGTCTCGTTCATTTCGACCATAAAGGTTGACTCGCCCATCGAAATGTTGTCACTGGCGCCCACTCGGGTAAAAATCTTGTCGACCACTCCAATTTTAGCAGCTTGTGCAGGCACAAAACTGCCTATCTGGGCCAGTAGCACCAGTAGGGCGGTCTGCCGCAATATTGCCGATTTACCACTCATATTGGGGCCCGTGATCATAATGATCTGCTGATCATTGCGATTGAGCAGCACATCATTGGCAATATAACTTTCGCCTAGAGGCAATTGTTTTTCAATGACCGGGTGCCGCCCTCCCTTGATTTCCAATGCTGTCGAATCATCAAGCTCTGGAGCTACATATTTATTTTCCTTGGCCAATTGGGCAAACGCACAGAGGCAATCCAATTGGGCGATATGTCGGGCATTTTGCTGAACTTGGGGAATGTATTCTTGTAACCAAACCAACAATTGTTCAAAAAGCTGCTGTTCTAGGCTTAAAATACGTTCTTCGGCCCCTAAAATCTTGGCTTCGTATGTCTTGAGCTCTTCAGTGATGTAACGTTCCGCATTGACCAAGGTCTGCTTGCGTATCCAGGTTTCGGGCACCTTATCTTTATGGGTGTTTCGAACTTCGATATAATACCCAAAAACATTGTTTGATGAGATTTTGAGTGAAGTGATACCCGTCTGCTCCATTTCACGCTGTAGCATCTTATCAAGGTAATCTTTACTTGAAAACGCCAATTCGCGCAGTTCGTCAAGTTCTTGTGAATAGCCCCTGGCTATGGTCTGGCCTTTTGCGATATGCACCGGTGCATCTTCATAGAGCATTTCCTTTATTTTAGTCCGTAGCATGTCACAGGAGTGAAGTTGTTCTCCAATTTCTTGCAGTGCCCCATTGCTGCTTTCAAGGGTCGACTGTTTGATGGGCAAAACGGCTTCAAGTGAATTTTTAAGGTGTACTACCTCTTTAGGATTGATTTTTCCCGTGGCCACTTTTGAGATCAACCGCTCTAAATCACCCATGGGCCTGATCCAATGCTGTAGTTTTTCCAACACTGCTCCGTCTTCTTTGAGATGCCCTACCACTTGGTGCCGTCTCCGTATTCTTTCAATATGCTTCAAAGGAAGTGCCAACCATCGCTTTAATAGGCGCCCACCCATCGGCGACAAGGTTTTGTCGATAACATCCAATAATGTAACGGCATTACTATGGCTTGATTGGTAAAGCTCAAGATTACGGATGGTGAAGCGGTCCATCCAAACAACATCTTCGTCTGCAATGCGGAGCAACCGGTTGATGTGCTGTAGTCGATGGTGTTGCGTCTCAGAAAGGTAATGCAATACCGCACCAGCAGCAATAATGCCGTGGGTAAGGCGTTCTACGCCAAAACCCTGCAGGGTTTTGGTCTTGAAGTGTGCAGTGAGACTCTCACGCGCATAATCTTCCTGAAAGATCCAATCTTCCAAAAAAAAGGTATGGTATCCATGGCCAAAAGAGTCGGCAAACTCTTTTTTGTGGCTTTTTGACACCAAGAGTTCGTTCGGTGAAAAATTTTGCAACAACTTATCAATCTCTTCCACGGTGCCCTCACTGATCAAAAACTCGCCCGTCGATATGTCTAAAAAGGAAACCCCCAAGAAGGCCCTACCAAAATGGAGGGCACCCAAAAAATTGTTGCTCTTGGCATTTAAAATATCATCGTTGATGGCCACACCTGGAGTAACTAGTTCAGTGACCCCCCGTTTCACAATGCTCTTGGTCTGTTTTGGATCTTCCAATTGGTCACAAATGGCAACCCGCTCCCCTGCCCTGACCAACTTGGGCAAGTAAGTATTCAAGGAGTGGTGTGGAAAGCCGGCCAATTCGGTTTGGTCACCTCCATTGTTGCGATGGGTCAGTACAATGCCCAATATTTTGGAAGCTTTCACGGCATCTTGGCCAAAGGTTTCATAAAAATCACCCACGCGAAATAACAACAACGCATCAGGATGTTTGGTCTTGATCGCATTGTACTGTTTCATCAAAGGGGTCACCTTGGCCGATTTTGAGCTTGCTGCCAATACTTTGTCTTAATTTTGTCGAAAATATGGCTTTACCCAAGCTTCGAAAATTTTTGTTGATATTTTAAGCCCAAAAGTTGAAAAATAACCATGCGCAAACTTAAGAATGCTGAATTGCCCCGATTGGATGTCGCTGGCTTTAAAAAGACCAAAAAGACTCCTTTAATCCTGATTTTGGACAATGTCAGGAGCCTTAACAATATCGGAGCCGTATTCAGAACTGCAGATGCATTTTTGATCCAAAAGATCTATTTATGCGGCATCACGGCCATACCCCCCCATAAAGACATCAATAAAACTGCCTTGGGTGCCACTGAAAGTGTGGATTGGGAGTACCATGACAACACCCTTGAATTGATTAAACAGTTAAAGACGCAAAGCATACAGACGATTGCTATTGAGCAGGCAGAAAAAGCCATACTGCTCAATGATTTTCGCGTTGCCCAAGGGCAACGTTATGCCTTCATCTTCGGAAATGAGGTCAAGGGTGTCAGCCAAGAGGTAGTATCAGAGAGTGATCGGGTCGTCGAAATTCCACAATTTGGCACAAAGCACTCCCTCAATATCGCTGTAAGTGTGGGGATTACCATTTGGGATTTTTGGTCAAAATTGAGATCGTAAATAAAAACCCCTGACCGAAATCAGGGGAAAAACATATAGTTTGAGTTAGTTAGTTGCTGTTATAGCAGGGTGCTAATAAAGTAAAACCAATTGTTTTATGCAAACATTTTGTGAAAATTATCTTAAACCATGAGCGAGATAACTTCACTCTCTATGATGGTCAACACCGACTCGTAATCAGATTCGTGTTCTACAAAATCGAGTTCCTCCAGATCCAAGAGTAGGGTTTTCTGGTTCGGATGGCTTTTGATGAAGTCTAGATAGCCCCGGTTGATTTTTTCCAAATAGTCGGGTTCAATGCTTTGTTCATAGGCCCTGCCACGCTTCTTGATATTGGCAAGCAATCGGTCGGTTCGCTGGTATAGATAGATATAGATATCTGGTTTTTTGACCTCTTTGTACATAAAGCCGAATACTTTTCGGTACAGCTCAAACTCTTCTTTTTGCAGTGTGATCTTGGCAAAGATCAACGATTTAAAAATATCGTAATCGCTGACCATAAAATTTTTAAAAAGGTCAAATTGCGATGTATCATCGGTAAACTGTTGGTAACGATCGGCCAAGAATGACATCTCGAGCGGAAAGGCAAAACGTGCTTGGTCTTCATAGAATTTGGGCAGGAAAGGGTTATCGGCAAACCGTTCCAAAACCAGCTTAGCATTGAAATCGCCAGCCATTTTTTTGGCCAAGGTGGTCTTACCTGCACCGATGTTACCCTCTATCGCCAAAAACTGGAGCTGTGAAAACAGGGCAATTCTATTGGCAAACAGCTTTAACCCAGTCTTGTCAAGCCGGCTTTCGTCCTTGCACTCCTGTAACAGGTTTCGGGTATCTTTTTGCAATACCGGATGATACCGTTGGGGTGCGATATCGGCAAGTGGTTTCAAGACAAAATTGCGGGATGCCATTTTTGGATGTGGCACCGTCAAATCATCATTGTTTATAATTTGGTCTCCGTAATAGACGATGTCGATGTCAAGGGCCCTGGACTGGTAGCCAAGGTCAGGGGTTCGCTTTCTGCCAAAGGCCCCTTCAATGTCAAGAACCGTGGCCATCAGCTCATGTGGATCAAGAACACTTTTTAGGGCAACGCAGCAATTCAAAAAATCATCCCCTTCAAATCCAACAGCAGGATTTTCATAGATAGTTGACGTTTTCGTAACGTGACCCACTTTCTTCTGCAGCTCGAACACCGCTTTCTGTAAGTTGTAGTATCTATTGCCCAAATTGCTCCCGATGGAAAGATAAATGTCTTGAGTTACCGCCATATTGAAAAAACAAAGTAAACAAAACATTGCAACAATGGTTATCTTTACCACTTATAAAAAAGGTGCAATGAAGTTTTTACGAAATCTACTGGCGGCAATTATGGGGTGTTTGATTGCCTTCGGAATTCTTTTTGTCATGTTTTTGGTCTTTATGGCCTTGGTCAGCAATGCTGACGAAGGTATAACGGTAAAAAAGAATTCCATATTAAAGCTCAGCCTTTCTGGAGAGGTTTTGGATTATGCAGGAAAGGATGAAAATGACCCTTTCGCCTCGTTCTTTGAAGAAGCTATGGGTCTTGATGAAATTCTTCATACCATAAAGATAGCCACAGATGATGCCAATATTGAGGGAATCAGTATGGAAACCGGTTTTCTACTTTCAGGATTGGCACAAACACAAGAAATTCGAAAGGCTCTTTATGATTTCAAGTCCTCAGGAAAGTTCATTTATTCGTATTCAGACTACTACACCCAAAAAGATTACTATTTGGCCAGTGTGGCCAATGCCATGTACATCAATCCAGTGGGTGGGATGGATTTTAAAGGCTTGGCCACTGAAGTGCTCTACTACAAAGATTTACAGGAGAAAACCGGGGTGAAAATGGAGGTTATCCGCCATGGAAAGTACAAAAGTGCCGTCGAACCTTACCTTTCAAATACTATGAGTGAAGAAAACCGTACCCAGATCGAAGCTTTGATCACTACCATCTGGAGCGCTATGGCCAATGACATCTCATCTTCTAGGGGTATCGATATCAACGACTTGAACACAATAGCTGACACCTTGGGGGGGCGCACACCTGAACATGCTGTTGCTTCTGGTCTCATCGATGGAAAACTATATTTTGATGAATATGAAGCACTGTTAAAAGAACAAATGGGCGTCGCTCCTGAAGACGAGCTAGCATATGTACCATTTGAAGATTACCTGAAAGTGGCCAAAAGAAAAAAACTACAGCTTGGCAGCGACAAGATTGCAGTGATTTATGCCCAAGGTGAAATTTATTATGGGGAAGGCAGTAAAGAATACATCGGGCAAGGTATGATTACAAAGGCCTTACAAAAAGCAAAGGAAGATGAGCGTGTCAAAGCTATTGTTTTGCGCGTGAACTCCCCTGGAGGAAGTGCCCTGACATCAGATATCATATGGCGTGAGGTCGAGCTGACCAAAAGAGATAAACCCGTGGTCGTTTCCTTTGGCGATGTAGCCGCTTCTGGGGGGTATTATATCGGAGTTGGCGGAGATAAGATATTTGCAGAGCCAACGACCATTACAGGATCCATAGGTGTTTTTGGCACGATTCCCAATCTAAGCGGACTGGCGGGTGAAATTGGCATCAATGCCGAACAGGTAGGCACCCATAAAAATTCAGTAGACTATTCGTTGTTTGAGCCCATGAGCAATACGTTCCGAAATGTCATTTTAGAAGGTATTGAGAATACCTACCAGACTTTTTTACAGCGGGTGGCTGCTGGTCGCAATATGCCAATCGATGAGGTCGATGCCCTAGCTCAAGGGAGGGTCTGGAGTGGTACCGACGCCCTTAAAATCGGATTGATCGATGAATTGGGTGATTTGGATGATGCTATAGCCGCTGCTGCGGAATTGGCAGGCACCACAGCATATGGCATTCGAAAATACCCAAAGTACAAATCTGATTTTGAAAAACTTATGGAAGATTTGGGTGGTGCAAAGGCCAAAATAGGTGAAGCCATAATTAAAGAAGAAATTGGTGTGGATGCCTATCGCATACTAAAAGAACTCAAAGAGATCACAGAAAAAGAAGGTATTCAGGCGAGAATGCCCTTCACCTTGAATATCAACTAACTGCATGACGCAAAGAGATAAGAAACTTGCGTTTTCCATCTATCTGTACTTGGGGGCGCTCTTCATTACGTCGCTGGTCGTATCAAATCTGATATTCCAAAAGTTTTTTTACTGGAAACCCTTTGGTGAAGTGACTGTTTTCGATGCTCCACTCTTTGAGATTTCAGTGGGTATTTTGCCCTACCCTATTACGTTTTTGATTACCGATCTCATTTCAGAGATTTTTGGAAAGAAGAAAGCCAACCAGGTCGTCACGGCTGGTATATTTGCCTCTTTCTTTTCGATGCTGATTATTTTTGTGGCCAATGGTGTACCCGCTATTCCGTCATCGGGCATTGATAATGAAACCTTTTTGAAAGTCTTTGGCCTATCGCCTTTAGGCGTGTTGGCCTCGATGCTGGCCTATCTCTTCGCGCAATATATTGATATCTCGATCTATCATTTTTGGAAACGGTTGACCAAGGGAAAACTGCTCTGGTTGCGAAACAATTTTTCTACTTTTTCCTCTCAGTTTGTAGATACCTTGACCGTGGTCGGGTTATTGTGCATTTTTGGGGTATTGCCCTGGGACAAGTTCTACGGTCTGGTCATCAGTGGATTCATTTTTAAGGTTTTTATAGCATTTCTAGACACCCCTTTGTTGTATCTTTTCGTATATCTATTGCGTAAAAGATTTAACTTAAAGATAGGAGAAGAGTTATCTTTGGAACAGTGATTGTTCCCTTACTTTACCCCAAATACCATAACCATGAAAAAGAAAGTTCTCAAAATTTCAGGAATATTCTTACTGCTTTTCATTGCCATACTTATTGCAGTGCCCCTGTTCTTGGAAGGCAAAATTTCAGATATCATCAAGAACAAGGTGAACGAGAACATCAATGCCACATTGGATTTTGAAAAGGCCAGCCTGAGCTTGTTCAAAGATTTTCCGAATGTCAATGTGAAACTAATGACAATTTCATTGGTAAACAAAGCCCCTTTTGCAGGAGACACCCTGTTTGCATCGGGCAGTGTTGGGCTGACCATGTCAATTACAGAACTTTTTAAGGGTACTGACGCGCCCATCGCCATCAAAAGCCTAAACGTTGCCAATGCCAAGATACACATCAAGGTCGATGAAGCAGCAAATGCCAATTATGATATCACCAACGAAAGTGAGCCCACTGCTACCGATGATGTTTCAGAAGGCTCAAACAGCTTTACTCTAGAACTGGAGAACTACGCGATTACAAATACTGAGATTGTCTATGATGATCTCGCAAGCGGTATGCACTTGACCATTTCAGAAATGAACCATTCCGGTACCGGAGACCTGTCACTGGAGACTTCTAAGCTACAGACCAAGACCGAAGCCCTTGTCTCTTTTGACATGGACAGCACCCGCTATCTGAACAAAAACAAAATAGCGCTCGATGCCCTTATCGGCATCGACTTGAAAGAAAATAAATACTCTTTTTTAGAAAACAGGGCGTTGATCAACCAATTGCCATTGGTTTTTGATGGTTTTGTAAAAATAAACGAAACCGACCAAGAAGTAGCCATTACGTTTCAGACCCCCTCTTCCGATTTCAAGAACTTTTTGGCGGTCATTCCTGAGACCTACTCCAAAAACATAGCAAATGTGGAGACTAAGGGGAATTTTGAGATAGACGGACAATTTGAAGGTATCGTTGATGAGGAGCACATTCCGCAGTTTTATGTTAAGGTCAATGCAGAAAATGCCTCATTCCAATATCCAGACCTACCGAAAGCCGTAAAAAATATTGCTATTGATACCGAAATCAAGAACGAGACGGGAATTGTCGAAGACACCTATATCAACATCAAAAAACTCTCTTTCCAGATTGACGATGACCGGTTCAATGTACGTTCAATGATCCGCGATGTAATGGGGAATACCAAGGTCAATGCCGACATCAATGGCAGGGTCAATTTGGCCAACATTTCCAAAGCGTATCCCATTGCGGCTACGTATACCGGTATTTTAGATGTTGATGTCTCCACAGCTTTTGATATGGCAGCAATTGAACAAGAACGTTATGCAGATACCCAAAGCCAGGGCACTATCAATGTGACTGGGTTTGCATACACTTCTGCTGCGATGAACAATCCGATACAGCTCCATGAGGCAGCAGTTACTTTTAATCCAGAAACAGTAAGTTTGAACTCCTTTGATGGGGAAACGGGCCAAACGGATTTCAATGCTACCGGTACCCTGACCAATTTGCTTGGTTTTGTATTTAATGACGAGAATATAGAGGGCAATTTCAACCTTAGCTCAAATACCTTTGACCTAAATGATTTTATGGTCGAAGAAAATGGATCTGAAAAAACAGAGCGCGATGAAAACACCACGAACGAAAGTGAAAAAATAAAGATTCCCGCCTTTTTAGACTGTACCATAGACGCCACTGCCAATACGGTACATTACGACAATTTGACGTTAAAATCTGTTTCGGGCAGGCTTAAAATAAAAGATGAAACCGCAACCCTCGAAAATCTGACCTCTTCCATTTTTGATGGAAAATTGAGCCTCAACGGAAAAGTTTCCACCAAAAATGAAGCTCCAGCCTTTGATATGGATATGGGCATGTCAGGTTTCAAGATTGGAGAATCTTTTCAAGCCCTAGGGTTATTCAAGGCCGTGGCCCCAGTAGCGGGTGCCCTGCAGGGCACACTGAACTCTGACATCCAATTATCCGGTAATCTCAAAGATGACCTGACACCGAACCTGACCTCTCTTTCCGGTGATGTTTTGGCCGAACTATTATCTACAAAGGTCAACACCGAAAATGCACCACTATTGACCGCTTTGGATGGAAAGTTAAATTTCATTGACCTTGAGGCAATTGATCTGAGTGGTTTGAAGACTGCCCTTTCATTTGACAATGGAGCAGTTCAAGTACAACCCTTTACCCTATCTTACCAAGACATCGACATCAAAGTAGCGGGCAACCATACTTTTGACCGTGAATTGCAGTACAGTGCCACCTTGAACGTACCTGCCAAATATTTAGGGAAAGAAGTAACCAATTTGATGGCCCAAATCGATGATGCATCACTGGAAGACCTCACCATTCCCGTTGTGGCCAATATTGGGGGCAGTTATACCAGCCCAACGATTACCACCGATCTAACTTCTGGGGTCAGCAATTTGACGACACAACTGGTGGAAATACAAAAGCAAAAGTTGGTCAACAAGGGAAAGGATGAAGCCAAAAACTTAATTAGCGGATTTTTGGGTGAAAGCCAAGATTCTACCCAAACAAACACTTCAACTGGGGTAACCGAAGCTATTGGGGGATTGCTGGGCACTGAAAAGCAGGATACCAAGGCCAACACAGACACCACAACTACTGAAAAAGACGCTGTAAAGGATGCCGCAAAAAATATTTTAGGTGGATTACTTGGTAGAAAAAAGAAGAAAGATTCAGTGGAAAACTAAACTTTGCATGCCGCTTCATTGCTTTTTTACCCTGTAACACAACTCTACCATGCCATCCCTGTAGGCTATGACATCGTTAAGGTGTAGCGCTGAAGCTTGGCCTAGGTCATCAAAAAAAGAAATGCCACTGCCCAGCAATATAGGCATGATTGCAATGATAATCTCGTCAATCAGCTTCATCTGTAAAAATTTTCTGGCAAGTGATGCTCCCCCAACTATCCAGATATTCTTATAGTTTGGCTGTAATTGTTGATGGATCAATTGTCGTAGGTCACCCGAATAAAATGCTACATTTCTCTGTTCAGCCATCAGTTTTCTGGTAGTCAATACTATCACAGGTTTTTCGCCATAGGGCCACCCCAGTTCCAGTGCATGTGCATAGGTTCGTGAGCCCATAACATAACAATCTATGTTTCTGAGATACGCATTGATGTCCTCTTCGGTAAGAAGAACCCCTTTTTCATAGGTATCGGTAGACTTCAGCCAAGAGACATCCCCATTTTTTTTAGCAATAAAACCGTCTAGGCTTGAAACCATGTGCAATGTTACTTTGGTGGTAGATGTACCCATCTTTCAAATGTATATCAATTTGACCGTGTTTTTTATGCAACCAGTATTTGAAATCTCTCAATACATTGTGTTTGGGTTTGCAGAGGTTTTCGGAATCTGTTGAATGGCATCCCAATGCTCACATATTTTGCCATTGCCATCGAACCTGAAAAAGTCCATAGTGACATACGCATCATTACCCGGCCATATCTGGTGCGAGTGTAGGGCAACCAGTTCGCCTTCTGCAATACAGCGTACAAATTCGATGGACTTATCAGGATATTCGCTTTGCATTCTCTCAAAATAATCGATGACACCTTGCTTACCATTGGCCACATCTGGATTGTGCTGTATATAGTCATCGCCTACGTACTGTGCCACGGCCTTCTGCGGATTGCCCTCATAGGCCATTTTGTAGAAGGCGATGGCATTTTTTTTATTTTGCTCTAGGTTCATTGCCATATGTTATGGTTATTGCATCTTTTATGGGCACTTATTGGCCTGTGAAACTTAACATGAAATGCCAATCGGCACTTTGCGATGTATAGTCATATTCAGACAATAGGGGTCTCGCAAAATGAGCTTCAGACTTCTTTGCCCTATAGTAAGTTCCCGAGGTTAAAATTTTCATGAGGTGGTTTATTGTTAATCAATAGCATCATATAACCTTGGTTTTGTTTCTGGAGAACAACCTTACCTTTTGAGAGAAAGACATCAAAACGAAAATCATCAAACATGACTTAAAGATAATGGATTGCAGGAAATTCATTTGTTGAATTCTTTCAATTGACTATCTTCGACATACACAAAAAAAGGTTATGGATTTTTTTGAAGAGATTCCTGGGCTTAAATGATATCATAGTCCTTGGCACCCCAATGAGAAAATACACCCCCCTGATTCTGGCGCTGGCTTTAGTGAAATTTGTGATACAATGGTTTGGAAATCAAAATTATGGATTTCACCGTGACGAACTGCTGCATCTTTCTGCCAGTGAACATTTGGATTGGGGATTTATGGAATTCCCCCCTATTATAGCTGTTATTGGAAAAATGGCTTACCTACTCTTTGACTATTCATTGTTAGGGGTCAGGCTTTTTCCGACCTTGGCAGGTGTTGGCATTTTGGTGCTTTGCTGTCTGATTGCACAAGAACTCGGAGGAAAATACAAAGCAGTTCTACTCGCAGGAATATGCGTACTCGCCTTTCTTCCCTTTTATCGAAACCATACCCTGTTTCAACCCGTGGCATTCAATCAATTTTTCTGGACACTGGCATTCTATTTTGTGATTCGTTTCATCAATTCAGAAAAAAAGAAACATCTTTTACTTTTAGGATTGACCTTGGGGTTGGGCCTAATGACGAAATATACCATACTGGTTTGGGCTTTTGGACTTTTTATAGGTTTGTTCTTCTATAAAAAAGGAATATTGTTCAAAAACAAATGGCTCTATGTTGCAACAGGCATTTCGCTACTGGTGTTCTTACCCAATATCATTTGGCAGGTACAGCATGATTTTCCACTATTGCAACATTTAAGGGTACTCAATGAAAAACAGTTGGAAGCCATAAACCCCATGGAATTTGGTTTGGAACAATTAAATTTTCCATTTACCCTCATCGTAAGCCTTTTTGGACTCATTGCTTTATTGATGGATAAAAACCTGAAAAAATACCGTGTAGTGGGCATCACCACTTTGGTTATATTCTGCACACTTTGGTTGCTCCGTTCCAAAGCATATTATGTATTCGCTATCTACCCCGTTCTTTTTGCCGGTGGAGCCGTGAAGATAGAGGCCCTGTTATCAAAAAGACCTTTTTGGAACCTTGTAGTGGCCCTAACCGTTCTTTTGCCTTCCATCTATTTTATCCCCGAAGCCACACCGGTGTTGCCCATGGACCAATATGAGGCCTATGCCAACCTAAAGGAAGAAAACGGGCGTATTCCCCTAAAAGGCGACTATGCCGATATGTTCGGGTGGGAAGAGCAGGTCAAATTGGTTGACAGCGTATATCAAGCCCTTGATCCAAAAGAAAGGACCAATTGTGTTTTATGGGCTGAGAACTACGGCGAAGCTGGCGCACTAAAAATACTGGGAAAGGCATACAACTTACCGAACCCCATCAGCAGGCATGGCAGTTTTTGGACTTGGGGCCATGGCAATGCAACTGCGACTGTTTGGATAAGTTTAGGAAACGAAAAACCATCTGTCGAACATGTCTTTGAAGAGGTCGAACCCGTGAAGACAATAACACACAAATATGCCATCGATGAGGAAAACGGCATCCCTCTTTACATTTGCCGAAAGCCAAAAGTTACCATTGAAACATGGTGGGCCGCCTATCAAGACCATATCTTTGATTAAAGGAAGATGAACTGTTTTCCCGGTCATTGCTTTTTATAGTTGCCCTGTGCATATGCGGCAACAATACTACTATTAGGGGTTTTACAATTCTGGGGAAAATCGAAGAAATACATACATTTTGGCAGACCATTGGCAAAACTGATCTGTACCCAGCCTGCACTGCGACCACCGAATCCTTGATAGTTGTAATTGGCCTTTAACACTGTTGGCCTACCCTTACCATCTTTTGAGCGTACGGTTACCCCACTTATACTCCCCCTAAGGTAACGGTTGAAGGCCCAGGTCTTTGCTTGATCAGTTACCAGATCGTCTACCAATTTGTTCAAGTTTTGTGCTCCCGTAGGGCCACCAGAGGCTTTCATGTCCGCATATTTACTAGTGCCCTGCATACGTATACCAGGCCTGTTCAATGCAAACAACCGCAAATTGTCTTCGAACCGCTTGACCCCCTTGCCGCTGCATCGGTTTAGGCTAAAAAATTGTGCCATATCATTTTTTAATCCTTTGGCTTTATGGATCATATCGACAGAATTGCCCAGGGCATTTTGGTCTGCAACCATTTTCATTACGGTCTGCAGCCCCGCCGCTCGCTGAACTCCCTCGACCTTCATCTTGGCTTCATAGAGGTCTGGTCGCGCATACAAACCTGTTCCGACCCATTTCCATTCGACACAGGTCCTGCCAATTTCAGTGCCATACCCATTACGGGTCACTTCTTCAACAGCACATATCTGTTCCATGATCTCTGTCTTGTCAGCAGGTAAATAATCTGGACACAGTCGGCCATATGCCCGTAAGTATTGTTCAAAAATCATCAAGAAGGCCGTGTCTTCGCGTTTGATGGCACTGTTTTCGAAATGCCCCCTAAAAATATAGTCGTAAAATTCGGCATAGTATAATCCATCTGTATCGAATACGAAAGATTGTTCATTATCTTGCCCGATGACCGAAGTCAACACAAGAAGAAACATACCAAGTAGCCCTAGTTTTAATGTTCTTTTTTTGGGTGGCATAACACACATCCCTTTATATCGTCTATATAGTGTCTGATAACCAAATAAATATACAACAACCGTGAAAAAATCGCACCTAAAAGAACATGGTTGAGGGCAACCTAAAATAAATGTATCGTGCATTCTTTGCTTCAATCCCCATCTTCCAACTCAAACAAATCGTTCACATTTACTTCAAATATGCTTGATAGTTTTAGGGCCAGCACGGTTGAAGGCACATAGCGCCTTTTTTCTATAGAATTGATGGTCTGTCGTGAAACCCCTAAAAGCTGTGCCAACTGTTCTTGGGTCAGATTCTTCATGGCCCGATGTACCTTTAGTTTGTTTTTCATGCTTACGACATCCGTTTTAGTTGATGAAAAAACATTAATTGCACAACCAACATGAAAATCAATACCTGAAAATAACCGGTGTCCACGGTGTGTTCATCCTTGTTGATCAAAAAGTCAACTGCATGATCAATATAAGGTTGTATCACAGCATAGAGCACCCCAAAAACAAAAGCCAACCGGTACGACAAAGAGCGTAAGCTGACCATAAGCTCATCTTCTATTTTTTCTTTTGAAATTGATATCATCAATAGGAACAAAATCAGGGCATTTGAAAGTAGGGGCTTGACCCAAAGGGGTTCGTCCACAAATTTTTTGCCCACCATTAATAGAAAGATGAGCACGCAGGCCCATATACCCACTCGCTTGTATCTATTTGGTAGTTGTAAGTTGCCCCAACGTTTTAGTTTTTCTCGTTCCGAATCACAATATTGCCCCATTAATTTGTAAAGTTTTAATGTCTTATTGTATATTTTTTTTTACTAAAAGACAAATATACTTTACATTTTTTGATTCTCAAAACATTATTACTATAAACTTACATTTGACATGTAAGTGACCAAAACACCATTTATGGCACCTGCAGAACGGTTTGCAACTGCATAACTTCTTCTAAAAAGAAATAGGTTTCCTTTTTTACCGATTCAAGATCTTTTGATGTGATGTAAGAAGTCATTACATGGTCTCCCACATCAGGAAAGGCGACCTTATGTTTTTGTGAATCTGGGGTACCCAATCGATCAAACATGTCTAACATCGCGGGAACGGATACCACATTATCTTGCAGGGTATCATTTTTATAATAGTAGCCCAAAAACACAGGTTGGGTAATTCTTTTAAAGGTTTCTGGCTTCATTGTGGCATCTACCATAACTTGTAAATGGGTCAGTGCCTCGACCCGATATTTTGTGGTCCAGTACTGATTTTTAAGTTCAACATCGCAATCGAATTCATGATAATTGCCTTGTTTCACCAATCTTGCTAACTCTAGCCCCCATGGTTTGGCCAATAATCGGGCATTGGAATCATAAATTTCAATATTCGGTGAATACAAGATTAGGGCCACGATATCAACATCACCACCTGCAAGGTGTAATGCCAATGTACCTCCAGTTGAGGTAGCCATGACAATTACTTTCTCTCCCAATTGTTTGGCAACGGCGATTGCAGCTTTTGCAGAACCAATGACCATATCAGCGGTCAAGTCTAGCATAGGTTCATCTTCAACCAGGCCATGGCCTGCCAATCGCGGTAAGTATAAATTGCACCCAAAGCGTTTTGCAGTTGCCACATGCAGGGGATCCCCTTCTTCTTGGCTGGCTGACCAACCGTGTAGGTATACAAGGCTATATTCTGTCTTTTTAGGTATACTATCGTACCAAATGATGCGCGCTTCATTATCGGGTTTTAGATTTGGAAAAGTGGCCTCATATTCCATTATTTCCGCTTCAAGATCTTTTAAATCTGACGTCATCTGGGGAAGTGTCCTATTTAAGTCTGGTCTTTTGACCTGGGGTCCCATGAAATAGACCATAACCAGTAGCAGTATTACTAAAAGGAGTCCTTTTAAGATTTTAAACAATATTTTCATTAGCTATTAACCTATGGTTAAATATACCATTTCTTTGATGTGAAGTAAAAAGCTATTTTAGCTTCTGTCACCCATGTACATATGTCAACATTGAAAAAATTATTAAAAAACCTTGGCCCTGGGCTTTTGTTCGCCAGTATGGCCATTGGCACATCACACTTGGTACTTTCAACAAAGGCCGGAGCACAGTATGGTTGGATTATGGCCATACCCATTATATTGGCAAACGTACTGAAGTATCCTTTTTTTGAATTTGGCATTCGGTATACCAATGTTACCCAAAAAAGTCTGATACAAGGGTATTTAAATCTGGGCAGGGGCTATCTTTGGATCTATGCGCTCATTACATTGGTGTCTACCTTCACGATTTTGGCAGCGCTGTACGTGGTCACAGCCGGACTTTTTATTAACCTTTTTAAAATTTCAGGAATCAGTGTTGGCATTGTGGCCCTTGGGCTTTTTATTTTCATTGGTCTGTTATTGATCATTGGTCGCTATAGGTTTTTGGAAAATTCCCTAAAGCTTGTGGTCTCTATTTTATTTGTTGCCCTTATCGCAACTACAATTATGGTACTGTTCAAGGGACAAGCCACACCTACTGAAAATTTTGTCCGACCCCAACTATTCCATGAAATCGGTGTTCTATTTTTGATCAGTCTGGTAGGATGGATGCCAACAGCTGTAGAGGCATCTGGTTGGGTGAGTATGTGGAGTCTGGAGAAAGTAAGGGCTTCTGGAGAAAAACCAACACTGAAAGAAGTGCTCAGTGAATTCAACTTAGGGTACTTTTTAACAGCCTTGCTGGCAGTTTTCTTTTTGATCATTGGATGGATGACCTTATATGGAACAGGCACACAACTCAGCGGAAATGCTGTCATTTTCGCCGATCAAGTGGTTAACCTGTTTACCTCACACATTGGCAGTTGGGCCTATATCTTGATTGCTGTTGCTGCCTTTGCCACCATGTTCAGTACCTGTATGACTGCCCATGATGCCGTTTCAAGGGTCAGCTTGGATGTCTTGGGAAAACTCTTTCCCAAAAAACAGCTGTTTTCTGGAAAAGCGTCTTTTACGATAGCCGTACTCTTTTTGGCATTTGTAAATTGGATGGTCATTACCGCTTTTAGTGCCAACATGGGTGATCTGGTGGCCTTGGCCACCTTTGTATCTTTTGTAATGGCACCTATCGTAGGCTGGATGAACTTAAAGACGGTAACCGGAAAAGATGTGCCCATACCATTAAGACCAAAAATGGGGCTGCAGGTGCTCACCTATATTGGTATGATCTTTTTATCTGCTTTTGCACTCTATTACTGTTGGGTACTTTTGTTTGACTAACACCTGTCTTTTTTTCATTCAAACAAAATATTGTCGTTCAATATCACGATCAATGAACGTTGGTTTTGTTGGTGGAGCATTTCTAAACAGAATACTCCATTCTTGCAGTTGTTGAGAATCTTGTCTTCGCCATACCCCATTGTGTATAAAATAGTGGAAGCAGGCACACCTTGTTGTAGCAAATATGTTTTTATGGCATCTGACCTTGACTGGGTCAGCCTAAAATTGGTACTACTACCACCTCTACTGTCAGTATAGGTTTCGATACGCAGTTGCGATTCTGGAAACTGTTGCACAAAATCGACCACCTTATCAAGTTCTTTTGCAACTTCTGGAGTGATGGTAGTTTTACCTCTTCCAAAGTAAAACTTTTGGAGTTTGATTACTTTTTGCCCTTCTTTTTCTTCTACCAAATCATCATATAATGACAACCCAATATTCAAATTATGTGTGGTTATCTGCTCCGATGCCGAAATTTTAAATTCATACTGGTACTGTGAATATCGGCCTTTTGAAGCCTTAACCATAACACTTTCTTGCCAAGGAATTTCTAAACGATAAGTTCCATTTTCGTCAGAATAGGTTTCTTTTAAAAGCTTGCCATTACTGTCTAAAACCTGCACGACAACCTTTGGGATTACCTCAGAAGCACTGTAAGGCTTTGCCACCACACCTTTTAAAGTCAGTGTTTTTATCCCTGGTTTTTGATCGACCTTAAATCCATAGATATCGTCTTCACCCTTGCCCCCAGGCCTATTTGATGAAAAATAGCCCAATAATCCATCTCCATCGCTTCTCATTACAAATCCAAAATCATCATCTGGGGAATTTATACCACTACCTAAGTTCACAGGAATGCTATAGCCTTCATCTCGTTCCAAATTACTTTTGTAAACATCCATGCCCCCTAATCCATAATAGACATCAGACGAAAAATAAAGGCTGTTTTCAAAAACAAAAGGGGCAATTTCATTACCCGGGGAATTGATACGTGGGCCTAAATTGATTGGGGCAGACATGATCTGGCCATTGTTCGTGTACATGAAATATAAATCTGTGCCACCGTAACCATTTTCCAAATTAGCCGCAAAATAGAGCTTACCTGAATTTTCATCATAAAAAGGATAGTAGAACGAAGTACTCAAATCACGGAGCAAGAGGCGAAAAGGGCCCTCTTTGACTTGCATGGCTATGGCCAACGCATTTTTACCATTTGCATCAAAAGCCAATTCGCCATTATCGGTATTTGACAACACATAAAAAACACCCTGTAGCTTTTCAGAGTAATTGGGTGTGGCCTTGTGAAAATTGGATGCTGGGATTCCCACAAAGGGGTTCGGGTTCAGAAGCTGTCCATTTTCACTTATTCTGCCTACATAAATGTCAAGATATGCTTCACCTAAAGCGGCATTGCGTTTCTTATTTCCTTTAGGTCTGCCACTACTAAAAAGTAATTTTTCTTCATAAAATGCTGGAGAAAAATCAGATTGGGCACTGTTACTGTCAAGATTGAATATCTCAAAATCGAGTTCATCGTTCTTATTCGATTGTAGTACTTCAAAATTGAACGCAGCGTTTTCAAGCAATTCTTTTTCCAAATCGGTTGTCCTTATCGCCAAAAAAGCATTGATACGTTCCTGTCCAGACGATTTAGAAAGACTCTGGAGCATTTTATTGAAATGGTGGTTGCCCATTAGATTATCTTTCTTGTACACCGCTACGTATACTTTTGATGCGTTTTCAAAGTCCTTTGTATGAAAATAAGCATCTGCCAGGTTTAGCTGTTGCTGTAGTGTCAATGGCGATTTCCCAAGTGTATTTTCATAGGCTTCAATTGCCTGTTGATAGGCGTATTGAAAAAAATAGGCATCGCCCTTAGATTTTTTACCTTGCGCCAGCCCTAGAGCAGGAAGAAAAACGAAGAATACTACAAGGCCATTTAATCTCATATTTTCAATTTTAAAAAAACCTTGGTGAATCAATCTGTTTTGGTTTCCCTTTTAAGTTACGGTTTTTTGTTTTCCCACTATTACCTGAATTACCACCCCTACCCAAATAAAACTTCAAAATAGCCTCGTGCGATCCATCATTGTATTCCCCTAGACCATTGGTATTGTAATCATAGGAGTAGCCAAAAAACAGACTGTTCGAAATTTGGAATCCGGCCAGACCACTGACCGCATTATCAAAACGGTAAGAGGCACCCAAGGTAAATGCATCTAAAAACAAAAAATTAGCGGACAGATTTACGGTCAACGGGGAACCATTTAGATAATTGACCAAAAAAGCAGGCTTAAATTTTGAACGATCCGATAATTCAAAAACATAGCCGCCAATAACGTTGAACTGAATATTGTCTTCTACCACAGTGGCGACCTCATCATTGTAGATCCCGTTGGTCAAAAAGTTCGGAATCGACAGTCCGACATACCAATCGTCATCGTATAAAAATGTTCCTGCACCAACAATAGGATAAAAATTGTTCACCTCATCTGTATCAGCAAGGGGCTCACCCGGGTTTTGAAAATTACCTTCAGAATAATCAATATTCAATATGGAACCCCCGGCATCTAAACCAAATGATAAACGTGTATTTTCATCAAGGTTGATTTCGTAAGAATAAGCGATATCAATAAATGTTTGGCTTGAAGGCCCCAACTGGTCGCTTACCACGTTAAAGCCCAATCCCATCTTTTCATTGGCCATTGGAATATTGGCCCCAAGCCTGAGATTTCTAGGTGCTCCTGATATGTCGATCCATTGGGCACGGTACAGGCTCATGATCTCTGCATCTTCAACAGTACCAACATAGGCTGGGTTAAAACTGCCAATATTGTACATATACTGTGTGTATTGCGGCTCCTTTTGGGCTTTGCATATCCACCCCATCATGAAGACCATGTAGCATAAACATAATAATTGTGGACGCAGTCTGGTTTTCATGTGTTCAACTTATCGTATGATTTGAATCCATCCCTTGGTTACCTCAGATCCATCACCTAGGTTCAAAATATAGAAATATGTGCCTTTCGGCAAATCGCTATTGTTTCTAGTACCATCCCAAGTACCGTCGTAAGCCCTAGCTTCAAAAACGCTATTGCCATACCGGTCAAAGACTTCGAGCGAACTATTGGGATAGTTTTCGGCACAATTCAATACCAAACTGTCATTGATTCCATCCCCATTGGGTGAAAACAGGTTACAAAGGGTACCACAATCTTGGCAGGGGCTAGCATTGACCACAACTTCAACCGTATCTGAATTGTTTGGGGAGTTGGCATCTTCTGGAAACGAACTTAACAAAGTAGCTGTATTGCTAAGCGTTCCAGTACTTAGCACGATTACGGTAATTTCTAAATTAGCCACTTGTTCTGGAAGCAACTCCGCAATGTCCCAAACTCCTGTGGTTGGATCATAGGTGCCCAAAGATGGGTTATCTGATACATATTGAAATCCAGATTGATCGTGGATAACGTCTTCAACACCGATATCCAAAACACGGTCCATGGTGGTGTTTGTCAGTGTTATGGTAAATGTGATCTGGTCACCTACCAATAGTGTATTGGAAACACTAACCGTTTTGTCTACCTCCAAATCAATAGGTTCAGGATTACAATCAGGAGTCAAAAACGGATCACAAGCATCAAGTGGATCACTGGCATTCTCGGGTACAGCTTCTGTGTTAGAATCATCTACTACCAATACCTCTTCCCCATCGGTAAGACCGTCACCATCGGTATCTGGATTATTGGGGTCGGTGCCCAAATCCATTTCTTCACCATCGGTCAAACCATCATTATCAGTGTCAATGACACAATCATTAACAGTGATGGTCACATCGATGGATTCATTTGTACAAGGTGGCTGTGCAACATCTGTTGTAAAGGTGAACACATATTCTCCATCAGGCAATCCTTCAAAATCCACTTCATTACCAGCAGCAATGGTAACTTGCCCTGATGGATCTGTAGCAATAGACCAAATTCCCGAATCAGCTCCTGTAAGCGTATCGTCTAAATCGATTATTGTTGGGCCTCCATTACCAGCGACATTACAAGCAATCGTATTGGTCACGGTACCTGTAGCTGGTTGATCGTTAACGGCAGCTATCACTTCGATTCGTTCTGAAGTACAGTCATTTGCCGTGGCTTCAACATAAAACGAAGTTGTTTCTGTTAGTATTGGCGTATCAAAAGATCCTCCCATCCCTAAAATAATTCCCCCAGTAGGCGTATCATACCAATTCAAGGTACCTCCAACACTTACGGTTGCCATAAGGGTTACCAATCCCTCACCACAAATAGAACCAGGGGTGGTACTATCGACAGTTGGGGTACGATTTAGGATCAGTGTTACTTCCAATGTAGGACTTGCACAATTATTTACCCCATCATAGAAAAACCCAAAGTAGGTGCCCGGGGCATTCACCATGCTACTGCGATGGGCTGTTAGCACCAATGGGTCAGGATTTGTACTCCAAGTCAATTCGCTACCTGACGACGCTGAATTGGTTACATAGTCATCTAAATCGGCATCAAGGGTGTCGCAAAAATTTGTAGGTGCCGTGGTATCCAAAATAGGAGCCACATTACCCGCATTACACGGTAATGAACAATCATTCACTACGATGCTTACGGTTGAAGACTGATCGACACAAGGGGCAACCGCAGCATCTGTTGTATATGTGTAGCTGTAAATTCCATCGGGTACATTGGCAAATTGAATAATGCTCTGAACGTTTGGGTTCAATGTTATAGGCCCTGATGTGAATGTCCACGAACCGCTATCCACTAATCCATTTAATTGATCGTCTAAATCAACTGTGGTAGGTCCATTGGTGGCATCACTACAAGCACTTGTATTGATCGGTGTGCCAGAAGATGGGGTATTGCTCAAATTGATGGTTACCTCCAGTGCTGGGCTGGCACAGCTATTGGACAGATCGAAGAAGAAACCGAAATACGTGCCAGGTGCATTGACCACACTACTGGACAAGTGGGTGGTATCATCATCTAAATTCGCATCGCTGAGCGCCCATCGCAGTACCGCATTCATGGGCACACCACTATTGGTGTAATCATCCAAATCTTTGTTCAAGGTATCGCAAAAATCTGTAGGTTCAGTCGCATCCAAGACTGGGGCATTAGTGCCAGTGGCGCAAACATCATCATCGGTTACGGTCACTATTGCTGTATCATCGCCTCCTGAAAAAGTAACCAAACTATTGGTGATACTAGTTAATTGTATACCAAAGGTCTCTGTACTTTCAATCAGATTATCATCAATTAGGTTGACCACAATGGCATCAGATTCATTGTTATCGCCATCAAAGGTCAAAGGACCACTGATTGCTTGATAATCTGATCCAGCTATTGCTGTGCCATCGGCAGTGGTATAGTTTACTGTAAAGTTGTTCTCAACCGATCCAGAAAGAGTTACGGTCAAAAGTGCAGTGCCATCGGACTCATCAGCGACAACATCACCGATTGCCAAAGTAGCCGTATCATTATCGTTAATGACGGCCGAACCTTCACCATCCGTGATGATCACGTCCGTTTCAGTTGGGGAGCTAAGATTTACCAAAAAATTCTCAGCAATCTCGGTAAGGTCATCATCCGTTATGGTAATAGCAATATTTTCTGATTCACTATCATTGCCATCAAAAGTAATGGCCCCGGTTTCTGCCGTGTAGTCACTGCCTGACAAAGCAGAACCGTTTGAAGTCGCATAATTGACCGAGAAGCCATTCTGAACCTCTCCCATCAAAGTTACGGTAAACATTGCAGTGCCATCGTCTTCATTTACGGTGGTATTGTTTATGGAAATTTCGGCAGTATCATCATCTATGATGGTTATGCTGGCACTGATATCAGTTCCAATGGTATAACCTGTACCTCCGATAAGGTTGACCACTACAGTTTCATTGGGTTCAACCACTAAATCATTGATAGGGGAAAGTAAAATTGTTGCTGTAGACGATCCATTCATAATTTCCACATTACCAGAAAGAGCTGTAAAATCAACCCCGGAAATCGCCGTACTACTTGAAATATTAAGCTCGTAGTTTACTGTAATCGTACCGCCCGAATTATTGGTTTGATCCAAGCTCACCATGAACTCACCCGTAGTCAATCCAGCTTCTGTAGCGGTTGGATCATTGGTTGTAATGCTAGCTTCAAAATTGTCATCATCGGTAAAACTGCTGGTGCCCACACCCTCGGTGGCACTGATCGAACCATTGTCCGTTGCGTCCAAAGTGACCGATACGGCCTCGTCAGTCTCCACCACCGTGTCGCCCGTCGTGGTCACGTCAACCGTCGCAGTGGTGTCGCCCGAAGAGATCAACACGCTGCCGCTGGTACCG
>JBCDBD010000015.1:0-67977 GCA_039184335.1 Bacteroidota bacterium | reverse complement strand
CCCGCTGGGTCGATGCGTAACGAAACGCGCGCGGCCTCCGATCGGCGACCTAGAAAGGCAGCGGATGACTTTGAAAAAATTTTTAGATGAAGGACATCCTTGTTGCTGATGCTGTCAGCAAAAAATATGGTGATTATACCGCTTTAGACAGCATTTCGCTACAAATACCCAAAAACTGTATTTATGGGCTGCTTGGCCCCAATGGTGCAGGAAAAACGTCACTGATTCGCATTATCAATCAAATCACCTATCCTGATAAAGGCCAGTTGTTTTTCGAAGGCGAGCCTTTGGCACCACATCATATTGCGTTGATCGGTTACCTACCTGAAGAACGGGGTCTTTACAAGAGTATGAGGGTAGGCGAACAGGCGCTTTATCTCGCCCAACTCAAGGGTTTGGGCAAAACCGAAGCAAAAAAACGCTTGAAGTATTGGTTCGATCGTCTACAGATCGGTGATTGGTGGCACAAGAAAATACAGGAGCTTTCGAAGGGGATGGCGCAAAAGATCCAATTTATCGTAACGGTATTACATCAACCGAAACTATTGATTTTTGATGAACCTTTTAGTGGGTTCGATCCCATCAATGCGAACATTATCAAAGATGAGATCTTGAACCTCAAAGAGAATGGTACATCCATTATTTTTTCGACCCATCGTATGGAATCAGTAGAAGAGTTATGCGAATATATCGCGTTGATACATCAATCCACAAAAATTTTGGATGGTAAATTATCAGAAATAAAGAAAGCCTACAAGCGCAACATTTTTGAGGTAGGCCTACAGGTGGTAAACGGTGATGGGGAAACACTTTTGCAACAGCTCAGGGAAAAATTCTCCATTCAGGGCACTGTTTATAATGAGCAAGAAAAGCAGCTGGATTTTAGCCTTCAACTACCTTCCGGGGATACTGCCGAATTTCTTAACCACTTGTCTTCAATGGGCAATATCAACCATTTTCAAGAAACAGTTCCATCGGCAAATGATATTTTCATCCAAAGCATCAAATCAAAAACCGATGAGTAAACTACAACTGATCGTCAAACGGGAGTACCTGGCCAAGGTGCGCAACAAGTCATTTATCATTATGACTTTTTTGAGTCCAATTCTCATGGTGGGCATGGTCATTCTGATTGCTTATCTGACCAAGATCAATGATAGTGAAGAGCGGATCATTGCAGTGTTGAATGAAAGTGACTACTTTTCGAATCAATTTAAGGCCTCACGATCAATATCCCATATTGGATTTAACGGAATGGATCTTGCTACCGCTAAAGATTCAACACTTGCTTTGGGGTATTATGGGTTGCTCCATATTCCAGATCGGACAAGTTTGGAAGCAGCTGCAGAAAACTCATATCTGTATACAAAGGACAATCCCTCGACCAATGTTTTGGAAAGATTGGAAAGTGTGATTGAAGCAGGTCTTAAAAAAGAAAGACTGGAAAAATTGGGCGTTTCGTCTGAACAGTTCAAGGCAATTGAAGAAAATTTTGAAATAGGGACAGCCACTTTTGATGGCAAACAAAACCTGAAGGGAATCAATGAAATCAAGGCTTTTATTGGTGGTGGATTTGGCTACCTGATCATGATGTTCATCATTATTTATGGTGGTTTTGTCATGCGTAGTGTCATCGAGGAAAAAACTAGCAGGATCATCGAGGTGATCATCTCATCAGTAAAGCCCTTTCAATTGATGTTGGGAAAAATCATAGGGACCTCATTGGCTGGCATCACACAGTTTGTAATATGGATCGTATCGGCTTCCCTGCTACTGTTTATAGCACTCTTGTTTCTTGATATCGACTTGGCCAGTCTCAATGCCGAACCATCAATGGCACCCGGCACTATTTCAAGTGTGGCACCCATGCCTGATTCCACAACAGGTGAAATAGAACTATATGTTGCAGAGTTGTTTAAGATACCTTGGCTGATCTTGATTGTTTCTTTTATAATTTATTTTGTTCTTGGGTATTTGATCTATAGCTCAATCTATGCAGCCATAGGTGCTGCCGTTGATAATGAAACAGACACGCAACAGTTCATTTTTCCTATCATCTTACCTTTGATGCTGGCTATTTATGTCGGATTCTTTTCGGTATTCAACAATCCCCATGGACCAATAGCCGTTACGTTTTCCATTTTTCCTCTTACTTCACCGGTTGTGATGTTGATGCGTTTGCCAAGTGGTATAGGGGCTGGGGGAGTGGCCTTGTGGCAATTGCTGATATCGGTTTTTTTATTGTTGGTCACATTCATGGGCATCGTATGGTTGGCCGCCAAGATTTACCGTGTCGGAATTTTGATGTATGGCAAAAAACCTACTTATAGGCAATTGTTCAAATGGCTAAAGTATTGAATAAATGATGCTGCAGGACCAAACCAGTGAATTAAAGGAAATCATTGAAAAAGACATTTGGGGCTCCGTAAAGGAGTTCTTAAACTGGGGGCTTCACATACCTACAGGCGAAAAGACAATACACATAACCGTAGGTCTTTTGTTGCTTTTGACGGTTGCCTTTATGGCGACCAGTTTCGTGCTCCGCTGGCTTAGGTCACTTTTTACGAGAAAGATGGAACAAGAGGACAAATTGAAGTTTGTCAGCATTTTCAAGTTCATCAAATACGTCGTATATCTGGTGGTCATATTGTTGACCATGAGTGCAGCAGGTATTGATATCACGCTCATTTTGACCGCTTCTGCTGCATTGTTTGTTGGCTTGGGTCTTGCCCTACAAGAGCTTTTTCAAGATATTATCGGAGGAATTTTTATCATTGTTGACAAATCATTGCAAGTTGGTGATATTGTTGAGGTCGATGGTAAGGTGGGTAGAGTATTTGAAATAAAGTTACGAACAACACGGGCCATTACACGCGATGACAAGGTAATCATCATACCCAATCACAAGTTTATAAGTGACACCATTTATAATTATACCCAGAACCATAAGATCACACGGGAAAAAATCAGTATAGGTGTGGCCTATGGCAGTGATGTGAAACTGGTTTCAGAACTATTGCTCAATGTGGCACAGGAACAACAAGGGGTGCTCAAAAACCCCAAACCTTTTGTGTTGTTTGATGATTTTGGTGATTCTGCACTTATCTTTTCCATCAACTTTTTTATCAACGATAGTTTTGCTGACCCAAAGATCAAGAGTGAAATGCGGTACAATATCGATGATAAGTTTCGTAAAAAGGATATCACGATACCGTTTCCACAACGTGATGTGCATCTATTTCAGCATGTGGTTTCAACAGATGAAAACAAAAAATTGGACAATGGGTAGCAGAGACTTCAAGAAGATAGGCATTGTTCTATTTGTCACATTTGGTTCTTGGAAAGGTTTTTCACAGAGTAGCGATATTTTTCGTGTTGAATATTTGCGGGTACCAGAGAATGATACCGGTATCGAAACATCGCGATACAAGTTTTTGTTCAATGTACCTATGAAAATTGTAGAAGATAAATACGTTGTACTTGGAGTAGAGTATAATCGGTTCGATTTTGATTTTTCACAGGACTTTCCCTTTGACAAGAGTGCATTGGACTCTTTTCATGTCATCGACCTCAACTTGGGGTATATCACGAAATGGAACGAGAATTGGCGTTTGTTTACAATAGTAACACCAAGGGTTGCTTCAAATTTTACTGAAAACACTTTATCAGATGATTTCTTTTTCAATGTGACGGCCAGTTTTTTGAAAGACAAGAAGGATGTAGCAAAACCCTTCAGAATAATAGTAGGCCTTTCCTATAATAGTACCACAGGGCTACCTTTTCCGTTGCCACTGTTCAGCTATTACAAAAGGTTCCATCCCAAATGGTCTTACACACTCGGAATACCTAGAATGAATTTCAAGTATCATGCAGATAAAAAGCATACGTTGCAGGCAGCTTTATTGCTTGATGGTTATTTTATGAACATACAAGACGACATTTTACTGCCCGATGGCGAATTGGGCTCAAAGATTTCACTTAGTGCATTGATAGGTGCCTTGGGCTATCAGTATAATATTTCGAAGAGTATGTCAGTTTATGCATTGGTCGGTCGTTCCATAGAACAAGAGGGAAGGCTGCGCAACGATGACCGTGATGATGTATTTCTGCTCAATGAAGAAGCAAATATCTATCTTAGATGGGGTTTCAAAATTTCAATCTTTTAAGTAAAGCTCATGTCAAGAATATTGGTTATTGAAGATGAATCTGCTATTCGAAGGGTATTGGTCAAGATTTTGACCGAAGAAAATCACACTTACAAAGTACAAGAAGCAGAGGATGGTCTAAGAGGTATCGAAACCATCAAAAAAGAAGATTTTGATTTGGTGTTATGCGATATAAAAATGCCCAAAATGGACGGTGTAGAGGTATTGGAGGCCGCTACCAAGATCAAACCTGAGATTCCCTTTATCATGATTTCAGGGCATGGTGATCTAGATACTGCCGTCAACACCATGCGCCTGGGTGCGTTTGATTACATATCAAAACCCCCAGATTTAAATCGTCTGCTGACCACCGTGCGTAATGCATTGGATCGTAAAGAATTGGTTGTGGAAAACAAAATTCTTAAGAAAAAGGTCAGCAAGGGTTATGAAATGATTGGTGAAAGCGATGAAATTGGGGCCATAAAAGAGATAATCGAAAAAGTAGCTCCCACCGATGCCCGAGTACTTATAACCGGTTCCAATGGGACAGGAAAGGAATTGGTGGCCCATTGGCTCCATGAAAAAAGCCAAAGGTCTACTGCTCCCCTGATTGAAGTGAATTGTGCGGCAATACCTTCAGAATTGATTGAAAGTGCGCTTTTCGGACATGTTAAAGGAGCATTTACTTCAGCAGTAAAAGACAGGGCAGGTAAATTTGAGGCCGCAAACAAAGGAACCATTTTCCTAGATGAAATCGGGGATATGAGCTTATCGGCCCAAGCCAAGGTGCTAAGGGCCCTACAAGAAAATAAAATATCAAGGGTAGGTTCTGATAAAGACATCAAAGTTGATGTGCGGGTAATTGCCGCGACCAATAAAGACTTAAAAAAAGAAATTGCAGATGGTAAGTTTAGGGAAGACCTGTACCATAGACTTGCCGTAATTTTGATCAAGGTTCCCGATTTGAACAGTAGAAGGGGTGATATTCCATTGCTGATCGATCATTTCTCAAAGAAAATCGCTATAGAACAGGGCAATGCCCCAAAGATTTTTTCGGTAAAGGCAATAGATCTCTTGAAAAGTTATGATTGGACCGGTAACATACGTGAGCTTCGAAATGTGGTGGAACGGTTAATCATTCTGGGGGGTAAGAAAGTCTCTGAGGAAGACGTTAAGCTATTTGCGAGCAAGTAAGCCTTTGGTAGGACATTTTGAAGGTAGTTTCAACAGGGCCTCTTGGGTTATTTCAAGAACACGGCTGTGGTAGTACTGTTTGCCTTCAGAAATATCTGGATTGTTCAGCTTTCTGCTCGTTTTACCTTGAACTTCTTCAATAAAATCACGGGCTTGGTAACAATCGGTTATGCTTACCACTTCATACAAAGAGCTTTCAAATTTTGACAGGCTATTTTCTATTTGTGCGATAATGTCTGTTTGTCTTAGTAAAGAAACCTCACTGGCATTTTTTGCCTCTTCCCCTTTATGGGTGTTCATGGTCAAGATATCGTCCCTATAATTACTTTTCTTTGGAGCCCCAAATTTTTTAAGGGCTACTATACTGCTCAATGTACGCTGTAGCGCGATATGTAAAAATGTTTTGGAATCTTCAATGGAATAGGTCCTTATAGCCTCCTTAAGATGTTGAGAAGCCATTTGCATACCCTCGATGACACCTGCACAACCGCATTTTTCAATACTGGCTTTGGCCTTCCAAATTCCATTGAGTGCCTTATAGGTATGATACTTGGCCATGTCAAGGTCATCTTTTTTTAATGCAGTTTCTGTTTGTGACTTAATATATGCCATGTTCGAGCCTACCGATTCACAGCTGTCTGTATTGGGTATTGTACGTGGATACAGGCTGAAGCAGCCAAAAAGAAGACTTATTTCGATTAAGTTCTTAAGTATCATAACGCAAGATTTGGGATAATGCGTAATCCAATCACCCTTAAAGGTACGATTTCAACAAGGTTTCGGGTCAATAAAGTCGTTGAAAAACCCAAAAGCATCCATGATTGGCATATTATGAAATACGATAGGCCTTCATGTAAAATTTCCAGCTTCATGGCCAATAAGGTTAAAATGGCTATATTTCTTACATGAAGCATATCGAGAGTAACAACTTTAGGGTCGATGGTCCTATTCAACTTGCCAAAATAAAAACCCTTGAAGATTTTGGGCATTCCGAGAAAGAACTGAAAAGACAATTGGAAGAACTCCGTGAAGATTTGGGGAAATTTCAAGATACCCTTTATGCGCATGGAAGGTATGGGGTTTTGGTCTGCTTGCAAGGCATGGACACTTCAGGTAAAGACAGCCTGATTCGTGAGGTCTTTAAAGACTTTAATGTTAGGGGGGTCGTGGTACACAGTTTTAAAGTGCCAACCGAACTGGAGTTAAAGCACGACTATCTATGGCGGCATTACATTGCCCTGCCCGAACGTGGTAAATTCAGTGTCTTCAACCGTACCCATTATGAAAACGTCTTGGTGACCAAGGTGCATCCGAGTTATATTTTGGGTGAAAACATTCCGGGAGTGGAGCATGTCACCGATATCGATGAAGCTTTTTGGGAAAAACGATACCGCCAAATCAATGACTTTGAAAGACATATTGCCGAAAATGGTACGGTTATTTTCAAATTCTTTTTACACCTCTCCAAAGAGGAGCAACGGCAAAGGTTGTTGCGTAGGCTCCGATTAAAGGAAAAAAACTGGAAATTTTCCGAAGCGGATTTAAAGGAACGAAAAGTATGGGATGCCTACCAGACCTGCTATGAAGAAGCCATTATCAAGACCTCAAAGCCCCATGCGCCTTGGTATGTAGTGCCAGCTGACAACAAAAAAGCGGCAAGGGTCATTGTGGCCAGCATATTACTTGAAGCGTTAAAAAAATATAAAGATGTGCAAGAACCAGAGTTAGAAGATAAAATAAAGGCTAATTTAGAAACCTTTAAGCAGCAGTTGGAAAAAGAAAATTAATGAGAACCTTAGCTACAACCCTACTTTTTTTTCTAGTTTTTTCAGTAAACGCACAATCAGATGATGAAAAACAGCTCAGGGCCATCTACGATACCGCATTGACCAACGGAAGGGCCTATGATTGGCTCAATTACCTCTCGAACCAGATTGGGGGCCGACTTTCAGGCTCGGTACAGGCCCAACAGGCGGTGGAGTATACCAAGGGACAACTGGATTCTTTGGACTTGGACCGCGTGTGGCTACAGCCTGTAATGGTACCCAAATGGGTAAGGGGCGCCCCAGAGTTCGCCTATATAGAAACCAAGCCCGGTCTGACGACCAATGTACCCATATGTGCACTTGGAGGCTCTGTGGCCACACCTGATGGAGGACTGAAAGCCAATGTCATTGAAGTAAATGGTATCGAAGATCTGGAAAAACTGGGTAGGGAAAGGATTGCAGGAAAAATCGTTTTCTACAACCGCCCCATGAACCCCACACTGATCAGTACGTTCCAGTCCTATTCCGGTTGCGTGGACCAACGTTATTCAGGTGCTGCTGAAGCCGGAAAATATGGTGCGGTGGGTGTTATCGTACGGTCGATGAACCTTCGGTTGGACGATTTGCCCCATACCGGTTCCATGAGTTATGGGGAAACCTCGGTCAAAGACCGAATTCCGGCAGCTGCAATCAGTACCAAAGGTGCCGAACTGCTGAGTACTACCCTGACCCTGAATCCTGAGATAAAGTTTTACTTCAAACAGAGTTGCAAGCAATACCCCGATGTAGAATCGTATAATGTCATTGGTGAGATTAGGGGAACGACCCATCCTGATGAAATCATGATTGTCGGTGCACATTTAGACTCTTGGGATCTCGGTGATGGATCCCATGATGACGGTGCAGGTTGTGTACAAAGTATGGATGTGCTACGTCTATTGAAAGAAACTGGGTACCGCCCCAAGCGTACACTAAGGGTGGTACTCTTTATGAACGAAGAAAATGGATTGCGTGGGGGCAATAAGTATGCAGAGGTCGCCAAGCGTAAAAATGAACGTCATGTCTTTGCTTTGGAAAGTGATGCTGGTGGATTTACCCCAAGGGGATTTTCCTTTGATTGTTCAGATGAAAACTTTGAACAGGTATTGGGATGGCGTGCATTATTTGAACCGTACCTCATCCATATGTTTGTAAGGGGCGGCAGTGGTGCCGATATCGGTCCGCTCAAAGACGAGAATTTGGTTTTGGCAGGACTTCGGCCCGATTCACAACGCTATTTCGACCACCACCATGCCGAAAACGATACTTTTGAACACGTCAACCAGCGCGAACTGCAATTGGGTGCTGCGACCATGGCGAGCCTGGTGTATTTGGTGGACAAATACGGCATTGTCCAGCCAGAAAAGATAAAAGGCTAGCACACACGTTTAAAATAGCGATCCTCGAAGTACTAAAATAAGAGCACACTTTTTTACTTTACAGAACATCGGAAAAGTATGTTTCCTGTGGTATACCGTATATCTTTCATACAAGAATACGATTAGGTACACGACCAAAAAAATACAATTAAAAAGTAACGGATATCCGGGTAGCTGGCTACGGGGCAGCACTTTTTAAATCTTACAAAAAATAGGAATTTACTTAGTTTTTTTAAGCTTTTTTCAGTTAAACTGTTTTAATTTTTATCTTCGGCTCTTTCAATTTTCGAACCATAAACTTTGGCAACCAAATGAGCCGTTACTTTTTGCCCTTGCTGTTATTTTTTACATGGATCATACGATCACAGCAGATGGCACCAGATACCATACACATTAAAGTGACCATGAAAAAGCAGACCGAAAACTATACGATCAGCGAGTTTTCCATTGATAACGATGCCGTTACAGGATGGTTTTTGGAAAGGGGACGGGGCACTAAATTCGAGGAAAGAAAAGCTGGGTCAGAAAAACGGATTCCACCGGGTATGTATGAGGTGGTACACAATGACTGTTGGAAATATTATGGCCCGAATTGGAAGGCCCATCGTAAAACCTGCTATGAAGAATTTCGGTTATTGACCAGGGGCTATACTGAAAATGCAGGTGAAAGGGATAAGATTCTTATTCATGTCGGTAATTATTGGTGGGACTCCAAGGGGTGTATTTTACCGGGGTCAACATATCATAAAAACCAAAGGGGAGAAGAAATAAAACGGGATATTTACACCGGTAAAAAAGATACCATAGTCCATTATACCGATATGGTCAAGGGTAGCCGGAGTAAAATAAAGAAATTAAAGGAATACATAAATACTAAAATCGGTCAAAGAAAAGTTAATATATCAGCTACTAATGGCAAAAATAGGGAGGTTATGCCTATTTTTATCACCTTAAGATGAGGGTATGTCCTTGAAATATAAATTGTTGGTTATTTTTTGTTTTGTAGTGTACCTCATCAATGCGCAATTCGATACATCTACCCGGAGTTCTACGATTAGGTTTTGGGGAGGCGATGAGATAAAGGAAGTTCTGCGCAATGGCGAGCCCCTCTTTTCTGAAATTGATTATGCTTTTGTACAGAAAGAACTTCTTGAACTGGTATACCTCGACTCTTTGGATGAAGACAGTACACAAGGGTTCAAACAGCATATTGCCTTTGAATCGGCCAAGAACCTGCAAGACGAAGATCCTGTTCTGGCTATTGTGGCAGATTATTACAATCCCCATTATGCGGTCACTTCAATTGTGGATGATGAGATCTTGAACATGACCGAAGGTATGCTGAAAGAAAAATATTTTGCCAAACCTCGGAAATTCGTCAACTTAAATGAGCGGTACTACCTCTATTGTATAGCGAACGCTGGTGAAGATGATTCATTTTTTATGGCCAATATGTTCAATGCCAATGAATATGGATTAAAAATGGAAAAGTTTGAAGCACTGAAGTACAACAGTTTTTATGAGGCCTTTTTTTCAGATCAACATCATTTCTACAGCTCAACATTATTGGACAGCCTTGTTAAATATGGCCAACAGGGTTTGAATATCATTTTTTATAATGAGCAGTTCTTAAATCAATACCGCATATGGCTGTCAAAAATAGAAGAACCTGAAAATTGGTTGTTTTATGATGCGGATTATCCTGCAGCGATTCATGCCCGAAAGATCATGTACGTCATAGCACAGCTTGAAGACTCAACCCATCCTTTGGCAGCTGCAACGGTCAGTGCCCTTAAAAAGATAAATATTATCGAAAGAAATTTTGATTGATATCCATTGGCTACCGATGTTTACGATGGAAAGCAATATAAGGTTCAACTATAAGGGCAGGGTTATTGTATCATTTTCTTTTGTCTTCTAGATATTGTTTTGAATCGCTACAAGCCAATTTTTCTTTCTGCCGGTCAATTCGCGATTAACATTTAACCGAGCCCATAACTTTCGTTTTATCACTTAAATCACGATAACATATGCTCATGGTAAGCCAATAGTTTTTTTGTTCACGTTCTAAATTCCCAATGTCGCCTGTTTTTTTAACGTATGATAGGGTATGATAGGTCAAAGAGGCCCTGATACATTCCTCCAATTCCAATTTTGGAATTTTTTGATTCAATTGGAATACGATAGCCCTTTTGCCTTCATATGGAGCAATATCTTTTTGATTTTGCGGTATTGGAATAAAAATTTACGCGCCACCAACCGCAGCGACCAATGGCTGTTGTCAAAAACTTATGGCTGTGGATACAATGACCGTTTAAGATGACCTGTTATGCCACACACCGACTTGGGCAGTGGTTATGCCATTGCCTAATCATTCTTCCAAACAACTTGACCTTTGGAATTTAGAATATTAAGTTTGCCTGTATCAGTGAGAACCAACTTGCTGCCTTCTGTCGTGGAATATGGTTTAACTTGGGAAGACCCCCATTTGAATCGATTGGTCTTATCATAAATACACAGATTGCCATCATTTTGCATGCTAAGGTAATGACTAGCGCCCAAATCGTATTTTTTTGATTGATAAGAGCCCCAGACAAAAGTGCCTTGTGTACCATTGTTGCTCTTGTAAACACAAAGATTACCGTCATCTTCCTGCATACGTAACATGTAGGCTCCGTTTGAAGAAAATAATTTTTCCCCAGAATTCAACCTTTCCCCTGAAAGTAGAAAGTTTTTACTTCTTTTCCATTCTGAGACACTCGGATAACTTTCAGGTTTATAATTTCTTATTTCATCAAAAAAATTGGCTGCAATGAAAGGGGGGTTGGCACTACCCCAATCTTGGGCTAGAAGTTCTCTTTGTTTTAAAGTCAGCCTGTCCCACTGAACCAATTTAGGGGTCAACCATTTTTTTAGGTCATTCTCCGGTGATTCAATAACTTCTTTATAGATAGGGGATTTCTTGACCACGTCGCTTGTCCAACCAACAATTTTTTCTTCAGTTTGTGCAAAACGCATAGCATGTGTTCTAACATTATGTTGATGGTATACGATTCTGAGATGATTATTAGATACGATATCAGTTAAGGAACTGATGGGTTTTGTCTCTCCATCACTACCGTGTGCACTATAAGATGCGTGGGTTAACCTTCCATCCTTAAGCCAAACACAGGCCCATTCCCAATCATGTCTATGAGACCATTTTAATTCTACTGCAGTCCAAGGGGAGTATTGGTCTTTTTCAAAATATAAAGCATACATGATTATCTCATAAGTGTGTCCATTTTTGATTACTGAATGCGATCGAACATATGTATTGGAATTCTTTAGTTGCTCCAAATCCCTACAATCCCCTGTACGTGTCCCTGTAGCTTTAAGTCCCGGATTTGTTTTACCGTAGGGAGATATTGCAGGTGCTGGATAACAACTATCGTCATCAAAATCAAATTGAATTGCCCATTTCTTTACTTTTTCGGAGGCATTCTCCGGTAGACCTTTCATCTCTTGGGCAAAAGTTTTGTTCAAACCAATGGATAATGAAACGAAAAAGAACAATTTTAATGGTCTCATATTTTTTTCTGTTTAATCTGTTTTGAAAGGTTTATTTGAATACGGCACGTAAGAATACAGAATTATAGCAATTTAGATTTTCTGTGGTATGCTATCATGTTTACAAATAATAGAAAAAACTTTAAAAAATCAAAGAATTATATTACTAAACTTTAATACGTACTTACAAGTAAAAGCGAAAGAACTTTAACAGGTTTTCTTAAGAGCGTTCCATGGTCAAAAACACTACCTTTGCCGTCTTATCAAAAAACAACGCACAAACGAATAAATTTAGAATACGATGCAAGACGGAATCTACGCAAAATTCAATACCACCAAAGGTAAAATCCTGATCAAGCTTACCCATGATCAAACGCCCGGTACAGTCGGCAATTTTGTCGCCCTCGCCGAAGGGAACATGGAAAACGGAGTACGCCCCCAAGGCAAGCCCTATTACAATGGTCTGAAATTCCATCGGGTCATTCCCGATTTTATGATTCAGGGTGGTTGTCCCCGAGGCACAGGTACAGGTGACCCGGGCTACAAGTTTGACGATGAGTTTCATGACGATCTCAAACACGATGCTCCTGGCATATTGTCCATGGCCAATGCAGGCCCTGGCACCAATGGCAGCCAGTTTTTTATTACCCATGTCGCTACCCCATGGTTGGATGGAAAGCATACTGTTTTTGGCCATGTAAAAGAGGGACAAGAAGTGGTCGATGCCATTGCCCAGAACGATACCATCAAAAACTTGGAGATTGTCAGGGTGGGTGCTACGGCAGAGCAATGGAACGCTGTCGAGGCGTTTCGCACCTTTGAAGGGGCCCGTGAAAAACGTATCGCTGAACAAAAGGCCAAAGCTGAGGCCGAAATGGAAAAATTGGCTGCTGGATTTGAAAAGACTGCCAGTGGACTCCACTTTAAAAAAATCACGCAGGGTACCGGGGCATCCGCTGAAAAAGGAAAAACAGTATCAGTACACTATGAAGGCAGTTTAACAAACGGACAGGTATTTGATTCTTCGTACAAAAGAAACCAACCCATTGATTTTACGTTGGGCGTTGGGCAGGTAATCCCTGGTTGGGATGAAGGTATCGGGTTATTGCAAGTGGGCGATAAGGCCCGTTTCGTCATCCCATCACATTTAGCGTATGGCAGTACCGGTGCAGGTGGGGTAATTCCGCCAGATGCTACCTTGATCTTTGATGTAGAACTGGTGAATGTAAAATAGACCAAACAATTGTTTCGGGTCAGTAAGCATAAAAGCCTTCCATTCTTGGAAGGTTTTTTACTTGGTACGGTTTACACTCACCATGAGCAACAACAGGTTCAATAAGAGCAAAAGTGCTAAAACGGTCAAAAAAGTAGTCATGGTACTGATAGGTTAGGGTAATGAAAGCAAGGCTTTCTCCATTCTGTGAACAACCGTCGTCTTGAAAACCCTACTTTTAGGTAAGACTACCGCTTCTTGGTACTGTTTACACTGAGTAAAAGCAATAAAAGATTAATGGCCAGCAGTAAGGAGAGTATGGCAAAAAAGATTCCCATGGTCGTATTGTTTATTGGTGGGCAACTAGGTTTGTTTGACTTTTAGATAACAATGTTGCCAAAGGTTGCGCAAAGATTAAACAAAAGTATCGACAAAAAAACCTCCCCATAGGGGAGGCACAGAAATAAAGATGTTGCTGATCGTGATATCAGGCTGTGGGGTCGGGTGTCATTCGCAAGTAGGGTTTGACCTCTTCGACGCCCTTGCTGAAAAGTTCCTTTGCCTCGTCAGTGGAAATGGATGGGCTGACGACCACATCATGTCCGTTTTCCCAATTGGCTGGGGTAGCTACTTTGTGATAGGCCGTTAGCTGTAGCGAATCGACCACCCGTAGCAGTTCATAGAAATTTCTGCCTGTTGAAGCCGGATAGGTCAATATCAACTTTACGGTTTTGTCAGGTGCAATGATAAATACCGATCGTACGGTAAGGTTATCATTGGCGTTTGGATGGATCATGTCGTACAGATGGGATACCGTTTTATCTTCATCGGCCACAATTGGAAAATTCACCACCGTGTTTTGGGTTTCGTTGATATCTTTGATCCATTCTTGATGCGAATCCAATGGGTCAACACTCAAGGCCATCATTTTGACCTTACGTTTATCAAATTCGTTCTTAAATTTAGCTGCTGTACCCAGTTCAGTAGTACATACTGGTGTGAAATCTGCAGGATGTGAGAATAGAATTCCCCAGCCATCCCCCAAATAATCATAAAAGTTGAGGGTGCCCTGAGAGGTGTCAGCAGTAAAATCAGGGGCAGTGTCGCCCAATCGTATAGTAGCCATATTTTTTGTTTTAGGATTAGGGAATAAAGGTAATTTTACTTTGAGGGAAGCAAATCGATTTTGGGTTAAAAATGTATTAAAGTTTAGGAGTGCATATATCGCCCTTGATCAAAGCACACCAAACTTTATTACTTTTAGGATATGGAAACAGCCACTCTTGAAAAGTTACGGTATCCGATAGGCAAGTTTGAAGTTCCTGATCAGATTACTGAAAAACATATAACCGAATGGATTGTCATTTTAGAACGGTTGCCACAACGTTTGGCAGCCATGGTGACCCCACTTTCAGAAGAGCAATTAGAAACCCCGTATCGACCAGGCGGGTGGACGGTACGACAGGTCGTGCACCATGTTGCCGATAGCCACCACCATAGCTACATTCGTTTCAAATGGGCGTTGACCGAAGATAACCCGACCATAAAACCTTATCTGGAAAAAGAATGGGCCAACCTGTTTGACGCCAAAACCGCTCCCATTCAGCTTTCTTTAGATCATTTGGGTGCTGTACATGCCAAATTGGTGTATCTACTAAAAGGATTGTCAAATGAAGATTTGCAGCGTAAGTTTACCCACCCTGAAGGCAATGAGATGACGACTTTAGAGGCGAATATTGGTCGTTATGCCTGGCATGGCGGCCATCATTTTGCGCATATTGAAAATTTGATCAAAAGAATGGGGTGGTAGTCCTATACCTTTTTGGCTAAAACCAGCATTTCCCTTTCCGTTTCCTTTGCTTGGGGATAATCCAGTAGTTTTTTCTTAATCACCTCAAAGCCATTTTTGAGATAAAAGCCCAATGCACTACCTTTTTTCATAGTATATAGCCAAACCCATTCCTTATGATGTGTTTTGGCCCAATCTTGTACAAAATCCATTGTTTTTTGGCCGATTCCCATATCTGAATACTGCCTCAACAAATAGATTTTATGGAGCAGTATTGTACGGTCTGCTATAAAAATACCTTCTTCTGGATCAATGGTGAGCATCAGTATACCAGCGGACTGTGTACCGATTCTTATGATGAATGGTCGTTGCCTCTGATTGTTGAACATTTGCTATACCGCTGTTTTTGAGAGGCTGTTCTTGAGAAATGAATCAAGATTTTCGTTTTGCCAAAGATGAAGGTAGTGCTGCCTATATGACCGTATGCCAACATCAATGTAGGTGTCAACTGAGCTGAGGGTCAATGCTTCAAAGGTTACGATACCTTTATGCTTGTTCTCCTCCTTCTGGCCCATAAAACAATACCCAAGTTGAAAAATCATCTGAGAAATGTTCAAACCGATGTGCTACCCCAGCTGGGACGAACAAAAAATCACCTGGTCCGAAACGGGTACGATTACCGTTGTTGAAAAACTCCCCTGTACCAGAAATGACCACATACACTTCATCACGGGTATGGGGCTTTTGCTTGTCGACCTTGACAGGCTTGTAGATTTCCACAGTAAGTGTCCCGTGCGCAAATAGCTTAAGAAATGGTGAATCATGGTCTTTCAACTTTTCAAGTGCTTCTTTGCGATTGATCTTCATGATGAAATTTGGTTCATTTCCATTTGATGTTGCAACCGATGCTAGGTTTTTGGTGCGGATCAATGCTTTGGCCCAACAATAGCGCATCCATGGCGTTTTTCAGATCCTTGCCGGTGACGGGGATTCCGTTTCCAGGTCTTGAGTCGTCCAATTGCCCGCGATAGACCAATTTCAATGAGGTATCAAAAAGGTAAAAATCTGGCGTGCAGGCCGCATCATAGGCCTTAGCGACTTCTTGTGTCTCATCATACAAGTATGGAAAGGGATATCCCTCGTTTTCAGCAACCTCTGTCATGAGCTCTGGGGCATCTTGCGGATAATTGTCGACATCATTGCTCGAAATGGCAATAAAGGCTATTTCTTTTTCTTGGTATTCCCTTCCCAGGGCAGTCAATACGGTATTGACATGTTTTACAAAAGGGCAGTGGTTGCAGATGAACATTACCACCGTTCCAATTTTTCCTTTTAATGCTTCAAGGGTATAGGTATTGCCGTCTATGGTATTGGGCAATTCAAAATCAGGTGCACTGGTGTCCAGTTCCAACATGTTGCTAGGGGTACGGGCCATGTTTTTTATATTAAAATTACATCCTCTAAAATACGACTTAGTATAGCATCGTTCAACACAAAGATTTTAAAATACCCTATTGCCCGAAGTTTAAATTACCACCGCTTTTGTCAAGTGCCTTAGCATGGTAGGTGCCGATTTCAGTGGTCAGTTCGTGGTTCGCTTTTGGGGTCAATGGGTGAATCTGCGTTGGCTCTGCCGTTATTGGAAATCTGTTCACTGATCTTGGCCATGGTCTACATCTAGTATACAGGCTTGTTATGCGTAATATGACGTTTGCCCACCTTATGGGCTGTAATCTCAGCCGGTTTGGTGCAGGGAATGATCTAGGGCAATATCGTTTTGGGCAGCTAGATTGAACGAAATGGATCTAAAAAAGAGGTATGTTTTTGTAGGTTTTGATTCGGAAGGATTGAAAATAAAAAACGACCTGTACCGATCAGGTCGTTTTTTTATCTGTTTCTATCCGAAATTAAATATCATCAAAATCTACATCGGTAAAGCTACCAGATGAGGTGCCGTTTTCACTGGTATTGTTCCCTTCATCTTCTTTTTTGAAATCTTTTTGATGTCTTTCAGAAATGACCTCAAGTCCTTTTTCATCGATAATGTAGTCCATCATTTCTTCCATAATGTCCTTAAACGCATGAAAATCTTCTTTGTACAAATAAATTTTATGTTTTTTGTAATGGAAAGAGCCATCGTCGTGGGTAAACTTTTTGCTTTCGGTTACAGTAAGGTAATAATCCCCTGCTTTGGTGCTTCTTACATCGAAAAAATAAGTTCTTCTTCCTGCCCTGAGTACTTTGGAATAAATCTCCTCTTGATCCATTAAATCTTTGTCGCTCATATGGTAAGTGTTCTTTTTCGGCTATGTTACTTTATTCTACCAAAAATGTAAAAAAAAAGCTAATCCAGCAACTTTTTCAACTATTCTTTCTCTGATAATTGGTCTAGGTAAAGCTCTTGGTAATAGCCCTCTACACTGTTCAATTGTTCATGTGTGCCCTCTTGCAGGATGCCACCATTCTGGAGTACGATGATTTTATCCGCATTTTTGGCTGACGAAACACGGTGGCTTACAATAAGCGTGGTTCGGTGTTGTGAGGCTTTTTTTAGATTGCCCAATATCTCTTCCTCGGTCTCGGTATCAACTGCTGAGAGACAATCATCAAAAAGATAGATTTTGGGGTCTTTCAAGAGGGCACGTGCGATGGATACCCGCTGTTTTTGACCACCACTGAGCGTGATGCCCCGTTCTCCGAGTACGGTATCATATTTTTTGGCAAATCCCATGATATTTTGATGTACCACTGCCTTTTTGGCCATTTCAATGATGTCATCATTTGATGCATTTTCCTTGCCAAATCGAATATTGTTCGCGATGGTATCTGAAAAAAGAAAGGCATCTTGTGGTACGGCACCAATAGCACTCCTAAGACTGTTCAGGTTATGTTGTTGTATTGGGGTGCCATCGATGAGGATCGTGCCTGATGGTACGTCGTAGAGTCTTGCCACAAGGTCTAAAATGGTTGACTTGCCCGAGCCTGTTTTTCCTAAAAATGCTACGGTCTGTCCTTTTTCGATAGTAAACGAAATGTTGTGCAATGCCGTAATGTTGGTGTCTTCATAGGTGAAGGAAACATTTTTGAACTCAATTTTTCCGAGTATCGGGGTAGGTTGCAGCGTTTCATTTTTGATACCGGGCCTTTCTTTCAAGAATTCATTGATTCTTTTTTGTGAAGCCTCTGCCCTTTGCACAATGGATGTTAACCACCCTACCACAGCAACAGGCCAGGTAAGCATGTTTACGTACAGAATGAATTCTGCAATGATACCTATGGATTCGATTTTGCCATCAATATATTGTTTGCCCCCTATGTAAATCACAAAAACGTTGCTGATTCCGATAAGAAGGATCATCAATGGAAAAAACCATGCATTGACCTTTGCCAAATCCATACTGGTGTTTTTTCCTTCGATGGCCAAGTCTTTCAATTCGTTGTTTATCTTGGGTTCCAAGCCATACGCCTTTATCACGGCAACCCCTGAAAAGGACTCTTGGGTAAACGTGGAAAGCGTTGATAAAAACTCTTGTACCTTGGTGCTTCGCTTGTGGATGACCTTACTGATCTGATAAATGAGTATTGAAAGTACGGGAAGGGGAGTCAGGGTGTACAGTGCTATGGTCGGGGCCTTTATAAACATTAATGGAATTAGGCACACGAAGAGGGTCAATGTTTGAATTCCGTACATGATTGCGGGTCCGGCATACATTCGAACCTGACCTACATCTTCACTTATCCGGTTCATTAAGTCGCCTATTCGGTTACGCTTATAAAAATTGAGGTTGAGCAATTGGTAATGGTCAAAGACCTCGTTTTTTAGATCGTATTCAATATATCGAGACACATTGATGATGGTCTGTCGCATTAAAAATGTGAAAAGTCCTGATAAAAGAGCTGCGCCAACGATAATCAAGATATACTGCAGTAGGATCTCCTTGGCCTCTGCTTCAGTAATGGACTTTGCTATGAACTGTTCGACGGCTTGGATCGACTTATTCACATAAGATGGCATAACCAGTGAAAACACGCGGGCAATAATGGTAATGATGATACCTATAAAGAGTTTAAGCCAGTATTTTTTAAGGTATTTATTGAGGTATTTGAGTTCTTTCATGAAAGGAAAGGCTGCTTAACAGGGCACTTTTTTTGTGCAATTTTGTAAAGATATGTGATTGTCGACAAACCTAATGTTATAAAACTGATAAGTTACCGTACCTGCCTAGGTGGGATTGAAATATAAACTTATTTTTGCCTCTGTGAAGTCTAATGAACCAGCGCTAAAAGTTCTTTAACAATGCTTACAAGAAGGCATATCAGGGTAAAGGTAATGCAGTGTATCTACGCACTGATTCAAGCCCAAGACGATTCTTTGGAAAAACAGGAGAAGTTTTTGGAGAATAGCATAAACAACATGTATTCGCTTTATTTGCTTGTTTTGGGCCTTCTTGCCGAAATTCATGCTTTGGCCGCAAAACATGTATCACACGCTTCAAAAAAGTACATCACCACAGAAGATGATAACTTTCCCGATAGGGAAAAGTTTATCAAGAACCGACTTTTGGTGCAAATTTCCAGTAATGGCCAATTAACGAAGGCACTTTCAAAAAGAAGGCTTGAAAACTGGCACTTAAACGATGAGTATGTTAAAATCATACACAAAGCGATCATAACAAGTGACCTGTACAAGGCATATATGTCAGATTCTGAAAGCAGCTATCAAAAAGACAAAGATTTTCTCATCAAGATTTTTAAGACTACCATAGCGCCCAATGAGAAAATATATGAACATTATGAAGATGACCGATTGACTTGGGTCGATGACATCCCCATCGTTAACACATATTTGGTAAAGCGCTTCAAAAAGTCAAGTCCGACCGCACCGGAACATTTCTTTTTGCCACGTTTGTTGAAGGATGAACAAGATATGGTGTATGCCAAAGAACTGTTGGTGAAAACCTTGTTGAACGATGCCCAGTGGGAAAAGGAAATTGAGGGAAAAACCCCTAATTGGGACAACGATCGAATTGCTGAAGTAGATTCCATTTTGCTCAAAATGGCCATTTGTGAACTGTTGCACTTTCCCTCCATACCTGAAAAGGTGACATTGAACGAATACTTGGAAATTGCCAAGGAATATTCCACTCCGAAGAGCAGTATCTTTATCAACGGTATTTTAGATAAACTGGTGAAAGAATACAAGTCGACCGGGAAATTGCAAAAAATGGGTCGCGGTCTGCTTTAAACAATAATTAATTATTTTTGTGCAAATTAAAAATCAAAACATGAGAAGAATAATAGGTGTATTTAGTGCATTTGCACTTTTGTTGGGCACTGTATCATGCAAAGACAAGGCAGCCAACAAAATCAATACAGAGAATGTGGAAGTAGCTTCCAATAGGGATGAGGTACAGAGGAAACTGCCCGTGATGACTTTTGAAAAAACAGAGCATGATTTTGGTGCCATAGCACAGGGCACCCCACAAGAGATCACATTCAAGTTTACCAATACCGGTGATGCCCCTTTAATCATAACAGATGCAAAGAGTAGCTGTGGCTGTACGGTACCCGATTACCCAAAAAATACACCCATCGCCCCTGGTGAGTCAGGCTCGTTGTTGGTGAAGTTCAATGGTTCAGGTAAAAATCAAGTGACCAAGACCGTGACCGTGACCGCAAATACGGAGAAAGGCTCCGAACTTTTACGAATCAAGGCATTCGTGAATGCCAAAGAAGGTGTAAACATGCCCGGTCCTGTAAAGAGCAAGGTATAATATGGAAGGCATCAACCAGTTTTTGCCGCTTATACTCATCTTTGTGGTGGCTTACTTTTTTATGATCCGCCCACAGATAAAGCGTCAAAAAGATGAAAAAAAGTTTTCAGAGGCATTAAAAAAAGGAGATCGCATCATTACCAAAAGCGGTCTTCATGGTAAAGTGGTCGATTTAAACGATAAGGACAACTCTTGCATCATCGAGACGATGGCCGGCCGTTTAAAATTTGACCGATCTTCAATTTCCATGGAGATGAGCAAGAAATTGGCAGATCCTCCAAAAAAATAACGGCATCGCCGCTATCTTTACAAAGGCACCTTAATCTGAGGTGCCTTTTTTATCGATAGGCATCGTTGAGCCCAACACCTTCTTGGATCATGGGTAGAATTTTATCTAACCGTCTCAGTTTGGTCTTTTCTTGCTTGGCCTCTTCAATATATTCACAGAATTCTTTTTGCTTGTAAGGCGTAAAATGCCCAAATGCCTTTTTAAGGCTTTGGTCTTGCTCTAGTGCCGAACGCAATGGTATTGGTATTTGAACTTCTTTTTTCTGTTTTTTAGGAACTAACCGAATGCCTTTTTTTTGGTTTTCGATAGCTTCGTTCATATACTGCAACACCTCTTTTTCTTGAATTTGGTCTGCCGCATAAAACTTCCAATGGCGCATTGCCTTGGTTTTTCCTTCTTGGGCATTCGCCAGTACATTTTTTGGGTCGCTCAAAAAAGCACCGTTGAAGAACCAAACGCCAAAGTGTGATTTGAACCTGCAGATACCAAAGACGTTTTTGTTGGTGATCGTGTAGACGGGCATCCCCCATTTACAGGTCTCGATCGCTTCTGTTCGGTGTGCAATTTCCCTTAGCAGGGCAATTTCTTTTTTAAATGGAGCATCTTTGGCATAATAGCCCTCTGCCGTTTTTGTCTTTTCCATTTTTAAAATCTTAATGCAGTAAGTTCGCAAATTCTTACGATTACATCAACCGCTTTTTGCATACTTTTTAAAGGAATGAACTCATACTTTCCATGAAAGTTGTGGCCACCAGCAAAAATGTTGGGGCATGGCAATCCCATAAAGCTCAATTGTGAGCCGTCGGTACCGCCACGTATCGGTTTTATGATAGGTTGTATGTCCAACGAGAGCATGGCTTCCTCTGCAATTTCAATGATATGGAAAACAGGCTCCACTTTTTCCCTCATGTTTCGGTACTGGTCCAAAACTTCAAGGGTGACCGATGCTGGGTATTTTTTGTTCAGTTTGTCGGTGATGTCAGCCAGCAGCTGTTTTCGCGCTTCAAAATGTTCTTGGTCATGGTCACGGACGAGGAGTTCAAGCTGGGCATTTTCAATGGTGCCCTTGATTTTGTGCACATGAAAAAAGCCTTGTCGTTCTGAAGTACGTTCGGGTACCTCCATAGACGGCAGTAAACTGATAAATTCATTCAAGACATTAATGGCATTGACCATTTTTCCTTTTGCATGGCCCGGATGCACGCTTCTTCCCTTGAAATGTACCGTAGCCCCGGCCGCATTGAAATTCTCATATTCCAGTTCACCCAAACGGCTTCCATCTACGGTATATGCCCATGCCGCCCCAAATTTTTCGACATCAAACTTTTGGGCTCCCCGACCAATTTCCTCATCTGGGGTAAAGGCGATGCGAATTTTACCATGTTTGATTTCAGGATGTTGTACAAGGTATTCCATGGCCGTAATGATTTCGGCAATACCAGCCTTGTCATCGGCCCCTAAAAGGGTGCTGCCATCCGTGGTAATGAGGGTCTCTCCTGTATAGAGAAGCAAATCTTCAAAATCATCGGGCGATAGCACAAGGTCTTTTCCCTTGTTCAATGGAATGTCACCGCCATCATAGTTTTCAACGATTTGGGGTTTTACATTTTTACCCGTAAAGTCAGGGGTGGTATCAAAATGTGAAATAAATCCAATAACGGGCACCTCTTTTTCAATGTTACTGGGCAGTGTCGCCATGATATAGGCGTTTTCATCAATTGAAACCTCTTGCATTCCTATTTGGTGCAGTTCAAGAACCAATTTTTTTGCCAGATTCCATTGTTTTTCAGTGCTTGGGGTGGTCTTGGAGTAGGGGTCACTCTGTGTATCGATTGAAACGTATTCCAAAAAGCGGGGCAATAGTTTATCCATCGAAGTGGTTTTTTGTCAAAAATACTGCTATTTCGGTCGGATTTTGGTTGAAAAGGAAGACTAAAAAATTATCTTTCGAACCTAATTTGTGTTCCATTGATTGTCAAACTACGTTTTATACCCATTTTTTTCGTTTTTCTTTCTATATGGGGTCAAGAAGATTGTTACTTAGGTGTCGGAGGATCCCAGGATAGCACGATCATCAAAGTGTTTCAACTAAATGATAAGCAAATTGAAAAAATGAGGAATTGGAGTGCAGAGTTAAAATACCGTAATATGTTATTGGCCGATCGGGCCAAGGCGTTGCTGAATAGAAATGCCCAAAGCGCACCAGAAGATTTAATGGCCATGTCATACCGTTATCGTGCACTGATGGATAGCATGAAACAAAATATGCGGATGATCGATAAAAGGGTGTTGTCTTTATTTAATGATAAACAGTACAACCTGTACATCACATTGTGCAAGGGCGTAGCACATAGTCCGCTATATGTCGATAGGCAGGTTGACGAAAAATAGCAAGATATGCCAGTAACTGGTTTAAGAGTTTTTATTTTTACGGAAAATATGTGTTAATGTATAAGTTTTTTTTGCGCCCCCTCTTATTTATGCTTGATGCTGAAACTGTTCATTATTTTTCTTTTTCTACCATACATTTTCTTTCTCGATTGGGTTTTTCTGGTCTTTTCAGGTCACTTTTTACCATAGAGGACGAACGATTGGAACGTGAGGTGTTCGGATTAAGGTTCAAGAACCCGGTAGGACTGGCAGCGGGATTCGATAAAGATGCCAAGTTGTACAACCAACTTTCCGATTTTGGATTCGGGTTTATTGAAATAGGTACACTTACCCCAAAACCACAATCTGGCAACCCCAAGAAGCGATTGTTTCGATTGCTGGAGGATGAGGCCATCATCAACCGGATGGGATTCAACAACAAAGGGGTGTTTGATGCGGTCGACCGTTTAAAAAAAGATCGAAAGGTATTGATTGGAGGCAATATTGGGAAGAATAAGGTGACCGAAAATAAAGATGCCGTGAGGGATTATCTCATCTGCTTTGATGCACTGTTTGAGTATGTAGATTATTTTGTAGTGAATGTCAGCTCGCCGAACACACCCGGTCTACGGCAATTGCAAGAGAGCAAACCCCTTTTGGAGCTGTTGATGAAATTGAAGCGTGCGAATAAAAAAAATGCAGCCAAACTGCATCTCAAAGAGAAACCGATATTGCTTAAAATCGCTCCAGATTTGACAGATTCCCAGTTGTTGGATATCATTTATATCGTAAAAACCTCTAAAATAGACGGGGTGATCGCCACGAACACCACCATATCGCGAAAAGGATTGAAATCGCACTTGATCTTGACCGAGGAAAAAGGAGGGCTTAGCGGTAGGCCATTGGCAGAACGCAGTACAGCGGTCATCCGTTTTTTGGCAAAAAACAGCAAAAAGGCGTTTCCCATCATCGGGGTAGGGGGTATTCATTCTGCCCAAGAGGCACTGGATAAATTGGAAGCAGGTGCCGATTTGGTACAATTGTATACCGGGTTTGTATATGAAGGTCCTAGCTTGATCAAAAAGATCAACCGTGCCATTCTTGAAAAGTATGGGCACTAAAGCGTGGTTGTCCAATAATCGACCACGAAAACATCTTCCAAATGGGGTGTGATCAATTCGCCAAAAGCCTTATGGTCAGGGTGGGGCAAATATGTGTTTCTTGCTTCCTCATTTTTGAACGTCAGAAAAAAGCAGTGGGTAAACCCCTTATCGTGTCCCTCTTGACTGTTGTTCAATCCCCACTCATAAGACATGATCTCAGGTATCTTCGAGGGCAATGCAGAAAATGCCATTTCAATTTCCACCAATTTTTTTTCGGGGGTACCTTTTTTGAACTTGAACAGTACCACATGTCTTAAAACACTGTCCGTTGCCTCTTCCTTGGTTTCACCCAGTCGATTTTTCATGGTGTGGAGCGGTGTTGAAAAAGCAGCGGTAAGAGCAAAAAGGCATAGCAGGACAGTAGTAACGTATTTCATTTTTGTCTTTCAAGTTATAAAAAGAATTTTTGAATACGATGTAATTTGTATTTTGAATTTAATTACGACGCGATTTGAACTACGAAATTCTGACTGCTTTTGTGCTGACCTCTTCGGTTTTGGCCATTTCTCCTGGACCAGACAATATTTTTGTGCTGACACAGAGTATTGCCTACGGAAAGCGACTGGGCCTGGCCACAGCATTTGGATTTGTCGGAGGATGTTTGGTGCATACGACCCTACTGGCCTTTGGTCTATCTGCAGTGGTTAAGATGAATACAGTCCTTTTTTGGGCAATCAAGATCTTTGGGGCGTGCTATTTGTTGTTTTTGACCTACAAGGTCTACAAAAGTGATGCCCATATTGAGATCATAAAGGTCAAGAACAATCAGACAAATGCGCTTGCCCTCTTTCAAAAAGGCTTTGTGATGAATGTGTTGAACCCAAAGGTCACTGTTTTTTTTCTGGCTTTTTTTCCAGGGTTCCTGTTCAGTGACGAACTTGGTCTGGTCGTTCAATTTTACACACTGGGGCTGTTGTTTATGTTGGTCACTTTAGTGGTCTTTGGCAGTATTGCCCTATTGGCCGGTAGCATATCCCAATACATCGGCAACAGCCCGAAAACAGCTATCTATTTAAAATGGGTGCAGATCATTGTATTTGTGGGCATTGCCCTTTACTTAGTCCTATCGGATTATTAGTGGTAATTTTAGGCGTTATATGCCAAATGTAAAGCTCATAGAATGTCCACGGGATGCCATGCAGGGTATTAAGACCTTTATTCCCACCCATGAAAAGGTCAGGTATGTCCAATCGCTTTTGGGGTGCGGTTTTGATACCATTGATTTTGGCAGTTTTGTGTCGCCCAAGGCAATTCCGCAAATGGTCGATACGGCCGAAGTGCTGGCCCAGCTCGATCTGTCGAAGTCAACAAGTAAGCTTTTGGCCATTGTTGCCAATGTACGCGGGGCAGTCGAGGCGAGCAAGCACGATGCAATAGATTATTTGGGCTATCCTTTTTCGATTTCCGAAAATTTTCAAATGCGCAACACGCATAAGACCATAGCGCAGTCTGTTACCACCTTGAAAGAGATTTTGGCGATTGCCAGGGATAGTGGAAAAGCGGTCGTCACTTATATTTCCATGGGCTTCGGTAATCCGTATGGCGACCCATGGGATGTAGCGATCGTAGGGCAATGGACCGAAAGGTTGGCTGCTATGGGAGTGCAGGTACTATCACTTTCAGACACCATCGGTAGTTCGACGCCTGAGGTCATTGATTACCTGTTTTCCCATTTGATTCCCAAATATCCAGAAATTGAATTTGGGGCACATTTGCATACTACCCCCACCAAATGGCATGAAAAGGTAGATGCGGCCTATAAAGCAGGTTGCCGACGGTTCGATGGGGCGGTACAGGGTTTTGGCGGTTGTCCGATGGCCAAGGATGAGCTGACGGGAAATATGCCTACAGAAAAGATGCTGTCATACTTTACAGCGGTAAAGGCAACGACCCATGTCAATTGGATGGTCTTTGAGGCCGCCTATAACAAAGCCACTGAACTGTTTTCGGTTTACCGTTGATGTTATTTCATGAAATCAAAAGAGCCCCTACCATGTAGGGGCTTTGACTTACTCCATTGCTACATACTTATTCTTGAAGTATGACAAATTGTGTGGCGACCCCACCCGAGGTGATATTATATACGTTTGAACTTGTTGCCATAGCTGGATCATGTTCATAATAGCCATTTACACCACTCTCAGGATCAAATACCTGAAAATATAGCTTGTCTTGATATTTGTAGGAGAAAGGATACGTAAAGCCAGCAGTGGTCGGAATATCCCCAATGATTTCAGCAGTCTGTGCATTCAGGTCAATTTTTGACCATTTCATATTGGGGCTATTGGTGACCAAAGCGGCCAATTCGTTAAATTCTTCTTCAGTGATGGTACCAGCACCCAATTTAGCAAGAAGTTCGTTTACCCTTGGTACATCAGGTTCGGCGGTCATCGCAGCGTAGGCAATTCCGTCTTTGTAGTAGATAGATCCTGTGCAAAGTTGGGCAACGGATGTACTAAACCCGATATAATCAACAGGATTGAAAGCATAGGTAGGGTCAAAATCCGTACTTCCTGCGGGTATTTTTAGAATTTGGGGTCTAGAACTTGGGGGAGCGGTTGGGCCAAATTGGAAATCGAGACTGTATTGTCCTTGCGTCAGCAAATAAATATTTCCGAATTCGTCAACCATAGGATTTTCCATCCCTCTGGTCAGCGGATAGGTTGCCCCATTGAAAATTGTGGTTTTTTCCCAGGAGAGGCTTCCCATATCCACAATCTCAACATGGATGTCAACACCTTCAAAAAAAGGTGGGGTTAGCGCAGAGTTGGATATCAGAGGCAGAAACACCTTGTTGTCTTGCGGTCTATAAACTATGTGAAAGTATGAATTCGCCTGATCCTCGAATTCCTCAAGTTGCACGGCTTGGGGCATTGGGATCTCTTGCACAAATTGCATGGTAGTCGGATTAAAGACAAAAAGACTGGGTGTGTTAAAAATGGTATACACGGCTGTCTCATCGTCTAAGATCAGTACTTGGCTAAGGCTTGCTGCCAAAGGTATCGACCCCGCTTTCACTACTTTTCCTGTTTCATTGTCAACAGCATAACGGTTCAATTCCAGATTGTCAGAATCCAAAGAAGAACCGAAACCAAAGTTTTTATATACGGTTTGCGGATAATAACCAGAGAATGAGCTTGAACTGGACTGTGTTAAGTCTTGTTCACCCGATGGCATTTCTTCTGTATAATTTGTAAAATAAGAAAATGAAGTTGGGGTACTCAATATAGAAGCGGCCACAAAGCCTGACGTCTTGTAGGGCGACTCTTCAACAACAGGATCACCACCAGTTCCAGAACTTCCGCCTTGGTTCACGATTACCTCAGTGACAACCTCATCAGGTTCACATGCCGTAAAAATTATGCCACTTGTGAACAAGAGCAGTCGAAAAGTATCTTTTATTTTCATAACATTAAAAATTTGAAATTTCATAGATCAGCTTAAAATTAAAATTACGCCCAGGTCTGGGGACGCTAAAATTGTCGAACAACTCTTCATCAGTAATATTGACTATGTTGAAGGCCGCTGTTATTTTTTTGTCCATCAAGCTTAGCGAAATACCAAAATCCAGTCTATCCTGTTCCGGGACGAAAGCATCAGGCGTAGTGTCAATGGATTCCCCTGTGGCCACGGGTCTGATATTGAATTCATCAACATGGGTAAACAGACTGTACAGCCGTAGACCTATGCCCGTGTTAAAAATATCTTTGGTTTGCCAAGACAGTTCTGTGTTGTAAAAAAACCTTGGGGTATTTGGGAGTCTTGAGCCAATAAGCTCATCGGTAGAAGTGGCCAAGCGAAACTCCTCGATGGTTTTGTTCACGAAGCTGACATTGGTATTCCAATTGAAGTTTTTCAAGAAATTGAATTTTAATTCCCCTTCTACGCCTTCGGCGTCAATATCTCCAATGTTTTCATTTCTTTGTCGTGTTGCATTGGCATCCAAGAAGATGAAGTCCCTTTGTTTTCTCAAGAAACCGTTTGTGGTAAGTGTCAGCGCATAATCGCTATTGAAGCGCTTATAAAAACGGAACCCTAAATTATAGTTATCACTTTCCTCAGGTTGCAGTTCACCATTGGGGGCAATGTTTGCCCCATTTCCCGCGAATTGCGTTACTTCAGGAATCAGAAATCCCCGTTCATAAGACCCCCTTATCGAGAACTCATCCACAACCTGAACTTTTAGCCCGGCATTCCAACCAAAAAAGCCTTCAGTATCTTCTATGGGCACCCTGTTTAGGCTACTAAACCCCTCCAGTTTGTAGGTGTAATATTTTAAGGCGGTGGAAAATTCCACCCGCTCTTTAATTAAGGAATTGTTGTCATATTGTAATCCGGTGATGTTCTTTGTGATTTTTTGATCCGGGGCAATACTGAATTCTGTTGGATTATCAATGTCAAAATCCTTGAGTTCCCTGGTCTGGTGGGCAATGATGTTGCTGAACATTAAATTACTTTCTTTGGGCAATTTTAGGTTCAAGGTGGTTCGGTTCACGTAGTTTTTAGTAGTGGTTTCTGAAAATACGGGATTGCCTGGATCAAATTCACCTCTTAGGTCTTCCCTCCCGGCCCCATCTATGATAATATCACCTAACCAGTTGTATACATTAGCGGTCGTATCTACAAATTTTACCAGTTCATCGCTGTAGTTTGATATGGTTCTAAGTTTTAGCTTATCCTTAATCAGGGTTTTGTCATATTTTGCAATCACAGAAAAGTTCTCTGATTCCTCAAAAGCTTCACCGATGGCAACATTTGTTATTCTCAAGTTGTTTTGGTATTCCCTGAATCGATCGAAAAAGTTAATTGAGATTTCTGCCTTATCTGCCCAATTTTTGTTTGATGTTCCAAGCTTGGCTTGCGTGTACTGCAATCGGTAGAGGTCATGAAATCTTTTGATATTGCTAGTCCCAGGAATGGCAATAAGACCATTTTCCGTAAATGGGTCGCGAACTTGAAGGCTAGCTTCAAAAGTGTAATCATTGTCAGAATAGTTCAAGCCTCCATCAATCTTTAAATAATTGTCTTTGCCATCAACCAAGGTTAAGCTGATATCACTTAGATGTGTATTAAAGGATCCTGAGCTGTGGCTGGCATAAAAACGGTTTACGTTATTGTCTTCTGTAATGATATTGATGCCACCGCCTAGGGCATCGGTGCTAATATCCACTGGAATTACACCTTTATAGACATCAACCCGTTTTATGCCTGTTAAGGGCAAGGTGGCTATGTCAGCCCTGGGATATATAAATTCCAGCGGTATACCATCGATAAAAGTACGAATGGCGGAACCATTCAAGCCGTTAATGGAAATATCCGATTGATCACCGAAAGAACCTGAGCGCCTGATTCGAACCCCAGAAATTTTGTCCACGGCATCGGCAAGTATATTGGTCTGTGATACTACTTCGGCCAACTCAAAACTGCCTATGGTAATGGCCCGTTCTTCTTGTCTGGTAGAAGTTTTTTTACCTTCAACGATTACATCATCCAGGGCTTCAACATTTTCAATCATGGTAAAGTCTAGATTCAGATCAGCATTCACGGTAATGTTACGGGTTATGGTTTCATAGCCTAAAGAACTGATGGTTATCACATATTCACCACGACGTACGTTACCTATGCGATACCTGCCATTCTCGTCAGATACAGCATATTTGTTGTTTCGATCCAATAGTACATTGGCAAAAGCCAGTGGGGTGCCATCTTGACTTTGTATAAAGCCTGAGATGGAAAACCTATTTTGGGCTAAGATTATGGTAGGGAGCAGTATGAATAATACAAGTAGTGGATTTTTCATTATGGTGTCAGTTCTGATTTTAGAGGTGCAAAACTAAATCATTATTTTTAATTATTCTAAATAAAAATAAAAATAATGATTACCCTTTTATTTCATAAAAGACGGTACAAATTCAAGAGTTTGGGAATGAATGATATCAAATCTTATTTGATGCCGTCAACGCGAAATACAACTAGGTTTTTTTGATTGGGATTAAAAAAATAGGCTTAAATTGAAGTTGGTTCCCGTCATAGGGCCCAAGCACTTGTTCCGATGTATTCTGAAAAACCCTTATTTCGTAGATAAAAAAAGACCCCTTAACTTAGGGGCCTTTATAATTGTAATCAGCTTGAAAACAAGGCTCAATTATTATTTGCGATATTAAAGACGCCAACAAGATCGGCCCCACTAATGGTAAAAGCTTGTGAAACCGCTCCTGTAGTAGCATTCCATCGGTAGTATGCTGTTTCATCTGGAGTTGCAACGGGAATAAAATAATCACCTTCATGTGTAAAAACGGATCCTGCAGCAAACACGCCAACAGGAGGTATGCCGTCAATTGGGGTGACCGTTTGGTTCACAAGATCCAGTTCACACCATCTTGCCGAAGCTGCCGTGAACAAAATATTGAATATTTGGTTTAATTGTTCGTTTGTCAAATTTTCCAATCCACCTGCATCAAGAACAATGTCAATAGCCTCTTGTGGAGTCTCTGAGTTAACAACAGCGATAGCGGTATCTGTGCCTGGAACAACATAAAAAGTAAATACCGTGGGTAGGAATACGTTAGCGGGATTTAAAATAGCGGCGGGCTCAAAGGTGTAATCCGGATCAATTTCATTACTGCCCGCTGGAATTTTGTTCACGCGAGCGGGAACCCCTTGCCCTTCCACATTACCTGCATCCACGATATACAGGTTTCCTTGGCTATCGAGAACGTTTTGCCCAAAGTCGTTAAAATATAAGATGTCACTGAATCCATTACCGATGCGTTCCGTATCCCCAACAAATGTGCCTGTGCCAACATTCCCTTGGTGAACCACAAGTGTAGGAAAGGATTCCCCGAGATCATTACCACGAATTGGGGCAAAAACATCATCACCCCTGAACATGAACCGCTGGTACCGCTGATCAATATCTCCAGGTACTAAACCTGCGCTTAGATCAATGTTGCCCGTGACCTCTAAAGTAGTGGGGTTAAAAATGGAGATGATATCTGGGGTAGCCCTGTCTTGAAATACGCCGGTTTCAGAATCCTTAACGGCAATCTGAAAAGAACCGTCATCAATTGTTGGGATGACCGCTTCTTCAACTACTTCCCCATCGGCATCTACCACAACCTTCGAAAATCCAGCAGAATTGTCCACTCTCGCCATGTACAGGGCATTGTCATAAAGTGCTACCGGAAAGAAGGCGGCAAAGTCTTTTCCATCTGATAAATCAATATTTCCCGTGGGTAATTCTTCACTATATTTTACCAACTCAGATCCTGAGGATGTACTGCCTACAATTACAAATCCTGAGGATTTGTTTTCAGGTTCTTCAACCATATCGTCATCGGTCATCGAAGCGTCATCATCGGTCATGGTGACATCATCATCTGTAGTACCGGCAGGTTCTGTATTGGAATCGTCGTCATCTGAACAAGCGACAAAAATAACTGCTAGCAATAGCGAAAGAAAAACATTCCATCGTAATTGCATTAAATTAAATTGGACCTTCATAAAAGTATAGTTTTATAGTTTATAATTTATTTTAAAAGCATAATTAAAACCGGGTCTTGGAATTCTGAAATTGTCAAAAACTTCTTCATCAAAAATGTTTCGAACGTTTAATGAGAAACTTAAGCCTTGCTGCGGTATGTTGTAAGTAATACCGGCATTATGAATGTTTTGAACCGGTATGACAAAGTCAGGATTTGCTGTATCTAGGTCATTTACTTCATTTATACTGAATCTGTCGGTGTGGAAATAGGTCCAGGACAACTGCAAATTGTTTTGTGACTTGAAAATATTATTCAGATTATAGACCGCCCCGATATTATAAAAGAGTGTCGGAATGTTGGGTACCTGAACCCCCTCGGATGTTCCTGCCGATGCTGTACCGTCCTCATCGATTTCGTTGCTTTGGTGAGTGAAATTACCTGAGAAATTTAGATTTTTAATTGGTGTGATACGGGCAGAAACTTCAACCCCTTTTCCATCTACTTCAGCTTCATTGACATAAACTGCATTTTCCGGTCCCAAATCCTCTAGTCGTATCAAATCTTGTTGGTCTCGAATAAAACCATCTATTTTCAAAGAGGCATATGAACCGTTTCCAAATCCTTTTTCAAAAGAAATGCCAACATTCAGATTTTCACTTCTTTCAGGCCGCAATTCGTAGTTGGGAAGTATCGCACCAAAGTCTCCGAACACCTCAGTCTCCGTTGGAATACGTATAGCCCTTTCAAAGCTTCCCCTTATAAAAACAGCTGGGGCAACCTGGTACTTAAGAGCGAAACCAAAGCCATTCTCATCATCGTCTACCTGTCTAATGGGTAAGACCGTGGCAGCTCCTGCCAAAATGTCTATGGATTCGGCAGAATACATATAATTTTTATAGAAACCAATTGCAGTAAGCTTGTCTTGGAATAAGCGTTGTTCCAGTTCAATACCGATAATGTTTCGATTCAGTTTGGAAGGCACTGTATTGGGGTCAATGGATTCACCATTGATTGTAAGACGGTTGCCCACGGGGTCGTCGCCCTTTATCCTGGAATATCGATAGAACTCAGAAAATGTAAAATCTAAACTTTGGTTAATGGCATAATTGAAAAGCAGTCTGTGCGCTGTTCCCAGTTCGTCTCCTTCACGCAAAGTCGGGATAGCAAAGATTTCGGATCCACTGGTATTCGGGGTTCTCAATACTTCGCCACGCCAATTGTATATCGCGGTAGTACTATCATTACTTTTGGTGGTTGTGTTTGAAAGAATCCCATAATATCTCAATTCGGCCTTATCATTGAACAATTTTTTACGATAATCGAGACGTTGGTTAAACCCATCGATTTCACGTTCTGCCTTTCCCACCGAAGTACTAATGATAAAATTTCCTTGCTGGATCTCGTCAAAACGTGAGGAATAGGAAGCTGCGATAACGAATTGATCGGCCCAAGTCCTATTTTTTAACCTTAAGGCAACTTCAGCAAAGGCAGAGGTGTGTTGATCATGAAAACGATCAGTATCAATGGTTTCTTCCGACACACTCAGTACATTGCCATTTTCATCCAAATTTTCCACAATACTGGGAATGTTCTGCATTTCATAATCATTGTCCGAATAATTAAAAAAAGACAATACTGACAATGCCGTTTTATCGCTAAAGTTCTTGTTGCCGTTTAGGGTTACCCGATGGGTATTGAACGAACCCACGGAATAGGAGGTTCTTAGATTATCATCATTTTGCGCTATTGGAATTAAATTGATGCCCCCACCAAGGGCATCTGTACCAATATCAACGGGCATGACACCTTTATATACGTCTATGCGTTCCAGTGCATCTACAGGAATGTTGTTCAACTGAATACCGCTGCCGTATACCTGTATGGGTATGCCATCGTAATAAATACGAACGGCCTGTCCGGTCAGTCCGTTTAAATTGATATTGACATTACTGCCAAGGCCTCCGCTTTGACGCACGACAACCCCTGTAGAAGTTTTGAGTACTTCTTCAGCACCCAATGATAGGTCGGCGACTTGTTTTAGGTCCAAAGAGCTTATCGTAATGGCTTTTTGACTGATTTTGGTTGCTTCTGATTTTCCTATCACCGTTACATCATCTAGGTTTTGCACACTTTCATTCAGTGTAAAATCCAGTACTAAATCGCCACTGACCGCTATGTTTTGGGTTAACGTACCGAAACCAAGAGAACTTACAGAAATTACATAATTGCCCTTACGTACATCTGTGATGATATATTTACCGTCACCATCAGCAACTGCATATTTGTTGTTTTTATTCAATAAAACATTGGCAAATGCCAATGGTTCTCCATTTTCGCCTTTTACTGCTCCAGAGATAGTAAACCTATTTTGTGAAAAAATAGTTAGGGGAACTATTGAAAGAAGGAAGAATAATCTTTTCATCAGTTTTGGGTGCGCAAATTGCGAAGGGCAAATCTAAAATATTATTTGTTTTTATTCTAAATAAAAATAAAGAAATCATTAAACCCCTTGTATTATAAGTGTCCATGTCTTTTCAGAGATAGCTAAAAAAGAGCCTTATTACGAAAAGGCTTACAGCAATCAGTAAAAGATAAAGCCATCTTTTCTTTAGCCTTAGGGAATACACGTGTAGTAGCACCAACACCAAAAAACCTATAGCGAAATAACTACATTGTTGGCGATATTCCCAGGTAGCCATTGTGGGATCATAGTGGTTTTGAACCACATACTCCTTTTCAAAAAGCTCGTTGAGAAGATATAGGGAACAAGTAAGGGAAAACAAGGTCAACAAAAGTATGATGGGTACCATAAAATGCTCGTTCAAGGCATTGACCACTTTTTTTTTGTCAGCCATTGGTTTCCAATTTTCGGTTTTTTGGTTTTGTAAAGTGTTTTTTTAAGAATAATACCAAAGACCGTATCAAGAGGAATAGCAATGAAAGATACAGTAGTGTGATCGTGAGTATTGTGGGTATGGCAATACCAAAAAAGGAATGTATCAGTAATAAGAGTCCAATATACCCCAGTATGCCATAGGTCCAACGCAATACCAATGGTTTTAGGGCTATAAATTTGGACTTTTCTTCGCGCTCTCTTTCGGTTCTTTTGAGATAGACAATAAACCCACTAAGTGCCAAAAAGCCTGAAGTCGTTCCAAAAAATGCATAGAGCAGTTTTAACAAGATTCCGCCGTAATCCCCAAAATGTAAGGACTCTTGCACATAAAAGACTTTATCTGAGAAAGCGGCTTTACGAATGTCATATAAGTGCAGTTGTTGAAGCTCATTTTTGTCGTAGGTAATGGAAAAGGTATAGCGCTCAAAAGCAGTTTGTGGAACGGTACCGGCTACCGTAACGGTTCTACTGCCATCATAGGAAGGTCGAATCATCTTTGGGATCAATTCTGGAAATGCTTCCCGGGTTTTGGCATATACCTTATCATAATCTATGGCATAATTGGCATCTTCGTCAGGTTCCATTGGCTTTTCGGCCATCGTATAAACCCCGGGTCTGTCACCAACTAGAATAGGCTGGAGATAGGCTTGAAGACCTAACCATGCCCCAGTGATGGCAATCATCAAATTGAACAGCAAGGTGACGATTCCGATAAGTTTATGGTAGTCTGCCATACGGATGCGAAGGTTCTTTTGTCGAATTGTTCCAAAGAATTGCCGCTTCATAAAACCACCATAAATGTAAAAACCTGTAATCGTTGAAATAAGGAGTGCCAGTCCGGCAAGCCCAACAATTTGCCTGCCAAATAGGTTATCATAGAGCCTTACATGGATATTTCGAATAAAGAAGCCCACCGATTTGTAGATATCCCGTTCTCCTAAGATTTTCCCGGTATAGGGGTTAATAAAGACCTCCCATTGTCGGATGTCCAACGTGCTTTTTCGTAAGAAGAACATTGCTGACCAAGATTCAGTATCGTTCTCAGGTACGCGTATGTAGGTGAGGTTTTCTGCCCCATGTATATTTTTCAAGCTGTCTATAATAGGCGACATGGCAACTTTTGCTCCTTTAGGTTCTACTTTAAACAACTTCGTATTTAGAGCTTCATCAATTTCAAATTTGAACAGGGCTACTACTCCGGTCAGGCTTAATATGGCAATGACCACCCCGGCATAGAGTCCTATCCAGTTGTGTACGGCCCACAGTTTTTTGTGTACGCCCATACCAAATGCCTATTTGGTTTTAGAAAAGTTTTGAAGTACTGGGGTAGGTTGCTCTTTCAATATTGGGCCGGGGGTCTTCTTGACTACCTCTTTTTGCGGTACTTCCACATCCTTCCGTTTCACCCTTCCGGTCAGGTAGTGCCTGCAGCACAATAGACCGAAAACACCTATTGTCAACCACGTGAAGTCAACGGAGAAGATATAATATTGTTTGTGAATCAGCGTCTTCCAAATCCAGTCCCCTGTAGTTAGTCCATTGGCAATTGGAATAAACAGGCCAAGTGTACTTCCTAGAAAAATGTAGTTGCGATTGAGTTTTTGATAATTATTCCAGAACAAACCTAGTACTGTAAGTACGAGCCATCCTAAAAAGAAAGTAGTGTTTACATAGAACACTCTGTCTTGCAATTCCATGGGAACCAACTTATTGGCAATAAAAATCAATCCGACCGCAGGGAACATAGAGAGACAGATTGCCAAATACCCTTTGGTCACCCGATGGTGAAACCTTCGTTGCTTGTCTGTATATATGGGTTTATCACGGGCAGTACGCCATATCATGACCCCACTGATGATAATGTAGCAAGTGATCATGGCTAAAATGAAGTAAATGATTTTTAAGAAAATACCCCCAAAAGTGGCATAATGCAGTTTGATCAAGACCCCGAGGGCACCCTTAGAATATGATCTGGTTTCGGGTTCAATGGACTGAACCAAACTGCCATCCTTGTAACTGTAAATGAACATGCCGTCGCCTGCAATTCCTCTGTGGTCATCTACCCGGGCTGAAATGGTACCATCTTCCCTACCGTAATTACTGGTATACAAATAAGTGACTTCTGTTTCGGGATATGCCTTGCTTACCTTTTCATACACAGTTTTAAAATTGATGCCATTATCAATTGCCGCGGCATTTTCATCGTATTTTATTGTGGCATCAGGCCTTACTGCTTTTATTACTTCTGTGGTGTCACCATCAAACATCAAAAAAGCACTAGGTGCCAATAGAAGAATGTTCAGCCCCAACAAAGCTCCTGTAACACCATAAATTACTTGAAAGGGCAGGGTGATGAATCCCAGGGAAATATGGCCATTGGTCCATATCTGTTTCCACTTTCCTTTTACGGTGAACGCGTAGAACTTATTGACAATATTTTTCCAATGGGTCAACAGGCCAGTAATTATTGCAAAGATGAAAAAGAAAGATACCAAACCGGAAAGGTAAATGCCAATCATTGGAATTTGATGGAAAAAGTGCAGTTCATAAATGGTCTGTCCCATATGGGTCCTAGGTGCATCACCCGTATAGAGCACTTCATAGGTCTGGGGGTTTATGGCGGCATTGAACCGTTCAAAACTCCCATCCGCTGTCTTTTTTCTACCATACAAATGTATCAGCGGATTTGCTTCTGTGGGGGGTGTCATCCCAAATGCTGCTGTCGTATCGAATTCCCCATAGTTGGCCTCCATCCCTGAAATAATTCTGTCATAATCCACCAAGGCTGGATCAACAGCCCTTATTCTTGCATCTGGATTTTCCCATTGTTGGAGTTCGTCAAGAAATAAGGCCACGGCTCCGGCATAAAAACATACGAACAACGCAAAACTGATTACAATACCAGATACCGTATGGGTATGGAACATGGCATTGTGCAATCGTGGCTTTAAAGCTTTTAATTTCATGCGTTTCTATTTATTTAGAACTATAATACCTACAAAAATTATAGTAAGAAGAAGGTACAAGCCCCATGTTTTCCAACCGTTTTTTATCAAAAAAGCAACCGTAAGCAATATCGCCCAAAGTACAAAGGAGGTGTATGCCGTTGTAGCGATCAGTCCAGATTTATGGGTTAGTAAACTACCTACTGCATTGTGAAAAAGAATAGTGACCATAAGTCCGCCCAGTATGCCAGCAGTTATCTTTAAAAACCGCTGGCCCGGGCTGGATAAATGTTTTTTGTTTGCTGGCATATTAAAGCGAATTTTCAATGACAATTGATAGCAAGCCCAACCCAACAAGCAGGTAGGCATATTTTTTATGCAAGGGAAGGAACATGACAATTAGGCAAAGCCCAAACATAAGTACAATGAGAAAAATAATGAGCCCCGATGCCAATCCGAATTGATGGATCAATGATGCCATAGATAATATAAAAAAGCCGTATGAAGCAATTCTAACGACTGTTTCCTTACCTTGAAGCCGATAGGCTAGAGCAGCAAATTGTTTGGGAAAATGTTTGGATTTGGAGTAGAGCAAAAAACAACCCAAAAAAATCAATACTATGGCCATAACACTTTCTCTATAACGCTATAATTGACATAAAAAACAGAGAACAAACATAACCATTATTTTTAATAATTCTAAATACGAATAGTGATTTTGGGTGTGTCGTTTTGTTAATTGCTGGGTTTCAAACCATCGGCTTTAACAGCAATTTTTCTTTTTCTGGAAAGAACGGTTTCTGAATAGTGTTTTATGTCAAGGTTATTTGATTGGCAGCACGATGGTTGTAATTAAAACAATGGGTTTGGAAACTGTTAAATATTGGATTAATTTAGAATAATTTTAAATAATATTTTGTTGATAATCTTTTGGTATTTAAATTCGCGAACAAATTTTTAAACAAAAATACTGAACATGAGAACTTTAAAATCTTTTCTAACGTTATTTTTAGCAGTTTCATTTTTCGTGGCCTGTTCCGATGATGATGATGCCGTTGATGACGATATGCAAGCGGTTGCCACCTGTGATGATGGTGTGCAAAATGGTGATGAAACGGGAGTGGACTGCGGAGGCAGTTGCGAACCTTGTGAAGTGGCTGCCACCTGTGATGATGGCATTCAGAATGGCGATGAAGAAGGTGTTGATTGTGGGGGAAGCGCTTGTGAGCCATGTACCACAGGTATCGATATTCCCACGACCTACGTTTTTGAAAGGGACGGTGCTTCTACAGTCAGCTTTAGTGGCCAGACTACCCGTTTGTTGATGGCCAATGAAATTATTGATGCGCTCCGAGACCCTTCGTCCACCAACGAACAGATACAGGCCATGTTTGCGCATGTCGAGGGTACCGACAATTTTTCTGACCCAGACTTGAACGCATCGGACAAAAATGTAAAAAGTAAGACTGCAGCTTCATTCGACTATTTTTCAAACGAACCGGTAGTTCAAGCAGAAGTACGCGCAGATTTTGACGCGTATATTGCAGCGCAGGTGAATGATGTTTTCCCTAATTGGAACGAAGTAGCTACCGAAGGTAGCGCAGGGCAATTGCCCGACGGTTCCTCAACGCGCTATGTAAATGGTAGTGGTTTAGAACTAGATCAAGCATGGATCAAAGGTTTGATAGGTGCTTTCGTGGGCGATCAAATTTTAAACAACTATACCAGTCCCAACCAACTTGCACAGTTTGAGCAAGAAAATGATGATGAAGTCATTGTAGAGGGTAAGACATACACTGATATGGAGCACGATTGGGATGAGGCTTATGGCTATGCTTTTGGAGTAGTAGCAGATACCGAAAATCCGGTAGCTGATGTGGATGCCTTGGATGCTGTAGATGAATTTTTGGCAAAATATATCAAAAGGGTCGACAACGATCCTACGTTTACCGGTATCGCCCAAGAAATTTTTGATGCGTACAAAGCGGGAAGAACAGCTATTGTAAATAAAGACTACGATGAGCGTGATGCGCAAGCCGATATACTGAGAGCTGAAATAGCAAAAGTTATCGCGGTTAGAGCGGTATTTTATCTTCAAGCGGGGAAAACAAAAATTGAAGCGGTTGGAGAACCAGGTGATATTTTCCATGATCTTTCAGAAGGATTTGGCTTTATATACAGCTTACAATTTACCCGAAGACCAGGTGCTGAAGATGCCTACTTTACCAGAATGGAAGTATTGGATTTTATCGATCAAATCTATACCGACAATACCAATGGATTCTGGAATGTTACCCCTGCATCGTTGGATATGGTTTCAGAGGCGATTGCCGCGAAGTTTGATTTCACTGTGGCCGATGCTGCTGATAGCAATAACTAAGATTTCTAAAGTGAATCTTTTTAAAATAGTAAAGTAGAAGTAAAAGTGGGCATTTCGCGATAGCGAGTGCCCACTTTTAACATATTTAAGATTACATTTGATACAACTTTAAAAATTGCTCAATGAAAAAAAAATGGTATGTCTATGTATTTCTATTATTGGGGTTATGGGCATGTAGTTCTGATGATAGTGACAGTGACGATGATTCTGGGACAATAACGGATGACGATGTTACGATTACAGACGATGACGGTTCGTCGGTAACTTTTGACCGTGGTGTAATGTTGGCCAATTGGGCAGATAATATCATCGTACCCTCATACAATGCTTTTTTGGATGCCTCGGGCTTGCTACAAACCACTTTCGATACCTTTAAAGCAGACCGCAACCAAGATAATTTATCAAGCCTTAGGGAAGCGTGGCTTGAAGCTTACAAAAGTTGGCAACACGTATCCCTATTTGAGATTGGTCCCGCAGAGGATGATGGGCTCCGATTGAACATCAACACCTATCCAACGGATTCTGATTTAATTGAAAGTCATATTGCGAGCGGTTCGTATAACTTTGACCTTCCTTCAAATAGGGATTCAAAGGGTTTTCCTGCCCTTGATTATTTGTTGAATGGTATAGCGGAATCGGATGCTGAAGTTTTGGCCGTTTTCACCGATGCGACAACTGGTGATGCATATACCATGTACTTTGAGGATGTGATAAGTGATATTGATTCTAGGGTTGCCGCTGTTCGTGACGCATGGCAAAATGGGTATCGAGATACCTTTGTGGCCAATGACGGTTCCTCTGCTACCGCTTCGGTAGACCGCTATGTGAATGATTTCATCTTTTATTACGAAAAGTTTTTAAGGGCTGGTAAAATGGGCATTCCCCTGGGGGTTTTTACGGGTACTACAGCGTCTAACACCATTGAAGCTTTTTACAGTGTGGGTATCAGTAATGATCTTTTTGAAGAAGGACTGGATGCCGTACAAGACTTTTTTAATGGCAAGCATTTTGGTTCTGCTACGGTTGGTGAAAGTTTGGCATCATACCTTCAAGATTTGAATACGGTCAAAGATGGTACTCCATTGGATGAACTGATCAATGACCAGTTCAACACAGCGCGTAATATGGTAGGTGGCCTAAATGCATTTAAAGTTGAAATAGAAGAGAACAGTCCGCCTACAAACATGTTGTTGGCCTACGATGAAGTACAACGCGCTGTACCCTTGTTGAAGGTCGATATGGTCTCTGCCATGAGCATTGCGATTGACTTTGTGGATGCAGATGGGGATTAAATGCTACCTTATTTGAAAAAATATATCCATGAACCTCACGAGGCCGCCCCTTTGGCGGTCTTTCGTATTTTTTTTGGTGTAATCATGCTTTGGAGCATGATTCGTTTTTGGTCTTACGGTTGGATCGAGACCTTGTATCTTGAACCCAAGTTTCATTTTTCCTATTATGGTTTTGAATGGGTAAAGCCCATCGGTAACTGGACCTACTTGTTGTTCATTGTCTGTGGATTGGCTTCACTTTTTGTGGCTTTGGGCTATCGGTACCGTATGGCCATTGTCACCTTCTTTTTGACGTTCACCTATATCGAGTTGATGGACAAGACCACCTATTTGAACCACTATTACTTTATAAGCATCCTTTCCTTTTTGATGATTTTTCTTCCGGCTAATGCGTATTTTTCCATAGATGCCAAGTTACATCCTAAATCAAGGTTTCAATATATTCCGAGTTGGAACATCAATGTGATCAAATTGCTGTTGGCCACAGTATATTTATATGCGGGGTTGGCCAAATTGAATTCAGATTGGCTGCTTGATGCGATGCCATTGAAGATTTGGCTTCCGTCTAAGTTTGATTTGCCCTTGATAGGTAGGCTATTGGGGAAAGAATGGGTGCACTATACTTTCAGTTGGTTTGGTGCCCTCTATGATTTGACCATCCCTTTTTTATTGCTATATCAACCCACCCGTTGGGTTGCTTTTTTCTTTGTGGTTGTATTTCATATCATGACCCGGGTATTGTTCAATATAGGGATGTTCCCCTATATCATGATCGCAGCCTCCCTTATTTTCTTTGACCCAAAAATCCATCATGGCATTTTAAGGTTTATTTCCCGACTTCCCTATATCGACAAATCCATTTTTGATACTGGAAGGGTATATCAAGAAATAAAATATGCAGGCCTGAAACTTAAATACGGCATTTTGGTTTTGTTTTTTATGGTACAGCTCCTTTTTCCATGGCGGTATTTACTCTATCCCGGCGAACTTTTTTGGACAGAGGAAGGGTATCGGTTTTCATGGCGGGTAATGTTGATGGAGAAATCTGGATATGCCCAGTTTAAAATTGTCGACCGTGTATCGGGCAAATGGTTTTATGTGGACAACACGGATTTTCTAACCCCATTTCAGGAAAAACAAATGAGCTACCAACCCGATTTTATTCTGGAATATGCCCATTTTTTAAAATCACATTTCGAAAGCCAAGGCCATCAGAACCTGGCCATTTACGTCGAAAGCTATGTGGCCCTGAACGGGCGGTTGAGCAAGGCCTATATTGATCCCCAAGTTGATTTGACCCAAGAAAAAGAATCATTTAAACCCAAAAATTGGATATTACCGTTTAATGATGCGATCAAAGGAATTTAAGTGGGCATTGGCCTTTTTGATGCTTACCTCTTTCGTTAAGGCGCAGCTGACCTTTTCAGGTACAATTGCAACAGTTGAAGGAGCCGGGGTCTCCAATGCAGAGGTATACCTTAGGGAAATAGGACAGTTGGCCAATACTTCACAAACAGGAAATTTTGTTTTTCAAGACATTCCATCTGGACAGTACAGTCTGGTGGTCTTTGCCTATGAATACCAGGTTTTTGAACAGCGTTTGGTGCTTGATACCAATACAGTACTGAACATTCAACTAGAGCCATTGGGCGAACAGCTTCCCGAAGTGGTGTTGCGTCAAGAACGCGAAAAGGTTTTTGCGCTTCAAAAGCTGAAGACGGTCGAAGGTACTGCCATTTATGCAGGTAAAAAGAGCGAGGTGGTCTTAATGGAAAATATCACGGCCAATCTGGCGGCCAACAATCCACGTCAAATCTACAATCAAGTGGTAGGGCTGAACATATTTGATTACGGTGATGCCGGACTTCAATTGAACATAGGGGGTAGGGGCTTAGACCCCAACAGAACGGCCAACTTCAACGTACGGCAAAACGGGTATGATATTAGTGCCGATGCCTTGGGATATCCTGAAAGCTATTATACCCCTCCCGCAGAGGCACTTGCCCAGATTCAGGTGGTACGTGGCGCAGCATCCTTACAATACGGCCCCCAGTTTGGGGGGCTGATCAATTTTAAGTTCAAACCACCCAGCCCCAATAAAAAAATAGAGTTGATTTCTCGGCAAACCGTGGGATCCTATGACCTGTTCACTAGTTTTAACAGTCTTTCGGGAACGGTTGGTGACTTTAGTTACTACACGTATTTCAATTATAAGGAGGGAAGTGGTTTTCGACCTAATTCTGTCTACAATAGCCGAAACTATTTTGGCCATTTTGCGTACTGGTTGAGCGACAGCACCAAATTATCTTTTGAAGCAACGTTGTTGAACTATTTAGCAAAACAACCTGGTGGCTTGACTGATGCACAATTTCTGGAAAATCCTGATTTCAGTAATCGTGATAGAAACTGGTTCAGTGTGGATTGGAAATTGTTTTCCCTACGGTTGGACCATAGCTTTTCGCCAAAAACCGATTTTAGCCTTAACCTATTCACACTGGATGCCTCTAGAAAGGCTTTGGGCTTTCGTACCAATCGCGTATCCCAGCCTGATGACCCTAATGCACCTCGTGAATTGTTGGTAGACAATTTTACCAATTGGGGCGCAGAGGCTCGATTGCTGACCAGATATTCCTTTCTTGATAAAGATGCCGTATTTCTGATAGGAACAAAATATTATCAGACTGATAATGATCAGCGCCAGGGCCCTGGTAGTACGTCAAGTAATCCTGATTTTACCTTTGCCGATGATGAATTCCCAAATTATGAACGACAATCAGAGTTTGAGTTTCCCAATTTGAATTGGGCCGTATTTGGTGAAAATATCTTTACCATTTCCAATAGATTTTCACTCACTCCGGGATTTCGGTTTGAATATATCAAAACGGAAAGTGAGGGCAGTTTTCAAAATATTGTGTTAGACTTGGCAGGCAACCCATTATTGAATGAAGAGGTGCCTGATAACCGTACCTTCGAACGTAACTTTTTGTTGTTGGGCCTGGGGGCATCCTATAAACTATCATCTTCAGTTGAATTTTATGCAAACTTTTCACAAAATTACCGATCGGTCACATTTAGTGATATTCGTGTGGTCAATCCGTCATTTCAAATTGACCCTGATATTTCTGATGAAGATGGCTTTACGGCTGACTTGGGCATACGTGGTCGCATCAATGACCTATTCACGTACGATTTAAGTTCTTTTGGACTTTTATACGATGACCGATTGGGCGAAATCTTACAGAGTGAAACCCGTATCAATGCTGCAGGCGAAGAAGTGGAAACCGGCCGGGTGGTGCGCTTTCGTGGGAATATCGGTACAGCATTCATTTACGGTATCGAGGCCTTTGGCGATTTGAATATCAAGAAAATAATAGCTCCTTCGCTTGAAAAAGTAAGACTGAATTATTTTGTAAACTTGGCACTGACCGATTCAGAATACACCGATTCAGAACAAAACAATGTAGAAGGCAATCAAGTGGAGTTTGTTCCTGAAGTTAACCTAAAGACCGGACTTAATTTCGGTTATGGAAATTTTTTGGGCAGTTTGCAATATACCTATATAGCAGAGCAATTCACTGATGCCACGAATGCGCCTCAAGATGTGAATGACAACCAGCGGGGTATAGAGGGGGCCATACCTTCATACAATATCATGGATTTTTCCATGTCCTATACTTTTAAAAAGCTAAAGCTGGAAGCTGGGGTGAATAATTTACTGGATAATAGCTTCTTTACAAGAAGGGCTACTGGATATCCAGGGCCCGGGATTATTCCCGCTGAACCAAGAACCTTTTATACTACCCTTCAACTAAAACTTTGATGAAACTGTATTATCACTCATTGATAGAATTGCTTCGTACTAGTGGCCCTATTTTAATTACAGTCATCGTTGTTTGAAAGCGAACAACAGTATAAAGTGCCATGGTCAAATATGGATTCTACTACTCAATGACTGCTATATGCAAACCTGTTGGGCTGGCTTCACCTTGGTATGGCGACTGACAAAAAACACTCCTTTCAATCGTACTATGATTTGTTTTGGGAAATAAACACGATATGGTAGTAATGAAGAAAACCGGTATGAATCAATGTCATGGGCTCCCTACGATTTCAAGGCACGTCGCGACAGGGAAGTTAACATGTAAAAGAATGTATTTTGGGAATAAATAGTTGGGAGGCAAGACCTCCCAACCATCTTTCGATATAGCTCAGGTCTAATCTTAAGCAACGGCTTGTGGAGCCCAACTCGAGCAAAGCATCTCAGGTGCAGCCTTAGCTGGGTGGGCGCACGTCGGGGTGTTGAATCGGGCACAGGTACCACAGCTCATATTGTTCTTCAACACATCTTTCATTGAAAAACTATCACAGGTATGGCGTTCACTTACTGCAATATTGTGCTGGGCACAGGTCTTTTCGTTTGTAAAATTGGTACAGTTCGTACAATTTGTGGCTAATCGAATAGGCATAGCTTTTTCTTTTTTTGTTCTCAACAAAATTAAGTTCAACCACACTTAGAAACAATTTAAATAACTGATTTACAATTATTTAAATTTAGATTGATTAAAATTTACTGTGAATCACCGTCATTGTCGTTGAATGTGACCACAATATTGGCCGCGCTTGATAAATCAGTCTTGAACAAAGCGATCAATGTGGTAATCGTGGCCCTGAAGGTTTCTACACTGGCATCATCGTTGACCACAATATCCTCCAAACTTCCAGAAAGACCATCCAAGGTAGTTATGGCATCCACAAAAGCGTTGGAAATCGCGGTATTGATGTCTGGCCTATCCAATACCTCATCCACATAGGATTCCAAACCAAACCTTGCCGTGTCGAAATTTCCTTCATAAGTGTTTTTAAGTGAAACGAGATTAGATCGAATAGCCTCTTTTGAACTCCGGCTATAAAATGCCTCTAGATCCTCTTCGGTGTTATTGGCATCCTCACTGCCCAATTTTCTGAGCTTAATGGTTTCCAATGCTGCAATCATGCCATTTACGATTTGGTTTTGGCTTCCATTGACACCTGTTTCCAGTCTGCTTTTAAAGGTCTCTTCGAAAGTATCCCACAGATCGGTCAGTGCATTGACTTCTAAATTTAGGTTATGTGCCAGTGCAGTCAGGTAATCCATCCTATTTTCAAAATTTTCGCCAACTGTGAAACTATCGATGGTCTGTGATTCATCTTTTTCAAATAAAAGTAGTTCCAATGCTCCATAACCCTTTGAAGAAGCACCAACAGTGGTAATAAATTCGGTATCTATATCAGTCTCTTCCGCAATATTGTCTTCAATGAATTCAACATTGATGGGCCATTGGTGAATACGCGAGTGGGCAAATGAACTCTGTATGACCCCTATATTGTATATTTCGAGCTGTTTCCAATGTAAAAAGGCAGTTTGCCAAATTACTCTTAGGGCATTCAGGTTTTCCGTGTTTGTATTGGCGTCGAAATTGTTTGCTGCTTCGGCTAAATCTGTGGTCAACACATTATGGGTGGCCAGTAATGGAACGATCTGATAGTCATACAAGTCATCTATTTGCATCTGTCGACCTTCCTCAACGGTCAGGCCTTGGGGCTCATCATCAATGGTTTGCATATCATCGTCAACGATTTGCATATCATCATCTGTGGGTGTGCCATCGGTATCATCTGATGAATCGCAACCAATCACTACCGCCAGTACCAACAGACTGCTTAAAACGGCTTTTTTTATGAAGTTGTAAGTTGTTGTTTTCATTATAGTGTGTTTAAAAATTTCAGTAATTGTTCACGTTCTTGCTTACTGAAATCCATGAATTGATTTTTTGAACTTTCTGCTTCACCACCATGCCATAGAATGGCTTCCTCAATATTTCTTGCCCTTCCATCATGCAACAGAAAGGTATGTTCGTTTACGGTTTCAAAAAGGCCAATGCCCCAAAGTGGTGGAGTTCGCCATTCCCTACCATTGGCCAAAAAATCAGGGGTCTTGTCTGCAAGGCCATCGCCCATGTCATGCAACAGTAAGTCGGTGTAGGGTCTTATGGTCTGATTTGAAAGTGCGGCTGCAATTGGTGAAAAACCAGTTTCGATTAAGGGGATGTGACAAGCCGTGCATCGGGCCTGTTCGAAAAGTTCCCTTCCTTCCAAAACATCTTCATCATCCACATCCCTGCGGGCTGGTACTGATAAGGTGGCCGAATAGAAAGCAACCTTTTCTAAATTTTCATCGGGGATTTCAGGTAATCCGCCATTTGGTATGTCATCGCACCCCAATAGCGCCGTACAGTTTTCTTCGGGAAAAAGGGACGAAGTGATTCCAAGATCACCGGAAAAGGCCGCTGCTACTTGCTGCAATATGGTAGGTTGGTTGGCTTTCCATCCATATTTCCCCAACTTGAGTTGCCCACTTTCAATGTCATATACATAGTTTGGTCTGCCCGATATACCATCTCCATCACTATCACCTTCATCGGCAAATTGTAATATTGTAGATTCGGGTATGGCATCCAATAGCCCTAGACCTATAACTTGGTTGGCAATTCTTGGGGAAACCTGTAGGTTTGGGGCCAATGTACCATAGTTTAGATTCACCAGATTGTATGTAGGTTTTTGAAGGGTGACCGTTTCCCCATCTTGATAAGTAATCTGTATGGGTTCGTAGATGACTTCAAGTACACCTTCTTCTTGCACTCCAAGAATACTGTTGTCTTGAAATTGGTCACCATAGGTGGGATCGGGTAAATTGTTTCCATTGGCATCCGTACCAGGTATGCTCAATCGCAATAAAAGCCCATGGCCCAATTGACCGGGAAATTCAGGGGGTCTACCACGGCCATCCTTAAAGTGACATGAAGAACATGCCCTGGCATTGAAAAATGGACCCAGTCCATCCCTGGCTGTCGTTGAGGCGGGGGCTGTGACCCAGTTTTGGTTGAATAGGGAGTTGCCCACACCAAAGTCAATTTTTTCGTCCAGCGTGAGACCATCCACAAAAAAACCAAAAGCATCCGGGGAAAAAATGAACGAGGTTGCATCACCGCCCAAAAGTTCTTCCCCCTCCTCAGCCATAAGTGGAATATAGTCATCGGAATCGTTGGAGCATGACAGTAGCAAAATGACACTGGTAAAGAATAGCAGCTTTTTCAACTTTCCTAGCAATTTTTTCAAAAATACCTAATAATAACAAAAACAGGATGTTAAAAACATCCTGTTTTCTTCTATATTGGGCAAGGGATATTTTTATTGGATTGAAATGGCTTGTTGGGCTTCCAACAACTTTTCTCCAAAATCAACCAAAGCGGCAACAGCAGTTTGTACTTTAGCACCTTCTTCACTGGTCGGGCCACCCACAATTGCCAAGTCAAAAGGAATCAAGGTATCTTCTACTGCGGTATCGGTGGCACTTTCCAAAGTGGTCAAATCTGACGCAATGGTAGCATCGGCCTCAGCTACCAAATCTGCTAATGATGGCCCACTGATTGCTTGGTAAGTACCATTGTAGATCATTTTTATACCATCCCAGTTCAAGCGGATATCACGATGGGTATTGTCGCTAAAACAGGAGTGTTCGTCTTCTTGGTCTTGATTTTGAAGCGCTACTGCCATTCGCTCGATAGCCAGCTCGCTACTTGACATTTCTGCAATACTACTGATCATGTTATCAAGGGCGGTAGATTGGTCAAGGGCCAAAAAGGTAGTTCGGTATGGGCCTGTCCATTCATCAACGATGACTTGAAGGTGATCAACCAAGAGTTCTCCTACCAATTGTAGGTATTGTCTTCTTCGATCTTGATTGGCCGCAGTTCCACCGTCAACAAAATCAGTAAAGGTCCGTTGTCCGGTAGTTTCATCGGCTGGATCCCCTAAATCTTGTCCCCATAACAAAAACTCGACAGCATGAAAGCCAATGGATACATCAGCCTCGGCCTCTTCCGTTGGTTGGTTTTCATCTACCAAAAGCTCTTTGGTCAGGGTTGGAAAATCCGTTGGGTTGTTAATAATCCCACCATCAGGCACACCGTCCACATAATCGATATAGACTTCGTCCAAAGGCCATGAATTTACCCAACCTTCAATATCTTCAGTATCCCCGGAATCAATGGGGCCATTGGCAAAACGGAATGCCTCGGTAGGACCATAGCTTTCACGGGATACTAGCCATGCAGTTCGCGCCGCCTGAAAATTTGCATCCGTTGGGTCGGCCACAAAGGCATCTATGGCAGTCTTTAGTGCTTGTACATCAGCCAATGCATCGGTGTAACTTGCCAATGCAATGTCTGCATAGTTCTCAATAACGGCACTGACGTCAACGCCTGTGGTTCCGCCGTCATCATCTGTTGTTCCCCCATCGTCATCGGTCGTACCGATTTGGTCATCGTCAGTACTTGAAGAATCATCATCATCACTACAGGAACTGGTTGCTACCATCATACCTAGGATACTGAGTAAGTAAGCAATTTTTTTCATGTCTGTTTTATTTAGATTTAATAAGAATAACAAATCTAAAAATTTTCTTAAAAGCCTAAAAAACAATCCTTAGAAAAGTGATAATTTAACATTTAATCTTCTTTTGTTAAAAAAGAAAGCGGCTGAATCCAAAAGCCGCTTTCTAAACCTACTAATATCCTGAGAACACTTAGGAAATTAGTTTTCTATATACGTGTAGTCAATGTCTTTGTGATGCAAGGGTCTAGGATTTTCCTGCGGTTTAGTGGAGACCAAATCCTGTATTTCGTGTAATTCTCTTTTATTGACCAGTATGATAAAGTGTTTGTTGCCTACCGATATCGGAATTTTTCGTTGATGTGGGGTACATTTCATTTCATTTTCCCAATACTCAACATCCAGTCCACTAAGGTATGACTTAAACGCCTCTAACTCCCACTCGTAGAATTCAAAGCATAGGTTATTGAATACCAATTGAAACAACTTACTGTGGTTGCAAAAAGTAAAACAACCATTTTTGGTTTGGTTTAAGACTTTTAGGGAAAGGCACATAAGATTTGTTTTATAGCAAAGATAGAAATTATTTAAATCGAGTCTAAATAAAAATAATTTAAATTTTACAGTTCCTCCACTGCCGTATTGTAAAGCAGATCTGAATTAAAAAAGTGGTATATTTGCATGCAATTAATCCGTAATTGCAATGGAAGCCCACCTCAATAAAATTGTCGGCGAAGGTCTCACATATGATGACGTACTCTTAGTGCCTGCATTCTCAGAAGTATTGCCTAGAGAAGTCAACATCCAAACCAAGTTTACCCGAAATATTACAATTAATGTGCCCATTGTGTCCGCTGCCATGGATACGGTGACCGAATCCCAGATGGCAATAGCCATGGCTCGGGAAGGTGGTATTGGCGTATTGCACAAAAATATGACGATTGCACAACAGGCGAGCAAGGTCCGTAAGGTAAAGCGTGCAGAGAGTGGCATGATCATGGATCCGGTGACCCTTCCCTTACATTCCATTGTACGTGATGCCAAGGCCAGTATGAAAGAACACAGCATTGGTGGAATTCCGATAGTTGACGATGCAGGCAAGCTGATAGGAATCGTCACCAATCGGGATTTACGCTTTGAAAAAAATAATGATCGACCTATTGAAGAGGTAATGACTTCGGATAATCTGGTAACAGCGGGAGTGGGAACCACCTTGACAGAGGCAGAGGATATTTTACAGGAAAACAAAATTGAAAAGTTGCCCGTGGTCGATGACAATTACGTACTGGTAGGATTGATTACGTTTCGTGATATTACCAAATTGACCCAAAAGCCTATTGCAAACAAAGACCAGTATGGACGACTACGGGTCGCTGCCGCAATTGGCGTAACCGCCGATGGGGTAGAACGGGCTGGAGCTTTGGTGAATGCAGGTATTGATGCTATTGTGATCGATACGGCCCATGGGCATTCCAAAGGAGTGGTGATGATGTTGAAAGAGGTGAAAAAGACCTTCCCTGATTTAGAGGTAATCGTAGGAAATATTGCCACAGGTGCCGCTGCAAAATATCTGGTCGAAGCTGGTGCCGATGCCGTTAAGGTGGGTATTGGGCCAGGATCGATATGCACCACCCGTGTCGTGGCCGGGGTTGGTTTTCCCCAATTTTCAGCAGTACTCGAAGTAGCAGCTGCCATTAAAGGAAGCGGAGTGCCCGTCATTGCTGATGGGGGTATTCGGTATACCGGAGACATACCCAAGGCCATTGCGGCGGGAGCGGATAGTGTGATGTTGGGCTCTCTATTGGCTGGTACCAAGGAATCACCCGGGGAAACGATCATTTATGAAGGCCGTAAATTCAAGAGCTACCGTGGTATGGGTTCGGTCGAGGCGATGAAGGAGGGAAGCAAGGACCGATATTTTCAAGATGTCGAAGATGATATCAAAAAATTGGTTCCCGAAGGTATCGTAGGGCGTGTGCCCTACAAAGGTGATCTCTATGAGAGTATGCACCAATTTATTGGTGGGCTGCGCGCTGGAATGGGCTATTGTGGTGCAAAAGATATTGTGACCCTAAAGGAATCGGGTCGTTTTGTAAAAATTACCTTTAGTGGAATCAATGAAAGCCATCCGCATGATGTAACCATTACCAAGGAAAGCCCGAATTATAGTAGGTAAGTTTTTCTTTCTTTCGGGTCATAGGGGTGGTATGTACCCTTTTTGCCAAACAAATCGATGAAATTGAAGATGGTATTTTTGAAATCACTGATAAAGTTGTATTTACCGGTTATGCTCTGGCCAATTTTTTGTCCACCACAAACTTGTTCCGAAAACGTATCCAATTCATTCGGTTTGAAGGGGAAAAACCTAGCTTGACCTATCACAGTATAAAGTGGGTCAGCAGCATGGAAAACGATTGAACTTACCTACTTTCTGTGTATGAGCTCCAATCTTGGGTTTTATAGATGTCATCACCAAAATAACGTGCTATTTGAAGAAAAGGCTTTACTTTTTGGTAGCCAGGCACCGGAGATAACATGTTGAGGTTTTCATCTAAAAATACCACCGTGGGATAACTCATCCTACCCTGAAGTAAAGTAGCGGCAAACTCATGGTATCCTCTTCTGCCCGAGGGTACAAAATTAAAGGTCTTACCTTGGTATTCAATAGGCTCCTTTCCTTCTGCATCCAATTTCACCATATAAAAATTTTCTTGCATGTAGGCTGCGACCTCTGGACTTTGAAAAGTATCCTTGTCCATTTTCTTGCACCAACCGCACCAATCGGTATAGACGTCCACAAACACTTTTTTGGTATTTGATTCGTTTTTCGTCAATGCTACAGCATGTTCCCATGTGACCCATTGTACTTTTTGGGCATTCAAATGAAGGGTCAATACTAAGGCAAAGGCAAGAATGAGTATACGCATAGCTTTTATTTTTTTCGGATTTAGTCTTTAGACGATATCAAAACTAACGAAAATCGGCGTATTTTATTTCGCTACCACCTGCTCAGGTTTTGAATCAAAGAGCGCTTTGATGTCGACTTGGTTTCTAAGGATGTCATCAAAAGTCTCCCGATTTCGTATAAGGTGGGCCTTACTTTGGTACCATAGCACCTCGGCAGGACGATAGCGCGAATTATAGTTGCTGGCCATGGTAAAGCAATAGGCCCCTGCATTTTTAAAACATAAAATATCGCCTTCAGAAATCTCGTTGATCCTGCGATTGTTGCCAAAGGTATCGGTCTCACAGATATACCCAACAACCGAATAGTATCTTTCACGGCCCTTGGGATTAGAGATGTTGGTGATTTCGTGGCTGGCACCATACAACATTGGTCGTATCAAGTGGTTGAAACCTGAATCCACACTTGCAAAGACGGTAGAGGTAGTCTGTTTAACGACATTGACCTTTGCCAAAAAATAACCGGCCTCACTGACCAGAAATTTTCCAGGTTCAAAGGCCAAGGTCAGTTCTTTGCCATACTCCGCACAAAACTCATTGAACCTAGCGGTCAATTTTTTTCCCAGTTCTTCGACATTGGTCTGAATGTCACCTTCTTTATAAGGCACTTTGAATCCACTGCCAAAATCGATAAAATCCAAATCCTTAAAATGCTTGGCCGTTTCAAAAAGAATTTCTGAGGCATAGAGAAAGACATCGATATCCAGAATATCACTTCCAGTATGCATATGGATCCCATTGATGGTCATCTTGGTAAGGTCGACAATGCGCAGCAGGTGGGGTATCTGGTGAATACTAATACCAAATTTTGAGTCGATATGACCGACCGAGATATTCGTGTTTCCACCAGCCATTACATGTGGATTGATTCGGATGCAAACCGGTATATCTGGATGTTTGCTGCCAAATTGTTCCAATACGGACAGGTTATCAATATTGATCTGGACACCCAGTGCCGAGGCCTCCTCGATTTCCTCCAATGAGACCCCATTGGGTGTAAAAATAATGGATTCAGGATTGAAACCAGCCATTAGTCCCAGTTTTACTTCTTGTATGGAAACCGTGTCCAGACCACTGCCCAAGCTATTCATCAACCGTAGAATGGCGATATTTGATAAGGCCTTTGCCGCATAGTTCAAGCGTAATTTTTTAACCCCTTGAAAAGCGTTGGACAACCGCTGGAACTGGGTAGTGATTTTTTGGGCGTCATAGACATAGACCGGTGCTCCAAATTGCTTTGCTACATGTAGTAAGTCTGGAGATTTCATAGGGACAACTTTTTTTCAAATCTACTTCAAGTGATGGCTTTAAACAAAAAAAAACAGAGATAATAGATAAACACAACAAAATGTTATAAAAACCACACATAATAATATCTTCAATAGTTGCCCTTTACAAAAGGCGTGCTTACTTTTAGAAAAAAATTGTGAGATGAAGCTTCCACTTTTTCCATTGCAATCGGTCTTTTTTCCGGGGGAGACCGTTCCACTCCATATCTTTGAGGAAAGGTATAAGCAGTTGATTCATGACTGTAGGGAAGAAGCGGTCACATTTGGGATTCCTGTGTACATTGAGAATACCATTGCCTACGGGACCGAGGTGCAGTTGGTCGAAGTGGTCACCAGCTATGAAGGTGGCGAAATGGACGTAGTGTGTGTGGCGAGACAGGTCTTTAAAATTTTGACCTTTGACAATGAAATGGAGGGCAAACTATACGCCGGGGGCATCGTGGAGTTTTTGGAAATGGAAAACGATGCTAAGAACAGTCTGAGGCAAGAAGTGATTGAAGTATTGAAACAATTGTACAGATTAATGGGGGTACAGTTTCCTGAAACCACACTCGATAAATTCAACAGTTATGCATTTGCCCATAAAATGGGTCTCTCGTTTGAACAGGAATATGAGCTTTTAAAGCTGACCAAGGAGACTGATCGGCTGGCCTATATCAAATCACATCTGATAAAGACCACTGCTGTATTGAAACAGATCAACAAGACCAAGGCCATCATTGAAATGAACGGCCATTTCAAAAATTTTGATCCTTTGGACTTTAAGGATTTCAAGGTTTGATTAAATCTGTTTTTCCCATTAGGGTAATTAGGTCGCGTTTTCTATTTTTGTTTCCACTAAATGTAACATAGATGAACCTTCACGAATATCAAGGAAAAGAAATTTTAGCCAGTTTTGGGGTAAGGATACAACGGGGCCTGGTGGCCCATAACGCCAAAGAGGCCGTCGATGCGGCCAAACAGTTGACCCAGGAAACAGGAACTGGATGGCATGTCATCAAAGCACAGGTGCACGCTGGGGGCCGCGGTAAGGGCGGTGGTGTAAAGTTGGCCAAAAATTTGAAGGAAGTGGAAGAATTGGCAGGGAACATTATCGGGATGAACCTCATCACCCCCCAAACATCAGCTGAAGGTAAAAAAGTGCATCAGGTCTTGGTCGCCGAAGATGTATATTACCCAGGGGACAGTGAGACCAGCGAATTCTACATGTCGGTATTGTTGAATAGGGCAAGTGGAAGAAACATGATCATGTATTCCACTGAGGGTGGCATGGATATTGAAGAGGTTGCCGAAAAGACCCCCCATCTGATCTTTACCGAAACCATTGATCCCGCTACGGGACTGTTGCCTTTTCAGGCAAGAAAGATCGCGTTCAACCTCGGGTTGTCCGGGACTGCATTCAAAGAAATGGTAAAGTTTGTATCGGCTCTCTATAAGGCATATGGGCAAAGCGATGCCAGCTTATTCGAAATCAATCCGGTCTTGAAGACTTCAGATGATAAAATTATGGCGGTAGATGCCAAGGTATCTATTGATGATAATGCCCTATATCGTAGAAAGGCCTATGCCGAAATGCGTGATTTGCGTGAAGAGAATCCAATCGAGGTTGAAGCCAGGGCCGTGGGGTTAAACTATGTTGACCTTGATGGCAATGTTGGGTGTATGGTCAACGGTGCAGGTTTGGCAATGGCCACCATGGATTTGATCAAGATGGCGGGTGGAGAGCCTGCAAATTTTTTGGACGTTGGGGGTACCGCGGATGCAAAGCGCGTTGAAGAAGCATTTCGAATTATCTTAAAAGACCCTAATGTTAAGGCCATACTTATCAATATTTTTGGGGGAATTGTTCGCTGTGATCGAGTTGCCCAAGGTGTTGTGGATGCGTATAAAAATATGGGAGATGCCATTAAGGTTCCAATCATAGTGCGTTTACAGGGCACCAATGCGGAACTGGCCAAAGAAATTATTGATAATTCTGGTTTGGCCGTGCATTCTGCCGTACAATTTCAAGAAGCAGCAGATAAAGTGAAAGCGGTTTTGTGACATTCCAATTTTAATCTGCTCAAGTAGGCAAAGAAGAGCTCATGTTAGCACGACATGATTCCTTTTTTGTCTTATGCCACAAAACTTTGTGATATCCCTTTTAGATCCCATTGGAATTCAGTTTTTGTTATGGCAGTCTTGTTTTCAGAAAGTATGGTAACTGTGACCATCCAATGAATCTATTTCAAAAAACGAGAATTATCACAAAAGAAGTGGGTATTGTTGCCATGGCAGTTGTGTTATTGTCTTCGATAAATATTTTGGCAAACCAAACGGGAACTGTAAATACAACCAAGCTTCCACTTAAACACATGCAATGTTTTCTGATATTCCCTTTACACTGAACGAGGATATTTTGCCAAGGTTGGTTGCCATCAATCCCAGACAAGAAAAATCATTGTGCTTAATGTGGGCCAGAAGATTTGGTTTTAGAAGCGTATGCAGTGGCCAGATCGAACTGCCAAAAAGTTGAACAGAACAACCTTGAAGAAGATAAAGAGTATACTGAAAGGAGTATACATTACAGTATAAAATCTGTAATTATATGGGTTGGTTGAAGAATCCTGAAATTATTCAGGATTTTTTTATACGAAAAAGTGTGCGGGTTGAGTTAGTATACTGAGACATTCGATGCACGGCCATGAACAATACTTACGAAGAAAAGCTTAGTATACTTTCTGAAATGATTGCTTTTGCCAGAATTGACAATGCATTGAAGCAATCAGAATACAATTTTCTGATAGGAGTTGCTTCCGGTTTGGGTGTCGAAAAAGCCGTTTTTGACACACTCTTACATAAGAAAGCTGAAAAAAGGACTTTGAAAAGTCAGGCTGAGCGAATCGTCCAATTTCATAGACTGTTGCTCTTAATGAATGTAGACCAAGAGCAGCACCATCTGGAAATTAAAAAACTATATAATGTAGGCCTTAAAATGGGACTCCCCCCAACGGCCATCAGAAAGGTACTGGAAATCATGAACGAGTACCCTGATAAAATAGTACCACCCCACATCTTGATTGATATTTTCAAGACACACTACAACTAAATGACAATATGTCACTTACAAGCTCCTTAAAAATGCCATAATGGCACTTAAAATGACATGGTATGAGAATTGCCATAAGTAGTTTGAATCAAATGTTCAATAAAAATTTAGTACCATGAGTATAGTAAAAAGAAACAGTTTATTTTTTCCATCATTGATGCACGATTTTCTTAAACCTGATTGGTTTGGGGGGTTGGAAACAACAGGTGCTAACGTTCCTGCTGTGAACATCAAGGAAAATGAAAGGGATTTTGAGTTGGAATTGGCGGTTCCAGGTATGAAAAAAGAGGATTTTGATGTGGCCGTCGATGAAAATATATTGACCATTTCATCTGAACGAAAAGCGGAGAAAGAATCCTCCAAGGGAAGTTATTCCAGAAGGGAGTTTTCATATGCAGCTTTTAAGCGCGCCTTTACATTGCCTGAAACAATTGATGAGGACCATATTAATGCGTCTTATGTTGATGGGATCTTAAAATTGACCTTACCCAAAAAAGAAGAGGCTCTACCTAAGCCCAAACGGTTGATTGAAATAGCGTAAAAGATCAAGGCACCAACTTTGGTGTTTCATGATGGTTGGTTTAGTTGGTTAGTTGAAGAAAGCGTTCCCGTTTCTGGGAACGCTTTTTTAGTTCTGGTCTTGGAGTACCTTAATTTCATCCCTTAGTTTGGCAGCTTCCATGAAGTTGAGTTCCTTAGCAGCCTGTTCCATGGCCTTTCGTTTTTCCCGAATCAATTTTTCACGTTGGTCTTGGGTCAAATATTTGAGCTCTGGCTCGGCAGCTCGCAGTTCTTGTTTTTCAAAATGATAGGTAGAAACAGAGTTTTTGGCCAGGGCATTATCCAAGCTTTTGTTCAAAGCCTTGGGGGTGATATTGTGTGCAGTATTGTATTCCGCTTGTTTTTTTCGTCGGTAATTGGTTTCATCAATAGTTTTTTGCATGCTTTCTGTTATGGTGTCGGCATACATGATCGCTTTTCCATTCAAATTTCTGGCGGCACGCCCTACCGTTTGTATCAATGAGCGGTTACTGCGCAAGAACCCTTCTTTATCAGCGTCAATGATGGCAACCAGCGATACCTCGGGCAGGTCAAGACCTTCACGTAAAAGGTTTACCCCGATCAATACGTCAAAAAGCCCTTTTCTGAGGTCTTGCATGATTTCAACACGTTCCAATGTATCCACATCACTGTGGATATAGCGGCAACGGACACTGATTCTACTGAGGTATTTGGCCAATTCCTCTGCCATTCTTTTGGTAAGCGTCGTTACCAATGTACGCTCATCCAGTTCTACCCTTTTTTGGATCTCTTCTACCAAATCATCAATTTGGTTCTTGCTTGGGCGCACTTCTATTTCGGGATCTAATAATCCAGTGGGGCGTATAATCTGTTCTACATAGACACCCTCAGTCAATTGCAGTTCATATTCCGCCGGCGTTGCACTCACATAAACGACTTGATTTTGTAATGCCTCAAACTCTTCGAACTTTAGAGGGCGATTGTCCATGGCAGCGGGAAGGCGGAATCCATATTCCACCAAGTTTTCCTTTCTTGAGCGGTCACCACCGTACATGGCATGGACTTGCGGAATGGTCACATGGCTTTCATCTATGACCATGAGATAGTCATCTGGAAAATAATCCAGTAAGCAGAAGGGGCGTGTGCCGGGTTCTCTTCCGTCCAAGTACCTTGAATAGTTTTCAATACCTGAACAATAGCCCAGTTCACGAATCATTTCCAGATCAAAATTGGTGCGCTCTTCCAAGCGTTTGGCTTCCAATGGACGTCCGATTTCCTTAAAATAATCCACTTGTCTTACGAGGTCATCCTGAATTTGGTGAATGGCATTTTGTAGAATATCGGGCGAGGTGACGAACATATTGGCCGGATAGATGTTAAGGTGGTCATAGCTCTCAATGAGCGTATTGTTAAAAGGATCCAAAGCCTCAATTTCTTCGATTTCATCCCCAAAAAAGTGAATACGGAACGCATGGTCGGCATAACCGGGAAACACATCCACTACGTCACCCTTTACCCGAAAGTTTCCATTTCTAAAGTCTGCAGTGGTTCGGGAATATAGGCTTTGCACCAGTTGTTTTAAAAGTTTGGTCCTTGAAATGACCTGGTCTTTATGGATTGAGATGACATTTTTTTGAAATTCCACTGGATTGCCTATTCCATATAAGCATGAAACAGAGGCCACAACCAATACATCCCTTCGTCCTGATAACAGTGAAGATGTGGCACTTAACCTCAATTTTTCAATATCCTCATTAATGGACAGGTCTTTTTCTATGTAAGTGCCACTGGTGGGAATGTACGCCTCTGGTTGGTAATAGTCGTAATAAGACACAAAATATTCAACAGCGTTCTGTGGAAAAAACTGTTTGAATTCTGAATAGAGCTGTGCAGCAAGTGTTTTGTTATGGGCAAGTACGAGGGTGGGTCGTTGTACCGATTCGATGACATTGGCCACTGTAAATGTCTTTCCTGAACCGGTGACACCCAGCAGGGTTTGGTAGCCCTCACCAGCATATATGGCCGACACGAGTTGTTGTATTGCCTGTGGTTGGTCACCAGTGGGCTTGAATTCAGCTACTACCTTAAACTTCATTGGTTAAAAATACGAAAGGCCCGGACTAAAAAGAAATGGCGTTCGGGTTGTACGCAGGATAAGCTCGGGTGTCGACCCAATACAGCTATGGTCAAACTGCGAATACCCTACAGGTCACGCTCTTTTAATAGTGCATGGGATAAATAGATGAAAATTGCGGTCCAACCTAGAACAATCAACATTTCATACCAATGTACATGATAGTCCAGTTCGAATTCCTCACCAATCTGACCAGCTACTGTCTGTACTGCCCCCAATCGGGTGAATGGTTCCTTGATGAGGTTGAACATTGAATTTAACGGAAAAAACCCCATGACCGAATCAGTACCATCACCATCCAAGACCTTCCAGCGCAACATGCCTCTCACAAAGCCTTCAAAAATCTGCCATAGGATCAAAAACCCCAAAGCAAAGGCAGAACGTTTGACCAAGATGCCTGCAAACAGGCAAAATGAAAAGAATCCGACGAGCTTTATAAAAAAGGCCAACAAAAATTCCAGATCTGAAAAAATGATGGCAATTTCATTATAATCAGAATAGACCAGCCCCAAAATCATTGATACTGCGAAGACAAACACCGTTGAAATCAACGCAAATGAAATGACCGTCAAGAATTTTGAGAGGACAAATTCTTTTTTGCTCAAGCCATCGATCAGGTTTTGCTTAATGGTCTTATTGCTGTATTCGTTAGCCATCATTGATACGATTACAATGGCCAAGAACAACTTGAATATGGCCGTGATAAATGTATTAAAGTGCCATATGTATGGAAAGTTAAAGATTCCCTGTTCAGCCAAGTGGAATTTTACGGGCCCTATGTCAAACTTTATGGCTGCAACCAGGGCAATTGAAGTGAGTAGGATGAAATAAGAAGTAATTAAAATCTTACTTGCCCTATTGTTCCAAAGTTTGATGAATTCTATCTGTAATAAGCGTACCATTCGTTTTTTTATTAATCGTTTTTGGTTAAGGTCAAGAACTGAGCTTCCAAACTTTCCTTTCGTTTCACCAAATGGGAAAGTATAATCCCTTTTTCGTACAACATTTTGTTCAGTTCTTCGGCATTCATCTCTTCTTTGAGGTAGGCGGTCAAGGTGCCGTTTTCGGTTGCTATCTTTCCGAAACTGATATTGTTGTCGAGCAACTTGCGAAGTGCGTCCATATTTTCTGCCTTTAGTTCAAAAAAACCATGGCTTGCCAACATCCCATCTACTGGCCCAGCATATAAATTGACTCCTTTTCGTAAGATGACCACATGGCTACAGACCTTTTCAACCTCGTCCAATAAATGTGAGGCCAGCAATATTGTGGTGCCCTCACCTGCAATTTTTTTGATGATCTCGCGAATTTGGTGTATACCCTGAGGGTCGAGCCCATTGGTAGGCTCATCCAAAATCAGTATTTCGGGATCGTTCAATAGGGCAGAGGCGATGGCCAACCGTTGTTTCATTCCCAATGAATAGGTTTTGAACTTACTGTCTTTTCGTTCCCAAAGTCCGACCAATTGCAATTTTTCCTTTATTTTTTCTTCGGCGACCTCTTTTATCTTACAGACCAATTTCAGGTTTTGGATCGCAGTCATGTACGGATAGAAATTGGGCCTTTCTATAATGGCCCCTACCTTTTTTAAGGCTTCGTGGGTAGAGGTGGTACCATCAAACCAACTGAAGTTGCCTGAAGTTCGGTTCGCCACATTTAAGATAATGCCTAAAGTGGTCGATTTTCCGCTTCCATTGGGACCTAAAATCCCATAAACATTCCCTTTTTCTATAGTAAAGGAAAGGTCGTTTACGGCGGTTAGAGGCCCGAATTTTTTAGTAAGGCCGTCAACGGTAAGTATCGTTTTCAAAAGGAAATCGTTTTTACGTTTGTTTATAGTAACTTGACGAGGATTTTACGTTTTTGTTACAAAAGAATACAGCGAATGTCTGACGAGAGGTTGATGTCAAAGAAGAAGCCCGCCTATCCTATCAACAAAAAATTGGATGGATACCTGCATCGGTATAGTCGAAAAATAGAAATTCCCATTTTTTATGAAGACCTACTCCGTTTTTCAGGCTCGATTGTGGTGTATGATGCCAATGGGGAAGATACCCTATGGGTACGCGTCTACTATTCTGATTTTGAACGCGAAGAAATTGATATGAGCCTTAAAAAGGTCTATTCCATTTTACATTCAGATGGTAGTGAGCGTATCTTGGAATACCTGAACATTGATGCGGTGGACTATTGCACTTTCGGTAATTCAAAACCTTTTCGGATAAAGGTGCGAAACATTCTGAATGACAACTTTACTTATTTCTATGTAAAGAAGACCGATGCTTCAAGGGTCTATGGCCTTGAACTTGAGCACATGCTCTCACCGTATAACTTGAATTTTTTGGTATATAAAGACACCTTGATCGAAGAGCACATTGCAGGTATCCCAGGTGATGTATTCATCAAGGAAATGCTTCCAAAATGCACAGCATCTGAAAAGTCACAATTGGCCAAGGAATTTGTAAAGTTCAATGAACGCTGCATGATTCGGTTATTGGGTGATATGCGTGCGTACAATTATGTGATTGTACCTGTTCATGATTTTGATCATGTGGTCTACCGCATTCGGGCCATCGACTTTGATCAACAGTGTTTTGAAGGAAATCTAAAGGTCTATCGCCCTCAGTTTTTTAAAGAAAACTATCAAATGGTCGAACTGGTACGTACCAAATTACAGAAAAACTCAGTGGACCAATACAAAATAGAGGAGCGCTCAATTGTGGCCAAGCGAATCATAAGTTCAGGTAATCGAATACGCCGTCTTGTGAGCATTTCAAAGACCGATGCAGTTTCACTGCCTGCACATATCGATAAGTTGAAGCTTCAGATATACGACCTTACCAAGGACATGAATTTCAAAAAATGTTCGACCATGGGGCAAATCTTGGATCTGGCATTGGATTTTGTCAAGCGCAACTATCAAGACGTGAGTACCAAAGAGATCATTGAACGGAAATTTTAACCTTACCTTTTTTCTTCTTTGTTGAAATAGACCAAATAATAGTACATCTGCCGTTCTTCATCCCACCCTTTTTCTACGAACTTTTCTGCTGATTCAGCATTGATAAAGTCCATCTTGATCTGGATGTTGGTATCTAAGTTGATGACATTCTTGATTTTCTTTCGCGCATCTGAGACGGCTTTATTGGCGATATCAAAGTTCGATACATCCTCAATGCTGTACTTGGGTCCTTTCTCTACTTTGTAGTGCTTGAATTCAGGGATAAGCTCGGGGTTGTCCATGACCTCGTTCAAGAAGTGACTCTCTTCAAATGCATCATTTTTTGCAAAATGGTTGACCGCACGGTTCATGAAGAGCACCTCTTGTTGTTTGTCCTCAGCCGGCAATACCACGTCTTTTGCAAAGTTTTGACAGAATTTCAAGTAATTTTTGGTATAGAAATTTTCATCGGTAAGGGGCTGCAGACCTAAAAAATTTTCTAGCCAGTATTTGGTGTCGTAACGATTGCTATCGACCGAGAGCACTTTAAAGCCATTTTCTTTGTCGGTATTGAAGACCAGACACCCCTTATCCAATTTGTTGGTGTTGATTCCCTGTTGTATTACGATTTCAAGATTTTGTTTTTTTTCCTCAAACTGTAGAAAATCGTGTTTCAATTCACTTTTGAAAATACCGACTGCGTCTGTTTTTTCATTGTCAATGATGATATCGGTCAAATATGCCATGTAGACTTCCCCACTTTTGATATGGGGGTGGTTGGACTGTTCAAAAAGATGGGTGACCATCTGTTTGGACAATTGGTGCAATTTAGAGCTGTCTTGGAACAGTTCCGCAATGATTTTATAGATTTCGTTGAACTCTAAATCAACATCATGGGTAAATCGAAAATAATTTTCTTCTTTTTCACGAAAAGGCTTAAAAAAATATTCTTTTAAAAGCCCGGCCATTTCATCATTCAAGGTGAATGGTTCCGCTGAAAGAAAAACAACTTCGTTTTTACTCTTATTGCCTACGCGGTGCAATGAAATGGTTTCGATTTGTGCAGGGTATAAGTTGAGCATATCAGTATCAAAGATTTAAATTGTAAGCAATTTTGGGGCTATGGAAACCGTAAGTTCAGTTCCAGTTTTCATCGAAGTCCATGTCTTCATAGCGCTCAAAGGTATCATCAAAATCCAAAGCAGGTGTTGATTCGAATTTTTTTTCTGGGGGAGCGTCTGGCAGTTCCCCAAAGCTGAACAGCACATTTGGGTAAGCCCTTCCGTCTTCTTTGCCGACAATGTCAGCAAGCTCTATAAAAAAGGTCCACATACTGAAAAAATCATAGATGTAGATTAGTTTTGGATCTTTTTCGGTGAGCACATCCTTTAAAAGGGTCTCGTTCATCAACCGAACGTTTGAACTGGTTTCGCCCATGTCAAAAAGGGCAATTTCCTCATCTTGGTTCCATTCAGGGTCGCAGGTGTAAAATGAAGCCATTTCATTGCCTATAAATCCAAAGGCTTGGGTAATTGCATTATGGAATTCTTCAAGCGTATCGTTTTCCTCAATTTCGATATCCCTAAAAATATCTTCTTCGGCATCAAGTATGATTCTGATTTTATAAATCATTGACTAAACATTCAGTGGGGTCAAATTTACGAAGATTTGATAATTCTTCTTGAATTTAATACCTGTATTGCCAAATAGAACTGTGCACCGAACAACAAACTGGCCAATACAAGATGTAATGGTTGGCTTGAGAATGGAAAATCAAAATAATACATGGCCATTCCGGTAAGTATTTCCAAAAAAATCAGCAGCATGACCCAATTCATCATGCCCATAGTAAAGTTATGTTTTCTGAACGTCCACCACAGATAGGTATTGATGGCTAAAACAAGTATTGAAAATGAACGGTGTATGTAAAATTGTACTGTTGGTCGTTGTAGCCATAAATTTTGTGTGTTTTCTCCCATAACATCGATTTGGCCATCCACAAATTGACGTACTTGGGTGCCCAAAATTACTTGTACCAAGGTCAAAAACAATGCTCCGACCAAGAGGTATGCCATTGTAGGCTTAGGCAATGGTTCACCCTTGACTGGCCCAACTGTAGCTATTACATAAAGAAGCATGGCGACAATGACAAGGGCCATGATCATATGTACTGTTATCTTAAAGGGCTCTAAAACCGAATGGACGACCGTGGCCCCTAACCAAGCCTGAAAACCCATGCCCAATACGACCAACCACGAGAAGATTACCGTTCTTTTGCCCGACCTCCAAAACCGTAATGAAAAAAAAGCAAGCAATAAGGTAGACAAACCTGCCAAAGCCCCTAACAGGCGATTGATGTATTCAATCCATGTATGCCATACATTGAACATCGCATAATCGTGTTTCGTATAACTTTCCCAATTTGTTTCGTTGTATGCAAGGCCTGTCTTAAAATCAGATTTGGCAATCTTCAGGCTTTCATTTATGATGATTACCTGACCTTTTTCAAATGTTCTTTGGGCCTGCCATTGCAATGTCTGCGCATCAGTTGGAGGAATGTAATACCCGAAACACTTGGGCCAATCTGGGCACCCCATACCACTGCCTGTCATACGTACCACAGCACCGGCAGCAATGACCAAATAGACAAGTATCAAGGATATTTTGGCCAATCGCCCAAACTTTTTCATGTTGATACTGGTTTTAACCCTATTTTTTTTCCTTTTTGGAGCATGTACTCATAGGCAGCGTCATATTCATTCGGAATTTCACCTTCAAGTATGGCTTCTTTGATGGCCTCTTTAATGATACCAATTTTTTTGGAAGGCTCTAAATTAAAGACCTTCATGATTTCTTCGCCTGAAATGGGTGGCTGAAAATTTCGAATACGGTCACGCTCTTCGACTTCAACGATCTTTTGCCTAACAAGTTTGAAATTTTCTTTGTACCTACGTTGTTTTCTAGGGTTTTTGGTAGTGATATCCGCTTCGCAGAGGGTCATTAAATCGTTGACGAAATTGCCGGCATCAAAAACTAAACGTCTTACCGCAGCGTCTGTTACGTGGTCTTCAGAAAGTATGATAGGTCTCGAACTCATCAAAACCATTTTTTGGACAAACTTCATTTTATCATTCAAAGGCATTCGCAGCCTTTTAAAAAGTCTATAGACCATTTTTGAACCTACAAATTCGTGTGCATGAAAAGTCCATCCAATTTTTTTGTCAAAACGCTTTGTGGGAGCCTTGCCAATATCGTGTAGTAGGGCGGCCCATCGTAGCCAAAGGTTATCCGTGTTTTTTGCGATGTTATCGACGACTTCGAGTGTATGCCAAAAATTATCTTTATGCCGCTGACCTTCGATTTCTTCAATCCCCTTTAAAGCAGAAAGCTCAGGAAGGACAATGGGAAGCAAGCCTGTTTCATGCAGCAATGCCAAGCCTATTGAAGGGGTCGGACTCAGCAGTATCTTATGAAGTTCATCGACAATCCTTTCCTTTGATACTATCTTGATACGGTCTTTGTTTTCTGTGATGGCCTGTAATGACCTGAGTTCAATGGTAAAGTCCAATTGCGTTGCAAAACGGATGGCCCGCATCATGCGCAAAGGGTCATCTGAGTAGGTGACATTTGGCGTTAACGGGGTTTTTATAATACGGTTTGCTAAATCGACCAGACCATTGAAGGGGTCCAAAAGCAATCCAAAACGGTCTTGGTTCAACGAAAGCGCAAGGGCATTGATGGTAAAATCCCTTCGGTTTTGGTCATCTTGCAATGTACCATTCTCAACAATGGGTTTTCTACTGTTTCTTTGGTAACTCTCTTTTCGGGCTCCTACAAATTCGAGTTCCATCCCCGAGTGTTTTATCATGGCAGTACCGAAATTCTTAAATACGGTGACTTCTGGTTTTCCCTTTAATATCGAGGCCACTTTTTTGGCAAGGGTGATTCCACTGCCAACGGCGACAATATCGATATCCTTTCGATTATTTCTTTTTAGAAGATAGTCGCGTACATACCCCCCAATGACATAGCAATCCATTTGCAGTTCATCTGCGCATTGCCCAATGGTCTTAAAGATGTTATTTTGAAGTGCCTGCCTGTGGTTTTGCAACATTGTTCTTATTCCCTGATTACCTTTACCGTACCATCATTGCCCAATTTGATGATGGATGGGGGAGGCGTATTCTTCGGTTCTTTTTCCTGCAAATTTACCACATAGTCCACTCCTTTTAAAATTTCTGGAGTGATGTCAGATAACAGCCGTGGTACTGTGCTTCCATAACTATTGGCAGGGGTTGCCACAATAGGTTTTTTAAATGTATTGATGAGGTACCGGCAAAACGTATCTGAAGCTACCCTAATGGCCAAAGTGTTGTTGGTTATAAGGTTTTTGGCAATGTCTTTTGGGCTGTCATAGATGATGGTTATTGGTTTGGTGGCGAAATCGATGATATCATAAGCAGCATCTGGAACTTTTTCTACATGTCTTTCGAGCATCGCTTGGTCGGCAACCAAACATGTCAGTGCTCTATCACTTCTTTTTTTGAGATGATATGCTCCATTTACCGCTTTTGGATTTGTGGCGTCACAGCCGATGCACCAGACAGTATCTGTAAGATACAACATAAGTCCATCTTTTTTCAATACATCAACGCATTGGTCGATTACCCTAGTCTGTTCTGGATTGAAATTTTTGGCACCCTTACTTGTTTTCATTGGTCTTTTTCTGGAGATAATCTTATTACCGCCCCACCGATTGGGACAATGTGGAAATATATTTGAATTATAATTGGTATTTTACGATTGAAATGATTTAAACTTTTTCATTTTTCTTTTTCATAAACTTTTTTAGGGCAATGACCATGAATGCCAAGTAGTTGAATCCTTTCCAGCTTTCGGTGGTGGTATCGAACCTGTTGAGCAGGGAACGGAAGCTGTCCAT
>JBCDBD010000014.1:0-69338 GCA_039184335.1 Bacteroidota bacterium | reverse complement strand
GAATGTGGGATCGAACGTAGCTTTCGCCACGATTGGAGCTCTTTTTTTCAATTGATAGAAAATGGGATGGCTATGTTGTGCACATGAAATATCATAGCCACTTCCTGAAAAGGAGTTCCATAAGAGTTCGTGGGCATCAATTTCTGCCCATTGGGCTATGTTGTTGATCAATGTCGAAGAAGAACCCAATCCCCAATTTCTTGAAAAGCCCAAACGTGTTTCCACCTGATGCCCAGTTTCTAAAAACCTTGGGTTCCCTTTTTTTGCGGCACAAAGTATTCTTGACAGTGTGTCCGCGGTTTCACGGTCACTAGATTCGATAGGTTCATAATGCTCTAGCGTAAAGGAACTTTCAAACCAAATTTCCCCTTTTTCGTCCAAACTTGTCCATCGCAGTTGGGGCGAATGTATTGAACTTGCTTGTAAAGACTGCCCAAATTTTGTAGGCACGGCCAATCCAAGGGCACCGTCCAAAATGACATATTCCCCAGCAAGCAATAATTTACCGTTGCTATAAAACCGTCTGGTCATTCTTGTTGTTGGATCTTTTGTAGTGCCGATTTGACCGAGGCATGGGTAACCACTTGATCTTTGAAATAATGGACCAATTGTGCTTTCTCCTTTTCGGTGGCACCCACTTGATTGAGCATGTTCAATAGATGCATTTTCATATGCCCTTTTTGTATGCCTGTGGTAATCAATGATCGGACGGCGGCAAAATTTTGTGCCAGTCCGGCTACTGCAACGATTTGCATCAGCTCTTCAGCAGAGGGATTTTGCAATATGTCAAGTGCCACACCTACTAATGGGTGTAGTGAGGTCAGTCCACCGACAGTACCTAAAGCTAGGGGAATTTCAATCCAGAACCTAAAGATACCATTGTCAATTTGGGCATGGGTCAAGCTGGAGTAGGACCCGTTTTTTGATGCATAGGCATGTACTCCGGCTTCTATGGCCCTAAAGTCATTTCCAGTGGCGAGGACCACGGCATCTATTCCGTTCATGATACCTTTATTATGGGTGACTGCACGATAAGGTTCGGCTTTGGCAATAGCTATGGCCTGAACAAATTTTCGGGCAAATGTTTCTGACGAAATACCATCTTCATCCAATTCTTCCACGGGGCAGCTTACTTCGGCCTTTACTGCACAATGGGGCACATAGTTGCTCAAAATGCTCATCACCACTTCAAGTTCTTCTCCCTTCTGGTGAAAAAACGGATATTGCCTTGCCTCACTGACCAATGTTTTGGCCAACTGTTCTAAGCACGAATTGATAAAATTTGCTCCCATGGCATCCAAGGTCTCAAAAGTGCAGTGCAGTTGGTAATAATTTTCGATTTGGTGTGATAAGTCCCTTATATCAATATTGGTAATGCCCCCGCCACGTTTTTCCATGTTTTGGGTAATATGTTTTGTGCTTTCAAGCAATTTAGGCTTGACCTTTGTAAAGAACAGTCCAAGTTTTTCTTTGTCACCTTTAAAAATGAAGTGCACTTGCCCCACTTTTTCAGTTCCCAGCACCTCGGTTTGAAACCCGCCCCGGTCCAGCCAAAATTTTGCTGATTTGCTTGCTGCTGCGACAACAGAGCTTTCTTCGATGGCCATAGGAATGGCATAAAGTGAGCCATTGACCAAGAAATTGGGGGCTACGGCAAATGGCAAATAATAGTTTGACAGTGTGTTTTCTATAAATTCGTCATGAATTTTTTGAACGGTATTGTCACTGTTCCAATACTGCTTTAAGAGGGTCTTGGTCTTTTCGGGGTTATCAGTACAATGGTGTGCAAGCCAGTTGATTTTTTCTTCTTTGGTAAGTTTTGAAAATCCTTCAATGGGCGTGTTCATGATAATTACAAGTGAATTCAAATATAACGATTAAGAAAATGGATTTTTTAACCTATGACGGTACTGTCTTGATATTGTGGTACAATTACAAACCTAAAGTTTACTATTCGCTAAATTATTAGTAAACTTGAAAGTTTTTAATCAATTTTTGCCTCAAATGGGAAAACTGTCATTTCTTCTGGTATTTCTAATCGGATCTTTAACCTTAACCACTGCGCAAAAGAAAAAGATTACCCTCGAAGACATTTGGGGTGGTGCCTTTCGAACCGAACGAATGGATGTGTTGCGTTCAATGCAGAATGGCAAACAATATACTGTTTTGAATTTTGCCCGAAACCCAAGGGCCAGCAGTATTGATAAATATGATTACGAAACCCTTACAAAAGTAGAAACCATTGTTTCATCCTCAGATGCTGTTCCCTATTTCAGCTCCTATACATTCAGCGATGATGAGTCGAAAATACTTCTGGCTACTGAAATGGAACCTATTTTTAGGCGATCTAGGCTTGGGGTGTATTATGTGTATGATATTGCCTCAAAAAAATTGACAAAAATTGCCGATTACAAAATTCAAGAACCCTCTCTTTCACCTGATGGATCAATGGTGGCCTATGTCTTTGACAATAACATCTACACATTTGATGTTGCGATGGGCACCACAAAGCAGGTTACCATTGATGGTAGTAGGGGCATGATCATCAATGGGGTCACTGATTGGGTCTATGAAGAGGAATTTGCCTTTGTTAGGGCCTTTGCATGGAACAGTAATGGCAAAAAGATTGCCTTTCTACGGTTTGATGAGACCAATGTACCCCACTTTTCGATGGATGTCTACGGCTCTGATCTGTATCCCTTTCAATACGAGTTCAAATACCCAAAAGCAGGTGAAGAAAATGCAAAGGTGTCGCTTCATATGTATGATTTGGTCGCAGAACAAATTTCAAAGGTCGATTTGGGGGAATCCTACTACATACCAAGAATCAAGTGGATGAACAACCCAGACCACTTGAGTGTACAGACCATTAACCGCCATCAAAACCATTTGAAATTGCATTCGGTCAATGCCGTCAATAATGAGGTGTCACTCTTATTGGAGGAGAAAGATGCAGCCTATGTCGATATTACCGACAACCTGACTTTCTTGGCTGATGATAGCTTTATATGGACGAGTGAAAAAGACGGTTATAACCACATTTACCTCTACAATGAAGACGGCGAATTAATGCACCAGATTACACAGGGCGAGTGGGAGGTGACCGATTATTACGGGTATGACCAAAATGAGGATAAAATCTACTACCAATCTGTAGAAAACGGATCTACGAACCGTGATGTATACAGCATTGACAGCAGTGGAAAGCACAAAAAGCGGTTGACCCAGAAAACAGGCACCAATGCGGCTGCCTTCAGTGCTGATTATAGTTACTTTATCAATACGTTTTCAAGTGCCGTCAAGCCTTATGAGTTCACCTTGCACAAGGCCTATGACGGAAAAAAGCTAAAAAACATCAAAGACAATGCAGTTTTAGACCGTAAGATAGAAGGCTATGAATTAAGTCCGAAAGAGTTTTCGACAATCGCAATAAATGGTAACGAATTGAACATGTGGATGGTAAAGCCGGTTGATTTTGATGAAACAAAAAAATACCCACTTCTGATGTTTCAATACAGTGGGCCAGGTTCGCAACAGGTGGCCAACCGTTGGTTCGGAGGCAACGATTATTGGCACCAACTATTGGCATCGGAAGGGTATATCATAGCTTGCGTCGATGGCCGTGGCACAGGGTTTAAAGGGCGCGATTTCAAAAAAACCACCTATTTGAACTTGGTCAAGTACGAGACAGAAGACCAGATTGCAGCAGCACGAAAATTGAGCGAACTGCCTTATATCGATGAAAACAGAACCGGAATCTGGGGATGGAGCTTCGGGGGCCATATGAGTACCAATTGTTTGCTCAAGGGCAATGATGTATTCGAAATGGCCATTGCAGTGGCACCGGTCACCAGTTGGCGTTTTTATGATACCATTTACACCGAGCGGTTTATGCGTACCCCACAAGAGAATCCCGAAGGGTATGATAATGAATCACCCTTCAATTATCCCGAATTGCTAAAGGGAAAATATCTTTTGGTACATGGTTCAGGTGATGATAATGTACACGTGCAGAATTCAATGCGAATGATAGGGGCATTGATCCAAGCCAACAAACAGTTTGATTGGGCCATTTATCCCGATCGAAACCATGGTATCTACGGAGGCAATACCCGATTGCACCTCTATACCAAGATGACGAATTTCATAAAGGAAAACCTATAACCAAACTATCCAATTGTATGTCAGAAGTAGCAAAATCCGTGGAAGGAAAACAATTGTTCGGACACCCTCAAGGACTGTTCTACCTCTTTTTTGCAGAATTATGGGAGCGTTTCAGCTTCTATGGTATGCGTGCCCTATTGACGCTTTATATGGTCAATGTCATTTTTGAGGCCTTATCAAACCGGGATTATGCAGCTGCGGCCGTATATGCGTCATATGGTTCTTTGGTATATGCTTCAACAGTAATTGGTGGGCGCATCTCAGATACGATATTGGGCATGCGCAGCTCTATTTTTTTAGGAGGTATTTTGATGGCTTTAGGGCACTTTGTGCTGGCTATCGAGCATAATACGGCCTTCTTTCTGGCTCTTGCTTTTATCATTGTGGGCAATGGTTTTTTTAAGCCCAACATTTCCACTTTTGTAGGAACATTGTATAAAGATGGAGATTCAAGAAAGGATTCTGGATTTACCATCTTCTATATGGGAATTAACATCGGCGGCTTCATTTCGCCCCTACTTTGCGGTTGGTTGGGGCAAACGTATGGCTGGCACTATGGTTTTGGTTTGGCCGGTATCGGAATGCTTACAGGATTACTATTTTTCTGGAGTGGTATTAAAAAGAATGTTTTTGGAGACGGGGGCAGGCCACCCAGTATTGAAGCCTATCAGAAAAGGGTACTGGGTATTCCGCAACATCAGTTGGTACGTATATTGGCCTTTTTCTCAGCACCCTTGATTGCCTATTTGCTCTATTCTTACAAGTCTTTAGGGGCTGACGGTACGGTCTTGGAAGACACCAATATTGTAAATCTGTTGTTTTACATTATTGGTTTTTCTGTATTGGGGTACATGGCCTATATTATGTTCAAATCGACCCTTGATGAGCGTAAAAAGCTATTTATGGCCCTGCTCATTACTTTTTTTATGACCATTTTCTGGGGGTTTCATGAACTGCATGGCAGTGTAATTACCTTGTTTGCCGCCCGAAATGTGAACCTTTCCCTAATCAATGCAAGTCAGACCAATGCCTTGAACTCTATGTTCATTGTAATCTTATCCATACCCATATCGATTATGTGGACCTGGTTGGCCAAGAAGAAGCAGAATCCGAGAACACCCTATAAATTTGGAATGGGATTGGTTTTGGCTGGTTTAAGCTTTTATATCGTTTCATTGAGTGGTGCAGCAGCCGATGAAAATGGCATGGTACCTTTCTCTTATCTTTTGTGGCTGTATTTTATTTTATCGGTAGGTGAATTGTTTATGTCTCCGGTAGGGCTATCCAAAATTACCGATCTTTCACCAAAGCGCATTGTGGCCTTTATGATGGGTGTTTGGTTTTTGTCGTCAGCCTTTGCTTTTCAAATAGTGGGCTTTATTTCAAAACAGTTGGCCATTGAAAGTACCGATAGCAATATTGGGGGGCTTGACACGCTCAATGTCTATTTAGATGGCTTTCGATTGATTGCCCTCTATGCGTTGGTAGCCGGAGCAGCAGTCATCATCTTTGCCCCTTTGATGAAACGTTTGATGGGCAATGTACATTGATCATTCAATATTTTCGAAACAAAAAGCACCCTTTTCTGCAGTGGCATGAAAAGCAATTTTCTTGTTTAAGCAAGTCTCTTTCCATAGACGTACAGTACTGCTATAATTGCTTCCATCAGCGATGATCAGATCGGGTGCAATACGGTCTAAAAGCCTTGATAAATTGATTTTGGGTGATTGGGTCAACAGCAAATAATCCACTTTGGGGGGATAGACTTTTGTACTGTCCATTACAAACAGTGTTTTGCCATTGAAAACATAGCTGTTTTGGAGTGGTGAATGGGCTATGGTAACAATCCGTTCCGCTATTTTATAATCGCTGATGATTTGGTCAGCCTTGTTTTCTTTTGTGCTGTATACCTGTAAATGGTTGCCCTTTTGATGTATCAATATGGAATTGGCCGTTTGATGGGCTACAACTACAGTTTCATTTTTCCGTAGTTGCACTTGCTGGTACAGTGCCCAGCTTTGAAGGGTAATCACTCCTGCCATGGTAAATGCAATGTTTCTAAAGTTGGGTCGTGAACAGGCATGCACCAATGCAATGATCAAAAAATAGGCAATGGTCAATTGTACGCCATCAAAAGAAATGTCCCTGAATACAAAAGATTCTTGCTGGGCGACCCACTCAACAACGGTGTTCATGGCACCTATCATGAAATTATAGGTTAAGGCCAGGAATTTTGGGAGTATACCGAACGAAGTAAGTAAAAGGACTAAAATCCCGAACCCCAATAAAATTCCCAAAAAGGGAACTATCAGTAGGTTTGAAATAAAAAATAGGGCCGGAAATTGATGAAAATAAAATAAGCTTATGGGCAACACTCCCAGTTGGGCGGCAATACTGACCGAAAACAGTTGCCATATTTTTCGTGCCAACCGATGATCAGGATACCAAAACCGTTGTAGTTTAGGATGAAGCCAAACAATTGAAAAGACCGCAGCATAACTCATTTGAAAACCCACCTGAAACAAAAACAGGGGATTTACCAGTAAAATAAAGAACATCGAAAGGGCAATGGTGTTAAAGGTATTGGTCGGGCGATTTAAATGAAGGGCATAGGCCAAAAACGAGAACATGGTCACTGCACGGACCACTGAAGGCGAAAGTCCTGATAAAAAAGCAAATGCCCACAATAGGGCAACGATGAGAACTAACTTTAGGGGCTTTCCATATCGAATGCGTTCCATCGGTTTCAGAAAAAATTGGAGCAAAAGTAAAAAGATACCGATATGTAAACCTGAAATAGCCAAAATATGAACAGCACCCGCATCTTTGTAGTTGGTATAAGTTTCCGCTGAGATATCGTTCCGTTGCCCTAAAAGCAGTGCCTGGATGATGGAAAGTTCATTTTTGCCAAAGCTTTCTTTCTGTAATTTTTCTATAAGTTGTTGTCGATACTGTTGCGCAATGCCAAAAACAGTCATAGCGGGTTGCGGTGCTTTCAAGTACCTTCCGGTATGGGTGTGAATTTGGTGATAGATGCCTTTCTTTTCCAGATGGCTTTTGTAATTGAATTGGTGTGGGTTACGAGGAGCGGCAATACTGCTGATAGTGCCCACTACTACAAGTTCATCATCAATTTGCAGGTTTTCGATATCCAAAGGGCTGTTCAGCAACAAGGTTCCCGTTACTTTTTGGTGGTCAATGCTCATGGCCTTGACGAGATAGCGTCGGTAATATGTCGTAGGTTTTACAATGGCCGTAACTTTAAGTTCCCAAGTCGCATTTTCAGTTGATTGCTGTTTGGTATAGTGTGAGGAAAGGTATTTGGACTGTGATAGTGTAACGACAAAGATACCCAGTGCCACTGTGGTCAATACAGCTAGCCCTTCAAAAAATGGAAGGCCATTTCTTTTTTGTAGGCCCATGGCAATGGCCAATAAGAGAAAAAACAGTACAAGAAAAGGATATGAAAGGCCGATTTGGGCGTAGAAGCCGATAACAATGCCCAAAATTAGGGCTATTGTGAGTTTAACGGAGATAAACTTGAAAAGATGCATTACAAAATTCGGGTAGCCTTGACGAAGGAATGGTTCCAAAAACCTTCTCGAAGGGAAGATACTATAACCCCCCTAGACGTTGTGGAATGGATAAACTTGATATCATTTCCGACAACATCGACCACTAGCCCAACATGATTGACCCGTTTGCCTTTTTTACTGGTCTTAAAAAAGAGTAAATCGCCCTTTTGCACATTTTTGACCGGTATTTTCCTTCCCTCATTGGCCATTTCATGGGATACTCTTGGAAAAGGGATATCATTTTGTTTGAAAGATACGTACAGTAGCCCAGAACAGTCCATTCCTTTTCTTGTAGTGCCCCCATAGCTGTAGCGTACTCCCGAATACGTCAAAGCAGTAGTGATTACAGCATCTGCCTTGGTATTCTTTCGCGTTTTCTTTTTTGGATTTTTTTTTGGGGCTGTGGTTTCTTCGTTTGCTTTGACCGAGACTGTTCTGGTTTTGCTATATGTGGTCTTTTTTTTCACTACACATGAACTCGCCAACAAGAGAAAGAGAAAAAGACAGCTGATTTTTTGTGACATCCAAGAAAAATTTCTTCTTGGTGATTAAAATTACGCATTTTCAACGATTAAAGCAGCAGCTTTTTCACTGGCTCCTTTCCCACCCAATTTTTTTTCAAGGCTATCATAGTCAGCCAGTATTTGTTTTCTGGTTGGGCCATCCATGATTTTTTGGAGCTCTACTTTGAGGTTGGCTTTGGTAAGGTCATGTTGTATCAATTCCTTGACCACCTCTTTATCCATGATCAGGTTGACCAAAGAGATGAAATCCAAGGTGATGATGCGCTTTGCGATTTGGTATGAGATCCAGTTGCCTTTGTAACAGACTACCTGTGGCACCTTAAATAGTGCCGTTTCAAGGGTGGCTGTGCCACTCGTGACCAGTGCTGCGTGGGAGTGTTTTAACAATGAATAGGTTTGATTGGACACATAAGCAACGTTTTCGGTCAAAAACGAACGGTAAAACGTATCGGTCAGGCTCGGTGCACCCGCAATTACAAATTGGTAACTCTCAAAATCATCGACCAGTGATAACATAACAGAAAGCATTTTTTGCACTTCTTGCTTTCGACTACCTGGCAAAAGGGCAATTATGGGTTTTTTGTAATCCAGGCCATTGTCTGCCCTAAAGGTTTTCTCATCCAACAGTTCTTTGTTGGCAATGGCATCGATTAAGGGGTGGCCCACAAAATGGACAGGATAGCCATGTTTTTTTTCATAAAAGTCTTTTTCAAAGGGAAGTATGACATACATTTTGTCGATGTCACGCTTGATATTTGTAATTCTGTTTTCACGTGAGGCCCAAATTTGAGGCGATATGTAATAGTTGGTTTTAAGCCCTTTTGCCTTGGCCCAATGGGCAATACGCAGGTTAAAACCTGAAAAGTCGATAAAGATCAGTACATCAGGCCGGAATGCTGCAATGTCTTTCTTGCAGAAACTGAAGTTTTTAAAAATAGCAGGAAGGTTTTTGAGCACTTCTAAAAAGCCCATAAATGCCATTTCTTTGTAATGCTTGGCCAGATTACCGCCAGCTTCTTTCATCAAATTGCCTCCCCAGCAACGTATGTTTGCTTTTGGATCCTTCTTAAATAGTGCCTTGATGAGGTTAGACCCGTGTAAGTCTCCCGATGCTTCACCCGCAATAATGTAGTACCTCATACTAGAATATTTTGTAGTACAAAATGACCATCGCGGTCAGCAAGGTTGCCATCATAACCCCTCGTGCCCGATAATCACGTTTTAAACGGAGAAAACCAAAAAAGGCCACCAAATTTAAGATGGCACCCAAGGCTAGCAAGCTCCCGATGTGGTCTTGGGCAACTGCGGCATGGTAGGTTTCGACGATGCCTAGATCAGAAAACAATACAATATAGAGCATGGTACCAAAACTATTGGCGATGATGCCGACGACGAACCCTATAAAAATTTCTTTCCTATCCATGTAGATTCCAGTTGTTGATATGCTGAATGGCATGGTGGGCCGTTAGGTCAAATTGGGTGGGCACTATGGAAACAAAACCGTTTGACAATGCATGTTCGTCAGTATCTTCCCCTTTGTCCATTAGCTCAAACTCCCCACTCAGCCAATAGTATTCTTTTCCGGTCGGACTGGTTCGTCTATCAAATTGTTCTTTCCAATTCGCTCGGGCCTGGCGGCATACCTTTATGCCCTTGGGCTGTTCACCCTTGGTCTTTGGAATGTTGACGTTTAACACGATCCCTTTGGGAATGCCATGTTGCAATGCTTCGCGGACTATTTTTTTGATCAATCTACCGGCAGGTTTAAAATCTGCTTCCCATGAATAGTCACACAATGAAAATCCGATGGCGGGTATGCCCTCGATTCCAGCTTCAATCGCGGCACTCATGGTACCTGAATAGATGACATTTATAGACGAATTCGAACCATGGTTGATGCCGCTTACACAGATATCGGGTCTTTTGGCTAAAATTTCCTGTAACGCCAGTTTTACACAATCAGCTGGGGTGCCACTACAGCTATATTCACTTGGTGCTCCCTTTTCGGTGTCGATGACCACTTTTTTTGAGTAAAGCGTGTTGTCGATGGTAATGGCATGGCCCATTCCAGATTGTGGACTGTCTGGGGCGACCACGATGACCTCACCAATTTCCTTCATATATTGAATCAATGCTCTGAGACCTGGAGCTGTAATACCATCATCATTGGTGAGCAGAATAAGGGGTTTGTCCATAGCACATAATTAATGTGGTAAAAATACGTTTTTCATAAGGATATGGTGTTTCTGGCGTTTAACAAAAAATTAAACGCGAAACCAGATGCTGGCATGGTTTTTTCAGTATCTTAGGGAATCCATAATGATTTAAATGAAGCGTGATGCAATGAAGTTTGCTGAAAAGCAACCCAACAGCGCTCCCAAAAAATTATTTTTTATGAAAAAGAATTTCACCTTGGCCTTATTGGTAATTCTTGTTGCGGTAGCCTCGTGCAGTTTTACGAACAAGTCGTTCGAGACCAATGATAAGGATAAACTTTTGTTGGACTTGATTACCTATGTGCTCGAAAAGGGGCACTATGAGCCGAAAGATATCAACGATAGTTTTTCTTCCAATATTTTTGACGATTTCATTGACGTGATCGATCCCACCAAAAGGTACTTTTTGGAGAGTGATGTCAAGGAATTTGAAAAATATAGGTTTCAAATTGACGATCAGATCAAGAATACCGAAATCACATTTTTTAACTTGGTATACCATCGTTTGATCAAACGTATGGCAGAAGCTGAAGAGATATACAAGGAAATCTTGGACAGCCCCTTTGACTATACAGTGAATGAAAGTATCAACATTGACTATCGTGAAGAGCCTTTTGCGGCCAACAAAAAGCAATTGAAAGAACGCTGGAGAAAGCAGTTGAAATACAACACACTTGGGGTGTATGACAATAAGATAACCGACATTGTCCAAGAAACTGCCGGATATACAAAAAACAGCCCTGACGGTAAGCCTGCCGATATGGCAAGTGCAGGTGTGAGACCTCAGCCCATCAACCTTACAAACCATCAAAAAATAGGCGATGTCACTATTGCTGAAGTAGAGGTTGCATCACGTGAGACCACCAAAAAGACATTGGATGAGTTTTTTGACTTTGTGCACGATTTAGAGCGTAAAGATTGGTTTGTACAGTACATCAACACCATTGTCGATGAATTCGATCCCCATACGTTTTATTTTGCCCCTGATGATAAAGATAAATTTGATATCAGTATGTCTGGTAAGTTTGAAGGTATTGGCGCCAGATTACAGAAAAAACCTGAAGGCGCAAGAATAGTGGAGATTATATCTGGAGGACCTATTTGGCGAGACCAAAGTCTTGAAGTCGGCGATGAAATATTGAAGGTAGGGCAAGATGGCGAAGAACCGATTGATATTGTCGGAATGCGACTTGATGATGCCATCAAGTTAATCAAAGGTCCCAAGGGTACCGTTGTAGACCTAACGGTACGTCGGGTTGATGGAACCATTGAAGAGGTCTCGATAACACGCGATGTGGTGATGTTGGAAGAATCGTACGCAAAATCCGCTACGGTAAAAAAAGGGGAACATAAATACGGAATTATCAACCTCCCCAAGTTTTATGTGGATTTTGAGGATTATTCAGAACGCAATGCGGCCACAGATGTTGCAAAAGAGGTTGAGCGTTTGAAGGAAGAAAGCATTGAAGGACTGATTTTAGACTTGCGCGATAACGGTGGCGGCTCCTTGAAAACGGTCGTGGAAATGGCAGGGTTGTTTATAAAAGACGGCCCAATCGTACAGGTCAGGTCTTCAGGAAAACGTAAGGAAGTACATGAAGATAAAGATGAGCGTATTCAATGGGAGGGACCTTTGGTAATTCTGGTGAACGAACTGTCTGCCTCTGCATCTGAAATTTTGGCAGCTGCAATGCAAGACTACAAAAGGGCCATTGTTATTGGCAGTAAACAGACTTTTGGTAAAGGAACCGTACAAAATGTAATTCCCTTAGACAATATTGTTCGTAGCAACGAACATGGTAATCTGGGAGCTATTAAATTGACGACCCAGAAATTCTATCGGATCAATGGAGGGTCTACCCAGTTAGAAGGCGTGAAAAGTGATATTGTCGTGCCAGATAGGTATAGTTATATCGATTTGGGAGAACGTGATCAACAGAACCCTCTAGGTTGGGACAAGATTACCCCTGCTGATTATGAAGTTTGGAACGGTTATATTGATTTTGAGGCTACCATTGCAAATAGTAAAAAACGCATGGAGAACAATCTACAAATCAAGCTGATCGAAGAAAATGCGCAATGGCTCAAAGAACAGCAGAATGAGACGAAGGTATCTTTAAACTACGAAGACTACAAAGTTGATGAAGAGAAGGCCAAGAGCAGATCGAATTACTTTAAGAGTTTAAGTGAGTACGATTCCAAGCTTACATTTGAGTCTTTGAAATATGAAACCGATTTATTTACGAAAGACTCCGTACTTCGAGAGAAACGAAACCGCTGGCATAAAGATTTGGCCAGAGACATCTATGTAGAAGAGGCTGTAAACGTGCTTCAAGACCTAAAATTGAACAATTTCAAAAGTGGCGAAACAAAACTTGCCAGTGTGAAAGGTTAAGTACGGGATGACTAACCTTTACTATACATTCGCTGTTATTGGTCTGTCACTATTGGCAACAGGTCTTAGACATGAGACATACGTATGCTAGGGGGCTATGGAATAAAAAGAATCTATAAAATAGACCTTGATTTGACTTCTATCATTGGTTCTTACAATGTACTCAACCAATCCATTTTGTAAGGTACGTTTCCCACCATAAAGAAAAATCCATAGATTTTCATGAAGAACAACCCGTGGTGCATTTTAAACAATACTGATTTTGGTGTTGTTGATGTTTCTTTGAAAGACAAATCGGTTTATGTATTGCACGATTGTCAAAGCTGTCACTTTGGTAAGGATTCTGGTTTTGAACCCATTGAATATTTTGGCATAGTTCCTTCGTATCATAAACTGGTTGCACAGTTGTGAGAACAGTGTCTCTATCCTTTTTCTTGATTTTTTCAGGACGTATGGTTGTTCCCTATAATCAATTTGGTTGCGCCGCATAGGGGTGTCCAGTCTGATGTTGCACGAATTGAACAGGTCGATTTGCCACTCTGCGGAGAGATAGCCCCTGTCACCGATCAAGGTACAATCCATCATTTGGGACCTGATGTCCTTCAGATAGTTGACATCGTGAACCGAGGCAGGGCTGATGTCAAGGCTGTGGAAAACACCCGCCTTTGAACAGACCGCATGTTGTCCTGAGAGGCACAATATCCCTTGTTGGGAGAAGAAAATGCATCCTCCCTGCAAATAGTGGAACGCCCACTCCTGGACAACTTGCACACCTCCAAGGGCATACTGTCCACGATGAAAACACTTTCAGAACGGTTCATGAGCTCGGCAAGTCGTCGCCCTATGGACTCGATGTGCCCAAAAAGCCTTCTCCTACGCCTATTGAAGACCGAACGCTCTATCTTTTCCACATATCCGGCAGGTAGTTTCCTGAACAGGTCATGCTCACTGTCAACACCAAGATATTCACTCGACAGTGAGAGCGCAACAAGTTCCAAATCGCTCATCTTTGGCCTTCGCCTTTGATAAGGCTGCAATTGTTCAGATGAGATATCTTTCAATATTTCCAGTATTCTTTCGTAAATTTCTTCAAAGTTGTGCATCATAATTGTTTTGTCGTTATTACAATTTACTGACTCTGATCAGTTTGCACAACTTTTACTCTTTTAATCAAAATGCACTACGGGTGAAGAACAGAACCATTTATACCATTTTATTGGTTTTAGTGGTCGTGGGGTTTTGGGTGTTTGAAAATTTTTATACCCCCAATCCATATTTTAAGGATGAAGGTTTTTCTACAACAAAAACCAAGAAAGATTTTTTGCCAAGTGCTACAACTGGTGCCATTGTTGAACACAAGTATTTTACATTGTCTTATCGTGAACCGTTTGAACAAGCAGAATGGGTGGCCTATGAATTGAAAAAAGAGCATTTGACCCTTGATGACCGAAAAAGGCCCTATTTTGTTGTAGACCCAAAGGTTGCCAGCAAATCGGCTGACTGGAGAAATTATAAAAGATCCGGATTTGATAGAGGCCATCTATGTCCGGCAGGTGACCGTCGCTTTTCAATAGCGGCCTATAATGAAACTTTTTATACGAGTAATATTACACCACAACGAAACGATTTCAATGCGGGTATCTGGAATCGATTGGAACGCAAAGTACGTCAATGGTGCAAAACACACGGCGATCTTTATGTCATTACTGGCGGGGTGCTTCAAGAAGGGCTGATACAGATAGGTGAAGAAGGCGTGGATGTTCCCAATTATTTTTACAAGGTAATCTATCGAAAACATGATGGTAAGGCACTGGCTTTCTTGATTCCCCACGAAGAGACAAAGGCTTCATTATCCAATTTTTTGGTCACGATAGATAGCCTTGAACAATTGACCCAGATTGACTTTTTCAAAAATCAAGCTATAGTATGGCAACGTGCCAACGAAAGTAAGGTGTATCGTTACAATTGGAAGTTTTAAATACCTTCTTTCAATCGGTTGGAGTCTAACTTTAAAAAAATAAAAAGCAATAAGGTGAAAAATAGTAGCCCAGAACCACCATAGCTAATAAAAGGAAGTGGTATTCCAATTGTGGGCAATAGCCCTATCACCATACCAATGTTCACAAAATAATGTACCAATAATATGGATATTACCCCATAGCCATACATTCTGCTAAAGGAGTTTTTTTGTCTTTCTGCTAACACAACCAACCTAAGAAAGAAAACTGTGAACAGTAAAATTACTGAAGTAGTGCCCACAAACCCCCATTCCTCACCTACCGAAGTAAATATATAATCAGTATCCTGTTCAGGTACAAAATCCCCTTTGGTTCGGGTACCCTCCAAAAACCCCTTACCAGAGAAACCACCTGATTCTATCGCCTTTTCAGATTGATAGGTATTGTAACCGATTGTTTTTCGAATCTGTTCGAGTTTGGTCTCATCTTTTTCCAGTGACAACCACAGGGCAAATCTATCACGATGCCGTTGTTCAAAGACATTGTTGAAAACAAAGTTTACAGACAGTGAAAATAACATGGCCAGTACGATGAAAAAGATGACAGGGACAATGGGAATCTTAAAATTAGGTTTTTTCAAGGCAAAAAACAGAATGGCCAAAATGACGAGGCTGATGGCAACCCAAACCGTTCCGAACATCAAAGTGGTTGCGAAGAGAAGCAATAAAATCACGGGAATACCCAAATAATAGAACGGTAGCCCTTCCCTGAACAATACAAAAAAAAGTGAAAAATAAACCAGGGCACTACCAGGGTCAGGTTGTGGTAAAATCAGTACAACAGGGATGGAGATGATTACTATCGCATAGAACAGGTGCTTTCTGTTCTTGATGTCAGTTTGAATGTCGCTGAGGTACTTGGCAAGTGCCAATGCAGTAGTGGTCTTGGCCAATTCTGAAGGCTGAAAGTTGAAAAAACCAAGGTCGTACCATGAGGTGGCACCGGCAATGGTCTTTCCGAAAAGAAACAAACCGGCCAACAGCACCAATGAAATCAAGTAAAAGATACTGGCAAATCGTTCAAAAAAAGTTGTTTCAATAAAGAGTACAACAATGATGACCCCCATGCTGATACCAACAAAAAAGAGCTGTTTGCCATAGCGTGTGGTAAGATCAAAAATGGTCGTGCTCTCTTCAGTAAGTGTTGTGGAATAGATGTTCACCCAGCCTACGAAAATCAGTAGCGCGTAAAAAAAAACGGTAAGCCAATCAATTCTTCTCAGTACACTTTTACCATACATACTCATTTATCTTGAAAGGTTCCCCACTGTACGGTTTTGCATATTCATGTTCCAGGGTTTTTTCCAACATACGTTTTTCTAAATCTTTACGGGTAATTTCACCCTTGATGTACTTTTCAATCATGAGTGAAGCGATATGACCCGCATATCGGGCACCATAATATCCGTTTTCGATGTAAACGGCTATGACGATTTCAGGCTTTTTGATGGGTGCAAAGGCCACAAAAACAGAGTGGTCGGTCAGCTGGACCCGCTCACCGTCTATTCTAGTAAAATTCTCAACGGTTCCGGTTTTGCCGGCAATTTCAATGTCTGGAATTTGAACCCATCTCGCAGTACCATACTTATAGACATTTGCCATACCCTCGATTACAGGGTCGAAGTGTTCTTTGTCGATGGTCGTGTGCCGGGGTTCGGTATATTTTGTATCTATGGTGCTGATGCCGCCTATTTTCTTGATGATATGTGGGGTAAAAAAATATCCTTTATTGGCTATGGCAGCGGTCATATTGGCCAATTGCAATGGGGTGGCAGCAACTTCACCTTGGCCGATTGAATTTGAAATGATGGTAGAAGACGCCCAAGCATTGTCACCATACCATTTGTCATAAAAAGCTTTACTTGGTATTCTCCCTGGTCTTCCGGTAGGTACATCTGTACCTAAGTAGTTGCCGAGACCAAAACTTTTCATGTGTTTTTCCCACACATCCATCCCCTCATCGGTTGTGGCATACTTGGCATATATCTTTCTAAAGGTCCCTGCAAAATAGGCATTGCAAGAGCGAAGAATACCCGAATTCATATCCCGTGTTCCACCACCACAGTGGCAACCGCGTTTGGTGTTGCCAACATAGAAACCATTGTAGCATTTAAACTTGGTATTGGGTTCAATAACGCCTTCCTGAAGAGCAACCAAGGCATTCAATGTCTTGAAAGGCGATCCTGGTGAAGGTTCTGCCAAAATGGAGCGATCCCAAGTAGGTTTTGAAATGGTATCATAATGAAGCTTGTTATAATTTCTAGATCGTTGTCTTCCAACGAGCAGGGCAGGATCATAAGTAGGGCCAGATATCATGGCCAAAATTTCTCCTGAACTGGGTTCAATGGCGACAATACCCCCTCTTTTGCCATGCATCAGGGTTTCACCATATTCTTGTAGTGCTTTGTCAATCGTAATATGGATTTCTTTTCCAAGTTCAGGTAAAGTATCCAGTTTTCCACCCTTATAAGGACCGATATCCCTGTTAAATCGATTTTTTTGAATGTATTTTACCCCTTTTCTGCCCCGTAAGAGTTCTTCATATTGTTTTTCGACCCCCGTTCTACCTTTAAGCTCACCAGCGACATAATACGGATTTGTTTTTAAGTCGGTCTCATTTACTTCACTGATGTAGCCCAGTACATTGGCAGCACTTGGGGTCATATAATCACGAAGAGATCTTTTTTGAATGTAAAAGCCGATATAGCGCCTCATTTTTTCCTGCAGTCTTGCGTAATCTTCTTTAGATAGTTGGGGCACTAAAACGGATGGAAGCCTAGGGGAATATCTTTTGGCCTTTTCCATTCGTTCTACAAAGGTATTTTTATCGATTCCCAACAGGGTACAGAATTCAAGGGTATCCAACGATTTGGTCTCTCTTGGTATGACCATTACATCGTAAGCAGGTTGGTTGCCCACCAACAATTTCCCGTGGCGGTCATAGATGTACCCCCGTTCAGGATAGTCATAGATGGTTTTGATGGCAGGGTCTTCAAGTATTTGGTCTGGTGAGAAGCTTAAAAGCTGCAAATAAGATAACCTTCCGATAAATGTGATGCCTATGATGACTATAATCGAAGATAAAAGCAGTTTTTTCATGAATTCAGGAATCTAGGTGCAAGTTAATCCACTTTAATTGAAACGTTTTGAATGGTTTTTTATTCGGTTTCCAAAGTAAAAAGAGAACTGAAAAGTACACAAAGCAATAACGTTAACATACTGGTCAAGAATAACTTTTTCAAAAGTAACAGGATATGTGATAAACTTAAAATCTCTAATGAAAAGAAAACCAGATGATGGGCCAATACCAATAGGGCCATGAAGGTTACTCGCTGTATGCGGGTGGTGTTTTTAAAACTGAATGTTTGAAATTCGTAGTTCACCCCGAAACAGAAACGCATGATTACTGGGCGGGCATAGGCTATGGTCAGGGTCGCCATTGCATGAAGGGCCAAAGTGTCAGAGAAAAGATCAATACTGAGCCCCAATGAGAAACAAGTCAGCAGAAAAAGAGCCCTATTCTCTCTGATCGGATACCAATATAAATAAATGATGTACACCATTGGATTGATGGTACCCAAAAAGTTCATATGGTTGAAAATAAAGATCTGTGCCAAAAACAGCAATAAAAACCTAATGGTATTTGCAAAGAAAATATTATTGCGCATTGTTGGTCTGGGTTTCGAGCGTTAAGATTTCTTTTCGATCCTTGTTTTCAATAATATAAATATTCTGAATATTGGCCATATTGTTGAATAGGGTGACATCGATATCATAAAAGCTCTGCGAACTGTTGAGCTCGTATTTTCTGATGATTCCTATAGGGATGTTCTCTGGGAAGATACTTGACATACCACCGGTCACGATGGTATCTCCCACCACTAATGGAACCAATCGTGGAATATCGACCAATTGTACGATATCATATCTTTGGGCATTCCAGATTAAAGATCCAAAGTAATTGGTGTTTTTGATCTTGGCATTGATATTCGATCGGGTATTCAATATACTTTGAACGGTTGAAAATTTTTTGGAGGTGTTCTCCACAATGCCCAAAATTCCCTTTGGTGTGATTACCCCCATATCTTGTTGTACACCATGTTTTAGACCCCGGTCAATGGTAATGTAATTTCTGGGGGAAGCATAACTGTTCTTGATGGCCCTGCCCTTAATGAACGAAAAATTGACTTCAGTGGTATCTAGGTCCAATGCCCCTCCCTTTTTAAGATTAAAGAGTTGCTGCCTTAAGCGATTGTTCTCTTCGGCCAACACCTGATTTTCTTGTTTTAAACTGAAATATGAAGTGATGTTGTTGGAAATGCTATAGATGTTGCCGGTAAGCCATTTTGAGGAATTAAAAAATTTGGACTGGTGGTATGAATGGGATCGTATAGTGAGCATTGTGGCAATCGAAGCTAAAAAAATGTAGAGGAATGCATTTCGGTATCGAAGTATGAAATTGACGATCTGCTGCATTCGCTGATAGGTTTAGCTAATCATAATGAAAACAAAAACGCGTGTCCCAATGAACCCAAGGGCACAACTAACTATTTGATCAATATGTTCTTGTAGCGTTCGAGATTTTTCAAAGAGATTCCGGTGCCCCGAACTACGGCCCTTAAAGGATCTTCAGCTATATACACGGGCAGATCCGTTTTTTGGGACAACCTTCTATCCAACCCCCGCAACATTGATCCACCACCGGCCAAATAGATGCCTGTGTTGTAGATGTCAGCTGCAAGTTCTGGTGGGGTCTGTGAAAGTGTTTCCATCACGGCATCTTCAACTCTCAGAATACTTTTGTCCAAAGCCTTTGCAATTTCCCGATACGAGATTTGAACTTGTTTTGGTTTTCCGGTCAACAGATCCCGTCCCTGGATCGATTTGTCATCTGGGGGGGACTTTAAATCTTCGGTAGCAGAACCAATTTCAATCTTAATGGCTTCAGCGGTACTTTCACCAACATAAAGGTTATGCTGTGTTCTCATGTAATAGATGATATCATTGGTAAACACATCACCGGCAATTTTTACCGACTTGTCACATACGATTCCTCCCAAGGCAATCACGGCTATTTCTGTGGTACCCCCACCTATGTCAACAATCATATTGCCTTTGGGCTGCATAATATCAAGGCCTATACCGATAGCTGCGGCCATGGGTTCATGTATCAAATAGACTTCCTTGCCATTCACACGTTCTGCCGATTCCCTAACAGCACGCATTTCAACTTCGGTAATCCCAGAAGGGATGCAGATCACCATTCGCAATGCAGGTGGAAACCACTTTTTTTTCAGTGCAGGAATGTTCTTGATGAACATATTGATCATCTTTTCAGAGGCATCAAAATCGGCGATGACCCCATCTTTCAATGGTCGAATGGTCTTGATGTTTTCATGGGTTTTTCCCTGCATCATGCTTGCCTCCCTTCCTACAGCAATGATTTTGCCCGATACTCTATCACGGGCCACTATGGACGGACTATCTACCACAACTTTGTCTAGATGGATAATAAGAGTGTTTGCAGTTCCGAGGTCTATTGCAATTTCCTCGGTCATAAAGTCGAAGAATCCCATAAAAAAGAATCTATTTAAGCTTAAAGGTAAAAATTAAGGGTAAAAGTAGTAAAATTAATGCTTAAAATGTCGGGTGCCCGTCATCACCATTGACATCCTATGTTCATTGCAAAAATCAATGCTCAGTTGATCTTTTATTGATCCACCGGGTTGAATTACCGATTTGATTCCTGCAGCATGGGCAATCTCAACACAATCAGGAAATGGAAAGAAGGCATCGCTTGCCATTACCGCACCGTTCAAATCAAAATTAAAGTATTTGGCCTTATGTATGGCTTGGTTTAAGGCATCTACCCTTGAGGTCTGCCCTGTACCGCTGGCGCATAACTGTTTGTTTTTGGCCAAAACAATGGTGTTGCTCTTTGTATGCTTGCACAGTTTTGAGGCAAAGATCAAATCTTCCAATACTGTCTTTGAGGGTTGTTCTTTGGTGGTATAAACTAAGTCATCAATGGTATCTGTCTTAAAGTCCTTTTCTTGTAACAAGGTGCCGTTAAGGCATGTTCTTGCCAACATTCTGGGTAAGACAACCGCTTTTTGTATCAAGAGAATCCGGTTCTTTTTTCCTTTAAGAATTTTAAGGGCCGCATCAGAAAATGAAGGTGCAATGACCACTTCGCAAAATAACTTATGGATTTCGTAGGCCGTTGCTTCATCAATTTCACCATTGCTTATCAATATACCCCCAAATGCGGAAACCGGGTCACCAGCCAATGCATCGATGTAAGCCTCTTTGATCGTAGGTCTGGTGGCAAGTCCGCATGCATTATTGTGCTTTAGAATGGCAAAAGTGGGTTCATCGTCCTTAAACTCCTCCATGAGGTTTACTGCGGCGTCTACATCCAATAAATTATTGTAAGACAGTTCTTTGCCGTGCACTTTGTCGAACATTGCCCCAAAATCGCCAAAGAAAAAACCTTTCTGGTGCGGGTTTTCGCCATAGCGTAGAACCTGCCCTTGTAGCGCACTGATTTTCAAGGCAGCTTGCTCGTGATCGCGGTTAAAATAATTGAAAATTGCTGCATCGTAGTGCGATGATATGTTGAAGGCTTTTGTGGCAAACCACTTTCGCTGTGCCATGGTGGTCACTCCCCCGCCTTCGGTAATAAGTTCCATAAATTCGGCATAATCTTCCATAGAAGAAACGCAGAGTACATCTTTGTGGTTTTTGGCCGCTGCACGGATCAACGAAATGCCGCCAATATCTATTTTTTCAATAATGTCTTGCTCTGAAGCATTACTGGCAACTGTTTTTTCAAAAGGATAGAGGTCTACAATGACAATGTCTAACTGTGGAATGTCGAATTCCTCCATTTGGGCGACATCACCCTCGTGGTCTTGACGGTTCAAGATACCTCCAAAAATTTTGGGGTGTAGTGTCTTTACACGTCCGCCCAATATCGAAGGGTAACTGGTCAGTTCTTCTACAGAGATTACGTTGACGTTGAGATTGCGAATAAATTTTTCAGTACCCCCAGTAGAATAAATGGTGATGCCCAACTCATCCAGTTTTTTGACAATGGGCTCCAAGCCATCTTTATGGAATACCGATATTAAAGCCGAAGTGGCCTTTATGGTTGTGTTCATAAACCGTTTGATTGCAAAAATTAGACCTCAAAAATACCTAATTTAAAAGGATGAGGTGCAATGGGTTATCAACAATTGAACTTAAGTTTTAAAGAATCTCGGCTACTTTTTGATTTACAAATTCCAAAAACCGTTCGTCTTCTTCAGTAAAAGGGTCAGGGGTATTGGAATCGATATCAATTTGACCAATATTTATTCCATTTTTAAAGAGCGGTACTACGATTTCTGACCTGACGGTCAAACTACAAGCAATATAATTATCTTGGGCAGTGACATCAGGAACCACAAAATTTTCGTTGCTCACAGCCACTTGTCCGCATATCCCTTTTCCAAAAGGAATAATCGTATGATCGGTTGGTTCACCGGCAAATGGTCCAAGTTTCAACTCTTCTTTGTCTCCATTCTTAAAATAGAATCCAACCCAGTCGTAGTAAGCAACCGTATCTCTTAATAAATCACATATACGTTGCATTCTATCATTGGGGGTAGTATGTGCTATGGCAACGATCTTAACGATTTTTTCAGACATCTCTTTGAACATCCTCTGATGATTTAGGAGGTAAAAGTCGAACAAATTACAAAAACTGACAATCTGATTTCCTAAAAAATTAGTTAACAAAACGAGCTTATTTTCATAGAAATCAAAGTTTTAATAATTTTGTATTATGATATCTTGGGTTCATAAGACTTTATCTTTGGCCATGGCAGTGATGGTCTTACTGTCAACAATGGCATGGACAGTGGACAAACACCTCTGTATGGGAAGGGTCATGGACATTTCCGTTTTCTCGGAAGCCCAAGATTGTGGTATGGGGTATTTTTCTTCGTCACTAAGAATGGATGGTATGGAGGATCACTGTTGTGATGACGAATCATTTACTTTTCAGGGACAGGATGATCTAAAGTCAAGCTTGTACGACTTCGAGTTGATACATCAAGTAGTTTTGACCGTATTTGCCTTCACGTACTTTAATCCCTTTTCTGACCTTAGGGAGCTACAGGTTCCCAATGAAGAATACCCTCCACCCAAATTGGTAAGGGATATTCAGGTACTTCACGAAGTGTTTTTGATTTGATATTGCTGTCATAACCCCTTGATTAGGGCATTATGTGACAGAGTATTGTATCAAATCAAAACAACAAATGAAAAAACATATTATAGTACTGACCATATTGGTCATGGCACTAGGTAAAACCACGGCACAAGGGCCGCCCATTACGTCTGACAAGCCCATTATGTTGGGAGGGGGAAGCTTTACCTTGAAAACATTGACCGAGATTCGGTATACCGAGCGTGGCAGGTTTACCTACGTACCCATTATGTTGCACTATTTGCCAAGTTCCAATTCTTTGGTGGCCGTACATCTACCTTACATCACATATGACACTTTTGTGGAAGATGACGATGGCCTTGCTGATATCAAGGTTTTGGGCAAATATCAATTTTTACGAAAAGATGGTACCGGAAGAACATTTCGTATGGTAGCCAAAACCATTCAGACCCTCCCCACTGGGAAGGAAATCGATGCTATCAATCTGAGTACTGGAACCTATCAAGGGTATTTCGCAATTGTGGCAGGGTACGAGTCCCTTAAGTATGGCATTTCGAACGAACTAGGGTATAATTGGGTGCCTGATGGCACCCAGGATGAGTTGCTGTACAAAGTGGGTTTTGGATTGCCTTTGCTCAAACCACAATACCCTAACAAACAACTCAACCTCTATTTTGAATACGCCAATTCTTGGTTGACCGATCGTGATTGGTACCAATTGTTGTATGCCCAAGGCATTCAATATGCCCGTAAGAACATTACGTTCGATTTTGCTATTCAATTGCCTTTGGTCAACGATGTTGATGCGGGGAGAAAATTAAGATATAGCCTGTTTTTAGGCACACGATATACATTCTGAAAAAATAATAGATCATGAAAAGAACAATTTTGATTACAATGGTATTGGCGATTGCTGCTTTGGGCAGTGCAAACGCACAAAAGGATATGGATAAGTTTATGGTGCAGGTTGATGGACTGGGTTGTCCATTTTGCGCCTATGGGCTTGAGAAAAAGTTTAAGGAATTCAAGGGCATCAAAGATGTCAAGATCGATATTGAAACTGGGGATTTCAGTTTCAACTATCCTTCTGAAAAGGTATTGGCCATGCAAGCTGTGCTTGCACAAGTGGAAAAAGCAGGTTATACACCGATCACCACTAAAATTGAACGTGCCGATGGTACAGTAGAAACATCTCAAGGTTCACGGTCAATAGTGGAAGATGGGATGTTCGTAACACAAACCGTCAATGTGGCAGGTAATTGTGACATGTGTAAAGCGAGGATTGAAAAGGCGGCAATGTTGGTAGAAGGTGTTTCAAGTGCGGTTTGGGATAAAGAGAGCAAATTATTGGAAGTTGGCTTAGACCCAAATAGCACGAGCTTGTTTGCTGTTGAAAAAATGATAGCATCGAAAGGGCACGATACCGAGAACCATGAAGCACATGGTGATGATTATGGTAATCTGCCTGCCTGTTGTCAGTATGAAAGACTAAATAATTAAGGAAATGATAAAGTATATTTTTGTTTTGTTTATAGGATTGGCTGGGTTGTCATGTCAGCAAAATGAAACCCAAAGAGAGTGGGTATACCATAAAAGTATACACCTTGCAGGAATTAATCCTATAGGTATAGCAAGTCGTGACGGAGAGCTTTGGTTATCTGATGGAGACCACAACCGTTTGGTCCAGATTGATATTGCGGGCCATATACTAAAAACCATTGATTCGTTGGATAGGCCCATGCACATAGATGCAGATGAAGAGAACCTGTATATTCCAGAATATGGGATCGATTCGATAGTTTCATTCCATTTACCTGACCATTCGTTGTTTCGAAAATCGGTTTTTGCCAATCTGGATGCCCCAGCTGCAATTTCAGTCTTAAAGGCCCAAAAAGCAGTGGTCGATTTTTATAACAATCGCATCCATTATTTTGATGGGCATACCATCATTTCTTTTGGAAAGGAGGGTAAAAAGACAGGCGAATTCTATTACCCTACCGATGTTCAGATTACCGATTCACTGATTTGGGTGGCAGATGCCTATAACAACCGTATTCAGGTTTTTGACAAAGCAGGGAAGTTTGTGAAAATGATAGGGCAAGACCAAAAGATGAATGCAGCAACAGGTTTGTTTGTGTCAACTAACGAGGTTTTTATCACTGATTTTGAAAATGATCGAGTGCTGGTCTTTGATCACGAAGGAAATTTAAAACAACAATTAGTGGAAGGAATTGCCAAAGCCACCGATCTTTTGGTAAAACAGGATACACTCTATGTGATCAATTACAGGAAAGGGGAGCTCGTATTGTATACCCCGAAGGAAAAAATCTCGGAATGAAGCGGACCTATACCATAGTCGGAATGACTTGTCAAAACTGCGTGGCCTCGGTACAAAAAAAGCTCCAAACCGTTGCTGGTATTGATGCAGTGGAAGTCGATTTGTACAGATCGCAGGCAATATTGACCATGAAAGAACAGTTTCCATTAAAAAAGCTTCAAGAGGTCTTACCTCAAAAATACGTCATCACTGAACTTAAAATTCAAGATGTAGTACCAAAAGAAAAATCAAAATGGAATCAACTGCAACCCCTGTTTCTGATTTTTGGGTACTTGTTTTCAGCCACCATTCTATTGAACTATAAAGATTGGAGCATTCGCGAGGCAATGCTCGATTTTATGGGGCTGTTCTATATCGTCTTTAGCTTTTTTAAGTTTTTGGATTTAAAAGGCTTTCCAAAAAGTTTTGGTATGTACGATCCTTTGGCGAAAGCCGTACCCTTTTATGGTTGGGCATATCCCTTTTTAGAATTGGGCTTAGGGGTACTCTTTTTAATGCGGTTTCAAGTGCAATTGGCCCTTTGGGTGACCTTAATTGCCTTAGGTACTACCACCTTTGGCGTTGTAAAAACACTTTTTTATAAGAAGAGTATTCGTTGTGCCTGCTTGGGAACGGCATTGAACCTGCCCATGACCGAGGCTACCTTTGTTGAAAATAGTATCATGTTGGTCATGGCCTTTTGGATGTTATTTGCATAAAAAAACCGCACTGTTTAGGTGCGGTTTTTCTTTTGATATCCATTTTCGGTATTACATCATACCGGGCATTCCCCCGCCGCCCATTGGGGGTGCAGGTGGAGTATCTTCTTTAATGTCTGTCAATGCACACTCAGTGGTCAAGATCATACCAGCTACTGATGAAGCATTTTCCAAGGCGATACGGGTTACCTTGGTAGGATCGATGATACCCGCTTTCATCATTTCTACATATTGATCTCCTTTGGCATCGTAACCAAAGTCACCTTTGCCATCCATAACCTTGGCTACCACAACGGAACCTTCGCCACCCGCATTTTCAACAATGGTTCGCAATGGTGCCTCTATGGCCCTGGCTACGATTTGAAGTCCGGTACCCTCATCGTCGTTTTCAGGGGTTACTTTGGCAAGTACGTCTTTGGTTCGTACCAAGGCAACACCTCCACCAGCTACAATGCCTTCTTCTACTGCAGCCCTTGTGGCATGGAGTGCATCATCTACGCGATCTTTTTTCTCCTTCATTTCAACTTCTGAGGCAGCACCGACATATAATACCGCAACACCACCTGCCAATTTGGCCAAACGCTCTTGAAGCTTTTCCTTATCGTAGTCTGAGGTAGTGGTCTCGATCTGCGCTTTGATCTGGTTGACACGGGCCTTGATATTTTTTGTGTCACCCGAACCGTTGACAATGGTCGTATTGTCTTTGTCTATGGTCACACGTTCACAAGATCCCAACATGTCTAACGTTGCATTTTCCAGTGAGAAACCTCTTTCTTCTGAAATTACAGTACCATTTGTCAAAATGGCAATATCTTCAAGCATGGCCTTTCTACGGTCTCCAAAACCAGGGGCTTTTACCGCAGCAATTTTTAATGAACCACGTAATTTGTTGACTACCAAAGTGGCCAAGGCTTCACCATCGACATCTTCAGCAATGATCAACAGGGGCTTACCAGATTGTGCAACAGGTTCCAATACTGGGAGCAAATCTTTCATCGCCGAAATCTTTTTGTCGAACAATAAGATATAAGGACTGTCGAGATCGGCAATCATTTTTTCAGAATCGGTAACGAAATAGGGAGAAAGGTACCCTCTGTCGAACTGCATCCCTTCCACCACATCAACATAGGTATCCGTTCCCTTGGCTTCTTCAACAGTGATCACCCCTTCTTTACCTACTTTTTCGAAAGCTTGGGTAATCAAATCGCCGATGGTCTCATCGTTGTTGGCCGAAATAGCGGCTACTTGTTTGATTTTTTCAGAAGAGTCACCTACTTTTTTTGATTGTTTGGCCAGATTGGCCACAATGGTATCAACGGCCTTGTCAATACCTCTCTTTAGATCCATAGGGTTGGCACCCGCCGCTACATTTTTCAATCCTTCCTTGACAATGGCTTGTGCCAAAACGGTTGCAGTAGTAGTACCATCACCAGCTAGATCATTGGTTTTTGAAGCAACTTCCTTTACCATTTGGGCACCCATGTTTTCCAGGGCATTTTCAAGCTCGATCTCTTTGGCAACAGTAACCCCATCTTTGGTCACCTGTGGTCCACCAAAGGACTTGCTAACGATTACATTTCTACCTTTTGGACCAAGGGTTACCTTAACGGCATTGGCCAAGGCATCAACCCCTTTTTTTAGACCGTCTCTTGCCTCGATGTCAAATGTTATGTCTTTTGCCATTTTTCTTTAGTTGATTTTTTGTTATACAATTGCTAAAATGTCACTTTCGCGCATCATCAAATAGTCAGCACCTTCTAATTTGAGTTCCGTGCCAGAATACTTTCCATAAAGAACAGTGTCCCCGACCTTAACGGTGACTTTTTCATCCTTGGTGCCAGGGCCGACAGCGACAACTTTCCCTTTTTGTGGTTTTTCTTTGGCCGTATCAGGTATGATGATACCAGATGCAGTCTTGGTCTCAGCGGCCATAGGTTCTACAAGAACCCTATCTGCCAATGGTTTGATGTTAACTTTAGACATATTTTAAATTTTAGGTATTAGTTTTAAAATTCTCGAAATTATTAGACAGAAATTGTGCCATTACCGAAAAACTGACAATATGCTAAAACAAAAATGCCAGCTTGTCATCTGAGCTGGCATCCCTAATTATTTTACAGTATTACTGAATGGTATCCAAAGGATTTAATCCGCTATCGGAAGAAGGTACTTCTTCAGGTACTTCCTCTGGGATGGTCTCAGGTACTGTAGTCTCAATATCATCACCTTGCAACACTTTTGATTCAGCCTGGCCATAATTTCCCTTTAAGGTAATGTTCGACAACAGTATCAACACAATCAATAGGCCGGCCAAGGTCCAGGTACTTTTATCCAAAAAGTCACCGGTTTTTTTCACTCCCCCTACAATTTGGTTTCCGCCACCACCGAAAGACGAAGATAACCCTCCACCTTTTGGATTTTGTACCATGATCACCAAAACCAATAAAAGGCAAACAGCAATAATCAAAATCAAGAAAATGGTAAATGTACTCATTGCGCTATTCGTTTTCTTTTTGCAGTGCTTTGACTGCCCGAATTTGATCCGCAAAGAAACCACTTTTTTCTGGATATTTCAAACGCAATATTTTAAAGGCCTGAATCGCTTTCTTATACTTTTTTTGTTCCAGATAGACCTTTGCCAAAGTCTCGGTCATCAATTCATTTTTATCAATTTTTGAAGATTCTTTAATGTTTACCTTTGACTTTGCATGCGTTTTAGGGACGATTCTCGGATTGGATTGGATGAACTTGTCCAAAAGTTCAAATTTCTTTTTCTTTTGCGATTCTTCTTCCGGATTCTTGGCTTGTCTTTCGATTGTTTTCATGGAGGTCAACTGTAGCCATTCCGTAAAAGAATGTCTTTCATTCTTGGTAAAAGGGATCGGACTGCCCAGTTGTAAGTCTTTATTTGGCCTTTTGGTCTCTTCAATAGGGTCTTCTTTGGTTTTGAATAAAGCCGGATTTAATATCTGCTCAGCGTCTTTGATATTTTGGGGGAGTGGCTTTTCTTTTGATGCAATCTGGATGGTCTCGACTTTAGGACTTGGTTCAACCTCCTCTGAAATGATTTTTTTTTCCTTTATACTTGATGATTTTCCTGATATGGTATCTGCAATCGAGCTTTGTACAAACTCATTTGAGGTGATGTAATCAAACAGTACCTCCCGATCTGCGGTATGGGCCGCTGTACGTTTTAAGGCATTATTGTATTTGTGGCTGTTGAGGTTTTTGAGGGCTTTGAGATGTAATGCCCGTGCTGCCTGAAAATAAGGATATTCTTCAATAAGCCCTTCCAGTTCACGTGTCTGTCTTGGCGACAGGATGGTATCTGATTTTTGTAGAATATGCAAAAAATCGGGAACATTCATAAACACTACCAATCTGCTAAAGATGCATTGAAAATATCTTGTGTAATACGTTCAAAGAGCACCCCATGGGCCTCACTTTTTACCGATTCCAATAACTGGTTGGCATCAAAATCGTAGAAAAACGAAAACCGCCTCTCAAAATCAGCGTCTTCTTTGGTCGTATTGTAAAAACGTACGTTGACACTCATGGTCAATCTATTTTGCGCAGCCGTTTGGTTAGCTGTGGCGGTCATGGGAGATACCCGATATTCCACAATTTCACCTTCATACAATAGGTCTCCGTTACTCCCCGTAAGATTAAGACTGGTCAAATTGGCGATGAGATCCTGTAGTGCCAAGGTAAAGTCCCTGTCCAATCCAGGTTCAATGGTTGAGCCTGGACTTTGATCGGCATAATTTTGAAAAAAATTGACTTGAAATGTCTGGGCAGTTCCAGTGCTTGCACCAGAAAAATTATAGGCTCCACAACCCGAAAGCCACAGTATGGTCAAACCGGCCCCTGTGATTCTGGCCTTCTTCAACATTTTATAGATCATATTGTTTTATCTTTCGGTATAGTGTTCGTTCTGAAATGCCAAGCTCAGCAGCGGCAGCTTTTCGTTTTCCACGGTTGCGTTCCAGCGATTTTTTGATCAGTTCTATTTCCTTTTCCTGTAAAGATAATGTTTCTTCTTCTTGTATTTCCTCTGCAAAATGATACCGATCTTCTGGTACTGTAGGGGCTATGACCGCGGTATTCTCAATGATGGGTTCAGGTAATTGCAAGACTTCGGTCACATTTTCCCTTTCTTGGCCTCCAGTTTCATTGCTATCACCATATATTTTTCTGATAAGGGTCTCGTTCTCTTCCTGTACCTTCGTGGTGTCATTGTTCTTGAGCAGCTCCAAGGTCAACTTTTTCAAGTCGTTAAGGTCCCCTTTCATGTCAAAAAGCACTTTGTAGAGAATTTCACGCTCATTGCTAAAGTCACTCTCTTTTTTACCTGTACTGACCACAGCGGGCAAATTTGACGCATTGGCGTTGGGCAGATAACCGTGCAAGGTGGTTGAAGAGACCACACGTTTTTTTTCAAGCACTGAAATCTGTTCTGCAATATTACGGAGCTGCCTAATATTGCCCGGCCATCGATATTTCAACAATAGCTGTATGGCTTCATCTTCTAGGCGTATGGTTGGCATTTTATATTTTTGCCCGAAATCCGATGCGAACTTTCGAAACAGCAAGTGAATATCGTTTTGACGCTCACGTAAGGGAGGAATGTTGATTTCTACAGTGCTTAACCTGTAATAGAGATCTTCTCGAAATTTTTCCCTTTTTATAGCCTCGAACATATTGATATTGGTAGCCGCAACAATACGGACATTGGTTTTTTGAACCTGGGAGGAACCCACCTTTAAAAACTCCCCGTTTTCCAACACCCGCAATAAACGGACTTGCGTGGTCAAGGGAAGTTCTCCTACTTCGTCCAAAAAAATGGTTCCTCCATCAGCTACTTCAAAATAGCCCCTTCGTGTTTGTGTAGCTCCGGTAAAGGCTCCCTTTTCATGTCCAAAAAGTTCACTGTCGATGGTGCCTTCGGGTATGGCCCCACAGTTGACCGCAATATATTTGGCATGTTTTCGATGCGAAATGGAATGGATGATCTTTGGAATGGCCTCTTTTCCGACACCACTTTCACCGGTTACCAAAACTGAAATGTCGGTGGGGGCTACCTGAATGGCCTTTTCAATGGCACGATTCAGTTTTATGTCATTGCCTATAAGCTCAAAACGCTGTTTTGTCGATTGTACGTTTTCCAATGGTGTGGTCTATGAATTGTTTATTGAGAGTCCTACTGCTTCGCCAATCAAGGTAGCTGAAGTACAGTCATGTATGCTTACATTGACAAAATTACCGATACTGTACTGTTCTTTTGGGAATACCACAACCGTGTTTTGTGAATTACGTCCCATCCAGTGGGCATCAGATTTTTTAGAAGTGCCCTCGATCAATACCTCTTCTATTTTGCCGATATGCTGTTTTGTTCTATAAAGGCCATGTTGTTGTTGCAATGCGATGATCTCGCGGAGTCTTCTTTTTTTGGTTCTCTCTGGCACATTATCTTCCAATTTTCTGGCGGCCAAGGTCCCCGGGCGTTCTGAATAGGCAAACATAAAGCCAAAATCGTATTTCACATACTCCATCAGTGACAGGGTGTCTTGATGGTCTTCTTCACTTTCGTTTGGAAAGCCTGCGATCATGTCTTGGCTGATGGCGCAATCTGGAATTATCTTACGAATGTTGTCGATCAACTCAAAGTATTCCTCACGTGTGTGCAATCGGTTCATGGCCTTTAAGATTCGATTACTGCCACTTTGAACAGGTAGGTGTATGTAGTTGCATATGTTTTCAAATTTGGCCATGGTCTCGATAACATCCAAGGTCATATCCTGGGGGTTTGAGGTCGAGAACCGAATACGCATCTTGGGTTGTTCACGGGCGACCATTTCCAACAACTTGGCAAAATTGACCGCAGTGGCTTTTTGTATGTCAGAAGCTTTTTCAAAATCTTTTTTAAGACCACCACCATACCATAGGTAGCTATCGACATTCTGCCCCAAAAGGGTAATTTCCTTAAACCCCTTTTTACATAGGTCATTGACCTCTTCAATGATGGATAACGGATTTCGACTGCGTTCACGGCCACGGGTAAAGGGGACAACACAAAAGGTGCACATGTTGTCGCATCCCCTGGTGATAGATACAAAAGCAGTGACCCCATTGGAGTTCAATCGTACCGGGGCGATATCACCGTACGTTTCCTCTTTGGATAAGATGACATTGACCGCATTTCTTCCTTCATCAATTTCTTGGATCAGGTTCGGTAGGTCTTTGTAGGCATCAGGGCCAACAACCATGTCCACAATTTTTTCCTCTTCCAAGAACTTGCTTTTCAAGCGTTCGGCCATACAGCCCAAGACACCGACCTTCATGTGTGGGTTGGTCTTTTTGACCGCATTGAATTTTTCCAATCGCTTTCGAACAGTGATTTCTGCCTTTTCCCTTATAGAACAGGTGTTGACCAATACCAGATCAGCTTCGCTTAATTCTTGCGTGGTATTAAAACCTTCGTTTGCCAATATAGAGGCGACAATTTCACTGTCAGAAAAATTCATTTGGCACCCATAGCTCTCTATATACAGCTTTCGGGTATTCTTATTGTTTTTTTCCAACTTCAGTGTCGTTCCCTGAACGGTCTCATCGATTACCTTTTCGATACCTTGATTGTGGTTCATCATATGTTGATAAGGGGAGCAAAGATAATGCATAATCCATAATAGTGACAATTTGACAGGTTATTTTAATTTGTGATTAAGCGCAACTTTGTTTAACGATTACCATCTTAATGGCAAATTCTATCCAAAAAAATTAAACAACTATGAAATCAAAAGGCTTTTTTATCACATTCAGCTGCATTCTCATGTTATTTTCCTGCGAAGATGATGATAATGCCGATGTAGTGTTTGCCAACTTTTTAGTGGCAAAACCATTGACAGTTTCGAAAGATGAATATCGAGAGACCAGTGTACAGGTCGTTGATTCGACGCCAATCATTGAGTCAGGAAAAATGTACGCTTACAAAGACTATGTCTTTGTGAATGATAAGAATAGGGGCGTACACGTTATTGATAACAGCAATCCTGAATCCCCAGAGAAAATATCCTTTATCAAGATTGCGGGCAATGTCGATATTTCCATCAAGGACGATTACCTGTATGCCGATAGTTTGGCAGATTTGGTGGTCTTGGATATCGCTGATATTTCTGATGTAAAAATAGTGGACTGGCTTGAAGGGGTCTTTCCTGAAAATTTTTGGTTTGGCTTTGGGGTTACCGATATTGCCTGGCCACAGGCAGACATTTATGATTTTGATGAGATCGACTTTGAAAATGAGGTGTTGTTGGGTTGGGAGGTAGTTGAAGAAAGAAGGGCAGTACCCCAATATGACGCTTGGGATGATTTGGCTACCATTAATGATGCGGGGTCTTTTGAAAACAGTGGTGATGTGGGCCAAGGGGGTTCTTTGGCACGTTTTAAAATTGTTGACGATCATCTTTATGTGGTTGACAGCCATAACATCAATGTTTTTGACATTTCAGATTTGGAAAGCCCCAAGGATTTGGAAGATGTTTTCGTTGGTTTTGATATAGAGACCATATTCAATAGGGGTGCACATTTATTTTTGGGCAGCATGCAGGGAATGTATATCTATGATATCACCGCTCCGTCCACACCAACCTATGTAGCTGAATTTCAACACGGCACCGCATGCGACCCCGTGGTCGTAGATGACAGTCATGTATATGTTACCCTGCGTGGGGGCAATTTTTGTGGTGCGACAGAAAGTGGGCTTTATATCATAGATATTTCAACGATAACCATGCCCAAACTGGAAGTCATTTACCCTATGGATGAACCTTATGGTCTGGGCATCAAAGGTGATAAGCTCTTTATCTGTGATGGGTCTTCTGGTTTAAAAGTGTATGATAAATCGGCCGCTCCGAACATTGAGGTATTAGATCATTTTAAAGATATCGTTACGTTTGATGTAATACCCTTAAAGGACAATTTACTTATGGTAGGTGATGGAATACTTTACCAATATGAGTACTTAGTGGATGGTATTAGGCAAATCAGTGAATTTCAGCTGAATTGAGGCAGTGTGGTTATGCAATGAAATGCCCCATTCACGTGGGGCATTTTTTTTGATACTGGAGGCAAGCAAAATCGACAATAAAAAAATTCATATACTTTTGTTACCTCAAAATCGATTTCATGCCAAAGAATTTAGTCATTGTAGAGTCTCCGGCAAAAGCAAAGACCATCGAACGTTTTTTAGGAAAAGATTACCAAGTGGAATCAAGTTTTGGCCACATCGCTGATTTGCCTTCAAAAGAATTGGGTGTCGATGTGGATAATGGGTTTGCACCCAAATACATCGTTGATAAAGACAAGAAAGCTTTGGTCAAAAAGTTGAGGGATTTGGCAAAAAAAGCGGATACGATATGGCTTGCGAGTGATGAAGATCGTGAAGGGGAAGCCATTTCCTGGCATTTGGCAGAAGAGCTGAAACTGGATGAAAAAAAGATCAAAAGAATTGTTTTCAACTCGATTACCAAGGCAGCTATCCAAAAAGCGATAGAAAGTCCTAGGGAAATCAATTATAATTTGGTAAATGCCCAACAGGCCAGAAGGGTCTTGGATCGATTGGTGGGTTATGAACTCTCACCAGTGCTCTGGAAAAAAATCAAGCCAGGGCTTTCGGCGGGCAGGGTGCAATCTGTCGCGGTACGTTTGATTGTTGAGAGAGAACGTGAAATCGAAAAGTTTGTCGCTGAACGCTCGTTTAAGATACGTGCAGAATTCAAGACAGGGCAAGGAAGCGTATTTTCTGCAAAATTGAACAAAACGTTTCCGATAAGGGAGCAGGCAGAACTATTCTTAAGGCAACATATAGGGGCTGATTTCTCTGTGGCAAACCTCGCCAAAAAACCTGCTAAAAAGTCTCCAGCACCACCGTTTACGACATCGACATTGCAACAAGAAGCAGCTAGAAAACTATACTTTTCCGTGGGTCGTACCATGCAAGTGGCACAACGGCTCTATGAGGCTGGTTTGATTACCTATATGAGAACTGATAGTGTCAACCTTTCCAATGAAGCATTGAATGCCGCTAAAAATGCCATTGTAGAGAACTATGGTGAAGAGTACAGTAAGGTGAGAAATTATACCGGTAAATCGAAAGGGGCGCAAGAAGCACATGAGGCCGTACGCCCTACCGATATGAAACTACAATCGCCATCTTTGGAAAGAGACCAGGCAAAATTGTACGAATTGATTTGGAAGCGCACTTTGGCATCGCAAATGAGCGATGCACAATTAGAGCGTACCAACGTCAAGATTAAGGCAAGCACGCATGGTGAAGAATTCAGCGCGAGCGGAGAAGTGGTAAAATTTGATGGGTTCTTAAAAGTATATTTAGAAGGGGTCGATGATGAAGATAAAACGGAAGAACAAGAGGGCATGCTGCCTGCGATGCAGATAGGTGATCGGTTGTCCAATGTTTTGATGACCGCCACAGAGCGGTTCTCAAGGCCCCCCTATCGCTATACCGAGGCTTCATTGGTAAAGAAATTGGAAGAATTGGGTATCGGAAGACCGTCAACATACGCTCCTACGATTTCAACCATTCAGAACCGGGGTTATGTGGAAAAAGGAACGGTTGAAGGACTTGAACGAAAATACCTTCAATTGGTTTTAAGCTCAGGGGTGATAGAAGAAAATTTGCTTTCTGAAACCATCGGTTCAGAAAAAGGCAAGTTGGTCCCCACGGATATCGGGATGATTGTCAATGATTTTTTGGTCGACCACTTTACCAATATCTTAGATTACAATTTTACCGCTAAGGTTGAAGAGGACTTTGACGAAATTGCCACAGGTGATGAAGATTGGCAAAAGGTAATGCGTGAGTTTTACAAAGATTTCCACCCCAATGTTTTGGATGTCGAGGAAAATGCAGAACGGGCCAGTGGAGAGCGCGTGTTGGGTACTGACCCAAAAACGGGAAGACAGGTTGCTGCTAGGTTGGGTCGTTTTGGTCCCATGGTGCAGATAGGTACTGTCGATGAAGATGAAAAACCTTTGTTTGCCAGTTTGTTGCCCGAACAGTCCATTACCACCATTACCTTTGAAGAGGCCATGGACCTTTTTAGGCTGCCCCGAAAATTAGGAGTCTATGAAGGTGAGGAAATTGAAGCCAATGTAGGGCGATATGGTCCCTATGTCAGGTTTGGCAAAAAGTTTATCTCTTTGGAACCCGGTGAAAGTGCCTTTGATGTAGATTTAGATCGTGCTATTGAATTGATCAAGGCAAAGCAAAAGGCCGATGCCCCAATTGCAGTTTATGAAGGTAAGGATGTGACAAAGGGAAAAGGAAGGTTTGGCCCATTTATCAAATGGGATGGGATGTTCATCAACGTGAACAAAAAATATGACTTTGACCATCTTTCTGAAAAAGACATCAAAGAGCTTATTGAGGCCAAAAAGATCAAAGAGGCCGAAAAGCTGGTACAAGAATGGCCCGAAGAAGGCATACGTATCGAAAAGGCAAGATGGGGCAGGCACAACATCTTAAAGGGAAGGGTTAAAGTGGAGCTGTCCAAAGATGTCGATGCGTCAAAGATCTCCCTAGAGGAAGCAAAGACATTGCTTGACAAAAAAGCGCCAAATAAAAAAACAAAGGCTAGAAAGTAATATATGGCATTCGATTTTTTGGTTCCGGTCAAGGACAAGGTCTTGGCATTCGCCGAATTTTTACCACCCCAGGCATTAGGAAAGAATATCTTTAAGCATACCCCCAAAAAGGGACTGCCCGTTTTTGCGAATGCCACTGTTGCAATTTTTGGCGTACTTGAATCGAGAAATGCTTTTGAAAAAAAAACAGAAAAGCTCGACGTCGACGGCATTCGTGTGCAGTTGTACCGTTTAATGGTGGGCAATTGGAATTCGACCATTATCGATATTGGAGACATCGAAGAAGGCGAGTCGGTAGAGGACACCTATTTTGTGGTGAAGGAAATAGTTGCGGGCCTGCTCGAAGAAAATATCATACCTATTATTTTAGGGGCCACCCAAGATATTACTTTTCCTGCGTATCGCGCATTTGACAACATCGTCAATATGGTCAATTTGGTGTCCATTGACAGTCGATTTGATTTTGGTGAAGATGATGAACTGATTTCATCCCATTCCTACATGAGCAAAATCATTACGGATAAGCCCAATAACCTGCACAACTTTTCGAATATTGGTTACCAAAGCTATTTCAATGCCCAAGAAGAGGTCGATTTGATGGAACGACTTTTTTTTGATGCCTACCGCTTGGGAGAAATTGCTTCCAATATTGCATTGGCAGAGCCCGTGTTGAGAAATGCACATATGGTCAGTTTAGATGCGCGTGCCGTTCGGGCCAGCGAAATGGGGCTTTCATCGAATTTTTCACCCAATGGCCTTACAGGGCGCGAGGTTTGTGCTATTGCGAGATATGCAGGCATTAGTGATAAGGTCAGGTTGTTCGGTATCTATGAAATGGAGAACTCTTCATTGTCGTTCCAGCTTGTGGCCCAGATCATCTGGTATTTTATTGAAGGTTTAAGCTTCAGGATAACCGAACTGCCCGATTCGAAAAACGATGACTTTACAAAATTTACGGTGCCCACTGATACCGAAGAACTCACTTTCTACAAGAGCCATGTAACAGAAAGGTGGTGGGTAGAGGTGCTCTCAATTTTACCCGAACATACTAAAACAAATTCGGTGGCGTTATTACCATGCACCGAACAGGACTATTTGGATGCTTGCAACCATATCATACCTGAAAGGTGGCTGAAGGCCTATAAAAAGGGGCTGATATAAAATGAGGTTTTTTTGAATATAAGTTGTGAAGGCACAATAATTTACCCAAAAAGCTGTTATTGGAATAATGAATTTGTGTTGCACAGTTTGTGAACTGAATCGAAATAATTTAACCTAAAGTATGAGAAAGCTATTGTTGTCATCCATAGCTCTTGCTTTTTTACTCGCTGGTTGTGGGTCAAAATCAAGGTCAAAGGGAGAACTCGTTGGTGTCAAGGGAAAAAAATGGTACCCTGAAAAACCATATGGAATGGAATTGATTCCGCGGGGCTCATTTATCATGGGTAAGGCCGAGGAAGATCAGGCAAAAGTATTGAATGCCCCAACAAGAACGGTAACCGTACGTTCGTTTTACATGGACGATACAGAAATCACGAACAGTGAGTACCGACAATTTGTTGAATGGGTAAAAGATTCCATCACAAGAACCAAATTGGCCATCTTGGCCGACGAACTGGGTCTTGGCCCCGAAGATGAAGGTATAGGGGAGTATGCATTTAGGGATACCGATACGACCAGGATTTCGGTATACGAAAGATACATGCTCGACAACTATGCAGGTTTGGGTGAAACAGGCTATGAAGGCAGGGCCCTTAACCAAGACATTGATTTGGTCTGGGATACCTCTGATTATCCTGATGAATATTATACAGAGGTCATGGACTCATTATATCTTCCAGAAGAAGAGACCTACAATGGACAACGAACCGTTGATGTGACCCGATTGAAGTACAAGTACAACTGGATGGACATTGAAGCGGCTGCGCGGGCCAAAAATGGAAAACGAAGTGATTTTATCAAGCAAGAAGAGTTGGAAGTATACCCAGATACCACGGTATGGATCCGTGACTTTGAGTATTCTTATAACGAGCCCATGCACAATGATTACTTCTGGCACGATGCATACAGTGACTACCCAGTGGTCGGTGTAAATTGGAAGCAGGCCAAGGCCTTCTGCCATTGGAGGACCAAATTTAAGAATGACGATCAAAAAAGCAGGGGGAGACAGTTTGTGAACCAGTTCCGTTTACCTACCGAAGCCGAGTGGGAATATGCAGCCAGGGGAGGTATTGAAGGAGGCACCTATCCATGGGGCGGTCCATATGTGATCAGTGATACTGGCTGTTACATGGCCAATTTCAAGCCGCAGCGAGGCGATTATGCCGCAGATGCAGCATTGTATACCGTAGAGGCCAAATCATACGAGCCCAACGATTTCAACCTGTACAATATGGCAGGTAACGTATCGGAGTGGACAAACTCAAGCTTTGATGCCGGAGCGTATGAATATGTCTCGACCATGAACCCCAATGCAGGCTCAGGGCAAAACGAAAGAAAAGTAATACGGGGTGGCTCATGGAAAGATGTAGCCTACTTTTTACAAGTAAGCACCCGAGACTATGAATACCAAGATTCAGCGAGAAGCTATATTGGTTTCAGAACCGTTCAAGATTATATGGGTGAAGAAGATTCGACAAGGGGCAACGGTTTATAAAAAAGGAGAACACTATTTTTGAACCTTTAACCAAATACTTATTTATATAAACTTAATTTAAAACTGAAATTATGGCACAGTCAAAATCAACAAAAAAGCTGTTTAACATGGCCTATGGCCTAGGTGCTTCGGTAGTAATCATCGGTGCACTGTTCAAAATCCTTCACTGGGAATTTGGACCACTTACCGGAGGACTTCTTCTCGCGGTCGGACTAATTACTGAGGCACTGATCTTTGCTATTAGTGCATTTGAACCCGTAGACGACGAGTATGATTGGTCTTTGGTATATCCTGAATTGGCCAACAGTGAATCAAAAGGAAACAAGAATGACGCGAAACAAGCCAAAGAAGCTGAAGGTATTCTTTCTAGAAAATTAGATGATTTATTGAAAGAAGCCAATATCGATTCTGAGTTGTTCAGCAGCTTGGGTGAGAGCATCAAAAATTTTGAGGGAGCTGCAAAGAACATTTCCCCCACCACTGATGCAATCCAGCATACGAAAAGGTACTCTGAAGAACTATCACATGCTGCCGCCCAAATGGAATCGTTGAACAGTTTGTACAAAGTACAATTGGAAAGCGCTAGCCGACAAGCTTCCATCAATGAGGAAGTGGTTCAAAATGCAGGTGCATTGAAAGAACAGATGGAATCATTGGCATCTAACCTTTCTTCTCTGAACGGAGTTTACGGTGGTATGCTATCTGCCATGAGCAAAAACTAATCTGGGGTATTAATTAAGACCAAACCCAAATCAAATTAATTATTAATTCCAATTAGAAACATGGCATCAGGAAAACAAACACCACGTCAGAAGATGATCAACTTGATGTATTTGATCTTCATCGCGATGTTGGCATTGAATATGAGCAAAGAGGTTCTCGCTGCTTTCGGGTTGATGAATGAAGAGATCAGCACCTCAAATACAAAGACCAATGAGAACAATTTGGCGTTCTTGAACGGTCTAGAGACCAAAGCATCTGAAAACGAGGAAAAATATGGTCCTCTTTTGAGCGATGCAAAGAAAATCAAGCAGTTGTCCCAAGAGTATTATGATTACTTGGAGGCACTTAAAGGAAAAATGACCGAAGATGTTGAAGATCCAACAGATTACCAAATAATGGACAAATCAGACTTCCTGGACCAAAAATTTTGGCAAGGGGATAATGTAGCTCCAGAAGGTAAGAAGTTTCTTGACAATCTGAACAATTATAGAGACCAGGTTTTGGGTGCATTGCCTGAAAATGGTATGGATGAAATCAGGTCTGCTGTAAAGTCAAGATTTTCTACTGCCAAAGTAGAAAATCGAGAAGGCAAAAAAATTGATTGGCTAAAATACCACTATGAGGGGTACCCCTTAATTGCATCTTTGACCAAGATCACACAGTTGCAATCAAAGATTAGGGCCACCGAACAAGATGCATTGAAAACCATGTTGGAAGGTCAATTGACCAGTGAGATCTCAATGACGAACTACACTACCTTATTAGAGCAAGAAAAATCAGCTTTTTATGCAGGTGAGAAGTTTGAGGGAAGTATTGTCTTAGGTCGAAAAGATGCGACTACGCGACCCAACGAGGTAAACCTAACCTTAGATGGTAGAAAATTGGCCGAAGGTAAAGATTTTGTCATCGAAGATGGTAAAGTAAAACTTTTGGTGAATTCAGGTAGACCTGGAGACCATAGAATCGAGGGTAATCTTGTGTTTTTACAAGATGGGGAGCGAACAGAAGTTCCTGTAAACTCAACCTTTGCTACCATCACAAAACCGAATGCAGCTGTAATCTCTGCTGATAAGATGAATGTGGTGTACCGAGGGGTGGCCAATCCGATGACCATTTCCATTCCAGGCATTGCTGACAATAATGTAACTGCCACTGCACCCGGGTTGTCTCGAAGAAGTGGTAGCAATTACATTATGAACCCATCTACGGGTAGAACCGTAAACATTACGGCTTCAGGTAAATTGCCCGATGGCCAGACCATCAGAACTACTTCTGAGTTTAGGATTAAGGATATCCCAAGACCTGGAGGTACTGTACGAGGCGAAGCTGGCAGTTTGAAAATGCCAAGAAGAAATTTGGAAATTTCTACGGTTGGCGCCATGTTAGAAGATTTCGATTTTGATTTGAACCTTGCTGTAAGTGGTTTTAAATTCAAAGTACCTGGGCAACCAACAGTCAACGTGAATGGCAATAAGTTGGATTCACGCGCCAAGTCTGCCTTGAAAAGGGCAAGAAGGGGAGATGCTGTTCAAATCTTCGATATCAAGGCATATATCACCAACAACAAAAGCTACAAGTTGAAAAAAGTTTCACCGGTAGTGGTTGAGCTTACAAACTAATAAGAGATATGATCATGAATTGGAAAAATGTTTTAGTAATCGTAGCGCTGGGCTTTTTACCCATCTCTCTGGCGGCACAGGCAAACATCTTGAATGCCAAGAAGCCCGAAGATATTGGCATAAAGTCTGAGGCGCGAAAAACGATGGATGATGACAAGCCCTTGGAATATGGTTATGTTGACGATAGGGACATTCTCTGGTCAAAGACCGTATGGGAGATCATTGATTTGGACGAGCGTGTCAATTTTCCAATGTACTATCCGACCGATACCATTGGTATTGGGCTAGACAGAAGGTCATTGTACCATGTGTTGATGAAAAACATCAAGAATGGAAAACTGACCGATGTGTATACGGATTCGTATTTTACCGAAAAACGGAATTTTGACGATTTGACCGCAACCCTTAGCAAAGTGGACACCACTGATTTTGGATATGAACAATTGAATGCCGGTGAACAAATTTCGCAAGAGTATATCAATAAAAGAGATTTGACCGCAGCTGATATTGAAGAGTATCGCATTAAGGGTATCTGGTACTTTGATAAGCGCCAGGGAGAATTGAAGTATCGGTTATTGGGCATTGCCCCGGTTGCTCCCGATGTGAACTTCGTCGATGATGAATCGATAGATCCCGGGGAGAACAAGGTTGAACTGTTTTGGGTCTGGTACCCCAGTGCAAGGCAGATACTTCATGAGGCCAAGGTCTATAACGAGCGTAATTCGGCAAGACCGCTATCTTTTGATATGCTGTTGAATGCCCGAAGGTTCAATGGGGTCATCTACAAAGAAGAGAATGTACATGGTGATCGTGAGATCAATGACTACATTTTTGACAATGCCCTTTTCCAATTGTTGGAAGCAAACAGGATAAAGGAGACCATTCGGGATCGAGAACAGGATATGTGGGCCTACTAGGCTTTAAATTTATTTTCCAATTCAAATAATAAGGAACGCCGCACTTTTGTGCGGCGTTTTTATTGGGTTATTTTTACCAAATGCTTGATTGTTTGGTCGTGGGTTCTGGTCTTGCAGGAATTGCCTTCTGTGAAGTATTGCAGCAGCAGCAGCAGACCTTTACCATCATTGCCAATAAATCGCAGCGGGCCTCCTTGGTGGCGGGCGGGCTGTACAATCCCGTTATCCTAAAACGGTTCACCTTGGCTTGGAAGGCCGATGAACAACTAGAGCAGGCCATCCCCTTTTATAAGGGATTGGAAAAAAGACTGGGGGTACAAATAGATCATAAAATTCCGGTATTGCGACGGTTTGCCAGCATTGAAGAACAGAACCAATGGTTTGAGGCGATAGACAGGCCAGGGCTACAGCCATTTCTTTCACAAACCATGTTGCAAAATACCAATCCGAATATTGATGCCCCATATGGCCTTGGTCTGGTACGGCATACCGGTCGAATAGATATCCAGACGCTTTTACGACACTATACCAAGTATTTATCTAGTTTAGGTCGGTTTACCGTTGATGATTTTGATTTCAAAAGGCTACAGATTTTTAAAGATCATGTGCGTTATAAGGCCGTTGAGGCGCGAAAGGTGGTCTTTGCCATGGGGTATGGACTTAAAAGCGACCCATTTTTCAATTATTTGCCCTTGACGGGGACCAAAGGCGAATTGTTGACCATCAACGCGCCTGGACTACATGAAAAAAGTGTTGTCAAATCGTCAGTGTTCATCATTCCACTCGGCAATGACAAGTATCGTGTGGGAGCCACGTATAAATGGAAAGATAAATTGAACCATCCGACCGATATTGCAAAAAAAGAGCTTTTAGAAAAGCTGAAGACCTTCTTAAAATGCGATTTTGAAATTAACGACCATGTAGCCGGTATACGACCAACAGTGACAGATAGAAGACCCTTGGTAGGGCAGCATCCAAAATTTGAAAATCTTTATGTTTTGAACGGGTTTGGGTCTAGAGGGGTTTTGATAGCACCCTACGCATCACGACAATTGTTTGATTTTATTGCAAATGGTACGGGCATAGATCCAGAAATGGATATTGGTCGGTTTACCAAAAAGTATTATGACGATTGATGCTGCATTGATTTTGCATCATACCTTATAAATAAGTTGATCCAAATGTTGCGCGATATTCGAATGATTACAGGCATCAACAGCACCAAGGTGACAATGATGGCAATAAACGAATTGATGAGCGAGGTGCCCAAAATCAGAAAAGCAATGACAAAGGCCGCAATGGCAAAGGCTACCCCCACGGCATAACTTACATACATGGAGCCATAAAAAAAGGAAGGCTCAATTTTGTATTTGGTATGGCAATGCGAACATCGTTCGTGCATGTTAAAAAGGTCGGATAACCGATAGGGGTTTCTGTTGACATACATGCTTTCACGATGGCACTTAGGACAACTTCCTGTTAAAATACTGTAGAGTTTGGTTCCTTTTTTTAACATTTGCAGCGCAATTTTGAACAAAATTACGTATTCAACCGCGTTTGTTGGGTAATATAGGTTACATATATGCTAAATGTTCATAACCTTTCGGTCTCTTTTGGCGGAGAATATCTTTTCAAGGAAATTACCTTTCGATTGAATGCGGGGGACACCGTGGGCCTGATCGGTAAAAATGGTGCAGGCAAGTCTACCCTTTTAAAGTTGTTGGCCAAGGAAGTCGAACCTGACGAAGGTACCATGGCCTCAGACAAAGAGGTGAGTATCGGTTTTTTGAAACAAGATATTGATTTTGAAAATGGGAGGACGGTTTTAGAGGAGAGCTATCAAGCCTTTGGCGAGATCAAACGACTTGAATTGAAACTGGATGGCATCAACGACCAGTTGGCCGAGCGTACCGATTACGATAGTGAGGGCTATCATCAACTGATGGATGATTTGACCGAAGTTACACATCGCTATGAAATACTTGGGGGGTACAGCTATCAAGGAGAAACCGAAAAAGTGTTGCAAGGGCTCGGATTTCAAAGATCGGATTTTGAAAAGCAGACGACCACCTTTTCAGGGGGGTGGCGCATGCGAATAGAATTGGCCAAGCTCTTATTGCAAAAAAATGAGGTTCTCTTGCTTGATGAGCCAACCAATCATTTGGATATCGAATCGATTATCTGGCTAGAACAATTTTTAAAGAACTATTCTGGGGCGGTGGTCATCGTATCGCACGATAAAATGTTTTTGGATCAGGTGACCAACAGGACCATAGAGATTTCTTTGGGACGCATCTATGATTTGGCCAAACCTTATTCGAAATATTTAAAGTTCAGGGCAGAATTAAAAGAACAGCAACTGAATGCCCAAAAGAACCAAGAGAAGCAGATCCAGCAAACTGAAAAGTTGATTGAAAAGTTTCGGGCCAAGGCCTCAAAGGCAGCTATGGCACAGTCATTGATCAAAAAATTGGATAAGGTTGAACGCATTACGGTAGATGAAGATGACCATAGTGTCATGAGTGTCCGTTTTCCAGTTTCAATGACCCCTGGCAAAGTAGTCTTTGAAATGGAGCGTTTGTCGAAAAGCTATGGCGTAAAGCAGGTGTTGTCAGATATTGGGCTGTTGGTCGAACGAGGTTCTAAAACTGCATTTGTAGGGCAGAACGGTCAGGGCAAGACGACCTTGGCCAAAATAATGGTTGGCGAGTTGAATCATGGAGGCAATTTTAAAAAGGGCCACAATGTACAAGTTGGATACTTTGCCCAAAACCAGGCAGAATACCTTAATGGAGACAAGACGATTTTAGAAACCATGGTCGATGCAGCCAATGAAAGCAATAGAAGCAAGGTCAGGGACATTTTGGGCTCCTTTCTCTTCAGTGGTGATGAGGTCGAAAAATATGTCAAGGTCTTGTCTGGTGGTGAACGCAATCGCTTGGCCTTGGCCAAGATGCTGCTGCAACCATTCAATGTATTGGTCATGGACGAACCGACCAACCATTTAGATATCAAATCAAAGAATGTGTTGAAGCAGGCGTTACAGCACTTCGAAGGTACATTGGTATTGGTTTCCCATGACAGGGATTTTTTACAAGGACTCACCGACAGGGTCTACGAATTCAAGGACCAAAAGATTAAAGAGTATCTGGGTGATATTGATTTCTACTTGCAACAACGACAGGCAGACGATTTCAGAAAAATCGAGATTGGTGCCGAAAAGGGATCTTCAAAGGCAAAAAGCACAACAAAAGCCTTGGATTATAAGCAACAGAAAAAGAAGAAGTCATTGAAAAATAAACTCTCTGGGGTAGAGAAAAAAATTACATCCCTAGAAAGGGCCATCTCAGAAATGGACCATGACCTCTTAATGGATTATGACACCACGGTGGCCAAACCTGGTTTTTTTGATGACTATCACGGTAAGAAAAAAGCGTTGGAAACCCTAATGGAAGATTGGGAAAAGATTTCAAACGAACTTGAAACTTAAATTTCTTACAAAAATTTAAACCCTTACACTGCCAAACCACAACTCTAAGCCAGTTCACAACAAAACAAAAGGGTTTTGCATATATAATTTGTAACTTTTTGTAAGAAAATGATTATTTGTAGGTAAATTCTTATAAAATGCTATCCATGCTAATGAAAAATGTGATTACCATAAGTTTTTGCTTGGCCTTACTGACCAATCCAGTAGTTGCATCCTTTGATGTTTCGAAAAGTGAAAAAGAGGCATTGGTTGAGTTGTATGGGAGTACCAATGGAAAAGACTGGAAATATGCATGGGATCTGAATGCCCCGGTACATACTTGGCACGGTGTTGAACTCAAAGACAACCATGTGGTGCGTATTCATTTGTTCGGCAATAACCTTAGGGGCAAACTTCCTGAGAGCATAGGTAACTTGAAACATTTGACCCATTTGAATTTGGCTTTTAACCATATCACAGGAGTTTTGCCAAATGGTTTGGTAAAGCTTGAAAAGCTCAAGGTGCTAAAATTGGAAATGAACCGCATCAAAGGAACCATTCCTGAAAAAATAGGGAACCTTGAAAAGTTGGAAGAATTCTCCATGTTCAACAATTTTTTGAGTGGAACCATTCCATCCAGTTTTGGAAGGATTCGAAACTTAAGAATACTGAACCTTTCCAGCAACAATTTAAAGGGAGCTATCCCAAAGTCCATAGGCAACCTTACAAGTCTAGAAGCACTTGGCCTCTTTGAAAACAGTCTAGAGGGCACCATCCCCAATGAAATGGGCAACTTGGGAAAATTAAAGGAACTGGTCTTGGCGAATAACCAACTCGGTGGTGAAATACCCACTGAATTTGGCCAACTGGCAAGTCTTAAGATATTACAGATACAGAACAATCGTTTCAACTCTTTCAAAGGGCTGCAAGAAATGGACAAGAACCAATTCTTGGTATTTGATACCGATGATAAGCAGAATGATTCAAAATTTAAGCACATCAACTTCGAACGCACCCGCATGGCGGATACAAAGTTTGAAGATGAAGACGATAATGAGTAGTTAGTCATACTTTAGTTTGTTTGGTTTGGGGATGCAATTTTGTGTCCCCTTTTTTGTGCTGTGATGGGTTGAAAAACAGAAACATTTATGAAATATTTAACCTGCTACAGCCCATCTAGACGATAGATTTGCAGAAAATCAATTTACCACAGTATTGATGCGAAAAGTAATTCTTTCGATTATTCTTGGTCTATCAATAATCGGGGCGTCTTTCTTGGCGGCAAGGCTCATTGCCAACAGTAAAGATGACAGAAGGCCAAGGCCAGAAAAAGTGATAAAGACCGTTTTTGTAGATACTGTGGTCAACGGTGTGATTCCGATTGTAGTTCCGGCAAATGGAAATTTGGTTGCCAAAAACAGGGTAGAGCTGTTTTCAGAGGTGCAAGGGGTCTTTAGGTCAGGTGCCAAGCTTTTTAAAACCGGTCAACAGTATGGTAAGGGTCAAACGCTCATACGTATCGATGCCGATGAATACTATGCCAGTGTGCAATCTGCAAAAAGTAACCTTTACAACCTGATTACTTCCATAATGCCCGATTTGAGATTGGATTATCCCGATAGTTTTTCAAAATGGCAAACATACCTTACCAGTTTTGATTTGGATCGCTCTACACCATCCCTACCTGAGATTACCTCTGAAAAAGAAAAATACTTCATTTCTGGTCGTGGAATCTTGACCAACTACTACAATGTTAAAAATTTAGAACAGCGCCTTTCAAAATATACCATTGCAGCCCCTTTTAACGGAATTTTGGCCGAGGCCCTGGTTACCGAGGGTACATTGATCCGTGCTGGGCAAAAGTTGGGGGAGTTTATCAATACCGATTCATACGAACTCGAAGTGGCCATAAGTAAGACCTATGGCGATTTTTTAAAGGTGGGGGAACAGGTTGAACTCGAGAATTTAGATAAGACCAAAACCTTTATGGGAAAGGTGGCACGGATCAATGGAAGGGTAGATCAAGCTTCACAGACCATTACGGCATTTATTGAAGTACAGGACAACAGTTTAAAAGAAGGACAATATCTAGAAGCCAATCTAGATGCAAAGAACGAACAGGATGCTATTGAGGTAGATCGCTCATTGCTGCTTGAAGGGGATAAAATTTTCGTGGTGAGGGATTCTGTTCTTGATATCATCGATGTGACCCCAGTATATTTTTCCGATAAGACCGTTGTTTTAAAAAACATTCCTAATGGGCAGACCATTGTGTCCAAACCTTTGGTGGGGGCCTATGCCGGAATGTTGGTAAAAGTCTTTGGTGCTACAGCGACGAACAAGACCAAATCATGAGAAAAATCATTGCCTATTTTATTAAGTATGAGGTTGCCGTCAACGTCATTATCATAGCATTTTTCGTTTTTGGTATTGTCGGTGCACTCTCACTAAAATCTTCCTTTTTTCCTTTATCCGATTCCAAGAACATCGCCATCAACATTAAGTATCCCGGTGCTTCCCCGCAAGAGATTGAAGAAGGTATTGTATTGAAGATAGAAGACAACTTAAAAGGGCTTCAGGGGGTAGAAAGGGTCACCTCTACTTCCAACGAGAACAATGGTACCATCAACGTAGAAATTGAAAAAGGAAGGGATATTGATTTCATGCTCCTCGAAGTGAAAAATGCAGTAGACCGTGTACCAACCTTTCCGGCTGAGATGGAGCCTTTAGTGGTCTCTAAATTAGATGCCGTTAGACAGACCATAAGTTTTGCCATCAGTGGTGAAAACGTTTCTTTGGCAACCTTGAAACAAATTGGCAGACAGATTGAAAATGATTTGAGGGCCATTGACGGTATTTCCCAGATCAGTTTTTCAGGATATCCTGATGAAGAGATTGAGATAGCCGTCAACGAAAACAACCTATTGGCCTATAAGATGTCGTTTGATGAAGTATCACGGGCGGTGGCCAATGCCAATATCTTGATTACAGGCGGAAATATCAAAACACGTACAGAAGAATATTTGATTCGGGCCAACAATAGGTCGTACTATGGAGATGAGCTTTCCAATCTCATTGTCAGGGCAGATGCCTCCGGTAGGGCGGTACGGTTGAAAGATGTGGCCACAATCCGAGATCGTTTTTCAGAAACACCGAATGCAGCATATTTTAATGAAGATTTGGCCGTCAGTGTGACCATTACCAGCACAAATACTGAAGATTTGATCGGTTCTGCCGAAAATGTAAAGGAGTATGTCGACGATTTCAATGAAAAGTATAACAATGTACAACTGAGTGTGGTCAGCGACCTCTCGATCACATTGACCCAACGTACCGAATTGCTTACTGAAAATGCGATTATGGGAATGCTCTTGGTGCTTATTTTTCTGTCATTGTTTTTGAATACCAGATTGGCATTCTGGGTAGCATTCGGTCTTCCTGTCGCCTTTTTGGGAATGTTTGTGTTTGCACCGATGGTCAATGTGACCATCAATGTACTGTCACTGTTCGGAATGATCATTGTTATTGGTATTCTGGTAGATGACGGTATCGTGATCGCAGAAAACATTTACCAACATTACGAAAAGGGTAAAAATCCGGTTCAAGCGGCTATAGATGGTACTATGGAAGTTATACCGCCTATTGTTTCTGCCATTGTCACGACCATACTGGCCTTTTCGATTTTTTTGTTTTTAGATGGTCGTATTGGCGAGTTTTTCGCCGAGGTTTCAGTAATCGTCATTCTTACCCTTGTGGTCTCATTGGTAGAGGCCCTGATCATATTGCCGGCCCACTTGGCCCATTCCAAGGCACTGCGTCTGCAAACCGATGTTCCTAAGAAAGGAATGGCCAGCGTATTTTCAAAACTTCGCAAGGTCAACAAGATCGGTGACCAGATCATGGTTTGGATGCGGGATAACCTTTATAGTCCGGCCTTACGTTTCACCTTAAGGTACAAGGTGTTGGCCTTTTCGATTTTTTTCATGATGTTGTTGCTGACACTCGGATCGATCGGTGGGGGAGTCATAAGAACATCTTTTTTTCCAAGAATTGCCAGTGACCGTATCGCTGTTGAATTGTTAATGCCGAACGGGACCAATGAAAAAGTGACCGATTCCATCATCACAATGATTCAGGACAAGGCCAAGGTGGTGAATAAAGAGTTGACCGATGAATATCTGGAAGGAACAGATAAGATGTTGTTTGAGAACATGATTAAAAATGTGGGCCCAGGTTCATCTGCAGCCACATTGGTCATCAATCTTTTGCCGGGCGAGGAACGTCCGGATGAAATCCGTGCAGATTTGGTCACCCGGCGACTTAGAGCGCTAGTGGGTCCCGTAATTGGGGTTGAAAGCTTAATTTACGGTTCTGGGGGTAATTTTGGGGGTGACCCTGTATCGGTATCCCTATTGGGCAATAATATACCCCAGTTGAAATCTGCCAAAGAAGAACTGAAAGCAGCCATGCAAAACAATGCACTGCTCAAGGATGTTGCTGATAACGATCCAGCGGGCATTAAGGAAATCAGATTGGAACTTAAGGAAAATGCATATCTCTTGGGGTTAGACCTAAGATCGGTGATGAACCAGGTACGCGCTGGCTTTTTTGGTACGCAGGCACAGCGGTTTCAAAGAGGGCAAGACGAGATAAAGGTTTGGGTACGCTACGATAGAAAAGACAGGTCATCCATAATAGATTTGGATGAAATGCGTATTGCCACCCCAAACGGAGATCGTATTCCCCTTAATGAAATCGCCAATTATACCATTGAGCGTGGCGATGTTGCCATCAACCATTTAGATGGGCAGCGTGAAATACAGATTTCCTCAGACCTCAAAGACCCTGAGACGACCAGTGCTACCGATATCATGTCGTGGATCAAGAGCGACATCATGCCCGAGATACAATCTAAATATCCGACGGTAACAGCATCTTATGAAGGACAGAATAGGGAAGCAAACAAGTTGATCGACTCGTTGCAGTTTGTCGGCCTGACTGTGTTGTTTCTGATTTATGTGACCATTGCATTTACCTTTAGAAGTTTCAGTCAACCGCTATTGTTGCTGCTGTTGGTGCCCTTTAGTCTCACGGCAGTGGGTTGGGGCCATTGGATACATGGTTTTCCCATTAATATCCTTTCCATGTTGGGTATTATTGCCCTGATAGGCATTATGGTGAATGACGGTCTCGTACTTATCGGAAAATTTAATGCCAACCTGAGATTGGGAATGAAATTCGATGAAGCCATATATGAGGCAGGGCGTTCCCGTTTTAGAGCAATTTTCTTGACTTCGATCACTACTATTGCGGGTCTTGCCCCCCTATTGTTGGAGAAAAGCCGCCAAGCCCAGTTTTTAAAGCCCATGGCTATAGCAATCGCTTATGGAATAGGTTTTGCCACGGTACTGACCTTATTGATGCTTCCTTTGTTCCTATCCTTCAACAATAACGTAAAAGTGTTTTCAAAGTGGTTGAAGACAGGTGACAAAATTTCAAAAGAAGAGGTGGAGAGGGCAATCAAGGAACAGCATGAAGAAAATCATATGGCAGAAGTAACCCAAAACCCCAATGGTAAACAAGTCGGTATTCAACCCCAAATAGAAGACCATAAAGTACTAGAAGGTATTGAACAATGAGAAGCATACATCGAATTCTCCCTCTTTTTTTACTGTTATTTCTTAAAACTGTTTCAGCCCAAGAAGCCCAGCTTACCAAAGAGAGGGCCATAGCTTTGGTCTTAGAGAACAACTTTGATATAGAAGTTGCCAAAAACCAGGTAGTGATTGCAGAGAACAACAAAAGCATTTTGAACTCTGGTTACTTACCCACATTGGCGGGTAATGCAGGTGCCAGTTATGGCAGGGATGACAGTACCATTGAATTTCCGGGACAGTTTCAAGTAGATAGTACCGGTGAGCCCATTGTTGACGGCGATGGAAATACCGTGCCCAGGGCCGATGTTGAAATTGATAAGGCAGAAAGCCAATTGTATAACGCCGGTCTGACATTGAACTATACCCTCTTCGATGGCCTTGGCCGACGCTATAACTATAAAACATTGAAAGAACAATACCAGTTGAGCCAATTACAGGCCCGGGAGACCATTGAAAATACCATAGTGCAGTTGTTCAGTATTTATTTTGAGGTCGCCAGACTTACAGAAAATGAGAATGTACAGCATCAGGCCCTTGAAATATCTAAAGAAAGGGTCAAACGGGCGACATATGCATTTGAATACGGACAAAATACAAAACTCGATATTCTCAATGCCCAAGTCGATGAGACCAATGACAGTGTCAATCTATTACGGACACAGCAAGAATTGGCCAATGCCAAACGTGATTTAAACGTTGTGCTCAATCAAGATCTCAACGAAAGTTTTGTTGTTGATACCGTAGTGGCTTTTTTACCCACGCTACAGATTGAATCGTATGTCGGGCAATCAGAAGCAAACAACGTTTCGCTTTTGCAGGCTGAACAGAATGTTTTGATCAATGCCTACGATATCGAGATTAGCAAGTCAGGATATCTGCCAACGATTGGACTAACAGGCTCGTATGGATGGAACCTAAATCAAAGTGCGGCCTCTGCTTTTTTTCCGGGCACCAACAACACGACATATTCCTTAGGGCTTGGTGCTAATTTGAGCTGGAACCTTTTTGATGGGGGTGCGACCAATGTTAGGGTTCGAAATGCCAAGATTGCCTATAAGAATCAAGAAATACGACAAAAACAGATTAAAATAGAGGTGGACCGTGATATCTTAAACGCATTGGATACCTATGAAACCCTTTTAGAGGTGTATAAGATACAGGAACAAAATGTACTCACCAACCAAAATAACTTTGACCGTTCAAGGGAACAGTATCAATTGGGGCGTATCACCTCAATAGAGTTCAGGGATGCCCAAATCAACTTGTTGAATGCACAGACCAATAAAAATTTGGCAAAGTACGATGCAAAGTTGGCTGAATTGCAATTGCTGCAGCTTACGGGGCAATTGTTGAACGTAGCATTTTGAACAGTTTCTGGCCATGCATGAGCATTTTTTTCAATGTCCGTATTGTTGGGAAGAAATCTCCATGTTGTTGGATAGCTCCATTAGCAAACAGGCCTATATAGAAGATTGTGAAATTTGCTGTAATCCCATACAAATAAGCTTCAGTTTTCAGAATAACGTGTTATTGGCATTTGAGGCCATTGGGTTAGGGCAGTAAATTGTTTATTTTTATAGGTAAGCAAATTGTGGTCTCAATGAATTTCTCAAAATGGGTGCCCTCCAAAATTTTCCCTATCCTTCTGGTGAATTTTATTGGAATTCTGGGGTACAGTATCGTTGTTCCCATTTTGATCTTTATTGTGACCGACTTTGGGGGCAACGGATTTATTTATGGAATTTTAGGGGCAATGTATCCTTTTTTTCAGTTTATCGGGGCACCCATCCTCGGAAAATTATCAGATAAGGTAGGAAGAAAACGGGTGCTTGTCATAAGCCAATTGGGCACATTTTTGGCTTGGATGCTTTTTTTATTGGCTTTTCTCTTACCTGCAACAACACTGTGGGAACAAAACACCGACCTTACGGGAAGTTATGTCATGACACTGCCATTGGCACTTATTTTTATAGCCCGCATCTTTGATGGTTTTACAGGTGGAAATGTATCAGTGGCCAATGCATATCTCTCAGACATTTCTACAGATCAAGATCGCAATGCCAATTTTGGAAAAATGGGAGCTTCGACAAGTCTAGGGTTTGTTTTGGGTCCTGCCGTGGCCGGACTGTTGGCTTCTACCTTTCTTGAAGAGGCCTTGCCATTGATACTGGCAGCCTTGATATCACTCATTGCGATTTTTGTCATTAGCACGCGACTGGAAGAAAGTAATCCTTGTGTGATCGATACCGGTAACCTGAACCTGAAATCGTTTCGAAGGTTTTTTCAAGTAGAGCATAGGGATTGTTATACCGAGGGGGAATCGGAAGCATCTGCCGAATACAAAGAAAGTTGGAAGACCGTTCTAAAAGAACCGGGTGTTCCCTTGCTGTTTCTTGTTTACTTTTTGACCTTTCTGGCTTTTAGCCTTTTTTATGCCGGTTTGCCCATTTATGCAAGTACCATTCTTGGGTGGACACCGACCGAACTTGGTTTTTTTCTGGCCTACTCAAGTGTGATCATGGTCATGGTACAAGGCCCGGTTCTAGCTCGTCTATCGCCTAAAATAGGTAATGAGGCATTGATTTTGATAGGATCTTTTCTTTTGGCGATGAGTTTCTATTTGCTTTCATATCAAGGCGTAGTCCTGATGTATTTGGCCAATACGATCCTCTCGGTAGGCAATGGATTGATGTGGCCTAGTTTTCTCGCGTTGCTTTCAAGAACGGGCAGCAAGAAAAAGCAGGGTGCCATTCAAGGCTACGGTAACAGTATGGGAAGCATGGCAAGCATGTTCGGATTGGTTTTGGGTGGCCTGTTGTTCGAATCATTGGGCACCCTTGTCTTCGTTATCGGTGCTATCATCTTTTCGATAATTACGCTATTGATGTTCTTCAACACTTCAATAAAAAGGCAAAGGCTGACACCTTCTACGGTTTAGGTGTTGCCACCAAACCCAATTGTCAGCCATTGACTTTTATAAATTGGATGTAGTCATTGTTTTTTGCTACAATAATATAGTGCTGGCCCTTGATTTTGATTTGGGCGAGGTCTTTGACATCTCCTTTAGCGAACAGGCCACTCTGAAGCCCAGTGACCACTGTAAAATTTCCCTTGCCATCCCCTTTTAAGAGTAGGCCATTACTGGCATCGTTTCTTGGAGTCTCCACTTCAGCACCATGTAGATTGCCAGCAATGACCAAATCGAGATGGTTGTCTTGGTCATAATCATTGATCAGCATTTGGTTGATTGATGATAGTTGGGCCATGTTGGGTAGCGCCCTGCTTTCAAAGCTCCCCTGCTTATTTTCCAAATAGACACTTGCGAATGATTTGACTTGATAATGCAATGCGTTTTTAAGATTATCCTTGGAGTATACATCTTCCAGCGTGGCCTCTGAAAAAGAGGCATAGTTTTTAAATTTTTGTTTGATTGCCGGCATTTGTTGCGATGAACACTCCCGTCCCCGAACCGGAAATTTTTCCCCATCGTTAAAATAGCTTAAGACAATATCACCGGTATTGTTACTGTCAAAGTCGTTGAAATAGACATCAAAGGTCTCTTTTTCATTGGCCTGGTATTTATAGTTGAGCCCTAAATTGCCCACTACAAAATCGGTGTCGCCATCTTCATCAAAATCTGCCGCTTTGATACTGAACCACCACCCCCGTGATTCATTTAAACCATATTTTTCAGTGACATTGGTAAAGTAGCCCTGATCGTTTTTCAACAGTGTGATGGGCATCCATTCCCCTACAATGACCAGATCGACCCAACCGTCGTTATCAAAATCCGTCCAACTGGCATCGGTCACCAAGCCTATCTCTTTGAGGTCAGGTGCAATGCGTGCTGTGGCATCAACAAATTTGGGACTGTCTTTTGAGCCTTGGTTTTCTAAAATATAGCTGGTTGCAGGTGCTGGGTAGTTGCCCGGTACCAGTCGACCGCCAACAAATACATCTAAGTCACCATCTTTGTCAAAATCAAAGCTCTTGGCCCTTGAGCCACTGGTCAACAATTCTGGTAGGGCTTCGGTTGACCTTTTGAAATTGCCTAGACCATCATTGACATAAAGGCGGTCTTGTAACATTGGTGAATTTGGCTCAAACTCGTTTCCACCGCTTACGACATAGATATCATTATCACGATCATTATCGGCATCAAAAATATGGATGCCTAAATCTTCATGCCCGCTGTCTTCAGCTATGGTTTCAGACTGTAGTTTTTTGAACGATTCACCTTCTTGTATGAAGATGCCCATCTCTGAATTGGCGGCACCACCGATCACAAAATCATCCAAGCCGTCACCATTCAAATCCCCAACGCCAATATTGGGGCCAAACATCGATGTCTGGTGGGGGAGTAGAATTTCTTCAGCAAAATCATCGTAAAAGTTTTCTATATGTCTATGGGTGGCCATACCATTTTTGTTCTGAAAAATTTTTTCTCCTTTTTCTTTAGCTGTTGGCTGTTCTTTTTTTGCATGTAGGTATTCAACAAGTAAAAGTGTATTTATTTTAGGCTTTACAAGTGTTTGGCTTTTTTGATCTGGCCATATGATTTGTATCGAATCTATCTGTGGGGATTGGCCCAAACCGAAATGGAACTGTGGAGCCACCGAAGATTGAAACCCACGTGTCAGTGTCATTTCTTGGTATTGGGTGATTTTGTCATGAAACACCAAGGCTTTGACCCCTATTCCGTTGCGGTTTTTTTGCGGCCCTTTGAATTTAAGCCCTACAAAGTTATTGGTCTCAGCGCTTTTGTTTTCAAAGACAGTGGCTATACCATCAATGTTATTGGTGATAATTTCAAGGTCACCATCATTGTCCAAGTCTACATATACACTGCCATTTGAGAAGCCTTTGTGTTCAATTCCCCAAGCTTTGTTCACTTTTTGAAACGTAAGGTCACCCTTGTTCTTGAATACAAAATTGTCAATTTTCTCAGAGGGTATTGCCAAGCTCTTTTGAAGGGAACTGTCTTTCGGAACTCCTTTTTTTTCTATTCCAAGAAAAAAATCACGGTTGTTGATTTCCCTTCGTGTGCCATTTGAAATGAAAATGTCTTTCCAGCCATCGTTGTCCAAATCGGCAAACAAGGGCCCCCAGCTCCAATCAGTTGAAGACACCCCTGCAAGCCTTGCGATATTGCTGAAATCAGGCAAAGTGTCCGATAGCATACCATTGTTTAGCTGTAGACTGTTTTGCATATATTGGTAATGGAATCCAGAATGTACCGTACTCCAAAACAAATCGGGGTTCATACTCGCCATATTTGCCTTTGAACGTCTGTTGTTCTGTGCGGTCATGTCTACCTGCAAAATGTCAAGCAGTTGATCATTGTTGAAATCGGCAATATCAACCCCCATACCATAGAAAGAGGTGTTTTTGGTCACATGCCTTACTTGATCGGAAAATGTACCGTTCTTGTTGTTGATAAAGAGGTAGTCGGGAGAGCTGAAGTCATTGGATACATAGATGTCGGGCCAGCCATCTTTATTGATATCCCCTACTGTGGCGCTTAACGAGAGGCCAAAAGAGTGCAATCCGGCTTCTTTTGAAACATCAGTAAAAAAATCACCGTCATTTCTATACAATCGGTCGGTTTCCAGCTTCTTTGGATATTTCTGTTTAAACGCATAGAAATAATTGGGGGCATCAAATGGGGTTGGCGGGTAATTGGCCACATATAGGTCAAGGTCGCCATCTAGGTCATAATCAAAAAATGTGGCCTGTACGCTGTTGCTCTCATCGGCAATACCATATCTTTCTCCCATTTCGGTAAATGTCTGATTTCCGTTATTGATGAACAACTGATTCTCCTTGGAGCCGTATTTGCCACCAACAGAACAATAGATATCCAAATATCCATCATTGTTGACGTCGCTCATTGTTGTACCTGTATACCATCTGGCATCTCCTGAAATTCCGGCTTTTTCTGAAATATCTTCAAACTGTAGGTTCCCCTTGTTGAGGTAAAGCTTATTGGGAACCATATTGCCTGTAAAAAAAAGATCGGTAAGGCCATCGTTGTTGATGTCCCCAGCTGATATGCCACCGCCCATATAGATGTAGGCATATGTAAAATAGTTGAGGGAATCATTTTCGGTCAGATCGTTTGAAAATGTTATGCCTGACTGTGTTGCAGCCAGCTTTTTGAACAGGTGTTGCGCTTGTGCCTGTTCAACACTTTCCTTTTCATGGCATGCGAAAAAGCATACGATAAAAAAGAATAAAAAAAGGGTTCTAACGGTACGGTACATGTCATACGAAATTACAAAGTCATCAAGTTGATAGCAAAAAAAACAGGGCATTTGCCAATGCCCTGTACAGCTAAACTTAAACTAATTAAACTCAACTAAACTTAATATCCTGGGTTTTGCGTTAAAATATTATCCCCATTTTCATCAACTCCAGCTAAATCAATGGCATTTACGGGTATGGGCAACAAGTCCATAAATGATTGATAGGTAGCTACCTTGGTGTCAAAATTAGGAATGGTCCTGTCTTCATTTGAAACATAGGCATTAAGTGTGCCTTCTGCAACACCCCATCTTCTCAAATCAAACAGGCGGTGTCCTTCCATACCCAATTCGAGTCTTCTTTCGAAACGGATGGCCTCGCGTGCAAAGGCTACATCAGGGAAAGAAGCATAGGGTTCAATCTGGTAGTTTGCCGCATCAGCATCACCTGCTTCATTTTGAATGTAGGTCATATTCTTGGCACGGTCTCTCACTTGGTTGACATAGCCCAAAGCTGTGGAAACATCACCGCTGGCTTCAACCGCAGCTTCTGCGGCCATTAACAATACATCGGCAAAGCGCATTACATTGTAATTGACGCCAGAATGTTGCTGGCCCCAAGCACCAGTACCTTGATTGGCACCCAGTTCATCTGCTTGGTACACATTTTTCTTTGACAAGTAAGGCCCAGAGATATCGGTTGCCAACGCCCTGATCCAGTCTGCACCGACCATGGTACCAAAACCATTGTAATCAATGCCTCTTCGACCAACGGTATAGTCAACCCTAGGATCTAAAGGACCAGCGTGTGGTGTAAACGCCTCATCGGATCCCACACCTTGGTCATTGGTGACATCGGTTTGGTTATAGGTACCCAACAAGGGTAGGCCAGTACCATCAGTTTGAAAGGCATTGACCAAATCTTGGGTTGGTTGGTAAAAACCACAACATGAGGCAAAGGGTCCACCTCCAGGGAAGTTTAGGGTACCCCCTTGGTTTCCGTTTAAGGATTGTCCCCCATCAGAAGCAAACTGGACCGCAAATATCGACTCAGGGGAATTTTCGCCCGCTGCGGTAAAATTGGCCAAATATTCTGGGCTGAGGGCATATGGTCCATTGTTGATGACATCCTGTAATTCGCTCAAGGCACTTCCCCATTCAGCTTGATATAAGTAAGCTTTTCCTAAAAAGGCCTTGGCTGTCCATGATGTTGGTCTACCGGCATCAGCCTGTGCACCGGGCAGGTTCTCTGTAGCAAATTGAAAGTCAGCCTCAATTTGGTCCCAGATAGGACCTGGATTGGGTTGATTGAATTCAGTATTGGCGTAATTTTCTTCAGAAATATAGGCAGGATTGCCAAACATTTTTTGCAATTCAAAATTATAGTACCCTCTAAGAAACCGGGCCTCGGCCAACTTGGCACTGAAGTCCCCTTCTTCGATGGTCGCAATCAAAGCAATCACGGCGTTGGAACGGTTTGCCCCGGCATACAAAGACAACCATCTTCCCAATATATATGGGTTACTGGTTTGGATATCGTAGGTTTCCAATTGAAACAATTCGACCTGGTCGCTATCGGTACTCCCCTTATGCGCATCATCTGACAACACATCAAACCACCAGTTGTCTGGGCCTATGGCAAAACCATTTCCAGTTTGGTTCAATCGTACCCCATCCAGGGCCGAGTAAGCACCGGTCAACAACAGATCGATTCCTGTTTCGTTGGCGATTGCCTCGTCGGTCAGTGCACCGACAGCTGCTTGTTCAGTGAATTCATCGCTACAGGCAAGTATCGCGACAAATACCATTACGTAATAAAATAATCTCTTTTTCATTTTTTTTAGAATTTAAAATTAGTTCCGAAAGTAAATATCTGGGCCAATGGAAAAGCCGATACATCCACCCCTTGGGTAAGGTTGTCCGTAGCACCGTTATTGCCAACAATGATAGGTACTTCAGGGTCTAGCCCGTTGTAATCTGTAATTGTGAATAAATTGGATGCCTGAAAGTACAATCGAATATTTTCAATGCCAAGTTTGTCGAGAATGGTATCAGGTAAGGTATAACCTATTTGTAAGTTCTTAAGTCTTAGGTATGAAGCATCTTCTACGAAATAGGAGTTCGGGCTTGTTTCATTATTGGTGATGGAACCACTGAGCGCTGGCAGTACGGCATTGGTATTTTCAGGTGTCCAAGAGTCCAAAACCCTAGTGCTTCTGTTTCCATTGAAGAAGGTTGGAAAATCAGTGAAGATTTTGGTGTAGTTATAGGCATCTTTGCCTTCTACCCCAGAAAAGAATGCCGATAAGTCCCAACCCTTATAGGCAAAGCTCAAATTGATGCCGTAGGTAAAATCAGGATGTGGTGAGCCAATAAAGGTCCTATCTTCGTCGTTGATTACGTTATCACCGTTCACATCTCGGTATCGGAACCTACCTACACCATCAGAAGCGTTTTCGAATCCTTGACTTGGTGCTGCATTGACTTCCGCTTCACTTGAAAAAATGTCAATGACATCAAATCCGTAGAAAGAGGAAATGGGTTGACCGACTTGGGTTGCGGTTACCGCACCACCTCGAAAACCAGTATTACCAAATTGTATTTCATTGATCAGATCGGTCACTTCGTTGTCGTAAGTGGATACATTGACATCTATTCCGTAAGAAAAACCAGAATCTGTTTGGTCTTGGTAGCTTAAAGTAATGTCAAAACCAGTATTCTCCACATTACCCAAGTTTACAAATGGGGCACTGGCATCAGGTCCTGTGGTCGGTATTGTCGTAAAATCTTGTGCAATCAAATCATTTGTGGTGATTTCAAAGTATTCTATGCCGAAATTTAACCTATTGTCCAAAAAGCCCAATTCTACACCGAAGTTGAGAGATTCAGAAGTTTCCCAAGTTAAATCACCGTTACCAACAGCACTGACAATGGCACCTGTTGTAGGTGTTCCTGAACCTGAGAACACATAGTTTGACTGCCCCGGATTAATGTTTGAGGTGGTCACTGTGGGATTCGCCACAGGAACGGCCTGGTTGCCCAATTCACCCCAAGAACCCTTTAGTTTCAACCGGTTCACGAAGTTGTCGCCAAACCAGTCTTCATCACTCACCAACCAACCCGCACTGAAGGCAGGAAAGGTATCTTTTCTATTGTCGCCCTCAAAATTTGAAGACGTATCCCTACGCAAGGTGGCCGTCAAAAAATACTTACTGTCATAAGAGTAGTTGACACTTCCAAAAAGCGAGTACAACGAAGTGGTATCATCTCCGACAAAACCAAAAACGGGATCTCCAGACCCTCGATCCAACAGGTAAAAGTCAGGGTCTTCAAACAAAAAGTCAGTGACACTTATGGTCTTTTGCTTATTTCTGGTTTCTACGGCCTCTATACCAAATAGGGCATTGACACTATGCTTGTCAAATACTTTGTTATAGTTTAAGGTATTGGTCCAGATCCAGTTGTATACATCGGCATCAGATTCGGTCAACTGGTTGGTGCTCCTGGCTTCTGAATGTTCTGGGTTGGTCGGCAAAAACCTTCTTGAATGGGCGAGCTCGATGTCACCACCAATAGAGGTCTTGGCTGTCAAGCCATCTATGATTTCATAAGAGGCATACACGTCACCTAAAATTCGGATTGTCCTGTAGTAATCATCAGAGGCCCGAATAAGGTCTGCTACCGGATTTGTTGGGTTCGAAAGCCCCAATGCATTATCATAAGTACCGGCAAAACTGCCATCGTCAGCCCGTACGGGCAATAAGGGACTGTTTCGTTGGGCCAGCAAAACCGGATTATTTCCAAAAGAGGACACTGGGTTTTTAGGGGTAGAACTGTTGGCGTAAGAGATGTTGATATGTTCGCCGATCCGTATTTTCTCCCCTACCTTGAATTCCGAATTGACTCGTGCCAAACCTCTTCTAAAGAATGATTCCAATTGGGTGCCTTCCCTGTTAAGATATGAGAGTGTTACAGAATATTTTGCACTTTCATTACCATTGTCCATGGTTAGTGAAACACTTTGGGTTGGAGCGGTTTCAAACACATCATCCAACCAATTGCCTCCACTTCTTGTAGTAACGGGGACAGGGGCGCCAATGATGGAAGATGGTACGACGGGTGAAGCTCCATCGCCGTATTGGGGATGTGAGGGGGTCAACCCATCATTTGAAATACTGTTGAAAATCATTTCGCCATGTTGCTGGGCGTTCAAAACGCTGGGTAGATTAGTAGCTCTGGAAAACCCGGTATACATATCTAAGGAAATCGAAGCTTTGTCTTGGTTGTAGCTTCCACTTTTGGTCGTAATGATCACTACTCCATTTGATGCCCTGGCACCATAGATGGATGCGGCACCATCTTTCAATACGTTCATCTGTGCGATATCCCCAGGATCGATAGTGTTTAAAATGGATCCATCGGTGGTCTGTACCCCGTCAATGATAAACAGGGGATCGTTACCGTTTGTAGATCCAAAGCCACGAATCCTGATGGTGGGTGATGATCCAGGTGCACCTGCATTGATAATCGATACCCCCGAAACACGACCTTCAAGTGCTTCAGCTGCATTTACTATTGGAGCTTTCGTGGCTTCAGAAAGATCGACAGATGCAACAGAACCGGTCAAATCGCCCCTGGTTTGGGTGGAATACCCAAGAACAACGACCTCATCAAGATTGTTGGTGTCTTCTTGTAAGGAGACATTGACTGTCGTTTGACCATTAACGGCCACTTCTTGGGTGGCAAAACCAATATAGCTGAACACCAAGGTTGCATTTGCATCAGCAGTGATGGTGTAATTACCATCAAAATCAGTCTGTGTGCCATTGGTGGTTCCTCTGACAACAACATTGGCCCCAGGTAGGGGAGCGCCGTCACCATCGGTCACAGTTCCACTTATTGTGGTCTGAACCAAAGCTTTGTTACTAATTTTCGAGGTTGAATTGGCAGCTAATGATTGAAAGCCTAAGCATAAGATGAACGAGAGAAAATAAATTTTTAATCGCGCATAATCTAACTTAGTTGACTTTCGTCTAGCCAATGAATAATAATTTGTTTGTTTCATCATGGTTTTGTTAAGTTATTTCATTCAATGTTAAGTTAGTTTTAATAGACATCAAGGGTGACATCAGAAGTAGTGATAAAATTATACAAACAGGATTCATAAAATATATACTATATTATCATTTACTTGTATTATAATTAAGGTAATTTTAAGAAAAGTGTTAAAATTTATCTTGTGTTCATTTTTTAAGAAGAAAAATCCTTATTTCGATAATAATAACACTGCTGTTACTATTTTGTCTTATTGGTGATAAAAAAATATCATTTTTATCAAAATGATAATGATTAAATACTTGGTAGGAGTATCATAGCCCTTGTAAAAGCTATTTTCTTATCATTTCATGCCTTTGGTGTTTTTCCATCAAGCAGACAAAATAGTACAATAATTCTTTTTTGCTTATCACATGTTGAAAAAGTACCAAAGAGAGATTACTTCATTATCACCACAAGATAGCTTTCTGGTGATGAACCGTGTACGTGATAGCTTTGACTATCCGATTCACTTTCATCCTGAGATAGAATTGAATTTTATTTCCAACGGAAAAGGAATGCAGCGAACCGTAGGCGAAAGTATCGAGACCATAGACGATTTCGAGCTGGTCTTGGTGGGCCCCAATGTATACCATGGATGGGAGATGCACCAATGCAGGCATAGTGTCCACGAAGTGACCATTCAATTTCACAATGATCTTTTCAGTGAAATGTTCATGCGAAAGACCATTATGACACCCTTACGTCATATGTTCGATCGTTCGGTGCACGGTATTCTTTTTTCTAAGGAACAGGCCAAGCAAATCGCCCCTCGATTGATCAAGGTTTCTACCTTGGAAGGAATCGATTATTTTTTGGAGCTATTTTCGATTTTGTACGACTTATCGATTACACCTGACCAGAAACTGTTGTCATCGTCACTGCTCCCCAAAGATAATTTTGAGAACAGTGACAAAATAAAAATGCTTTACAATTATGTGCAAGAAAACTATACCAAGTCCATTACACTTTCTGAAATTTCCCAGTTGTTGAGCATGAGTAATGTTTCTTTCAACCGCTTTATGAAAAAACGGACCAATAAGACTTTTGTAGAGTACCTCAATGAGGTCAGAATTGACAATGCCTGTCGGTTACTGGGAGAAAAAGATTTGGGAATCTCTGAAATTGCCTATGCCTGTGGATTCAACAACATTGCCAATTTCAATCGCATTTTCAAAAAAGTTAAGGGATGTACCCCGAGCAGGTATCGTAAGAATTCTGCATGGATTACCCGTGTACAATAACGAAAATATTTGTTAATCATTGATGATAAGAAGACCAAATGCAAATAATTGAACAGCCTACCGAATATGATGTGATTATCGTGGGCTCAGGAGCAGGGGGAGGAATGGCAACCAAAATCTTGGCTGATTCAGGACTTAAGGTGGCCGTTGTTGAGGCCGGCCCATTTTTTGACCCAGCAGATCCTGAACAGATGACCCAATTTAAATGGCCTTGGGAATCACCACGACGTGGTGCCAATACTGTAAGGCACTTTGGTGATTTTGATACGGCTTATGGGGGTTGGCAGATTGAAGGTGAGCCCTATACCAATGAAAAGGGCAGTAAGTTTCAATGGTTTCGTTCAAGAATGCTAGGTGGGCGTACCAACCATTGGGGGCGAATTTCACTTCGTTTCGGGCCAAAGGATTTTAAACGCAAAAGCCAAGATGGTCTCGGTGATGATTGGCCAATAGGGTATGAAGATGTGAAGCCGTATTATGACAAAGTTGATCGGCTAATTGGGGTTTTTGGTACCAATGAGGGCCTACCCAATGATCCCGATGGTTTTTTTCTACCTCCACCCAAACCTAGATTGCATGAGCTTTTCTACATAAAGGGTGCCCGAAGGGCCAACATTCCCGTAATTCCTTCAAGAATGTCAATGTTGACCAAAAAAATAAATAACGATAGGGGAGTTTGTTTTTACTGTGGGCAATGTGCGAGGGCCTGTTCGGTCTATGCGGATTTTTCATCGGGTTCATGTTTGATATTTCCTGCCCAAAAAAGCGGGGGACAAATCGACCTTTTTGTGAACTGCATGGTGCGGGAGGTAACCACCAATGCCGAAGGTAAGGCCACGGGGGTATCTTATATCAATAAAGAAGATCGAAAAGAATACAAGCTAAGGGGAAGGGTAGTGGTGCTGGCCGCATCTGCCTGTAGTTCGGCCCGTATCTTGCTGAATTCGAAAAGTGAACGACATCCGAATGGTTTGGGTAACTCAAGCGATGTCGTCGGTAAGTACTTGCATGATTCCACAGGAAGCAGCCGAGCTGCTTTCGTACCCGATTTGATGAACCGAAAAACATACAACGAAGATGGTGTTGGTGGTATGCACGTTTATTCGCCCTGGTGGTTAGATAACAAGAAACTTGACTTCCCTAGAGGGTACCACATTGAAGTCTGGGGCGGCATGGGCATGCCCAGTTATGGTTTTGGGTTTAACCCCAATGAGTTCAACAAGTTTTTTGGATTGCCGGTTGGGGGCTATGGGGAGCGCTTAAGAAGTGATGTCAAAAAGTACTATGGTTCGGTGTTGGGCTTTGGAGGTAGAGGGGAGTCCATTCCACAAAAAGACAACTATTGTGAAATAGACCCGACAAAGGTTGACGAATTTGGTATTCCTGTACTGAAGTTCCATTACCAATGGACGGATAATGAAGTAAAACAGGTGAAGCACATGCATGATACCTTTGAAGAGATCATACACTACATGGGGGGTGAACCTTTGGGGGGCAAGCCAGGCAAAGAACAGGACTATGGAATATCCCCTCCCGGATGGATCATTCACGAAGTAGGAACCACGCGCATGGGTGACAATCCAAAAACATCGGTGGTCAATAGCTACCAACAAATGCACGATGTCGATAATGTGTTCATTGTCGATGCAGGCCCATTTGTTTCGCAAGCGGACAAGAATCCGACCTGGACCATTATGGCCCTGTCATGGCGTACCTCAGATTACATCATCGAACAGTTAAAGCAGCAAAACATTTAGCGAATGGATCGGAGAGACAGTATAAAATCAATTGTTTTGGGAAGTGTGGCAGGAGGTCTTGCCGTGCATGGATGCCAACCAAGGCCAGAGGTGATTGCCGAAGAGGTGGTAAAGACCAAAGAATTTAATTATGGGCGAACCCCAAAAGAAAAGGAACATGACGAAGCCTTGCTGAACGATGTGTTCTTCAATGAGCATGAGATGGCCTCGATTGCGGTATTGTGTGATTTGATATTGCCTGCCAATGCCAGTTTTGGTAGTGCTACAGATGCCGGGGTGCCCGATTTTATAGAATTCATGGCAAAAGACCATCCACCTCTCCAAACCGATTTAAGGGGAGGTCTCATGTGGTTGGACCACAAGTGCAATACCGATTTTGGGGTGGAGTTTAAAACAGCCTTGGAAACAGCGCAGAAGACAATTTTAGATGAGATAGCCTATCCTGACATTGAGGTGCCCGAAGAAGAACGCCCTTTGGAAGTACAATTTTTTTCGCTGATGCGAAACCTGACATTAACGGGCTACTATACCACAAAAATGGGTATTGATGATTTGGGCTACCAAGGCAATATGCCCAATATTTGGAACGGGGTGCCCGATGAAGTGCTTGCCCAGCATGGAGTAGCCTACGATGAGGAATGGCTGGCCAAGTGTGTGGACCAAAGCAAACGGGGCATCACTGCCGAATGGGACGATCAAGGCAATCTTATCACCTAGTTAACTATATTTATTTAATGATTGTTGAAAAGGGTTTTATTGGCGTCTATGTAGCAAAAGAAGATTCGATTTTTGGCAGCATCGATTCCATTTTTTGCTGTGAAGATTCCATTTTTGACAATATGGTATGGAGCAAGGCTATGGCTTCGTAAATGTAGGGTCCCTTGTTGAGCATTACACATTCTGCCCGCAGTGCTGCAGTGGCATCGGTTATCTCAGATCGAGATGGGAGACCACTTTTGGCCAGGTTTTCGAGTACCTGTGTTGCCCAAATCACCGGAACATGTGCAGCTCCACATAGTGAAAGCATCTCTTGCTGAATTTTTCCAATGTTTTCCCATCCAGTTTCGATGGCAAGATCACCTCGGGCTATCATGACCCCGATATTTGCGTTCTTCATGGCTTCCAAGAGAATGGGAACCAAGTTTTCAAACCCAAATTTGGTCTCGATCTTCAAGATGATGCCCATGTTATCAATGGCATCCAATTCAATGAGCTCTTGTCGAAGCTCCTTGACATCCTCTGGTCTGTTCACAAAAGAAAAATTGACAATATCAGCATGTTTCGCCACAAAGGGCAGGTCTTTCTTGTCTTTTTCCGTAAGACCAGAAAAACCAAGTTTCGAATCTGGAAAATTGATTCCCTTATAGGCCCTTAGCCTGGATCCGTTTTCTTTTGCCAGGGTAATTTGCACTTTGAACAGGTCTTTTGTGACCTCAGTGATGATTCCCCCAATTTTTCCGTCATCAAAAAATACCCGGTCCCCCTTTTGTATATAATTGAACACCAACGGCATTTGGCATGAGATAAAAGCGGGCTTTACCAATTGGCCGTTAGTATCAAACGATGCTGGGGCTCCGGTCACTTCTGATTTTTCTACCCAAATTTCTTCGCCAGATCTAAGTAGAATGGCCTGTTCTTGAGGTGGAATGTCGCCAACGACCAGTTGAATGAATTCACCTGCTGATGCATTTAGCATGAGTCCTGGTTCAAAATAAATGGTCTGTTGACTTTCTGCGGTAATGTGGTTTTCGCTGCATCTGACAACTTCCAATTGCCTGTGTTTTTCTCGGGCGTCCACCACCGACAGTACGTCACCCGCCTTTAGTTGGTTCAGGCCTTCAGAACGAATGGGGATGGTATTCGGTGCTGCTTGGTACACAGCTTCGGGCAAAAGGGTTATTTCTACTGGAGCGATGGTCAAGCCATAGGCATTTTTTTGGGGTTTGCAGCGCATGACCTTTGGGCCCGGAGCTATTTTTCCGGTACGTATTTTGGGGCCTGCCAGATCCATGGAAATTTTTACCTTTTTGTCCAGTTCCTTTGATGCTTGTCTGATGTTGTTGATTATCTTCAGCCATATTTCAGGGGAATCATGGGCACAGTTGATCCGGGCACAGTTCATGCCTTTTGACACCATTTTTTTGATTATTTCATAGTTGTCTGCAGCCTCTGAAGGTTGGGTGACCATAATGCGTACCCTTCTTCCTTTCGATCGATACCCCAATAGGCTTTTTGTGTTCTTTGACAATAGCTTTTTGGCCTGTTTGATCGACCAATGTTTCTTCAGTGTATCTTTTTCATTAGCTGACATAGCGAGCCCCAGCAAGTAATGAATAGTAAGCACACTGGCCTTGATATGCCCTTCGGCATTTGCAAAACGGGTCAGTCCTAAATTTTTTAGGTGTTTCTGCATGGTGCTGACATCAAAACTTCGAAAAGCAAAGTAATTGATCAGGTTTTGGGCGCTTTTACGGTAATTGGCATTGATGCCCTCAAGGGTTTCACTGGCTTTTGCCTCTTCTTCGTCCATTTTGACAAGAATGGCATCTAACTGTTCAAGCACTTCTTTGACTACTTCTTTTTTGATTTTCATGGGCTGCACTTTTATTGGATTTTAATCCGTTTTTGTAGAATGAAACATTTGTTGAATGTTCTGTTTTATTGTTGTTTCGGGCCATTGATTGTTAAAAGTAGCTGTAGAAACAGAGTCAGAATCAGACTTCAAAAATTTATTCTGCTGGGCAAAAATCAAAAGAAGTATTGTATTTGTTGTTTTCAAAAGGTTATCTTTTTAAGAATGAAACCAAATGACGGACTATTTTTAGTTACTTAACGGTCATAATGGTCTGGGTGATAGTAGTAACCAAAGAAGCCATCAATCTCTTGGAAACCCCGTATTTGATTATAGCGAGGACTGGATTCATTGTAAAATGAAGCATTTTGCAATGGGCCTCATTGAGAAGCTTTACAAAAAGCTCCATTTGCTCCGCAATTCCAGCTTTAGCTGAATGTGCTCCAACGGAATTTCACATGGCCCAAAGTTCATAAAAGCAAAAAGCCCCATTAAAAGGGCTTAAACAGCATCAATTTTCTCGATTTTCAGGGCTTGTGCAACGGTGACTGTTGTTGGCAACTGGCTTTTGTGCTCTGCTTGGT
>JBCDBD010000013.1:0-69367 GCA_039184335.1 Bacteroidota bacterium | reverse complement strand
TCCTCTGGCGTGTCAAAGTCGTCGATGCCGTGGTACCCGTCCCCCAGCACCTCGAGCAGCTCTACGAAAGCATGGTTGTCGGGGGCGAATACGGTGAAGGGCCCATCGCCCGCCAGTGCCTCAACCAGTCCGGCATCTGCCCGCACGAGTGCCTCTACCAATAGGCTGAGGTCATCTGTTTGGGTAGCAATCTCTACAATATTTTTTAGCGTTAGGGTTGCCACAAATTCAATTGCCCGTTGGGGTAGTAGCACTTTATCTATGGTATGGGCAACACCATTGGAAGCAAGGATGTCTGTTTCGGTAATATTCGCATTGACATCCGAAGCATCCCCAATCACAAAAGTGTCTTCACTTGAAATGATTTGAATATTATTTTCTGGGAGTGCAGTAGCTACTTCCCCCTCTATTAAATCTGCTTCCAGTACTTGAGCGGGAATAACATGATACAACAAAATGTCGGTCAATAGGTCAATTTCTTCTTCAGTATCGAAGTCATCCAAAGTCATATAATCACTTCCCAAAAGGGTCAATAGATCGGTAAAAGCGTCATCGGTTGGGGCAAATACGGTGAATGGCCCCTCTCCACTAAGCGTTTCAGCTAAATCTGCTTTTAGCACTGCTGCCTCCAATAAGGATAGGCTTTCGTTAGCTACGACAATGTCAACCAACGTACCTAGCTCATTCAGGGTGTCAATTACCTCTTGCGGCAACAAAACCTTATCCACCACATGGACCACACCATTTGATGCGATGACATCTGGAATGATAACTTCGGCATCTTCATCGGTAGCATCTTGTATGAATACCATCTCGTTGAGTACAACGGTTAAGGTTTCGCCTTGTGCAGTTGACAGTTCTTGTTCATTGGACAGATCACTGGATCCTGCTGCTGTTCCTACAATAACATGATATTGTAAAATAGAGGCGAGTAGTGCTTTTTCTTCTTCGGTATCAAAATCTTCCAGTGTGTCAAAACCATCTAACTGTTCAAAAAGTGTCAAAAAGGCATCGTTAGTGGGTGCGAAAACAGTAAAAGGTCCGTCTCCATTAAGTGTGGCAATAAGATTGGAACCTTCATTTTCATCTGCTTTTTCCAATGCTGCTACTAAGGTGCTCAACGCATCAGTATCTTGCGCTGTTTCAACAATGTTGCTTGTGACGATTTCGTTTACATTTCCAGCATCATCATCTTCATTGTCACAAGCGCAGATGAGCACTGAAAAAAGTATGAGAAGCAAATGAATGCTTCCAGTCTTCAGAAATTTTTTCATAATAGTGTCTTTAAGTTAATTTTAGTATGCTTACCTAAAGATTTATGATTGACGCTTACGTTGCTTTTGTTTAATGTTTTTTATTATAAGTTTAACAAAAAAAAAGGGACTTCTACATAGAAGTCCCTTTTTTGGGCATGATTTAATGGTATTGTTTAATTCGTCGTATCTGGTATAAGTACGGTATCGATTACATGTATTACCCCATTATTGGCCTGTACATCAACTACTATAATGCCTATGCCCATATTTCCGGCCCCATCGGTAACATCACCAATATTACCATCAGTGCCTGGTAAGGTGATGGTAATATTGTCTCCTTCCAATGTGGGTGCAGTAGTGTCACCGTTGGGTGTTAAATCTGTAGAACGGATATTTCCATTTACCACATGGTGCAACAATACATCGGTAAGTAGCCCTTCTTCAATATCGGCTACCGAGTTCCAGTCCATATTGCTATCCAAGAGTGCTTGAAATGCCATATCGGTAGGTGCAAAAACAGTGAACGGGCCATCCCCAGTCAATATCGATACAAAATCTGTTGCTGGTGTGGCCGTGGTAAGTGCTTCGACCAATGAAGAAAAAGTGGGGTCTGCTACAGCAAATGTCACCACTGTTGGTAAATCGATAACAGCGTCTACCGCATGTATCACACCGTTGGTTGCCACTACATCTGCAAGTGCTACATTGCTTGCGCCATTTATGCTTACACCACCATCTGTGTTGATGTATTGATTTAAAATATCACTATCGGCATTGGTTGCAGCTGTAGCCACATACATATTCATCAATTCATCTGAGAAGGCTGCGGTGCCAGGGATTACATGATAAGAAAGAATATCATTCAAATCGTTATCGTTTGGATTCATAAAAGCCGCAAATGCGTCATTTACAGGGGCAAAAACCGTGAAATCGGTCGTATCATCAGATAATAAATCGGTAAAAGTCGTATTGCCGCCATCAGTAAGTGCGCCTACCAGTGAACTAAAATCGGTATTGGCCACTGCATGGTCGACAATGTCGGGTAAGCCAATCACAGCATCAACAATATGTACAACACCATTATCAGCTTCAAGGTCGGCCATTATCACCTGTGCCACTCCATTGATACTGACCCCTGAGTCAGTATTGATGTATAAGCTAAGGTTTCTTCCATCCGCACCTGCTGTGGAAAGACCTGAAATGTACCCTGTAGTAAGTGAAGTGGACAAATTGGTGCCTGATACCACATGATTTAATAAGACGTCGGTCAAAAGGTCAACAGGCACCTCGTCAAGAGACGAAAAGTTGTTCTCTGTCAAGAAGGTGGCAAAAGCATCGTCTGTTGGGGCAAAAACCGTAAATGGACCGTCTCCCTGTAAGGTGGTTACCAAACCTGCCCTTTCAAGGGCTGCTACCAAACTGGTCAAATTATCAGCACCGGTGGCAAGATCAACTATGGTGGTAGTTTCTTCCTCTTGCATCATTTCTTCAGAGTCGCCATCGTCGTCATCGATACAAGCACAAAGAAATAATACAAAGGTCAAAATCATAATTTGGGGAAATCGAAAAATCTTTCTCATTATGGGTGTTTTTAAGTTAATACAATCTAAAGATTGATAAATCAACGAAGCGTTGCTTTTGTTTAATTTTTTTTAGTAAAAGTTTAACAAAATTAAAAGAATATCAAACAAAAATCCGGGCTTCACATATGAAGCCCGGATTTAAACTAAAGGATAAACTAAGATATTAGGACGAAAGCCTATCGTCTGCTATAATTCGTCTATGACCTCTTGGGGCAATAATACTTTGTCAATAAAATGGACAACACCATTTAATACCATTTTGTCAGGTGCAGTCACATTTGCAGGTACATTTGTTTTGTCGAAGATATAGACCGATCCGTTCAAGCTTACGGTTAGTGTTTCCCCTTGAAAAGTGGTTAATACTTGACCGTCAATTACCTCTGTCGATTTAGCGGCGACACCATCAACACAATGGTAAAGCAGTATGGTACCCAAAGTCACCAACTCTTCTTGCGTATCGAAATCGGTAAGGTTGTCAATGCCATCCAAGGCGTCAAAGAGATTAAGGAAAGCTTGATTTGTGGGCAGGAAAAAGGTGAAGGGTTGACCATCCAACACCAAATTTTCAAAGCTGTCCCTTACCAAAAGTAATGCTGTAGTGAACAATTCATTACCTTCTAGCGCATCCAACAAGTCTATAATATTGTCTTCAGTCTCAGCTACTATAGTATTAATGACTGATTGTGGAATGAGTATTCTGTCAATAACATGTATCACACCGTTTTGTGCTGGTATATCGGTAACGATAAAATTGGCATCCAGTCCGCCAAGTGCATCTTGGAGCACGAATCCATCCACTGTCAGCGCGATTTCAATTTCATCATCATGTAATAGGGTAGGTAAAGTACTCACAGTTAGGTCATTGGAGGTAATGCTGCCAGGTGCGACATGATACAATAACACATCACGCAATAAATTGATCTCAAAATCAGTGTCAAAATCTTCAAGGTCGTCCAATGAATTGCCCAATAGACCGGCAAGTAGGGAAAGCGTATTCTTTGAAGGGGCAAATACAGTAAATGGTCCATCTTCTCCTAAGGTGTCAAGAAGGCCTGTCAGTTCTAAAGCTGCTTCCAAAAATTCGAGGTCCTCATTGTTTTCGACCAAATCTTTTATGGTAAATTCTACTTTGCCATTTGGGTTGTTAATATCTATACCCAATAATTCCAAAAGATCTGCCACTTCTTGTGATATCAAAATCTTGTCAATAATGTGTACCACGCCATTACTGCCAACATTGTCCACATCCAATAAATTGGCATCAGTATCAGACGCATCACCAATGACAAATCCACCAGCAGCAATAACTTCAATGGTCTGGTCTGTACTCAGTGTAGTCAGTGTACCTGGCATCAGGTCGGTGGATTCCAAATAATCAGGGACCACATGGTACAGTAGAATGTCTTCGAGCAAATCTAACTCTAAGGATGTGGTAAAATCATCAAAGCTATTGTATGAATCACCCAATAAATCAAATAATGCTTGTATGGCTTCGTCATTGGGGGCGAAAATGGTGAATGGTCCATCACCATTCAAGGTCTCTACCAAACCAGCAGCGATTACTGCTTCTTCAAGTAAAGAAAGTTCTTCAGATTCAACTACGATGTCAACTACCTTAGGCTCTGGTTCTGGAAAAAGGAGGTCTAAAACGGCTTGTGGCAAAAGAACTTTATCGATGATATGTACCACACCATTGGAAGCTTTATTATCGGCAGCAACCACTTCAGCCTCTTCTTCTGTTTTGTCCCGAATAAAAACGCTCACATCCACATTTACGGTGATTTCTTCAGTCTGTAACGTTTCCAGCACTTGGCCATTCGAAAGTTCAGTAGAGAAAGCAGCAACATCGGCAACTATATGATAGAGCAAAATGTCAGCCAATAGGCTTTTTTCCTCATCAGTATCAAAATCATCCAATGAATCATACCCTTCCAAAAGGGCCAACAATTCGTTGAAAGCGTCATTGGTTGGGGCAAAAACAGTAAAGGTACCATCAGCAGTGAGTGCTTCGACCAGACCAGCATCTGCAACTTCCAATGCATCTACCAAACTACTCAAAACATCAACAGATATAGTTAGGTCGACTATGTTCAATGTATTTGGGTAATTATTGTCATTTGTATTGGCATCGTCATCTGTAGTGCTCACCGAATCATCATCATTGCCTGAACTGCCATTATCATCATTGCTACATGAAAAGATTATCAGCGAAAACACTAGCAGCCATAGTAGTTTTCCTAATTGTGGGATGGTTCTCATTTTCTCTTTTTTGGTTTTCAATTTATGATTTTGAAAGTAGTGTTTAATCAATGCAATGACATCAATCTTTTTTTAATTCTAGGTTATCCAAACTTTAAATACGTTTCCTTAATGTTAACCAATTGTAGTTGTTGTCTCAATTTGATCATGGTGGTTTTATGGTTTGTGACAAACACTTAAAATTTTTGTCACGATTCCTGGCTATAATTGATATCGGGCTTTAATGTTCTTTCACACCTACTCAATAGTTGGTATTTTGTATTTTTGCAGCACAATTGTCGATGGTAATGAAAAAAGTTGTAGTGGGGCTTTCAGGGGGTGTAGATTCTAGTGTTGCGGCCTACCTATTAAAGCAGCAAGGGTATGAGGTAATCGGGTTGTTCATGAAGAACTGGCATGATGATTCGGTGACCCTATCTGATGAGTGTCCTTGGTTGGAAGATAGTAATGATGCACTGATTGTGGCTGAAAAACTGGGAATTCCATTCCAGACGGTGGATTTGAGCACAGAATACAAAGAACGTATCGTAGATTATATGTTCAATGAATATGAACGGGGTAGAACGCCAAATCCTGATGTGTTGTGCAATCGTGAAATCAAGTTTGATGTGTTTATGAAGATTGCAATGCAATTGGGGGCTGATTTTGTGGCAACAGGCCATTATTGCAGAAGCGATACATTACAACATTCAGATGGAACGGAGACTTATCGACTTTTGGCTGGTGTTGATACCAATAAAGACCAGTCATATTTTCTCTGTCAACTGTCACAACAGCAATTGTCAAAAACACTATTTCCAATTGGTGGATTGACAAAACCTCAGGTAAGGGAAATAGCTGCAGCAAACGGTTTGATTACCGCAGATAAGAAAGATTCCCAAGGACTATGTTTCATAGGTAAGGTGCGGCTTCCTGATTTTTTACAGCAAAAACTAAAGCCCAAAAAAGGGATTATCGTTGAAGTTGCACCAGATGCTGTGCCTGTAAGAAAGGGTGCCGTGGATTTTGTGGATAAGGCATCAGAATTGGAGTTTTATGCTGAAAAACCCAACTATACCCTAAGGGATGGCAAAGTAGTGGGGGAACACCAAGGGGCCCACTACTTTACCATTGGCCAACGGAAAGGTTTAGACGTAGGGGGCACCAAAGAACCCCTTTTTGTCATTGATACCGATGTGGACCAAAATATCATATACACGGGCCAAGGGAAACAGCATCCAGGGCTATACCGAAGAACGTTGTTCGTAAAAGATGATGAGCTTCATTGGGTACGTCATGATTTACGACTTGACCTGGATGGGACCATGGTGGTACAAGCCAGAATACGATACCGCCAGCCTTTACAAAAAGCGATGTTATATAAGGTCAATGGAGGGCTTTATGTTGATTTTGCTGAAAAGCAATCGGCTATTACCGAAGGTCAATTTGTAGCATGGTACCATGGTGAGGAACTCATCGGTTCGGGAGTGATATCGTAGTTTATGCACAACAGGATCGTTCAACTTTTTAATATTCAATATCCAATCATACAGGCTGGTATGATTTGGGCCAGTGGGTGGCGTTTGGCTTCTGCGGTTTCGAATGCTGGCGGATTGGGTTTGCTCGGTGCAGGTAGCATGTACCCTGGGGTTTTGCAAGAACATATCAAAAAATGCCAAAAAGCCACGAGCAAACCTTTTGGTGTAAACGTTCCCATGCTGTACCCAGATATTGATCAATTGATGCACATTATTGTAACTAGTGGTATCAAAATTGTCTTTACCTCTGCAGGAAACCCCAAGACTTGGACTGGTTTTTTGAAGGAAAAGGGAATAACGGTAGTGCATGTTGTCAGTAGTGTGAAGTTTGCATTGAAGGCCCAGGAAGCAGGCGTTGATGCTATTGTAGCTGAAGGTTTTGAGGCTGGGGGGCATAACGGACGGGATGAGACCACGACCATGGTACTGATTCCGGCAGTAAAAGAAAAAGTACACATTCCCTTGATAGCTGCCGGAGGTATAGCCTCAGGGCGTTCGATGCTGGCTGCCATGGTACTCGGGGCAGATGGCGTTCAGATAGGTAGTCGTTTTGTGGCTAGTGAAGAAGCATCGTCACATTCTTCATTCAAGCGTGAGGTGGTGAAAGCAGCTGAGGGAGACACCCATTTGACCTTAAAAGAATTGGCACCGGTACGATTGCTAAAGAATAAGTTTTATCACGACATAGAAGATGCGTATGCCAACGGTGCATCCATTGATGATTTACGCTTGCTATTGGGCAGGGCGCGTGCCAAACAAGGTATGTTTGAAGGTGATCTGGAAGAAGGGGAACTTGAGATTGGGCAGGTCTCGGCATTAATCCACAGCATTGAACCTGCCCACCAAATTGTCGAAGATATCATTTTAGGGTTTGAGGAAGCAAAAAAAGCTTTTATTTAGCGACAGTTCATTGTTCAATTGTTGGGCATGGTCAATTTAAGTTCCTCTTTGATTTCACCTTCAATATTGTAGTAAGCCATAATTTCTTCAATTTGATTGTTCTTGATAAAATACCATTCGCTGACATCCAGTATAAAATCTTCTTTGATCGCAGTATATCTAACACAGGCCTTTTGATTTTCATAAAGCTCATCATGCAATTTAAAGCGATGACCCAAAAATCGTGGTTTATGGGCTTTGACCAAATCAATATAGGCTCTTTTACCGGTAATGCTTCCATAGGGACTGGTGTGCTTGAAACTTTCAGAAATAGGTAAATTTAAAAAATCACCTTCTTCCCATTTTTTAAACCAGGTTTTCACCAATTCTTTTGCATTCATAACTTTTATGATGATTTGAACATTGTATTGGGTCGCTAAGGTAATGATCGTTTGTAAAGTGATTGATTTTGAATTACTTAAAATATGTAATCCAAACAAAATACTTTTTTAAATCTTTTTATACATTTGCCATCCACATGAAAGGACTGATCCCCACATTAATGTTCTTTGCGGTCATACTACATGGGTATGGCCAGGTCGAACGCGATAAAACGCTTCATTTCATTGGCGGTAATCTATATGGATTGGCGGGTGCCGGCATTGCCAAACAAATTTCTGACGGAAATCGGTATTGGACTTTTGCAGGTGCAGTAGGGGGCAGTCTTGCCATTGGCTTGGCCAAAGAGGCAGTGGACGCTGGTCAGCAAGAGGGCGGATGGGATAATGATGACCTATTGGCTACGGTTTTGGGTGGTTTCACCGTCGGATTTACCATTGATGTGTTTACCGACAGAAAAAGGGAAAAAAGGCGGAAGAATATAAATTTGACGGAACATAGCGTACAAATATTCAATAAGTTTACCCCAAGTTCTACGCATAAGAGGAATCATATCAATAAGATACCGTTAGACTTGAACCGGTTGTCACTTCCCAATAGTCTAAAACAACCAATTTTAGAGTAGTCCGCGCGCCTTGATTTCTAGGTATTTGTTGATGGTATTGATGGTCAAGTCCTGAGGTCTGGTCAGTATGGTTTGAATACCATGCTTTTTCAATTCATTGACAATCAATTTTTTTTCATAAATGAACTTTTCCGCAATCGTTTGTTCATAAATTTCACGCAAGTTCACTGCTTTTTTCTCTGCAAAATCGGTGAGCTCTGTATTTTCAAAGAATATGACAACCAATAAGTGTTGCCTGGCAAGTGCTTGCAGGTATGCCAGTTGCCGATGAAGTGCATCAAGGGTTTCAAAGTTGGTGTATAACAGCAGTAGGCTACGGTGGTTAATGTTTCTTTTGATATTGACATACAGTCGGCCAAAATCACTTTCGACAAAGTTGGTACGTAGACCATAGAGGGTCTCTAGAATGAGGTTCATCTGTGAACTTCGGCGTTCGGCGACGACCCTATTTTCAATGGTATTGCTAAAGGCCAACATTCCCGCCTTATCGTGTTTTTTTAAGGCAATACTGCTAACCACCAAGGTAGCATTGATGGCATAGTCTAAAAGGCTAAGTTCTTCAAAGGGCATTTTCATTACGCGCCCCTTATCTATAATAGAATAAATAGGCTGTGATTTTTCGTCTTGGTATTGGTTGACCATCAATTGGTTTTTTTTGGCAGTGGCCTTCCAATTGATATTACGAATATCGTCACCTTCTACATATTCCTTAATTTGTTCGAACTCCATAGTATGGCCAATCCGTCTGATTTTTTTCAGTCCGTACTGAAAAAGACGATTGGTAAAAGCAACGAGATTGTATTTTCGTAGCTGTAAAAAAGATGGATAAACAGGTACTTCAGCGAAGGCATCAAAGGTATTTTTTCTTGATATGCAGCCAATGGGCGAGGTTACAAAAACATTGAGGTTGCCGAATGAATAGCGCCCTCTTTCAGTAGGTTTCAAGCTATAGGTAAACGATTTCGTCTCTCCTTTCTGAAGCGGACTCAACAATACAAAATCCCTTTTTTGGAACTGGAACGGAAGCTCATCGATAATTTTAATATCAACCGTAAAGAGATATGTATTTGATACCTTTATTTGGACCTTGTTTTCATCACCGTTAGAAAATTTGTCAGGCAATAACCGTTGTGCATTGACATATCCCTTTGAAGCAAACAACAATATGAAATCGATACTAATGGAGATGATGAACAGAAAAAAAAGAATCTTGAAAGCCCCATATAGATCTGGAAAAATGTAGGCAACCAGAAAGCCAAGGATGATCGTTGTCATTGCGATGAAAAACCGCTTTTGAAGGTAAGTATTTTTGACGAGTTGTTTCAAAGAGAGGTTGGCTTATCTGGGTATTTCGATACGTTCTAAAATCTGTTGTATGACTTTTTCAGGGGTAATACCTTCCATTTCACGTTCAGGTGTCAAAATTATGCGATGGCATAAAATGGGGTATACCACTCTCTTGATATCATCAGGGGTGATGAAATCACGACCATTGGTGGCAGCCATGGCTTTTGAGGCGTTCATTATCGCAATTGAGGCCCTAGGCGATGCACCAAGGTAGAGATTGGCATTTTTTCTTGTATTGTTTATAATACTGGCAATGTATTTGAGCAAATTGCTTTCGACAATGACCCCTTGTATTGTTTTTTGGTAAGCTGCTATTTGCTCCGATGTTAAAATGGCGGTGACATTGTGCTCAACAGCATCATTTTTATGTTCATGTTTTGTTTCTAGAATACGTATCTCTTCATCTAGGGTAGGGTAGTCAACACTTATTTTAAAAAGAAACCGATCCAATTGGGCCTCTGGCAATCGATAAGTACCTTCTTGTTCAATCGGATTCTGTGTGGCAAAGACCAAAAAAGGAGGGGTCATTGCATATTCCTTACTGTCAATGGTAATCTGTCTTTCTGCCATTGCCTCAAACAATGCTGCTTGGGTCTTTGCCGGAGCCCGGTTGATTTCATCGATCAAGATAATATTGGAGAAAAGTGGCCCTTTCTTAAATTCGAACGTTGAAGTCTTTACATTGAAAATGGAAGTTCCCAAAATATCGCTGGGCATGAGATCGGTGGTAAACTGTATTCGACTGAATTCAACGTTCATGGTTTTTGCCAATGATTTTGCCGTTACCGTCTTGGCCACCCCAGGAACCCCCTCGATGAGGGAGTGCCCATCTGCCAAAATGGAAATGACCAGTAATTCAATCATGGCATCTTGCCCAATGATTATCTTGCCCAATTCCGCTTTTATCCGCGCTACGGCCTCTTGCAATTCTGATAGGTCTAATCGAGAGTTGAATTCCAATGGTTTTTTTTCAGGTTGTTTTTCTTCCATATATTAAATTTCAATGCTTAAATGCAGTAATTTTTTGGTTTAGCACTATGCTTTCTTCTTCTGTGTGATTTTTTTTGTTCTTTAGGTGGTGTATATAGTCAATCAAGGCAGTGGTCTCTTCGACGTTTTTGCCTGATTTTGCCGATAGATTATGGGCCAATTGGTCGCTTGCTTGTGATGTGTCGACCTGGTATTGGTTACGCAGATACTCCAGAAAGTAATTTATTTTTTTGAAAATTAGATTGGTATGATCCCCATTTTGATAGTACAACGCTCCTACGGTTCTTGAAAAATCAACTGATGAATTTTGTAGTGGTTCGATAACCGGAATGATACGTTGTTCCCGTTTGGCCCGAAACATGACAAACAATAAGACAGTGGCCATGGTCAAATAATAGCCCCATTTTAAGGGAGCTTGGTTCAACACAAAACGCATTGGTGAATTGATGACAATACGGCCTGATTTCTTGTAGTTGTCCCAAAAAATAGGAACGTCTTTCAAATATGAAAATGTATTCACCACATAATCTTCATTACCTTTTAGCAAATAAAGATTGGTATATGCTTGCGGTGTCGTGCTCAAAATAAACTCGCCATTACCGAATCTGGTCTTGATCAGATTGGGACGAATGATGGTTCGGGGCTGCCTATTTTCAATCAAGTCTTTTGCGGTAAATGTGATATGACCAAGAATTGTCGTGTTTAATGTGTCAACACTTGAAAAATACCCTTTGTTCATTCCCCGTGTATATGAAAACTGTTTTGATTTGAACCAATTGTGGGTCATCTCCAGTGAAACAGTATCTTCTTGAATTGTGTATTCGGTATCGCTTTTTATATTGAGGGTATCGGCAAGAAAACCACTAAAATAATTTGACGCAATGAATACTGTATTGCCACGTATGACATGATCTAATAGTTGGTGTGTTTCTTGCCGGTCAAAATCAACGTAATCGTTGATAAAGATGTAGTTGTCATTATTTGTGGTGTCCCTTTTGATCAAGGCATCATATACATTTTCTTCTACCATAGTTATTGAATTGCCCTTAAAAATGGTGGAAAGTTCATTGTAAAGTACATAGCATCCGAAAGGCACCTTAGCTGTTGCTGTATATGATGGTCGCCAATCCATAGGTTTTGGACGTACAATCTCGGTTATGATAATCGATGCCAGAACTATGGTAAAAACTATCAGTATAATTTTAGATCGCTTGTCCAAAGGCTTATAAGGTTATTAAGGTGTTGAGGTCAGTGAATTTCTGAAGTGCAGCATTGTATTTGATCTCATCTATGGGGCGTTTGCCATACCATATGTAATCATAAAGATATGCTGCCTCGTTAAAGGCTTTCTTTAGACGCCCCCCTTCAATTTCACTTTCATATTCGGTGTTGGTTTTTTCAAAATGCCAATCGATATATTCATTCAAAGACAGTTTTTGTAGCACCATCAAAAAATGGTATCTAATTGCGGTGCGGTATGCTTTTTCATTTAAAGCTTTCATAAGCAGGCCTTCTAGATTGACATGGTCAATATGCTGTTCGGTAAGATCAATATCATTGATCGTTCTCGCTTTTTTGGTGAAAAGTGCATTGAACTTTTCATTGATCAAGATGCGGATCAAAAGATAAATGATCAAGAGCCCCATAAGACCGTAGATTATATAGCTCAATATGAGAAAGGTCTCAGGTGAAATATTGATTCCTAACACTTCATTAAGACCATTGCCCAACCAAGTAAGAAATCGTGCCAATAGATTTTGCGATTCCCCGGTCTTGATATCATAATTAAAGGAATCACCACTATATATTTGGTCAAGGTCATCGGTAATCTTGCGTGCTGTGATAACCGAGTTGGAGTCTTCGGTTACGACAATGGAATCTTGTTGCGATTGTGTAAACGCAAAACATTGTACAATGAAAAAAGATATGACAAAAAGTAATGGTTTCACTCTGTCGTTTTTCCGATTTGTTCGATTTTACTTCGTGTATTCAAGTTATAGGTTTTTTCGTGTAGGGTATAATAGAGAAAACCATTCACAAATTGACTAAGGCATTGCCCATAGACCCCTATGATCAAGAATAGACAAGTACCCAGCGTATATACAACAATGGCTACAATAGACGATGCATAATCAACATTGTTTTCAACCACATGAAACGTATAGACCCCGATGATAACTCCTGGTATGATCAATGCGAGCATCAATAAGACGCCCAGGAGCAGGCCCATTACAAAATTGACCCCTACTGATTTCCAAAAATTTTTACTTACCAAATTCCATCCCTCCCCCAAGGCATCTGTAACACCGCGATTTTCTTGCAACATGCAAAAAAAGGATACCCCTAGCCATGCCGTAATGAAAAACTGGATGATATACTGGGCAAAAATGCCAATCAACGGAATGATGGCAAAAATTATGGAAACCACAATAAAGACCAAATAAATGGGAATCAGCAATAAGACGAAGAGCAGAATACTGCCAAAACGTTGTTTGGTGTATGCCCAAACTTCTTTTTTATCAAAATCACTACTTTTAGTAGCTTCATACCGTATCATGTAGCTGCTTGCCAAACTATAGTTGAGTAAGGCTACCATGATGAAAATGAAAAAAAATAAGATTCCCCCGACCACTAAATAGATGGTGTATTTTTCATCAAGTGCTGCTGGTGTTCCAGAAGCATACCCATAACTGCTTTCGTGGGCAATCAATCCAATGAATCCTGATACAAGCAAATAGCTTGTGATTAGTAATCCGATCAAAAAAATACCATTGTAGCTTAGAAAGGTATTGGTGAACTTTTTGATATTTTGCTTAAAAAAATCGAAATAGGCGGTGATGATGTCACCAAAGTCCCGATTGATTCTAAGCTCTATGTAATTTTTCTGCATGCAATCGATTTAGAATATTCGGATATACCAAGTAGTAAAAAATAATCAGTACCAAAGAAAATATGATGATGGTAAATGCCAACCAAGTGGGCATATTGGAATATCGGGTAATAAAACCTTCAATAAATCCGGCTACAATGAAAAACGGAATGGTGCTTACCACTACTTTCAATCCATCTTTGGCTCCCTTCATAAAAGCGACCCTTCTCGAATAGGTTTTGGGAAATAAGATGCTATTGCCCATGATCAACCCTGCACATCCTGCAATGATAATTACAGATATCTCTAAGGTGCCATGCAACCAAATCTGCTTGTTTGCCTCAAAAAACACTCCCTTCGTATAGAAAAAGGTTATGAAAGCACCCAACATGACCCCATTGCTAAACAAGATATAAGCTGTACCGATACTGGTAATCACTCCAAAGGCAAAGGCCAAAAAGGCAACCCTGATGTTATTGATGGTTATTCCTAAGAATGTACCAATTTCGCTGCCGCTTTTATAGATGGCCGTGGGGTCACCCTTGGCAATATTGTTAAGGGTTTCATTCACGTAGGCGTCTCCCAAGATCAGCCGTACGAATGTGATATCGTTAAGTGCTGATATTGTGCCTATGGCCGTGGCCATTAAAAAAATCAAAAATGCAATACCCAAGGTGTTCTGGTATTGCTTAAAAAAAAGAGGAAACTCATACCCCCAGAAATCCAGAATGCGATTGCTGTTCTCTTTTTTGTTTTTATAGATTCTCTGATGGGCTTGGGAGGCCAATGCGTTCAAATACAATAGAGTCTTGCTTTCAGCGTAATACGTTTGTGCATAGGCCAAGTCGTTGGTCAATTGAATATAGCCATCTGCCAGTTCATCAGGATTGGTTCTGAAGCCAAGGTGGATTGCCTTTTCAAAAGCTATCCATTTTTCCTTATTTTGCTTGACAAAAGCGGCTTCACGCATAAAAATCTGGTACCTAATAGTTAAAAATAGTGCTTAATGGGCAACCTTCAAATCAATACAACGCAAAATGTCAATCTAGATTATAAAATTGTCAGTATTGGAGAACGTATCGTGGCTTTTTTAATCGATAGTTTTATTTTATACCTGTACACAGTACTGGTCAATGCTATTGGTAATGCCATTGGATATGTGTATGAAGATGGTTGGACCCAACGGGGGCTGGTGGCATTTATCTTTTTGCCAGCTATGTTCTATAGCCTTCTGATGCACAGTATTTTCAATGGAAGAACAGTAGGCAAAATGTTATTGAAAATGCGAGTGGTCCGGTTTGATGGTACACCTGTACATTGGAGCAACTATTTGGTTCGTTGGCTGTTGCGATTGGTAGATGTTTGGCTATTTTTTGGTTCCATAGGGATCTTGACCACACTTTTTTCAGAAAAAAGACAACGATTGGGTGATGCTGCCGCTGGTACCGTGGTTATCAGCACAAAGCACAAAATCAATATCTCCCACACAATTCTTGAAGAAGTAGCAGAGAAATATGAGCCGCACTTTACCAATGTCACTTTATTGACCGACAAAGATGTACGATTGATCAAAGACACTTTTTATATCGCCCAAAAAAGCAATGATTTTAAAACCCTTACCCTTTTACGAAACAAGGTGGAGGGTATTTTGAATACGAATTCAGAACTCTATGACATACCCTATCTTGACAAGGTCTTGAAAGATTATAACCATTTCACCCAAAGTCTTTAAAAAATGTTCTATGTGTTGATCGATATTTTGGGCACTGTTGCTTTTGCAATATCAGGCGTTTTGGTGGCCATGGAAAAAAGACTTGATTTGTTCGGCGTGGTCATCATTGCATTCGTAACGGCAATAGGGGGAGGTTCACTTAGGGATTTGCTTATCGGTAATACTCCGGTAGTATGGATGCGAGATCTGACCTATGTAATTACAATTCTGTCAACAGTAGTGTTGGCGATTGCATTTGCAGGCCGTTTAAAGTATTTGAGAAAATCTTTGTTTCTGTTTGATACCATTGGCATTGGCCTTTATACCATGGTTGGTATTGAAAAGGGGCTCCATGCAGGGCTTTTGCCCATCATATGTATTGCACTGGGTACCATAACGGCTAGTTTTGGGGGGGTACTCCGTGATATTTTGTGTAATGAGATTCCGGTAATATTCAGAAAGGAAATTTATGCCACAGCATGTATCTTGGGAGGTGTTTTTTACTTTTTGATCGTGCAATTGCCCATGCCAGAGACCTATTCGTATGTAGGGGGAATTTTGGTGGTCATCTCTATTCGCATCTTGGCTGTTAGATACAGTATTTCCCTTCCTAATATTTACCGATCACCTTAAAGTGCTTCGGCCTTGATGATATATACATTTTGCCAAGGCCAATCACCGTCACCTACAGGAACATTGTTTATAGCATCCACCACATCCATCCCTTCGATGACCTGTCCGAATGGGGTGTAATTACCATCTAAATGGTAGGATCCAGGTTTGGTGACAACAACAAAAAATTCATAGGGAGAAGCCAATTTATGAGGGTTGTCTCTTTCACTACTTGGCATTGATATGGTTCCTCTATGGTGTTTGTGTCCTTTTTTTGCATCTGGGGGTAACAAGTAGCGACCTATTTTTCTGCGCTTTTTTGGAGTTTTCTTATCATCAGAATTGCCACCTTGTATAATAAAATTTTTCACGACCCTGTGAAATTGCGTGCTGTCAAAATAACCTTTTTTGGCAAGATAAATGAAGTTTGCTTTGTGATAGGGCACATTGTCGTATAATTGGACGGTAAAACTGCCCATGCTAGTAGTCAGTTTTACCCTGTTTTCTTTCAAGGTCTTTTGATAATTGAAGAAAAAAGCGATGGCATTATCCTCAGTCAACAAAAAGGTATCCTTTTTCTTTTCCTCCATCTTTTTGACAATTGGCCGGTTAGCGGAGGTTTCAATTTTTAAGGAGTCTTTTGTTTTTTCTTGAATAGTTTGCTTTTTGGAATTTTCTTTACAAGCTGCAAAAAAAAATAATAGTATACTTGTGATTTGAGCAAATCTTTTGTGCATGGATTTCAACGATTTCTATCAGAAAGCCCTAAAAGTAAAAAATCTACCTCTTCCTGGGGCTGATTCACACTATAAAATGACACCACATATTCGATTAAAAGAATTACGATCCATTGAAATTGAAAAAAATAACCCCAAAAAAGCAGGGGTAATGGCCTTGTTTTACCCAAATAAAGAATACAACGTCAATTTGTTGTTTATTCTGAGAAAAAAGTATCCGGGGGTACATTCGAATCAGGTTGGTTTTCCGGGTGGAAAAAAGGAAAAAACGGACAAGGACCTATTTCAGACTGCTTTGCGGGAAACTTCTGAAGAGGTAGGGGTACCGGGCCAGTCAGTTGAAGTTATGAAAGAATTGAGTGAAGTTTATATCCCCCCAAGTAATTTTATGGTGACCCCATTTTTAGGTATTTACAAAAATCCCCAACCGTTTATTTTGCAAGAAAGCGAGGTGGAGCAATTGATAGAGGTCAACTTTACAGATGTTATTGATGATGCCAATTTGGTACAACAAAACCTAACGACTTCTTATGCCAAAAATATCGAGGTGCCGGCTTTTAAACTAAATGGCCACATCGTATGGGGGGCAACCGCAATGATGCTTAATGAAATCAAAATGCTTTTTAAACAAGTGCTTTAATGCCTATTTTGTATTTTAGGCATATCAAGTTTAGCTATGGGAATTTTTAAGGAGAACCCTTTTGGACACATTCTGTTTTTGAAGAAATGGCTTATCCGTAGTATGGGCATGATTACACATTCTCGGTATAAGGGTTTTAATACACTTGAAATAGAGGGATCCGAGGTGATACGAAATTTACCCGAAAACAAGGTCCTGTTCGTAAGCAACCATCAAACATATTTTGCTGATGTAGTGGCTATGTTCCATGTGTTCAATGCCAGTTTGAGTGGCCGTGAAGACAGCATCAAAAATTTAAGCTACCTATGGCATCCTAAATTGAATATTTACTACGTCGCGGCCAAAGAGACCATGAAAAAAAGCTTATTGACCAAAGTTTTGGCATATGCTGGATCTATTAGCATTGAGCGAACATGGCGGGCTGCTGGCAAAGATGTGAAACGGCAGGTGAAATTAAGCGATATCTCAAATATTGGCATCGCCCTTAATGATGGCTGGGTAATCACTTTTCCACAAGGCACGACCACACCATGGAAACCTTTGCGAAAGGGTACTGCGCATATCATAAAAAAATACCGCCCCATTGTGGTACCAGTGGTAATTGATGGATTCAGAAGATCTTTTGATAAAAAAGGACTCTATATCAAAAAGAAAGGCATTTTACAATCAATGCAAATAAAACAGCCTTTGGATATCGACTATGAAAATGAATCGGTAGCGGCCATTATCGAAAAGCTGGAATACGCCATTGAACAACATCCGTCTTTTTTAAAGGTAATACCACAAGACGAGCTGATTGCGTATGAAGAAGAAAACAAACAGCGACAGTGGCGCTATTAAACCTCAAGTCTTTTTAGCTCATTATAGTTCGCTTTGAGCCTTTTTAACAGAATTCCGTACAAAAGCTTATAAAAAAACCATATCAAGACCAGTAAAATCGAAGTGAACAATGCGGAAACCAATATCACAAACAGCCAAAATGAGGTTTCATTGCCTTCTTGCATGGCCCTATCTACAATTTCTTTGCCTTCAGGCCCATACATCAAGGCTCCATATATGCTTATGATCAAGGTAATCGCAAAAATAATGAGGTTGAACCAAACGTATTGCGTTACGGTAGTCTTTACACTGAGAATGGTCTTCATCAATTTTTTTGAAGAATCGGTAATTGAAATTTTTCGATAGTTCGTGTAAAACTTATAGATAAAATACAAGATTATTCCATAGTTGATGAAGGTCAAAACCATCATAATGTTGTAAATATGCATTGCTTTCAATTCTTGCATTGATTCAGGATCACTGAAGACAATGTTAAGGGCGGCCCAGAAAACAAATTCTATGATACTGATATAGAAAATCCACTTCACCAGTGAAGATGATTTTTTCCAAATCATCTTATAGATTTCATCATAGGTAAGTTTTGGAAGATGTTCTTCCTTATTTTGCCAATCTTTTTTTAAGAGTTCCAATTCATCCATAAGGCTTTCAAGGATTTAATATGGTTCTTAGTTTATTTTTTATACGATTCATTTTGACCCTAGCATTGACTTCACTGATACCAAGTGTTTCAGAAATTTCAGTATAGTCCTTGTCTTCCAAATACATAAAAACCAAGGCCTTTTCAATATCGCCCAATTGCTTGACCGCATTGTACATCAATTTTAGCTGGCGTTCTTGGGTATCATCATATTCATCGGCCTTGATTTTAAAAATAACCGAGTCATAATCCTGTGTTTTCACATCTCGCTTTGATTTTCTGTACAAGGTAATGGCCGTGTTCAATGCAACACGGTACATCCAGGTACTGAACTTCGAATCACCTCGAAATTTTGGATACGCTTTCCATAATTGAATGGTTATTTCTTGGAACAGATCTTTATGTGAATCCCTGTCATTGGTATAAAGACTGCACACTTTATGAACAATATTTTGATTGTTCTCAAGTTCGGTCACAAAACGATGTTCCAGTTCTTTGGTCACAGATGGGTTGGTAATGTACAGCCAATAAGTAGATGAACTGAGGTTTTTGTTACAGTGGGGAGGTTACTTTCTCTAATATAATGCCGAAGCCCCATCATTTGAATAAGTTGCTTTGTTGATGTGTACAATAAGTTTCAAAGAGAAGAAAACAAATAGATGGTAAAAAAAGAATCTTATGCATGATATGCAATTTGTATTTACGAATAATATACCAAGTTAATCAAATGGGTACTAAGAGGGAATATGTACATTTGACCTTTAAATACTGAAATGAACATACCACAATCAAGTTTTCCGCGAATAGTCATTATTGGTGGCGGTTTTGGCGGCATATCTTTGCTAAAAAAATTATCAAAAAAAGAAGTCCAGGTGGTTTTGCTCGATAAGAACAACTATCATACTTTTCAACCTCTTTTATATCAGGTTTCTACAGGTGGTCTCGAACCCGATTCAATTGCCTATCCTATTCGTAAGGTATTGCAAGATTACCCCAACTGTTATTTTCGATTGGCCGAAGTATTATCGATTGACGCTAATGCCAACAAACTGTATACTAATATTGGGGATTTAAAATTTGACTATTTGGTCGTAGCGACCGGTTCTAAGACCAACTTTTTTGGAAACAGTGCTATCCAAGAAAATAGCATGGCTATGAAGACCATACCCCAATCACTGAATCTACGTAGCCTTATTTTGGAAAACTTTGAACAGGCACTGCTCACAGATGACCTTCATCAGCGTGATGCACTGATGAACTTTGTTATTGTAGGGGGCGGACCAACAGGGGTAGAGCTGGCTGGGGCATTGGCAGAGATCAAAAAGGGAATTTTGCCCAAAGATTATCCAGATTTGGATACCCGAAGGGCACAGATCAACTTAGTGCAGGGCAGTGACCGTATTCTACCTGCCATGAGCCATATTGCATCTAAAAAAGCTGAAGATTTTCTCGAAAAGCTTGGGGTACATGTTTGGAAGGATCTTCGGGTCACAGATTATGATGGCCATATCGCGACCACGAATCAAGAAACCCGGTTTGAGACTGCTACCTTAATATGGGCAGCTGGGGTACAAGCCATATCAATTAAAGGTTTAGATGCCAAGGAATTACTTGGTTACGGAAATCGAATCAAGGTCAATGCCTTTAATCAGGTGCAAGGTTTCGACACGATTTTCGCCATTGGTGATGTAGCCTTTATGGAAACCGAAACTTTTGCGCAAGGTCATCCAATGATGGCACAGCCAGCTATTCAACAGGGAGAAAACCTAGCAGGGAATATGGTGCGAATTTTAGATGATAAACCTTTAAGGCCCTTTGTTTATCGCGATAAGGGCAATATGGCGACCATCGGTAGAAACAAGGCCGTTGTCGATTTACCACAATTCAAGTTTCAGGGGGTTTTTGCCTGGTTTGTATGGATGTTCGTTCATCTTTATTTTCTTATCGGCTTTCGAAACCGTGTGGTGGTTTTCATCAACTGGGTCTATAACTATGTTAAATTTGACCGTGAAGCCCGTTTGATCATACGCCCTTTCAAGAAAGAACTACCTAATTGATTTGGAATGCATTATTTTCTGGGATGAAACTCTTGGAGCACTTTGGCCAAATGTGACCGGTTTACATGCATATACACTTCAGTGGTTGTAATGCTTTCGTGGCCTAGCATTTGTTGAATTGCCCTTAGATTGGCTCCGTTTTCCAACAAATGGGTCGCAAAAGAGTGTCGAAAGGTGTGTGGACTGATACTTTTTTTAATTCCCGCGTGAACGGTCAGACGTTTTATGATAGTGAATATCATTGCCCGGGTCAATTGCTTTCCCCTTCTGTTTAGAAAAACAAAATCTTCGTGCCCAGCTACAATATTTTGATGGATCCGAACTTCATTGCGGTACAGATTGACGTACTTTTTGGTGACTCTTCCGATGGGAACAAATCGCTGTTTGTCACCTTTGCCCGTAACCATAATAAAACCTTCATCGAAATAGAGGTCAGATAGCCTGAGATTGATAAGTTCAGATACCCGCAACCCGCAACCATACAAAGTCTCTATGATTGCCCGGTTTCGCTCACCATGGGGCTTTGACAGATCAATGGCAGCAATGAGTGAATTGATTTCGTCTATAGAGAGGGTATCGGGCAGTTTTCTTCCGATTTTTGGAGATTCGATCAAATCTAAGGGATTGTCGGTACGGTAGTCTTCAAAAACCAGGTAATTGAAGAATCCTCTCAGACCTGAAATAATTCTAGCCTGAGAACGTGGATTGATGGTCTTTGCCGTTTCATAGACAAAATGTTGTAGTGTTTCTTTGTCAATCTGTATGGGACCTTTGGTGATACCATGGTCGTTGAGGTAAGAAATCAGCTTTTGAATGTCTAGGGAATAGTTTTGTATTGAATTTTCAGAGAGCCCTCTTTCGATCTGTAGATAATGGATATACCCTTGTTGTGCCTGAAGCCATTTCATAACATAAAGATACATGAATGGATAAATACTTAATTCGAGGTTTGACCACTCATTTTCTTGAAATTACAACTTAAATTATGAGTTCAGGCTTAAGATGATGAGCTTGTGTGCATCAAACCAAACATTAGACTTTTTATGAAATCAATTATTGCCACGGTTATTTTTTTGTGTACCGGTATCTCACTGCAGGCACAGGTCGATAGAACCAATTTTAGGGCAGGTGTCAATGCAGGGGCAGTTGTCGGCGACTTTTCAGATGGCTATAGTTTTAGTATTGGCCTAGACTTGGTCTATCACTGGGGTATTTCCAAAGCATTTGACGTTGGGTTGGCGACAGGATTTACCAATGCTTTTGGGGAGTCAGGAACATTTTCAGGAAATGTGGTCGGCTTCGATACTGAATTGGAAGGGGATTTGGTAAACATTGAGACAGAATTTGAAGATGCCCAATTTTTGCCAGTGGCCGCATCTGTACGTTATTACCCTACCTACCATTTTAAATTTGGTGGCGATGTGGGGTATGCAATAGGGATCAACGACGGCAACGAAGGAGGTATTTATTACAGACCGGTCGTGGGTTACAATATTACAGGAAATACAGAATTACATGTTTCTTATACTGCCATTGAAGATGATAGTACCTTTGAAACATTGGTTTTGGGCGTGCTTTTTCTTTTTTGATGCCCAAAACAATTAAGATCAACTACAAACAAAATCAGTTGACAACATTTTTGTACAGGAGTTCTTGATTAAAATGTAATTGGTTTATGTTTGTCAGCACTTTAATTAAAACGTTAAACCATGAAGAAAATTCTTTTTGTCGCTATTGCATTGTTAGGTACAATAGCAGTATCAAATGCGCAGTTGGCCAGGTTCGGTGTTAAGGCTGGAGCCAACTTTTCAAACTTAAAAGTATCTACAGATGGCTTCGGAAGTGGATCTCCTGATGGAGCTACCAGCATTTATGTGGGAGCCTTAGTGGATTTCAAGCTTTCAGATAAATTTCGCTTACAGCCCGAAGCATTGTATTCGATTGAAGGTGCAGACGATGCAGATATCACTTATGTCGATCTTCCTGTTATGCTGAAATATTATGTGGTAGAAGGATTCAACATACAAGCTGGCCCTGAATTAGGAATTTTGGTAGATGCCGAAGGTGGAACAGATGGTTTAAAGTCCACTAATTTTTCATTGAACGTCGGGGCAGCATATGACCTACCGCTAGGGCTGTTCTTTGATGCACGGTATAGTTTTGGGCTTTCTGATATTCTTGATCTGACAGACCAATTTGGTTCTGAATTAAAAACAAAGGGCTTTCAATTGGGCATTGGGTATAAGTTCAACTAAAATCATTCAATTGGTCGCATAAACAGGGGAAGATATTTGTCTTCCCCTTTGTTTTTATGAACTTTTTTTATTGCTACTTTTAGCATATGAAAATCATGATTATCAATGGCCCAAATTTGAACCTACTTGGAAAGCGGGAACCTGAAGTTTATGGCAATACCACATTCGAAGCGTATTTTTCTGAATTGCAGCTAAGGTTCAAGACCTTAAAATTGGAATATTTTCAATCGAATATTGAAGGAGAACTTATTGATAAGTTGCAAGAAGTTGGGTTTGACTATGACGGTATTGTGTTGAATGCAGCTTCGTATACCCACACCTCCATCGGGTTGGGTGATGCGGTAAAAGCCATTGAAACACCGGTAGTTGAGGTTCATATTTCCAATACATATAAACGTGAGGACTTTAGGCACCAATCCTATATTTCTTCTGGGGCAAAAGGGGTGGTTCTAGGCTTTGGATTACAGAGTTATGATTTGGCCATACAGAGTTTTATCTTTTGATAACGGGATCATTACCATGGTTAAATGACATCTGGGCACAATATTTTGTAGTATATTTTCGTATATTAAAGAAACCCCATTTACCTATGAAACTTACTCGAATTTTGCTCTGCTGCCATCTGTTCATACTTTTTTCCTGTGGTGACGATGATAACGATACCCAAGAAAATAATAATCCTGATAGTGTTGCATATGCCGTTGTCAATGCTTTTCCAAACCTTTCTTTTGATAGACCGCTTGATTTTCAAAGTCCAGATGACGGCACTGATAGGGTTTTCGTTGTAGAGCAAGGAGGCACAATACAGGTTTTTCAAAATGATGCCACTATTGCTGAAACCACTGTTTTTTTGGATATTGGTAGCAGCATTGCCACTACGGCCAATGAACAAGGACTTTTAGGTCTTGCCTTTCACCCCGATTTTGAAACCAACGGATATTTTTATATCAATTACAACCCTTCAGAAACCCTTTCGGTCATATCAAGGTTTACGGTTGATGATCCAAGCTCAAATACGGCCAATGTAGCTAGTGAACAGGTTTTGTTGCAAATACCACAACCTTTCAACAATCACAATGGAGGGCAGTTGGCATTCGGCCCTGATGGGTACCTGTATATTTCCTCTGGTGATGGAGGGTCAGGAGGAGATCCCCAGGGCAATGCACAAAATTTAGGGAATCTTTTAGGTACGATTCTTCGAATTGATGTTGACAATGTAGATTTTGGACTTCAATATGGTATACCCACAGATAATCCATTTGTAGACGATTCGGGTGCCTTGAATGAAATTTATGCGTATGGATTAAGAAATCCATGGCGCATGGCCTTTGACAGCGTGACAGGTGTATTATGGACAGGTGACGTAGGCCAGAATGAGCGCGAAGAAATCAACACCATTGTCAGCGGGGGCAATTATGGGTGGAATTTTTTTGAGGGTACTGATTGTTTTACCGGCGATTGTGACACAACAGGTCTGATTGCACCAATATATGAATACGACCAGAGCAATGGAGACCGGTCTGTTACGGGAGGTGTTGTGTATCGCGGCGTTGTAACGACCTCTTTGATCGGAAGGTACATTTATGCCGATTTTGTTTCAGGTCGTATATGGGCCTTGCAAACCGACGGTGGTATGAATCAGTTTTTGGTTGATTCCAACCTCAATATTTCCTCATTTGGAACAGATCAAGACAACGAACTATATCTATGCGCTTTTGACGGAAACATCTACCAACTGGTAGAAATTGCTAATTAGACAATGGCCTAAGGTATTTTTTATCCGCATAAAATGTCCCGAAAGGCACCAATGAGGCTATAAACAGCACTATATACCTTTTCAGTCCCCATTTTTTGCTCCAACAAAATACGACCATGAGCAATATATAAATGATAAAGAGTATGCCGTGGGCATACCCTACAATTTTATTGGGCCAAAGTAGTTCCCCCCAATACTTTAGGGGCATGGTAAGCCCAAAGAGCAATAGGTACGAAATACCTTCAAGAATTGCGGTTATCCTAAAAATCTTAAGCACGTTGCGACAAAGTTTAGAGGTGTATTACTTCGTCGTAAGCGTCAGCAACGGCCTCCATTACTGCTTCGCTCATGGTGGGGTGTGGGTGTACCGCCTTTAAGATTTCATGTCCTGTGGTTTCCAATTTTCGCCCAACAACAGCCTCAGCGATCATGTCGGTCACACCTGCCCCTATCATATGGCAGCCTAACCATTCTCCATACTTGGCGTCAAAGATTACTTTTACAAAACCATCAGCATTACCTGATGCTTTGGCTTTGCCACTGGCAGAAAATGGGAACTTGCCTACTTTAAGCTCATATCCTTGTTCTTTGGCCTGTTTCTCGGTAAGCCCTACAGAGGCAACTTCGGGCATGCAGTAAGTACAGCCAGGTATGTTTCCATAATCCAAGGGTTCAACATGCATACCTGCTATCTTTTCAACACAAAGAATGCCCTCAGCAGAGGCAACATGTGCCAAGGCCTGACCAGGGGTCACATCACCTATGGCATAATAGCCAGGTATGTTGGTCTGGTAATAATCGTTTACCAAAATTTTGTCTCGGTCTATGGCAATGCCAACATCTTCAAGGCCGATATCCTCGATGTTGGCCTTTATGCCCACTGCTGAAAGTACAATGTCAGCCTCTAAGACTTCCTCACCTTTTGCCGTTTTTACAGTGGCCTTGACACCATCGCCCGCAGTGTCGACTTGGGTAACTTCAGCTGAGGTTTTTATTTTTATTCCTGATTTTTTGAAACTCCGTTCCAGTTGCTTGGAAACCTCTTCATCTTCGACTGGTACTATATTTGGCAGGTACTCCACTACGGTCACCTCAGTACCCATGGAATTATAGAAATAAGCAAATTCAATACCAATGGCACCACTGCCAACAACAATCATTTTCCTGGGCTGCTTTTCAAGGGTCATCGCTTCACGATAGCCGATGACCTTTTTTCCATCTTGTGGCAAGCTGGGCAACTCCCGACTTCGGGCCCCAGTGGCAATAATGATATGTGTTGCTGAATATTCTGCCGCGTCACCATGCTCACCTTTGACCAAAACCCTCTTCCCTGGCTGTATTTTTCCATACCCGTTCAAGACTTCAATCTTATTTTTTTTCATCAAAAATTGAACGCCCTTGCTCATGGCATCGGCTACTCCTCGGCTACGTTTGACAACGGCATCGAAATCGTGCTCTACCTTCTTTGCACTAAGGCCGTAGTCTTCTGCATGCCTTAAATATTCAAATACTTGAGCAGATTTCAAGAGTGCTTTTGTGGGAATACAGCCCCAATTCAGACAAACCCCACCAAGGCTTTCCTTTTCAACGATTGCGGTTTTTAATCCCAATTGTGAAGCTCGAATAGCGGTAACATATCCTCCTGGGCCACTTCCCACAACAATGACATCGAAATTGCTCATTTTTTATGTATTAGTTGTTAAAATTGAAGTGCAAAAATACATAATTCATACTCCAAATCCCAAGGGTAAAATATCAAACTGGAATAGTAGCCCTATTGTTTTATCTTCACGTGCGCATACGCCTGTTGAATGCTTCTGAGCCCCCTTTTGGAACCGATAGTGTAATCCAATCTTCACCCTTCAACATTTTTCCCAATATGATGATCTGTCCGATATGGTTGGCATAGTGGGCCAATTGTCGATTAATGGCCTCAATTGGAGTGTGGGCTTCATTTCGTATAGCGACCCTTGTATTAAGATTTGCTACAGTAATGCTATCCAAAGCGTTAAAAAGGCATTCCCATCCCTTGGCCCAAATGGTCAGTAACTCATCTTTTGTTGCGGGCGGTTCTTTAAATTCGATGTCCCTATTGCGCCAAGGTTTTTCTCCATCTTCGGTCAAAAAATCGGTCCATCTGCTCAACAGGTTTCCTGACAGGTGTTTTATGATTATGGCAATACTATTATCTGAATTGTTTTGTTTCCAGAGAATTTCTTCGTCAGAGAGTTGTTCAAAAACCTTTTCACCCAGAGTTTTATATCGAAGAAATTCGGAGGTTACGCTTTGAAGATAGTTTTCAAAAAAATTCATTTTTGATTGGAGGGATCAAAACCAATACTCATCGAATTGATACAGTAACGTTGGCCCGTTGTCTCTTTTGGACCATCATTGAACACATGGCCCAAGTGACTGCCACAATTTGCGCAAAGGGTCTCCGTACGGATCATACCGTGTGAGGTATCGCGCAGATACTCAATCGCTCCTTCAACAGCTTGATCAAAAGACGGCCACCCACACCCACTTTCAAATTTGTGCTCGCTCTCAAAAAGTACAGCACCACACGCCTTACAATGATAGTTCCCATTTTCAAAATGGAGGTTGTATTGTCCCGTATGTGGATACTCCGTTCCCTTTTGGCGGAGTACGCGATATTCTTCAGGGGACAACTGGGTCTTCCATTCTTTATCGGTTTTTTCAACCGTATATTTTTTTCTCATTCAGCATCAGGTATAAAATCCAGTGCAGCCCCATTGATACAGTGTCTTTTTCCTGTAGTGTGTCTTGGGCCATCATCAAAAACATGTCCTAAATGCCCCCCACAATTGGCACAATGTTCTTCGGTGCGTGCGTAACCAATTTTATAATCGACGTCGTAAGCTACATTACCAATGATTTCTTCGTCAAAGCTTGGCCAGCCAGTGCCCGATTTGAACTTGTTTTCACTTCTAAAAAGAGGGGTATTGCAAGCAGCACAAACATAAGTTCCTTTTTCTTTGTTGTCAAGTAGGTCACTGGTGAATGGGTTTTCTGTGGCTGCTTTGCGTAGTACATAGTATTCAATATCTGAAAGTTCGGCCCTCCACTCGGCATCAGTTTTTGTGATTGCAAATTCCTTTTTTTCCGCTACCTCCTTTAAGGTCATCCCTTTCTCTTGCTGCGAAACACCTTTGCAACCCATGAAAATGAGCAGCACTACAACACATACGCTTTTGTTCATAACACAAATTTAGTACTTAAGACGCTTTTATCAGTCTACCCTTTCAAAGCAATACCTTAAAAATGGATTTCCCTAGCTTGAAAGTGAACATCTTTTAACCTGTGAACTCATTTTTTCTTAATCGAGCACTATTTGTTGAATGCTGTTTTGTTCAAACTCCAATACACCCATGACGGCATCGAGATTTGAAACGTCTACTCCTGTATCTTGACCAAATTCTGCTGGAACAATTGCGATTCGAAATATTTGATTGTCCGTGTCACCTGGCAACAGGGTGTTCAAGTCAAAGTCCGCTTCTAAAAATAGGGCTACATCAAAAAAAGTATAGTCGTAGTTGTATTGTAGCAGCCCTTGGTCCAGTATTCTGGTTTGCGGTAAAAGCCTCCAAATATCCACAATTTCCCCATTACTATCGGTGGTTTGGTCAAATAATAAGTACACTAAGACCACATCTGATTCAAAAACCGCTACATTCTCTGGAAATTCAAAAAAGAGGGTGTAGTCATTTTCAGCAGAAAAAGTGCCTTCTATTTCTAAAACGGTGCCTAAAATATTGATACCATCTTCTCCTGGAGGTCCTGGGGCCCCATCTTCCCCTTCACAAGATAAAGTCAACAAAATAATAAGTGTGCCGATGAATGTATTGATTTTTCGCATAATTTTTGATTCTTGATTTGACATTGCCTGTTTTCGTTTTTCTTAACAAATCAAAAAGCATTCCAAAATTTAAAAAGCACTTTATTTTTAAAACCTATTATATCAAAATCCTATACTTGATGAAAGATGCTTAATATTGTAATCTTAAATTAATAACATGGCCAAAGTACTTCCGCACAGTTTCCTTACAGATTTCGACATCAATCTTTTCAAAGCAGGCAAACACTTCAGGCTATACGAAAAATTAGGGGCACATGTAGCAGAAGTAGATGGGGTGAAAGGCACGTATTTTGCAGTTTGGGCACCTTCGGCCAAGTCGGTCTCGGTGATAGGAAGTTTTAATCATTGGCAAACGGCTGAACATGAGCTTTTTGTGCGGTGGGATGCCAGTGGAATATGGGAAGGCTTTATACCAGGGGTTGAAAAAGGCAGTTTGTACAAATACGCCATTGTATCGCACCATAACGATATCCATACCGAAAAGGCCGATCCCTTTGCGAGGTATTGTGAAAGACCGCCCCACACAGCTTCTGTGGTTTGGGAAGCGCCCTATGAATGGAAGGACCAAAAATGGATGGCCAACAGAGCGGGTCATAATGGTTTGGACAAGCCTTATTCGGTGTATGAAGTGCATTTGGGTTCATGGAAGAAAAACGAAGGATGGCAGTCTTTGTCATACGTTGAACTGGCAGATGAGCTGGTTCGCTATGTAAAGGAAATGGGATTTACCCACGTGGAGTTCATGCCAGTCATGGAGTACCCCTATGATCCTTCTTGGGGGTATCAATTGACAGGGTATTTTGCACCCACGTCACGCTTTGGAAAACCAGAGGATTTAAAACTATTGATCGATCGACTACATCAAAATGGTATAGGTGTCATTTTAGATTGGGTGCCTTCACATTTTCCTGAAGATGCCCATGGCCTCGGTTTTTTTGATGGGTCTCACCTTTATGAACACCCTGACCGAAGAAAAGGTTACCATCCTGACTGGAAAAGCCTGATTTTCAATTATGGCCGAAACGAAGTTCGTGCCTTTTTGATCAGTAATGCCATTTTTTGGCTTGACCAATTTCATGTCGATGGTCTACGTGTTGATGCAGTCGCATCAATGCTGTACCTTGACTATTCCCGTGAAGATGGGGAGTGGGAACCCAACATGTACGGCAACAATGAGAATTTGGAGGCGATGTCATTTATACGTGAAATGAATCAAGAGGTATATACAAGTTTCAATGGTGTTCAGACCATTGCCGAAGAATCGACTGCATTTACAGGGGTTTCAAGACCTGTCCATTATGGAGGGCTTGGTTTTGGTATGAAATGGATGATGGGATGGATGCACGATACCCTGGAGTATTTTAAAAAAGAACCAGTTTATCGTAAGCACCACCAAAATGATCTCACCTTCAGTATGACCTATGCATTCACTGAAAATTTTATGCTCCCATTTTCACATGATGAGGTGGTTTATGGTAAACAATCATTGATCTATCGCATGCCTGGTGATGAATGGCAACGTTTTGCCAACTTGAGGCTATTGTTTGGCTACATGTTTACCCATCCGGGCACAAATTTGATTTTCATGGGAGGTGAATTTGGACAGACTTCAGAATGGAATTTCCAACAGAGCTTGGATTGGCATTTACTTCAGTATGATTTTCACTTAGGCATTCAAAGGGTCGTTCAAGATTTGAATAAAGTATACAGAACCAATCCGGCCTTATTTGAAAAGCAATTCAGCCCAGAGGGTTTTCAATGGATAGATTATGGTGATGGTGAAAATTCGGTATTGACCTATATAAGAAAAGGCCATGATCCAAAAGATGATTTGATCGTTGCATGCAATTTCACCCCGGTACCACGTGAAAAATATCGGGTAGGAGTACCTAAATCAACCCAGTTGAAACTTTTGTTCAACAGTGATGATGTAAAGTATAGCGGGAGTGGAACTGGTAAAAAAACCTTGAAACCTGGCAATAAGGCATGGCATGGCTACAAAAAATCGGTTGAGATGACCTTGCCGCCTTTGGGGGTATTGATTTACAAATAGAACAACGATATAATGTTTACGGGCAATTACTATAACGTTATAGTAATGCAGGTGTTAAAAACATCTTTTCATTTTCTCATTCTAAAGTACTTCTTTTGTTAGTCTTAATTTATGCTGCATGATAACCAACACTGAAATAGCAAGAAGGGGAAACCAATACCCCAATCACATCGTCGATTTCAAGCAAGACAATGATAAAATCTATTTTACTACCCAAAATGGGGTCATTCTAGAGGTCACTGTGCTTCGTGATAGTGCGATTCGTTTCAGATATGCTACAGACCACGTATTCGAGCCTGATTTTTCATATGCCATTGGTGATGATGTCAGCCTTGGTTACAACGAACTGGAGGTAAAGGATGAAATTCCGGAATATGTGATACAGACTTCCAAAATCAAGATCTATGTCAATAAAAGCAATTTAAAGGTACAGATTGCCGATATGGAAGGTGAGGTCATCAATGAAGATGAAGCTGGTTTTCATTGGGAAGAGAACTATGATTATGGTGGCAATGTGGTAAAAATGAGCAAGGTTACACAATCGGCGGAAAGCTTTTATGGGAGCGGTGATAAAGCCTCACATACCAATTTGAAGGGCAAGCGGGTCAATAATTGGGTGACAGATTCATACGCTTATGGTAAAGACCAAGAGCCGTTGTACAAATCTATCCCTTTTTATATAGGCCTACACAATGATATAGCCTATGGGATTTTCTTTGATAATTCGTTCAGTACCTATTTTGATTTTGCACATGAAAGGCGAAATGTCACCAGTTTTTGGGCCCATGGTGGTGAAATGAACTACTACTTCTTTTATGGCCCTAAAATGTCACAAGTGGTCGAAGCATATACCGATTTGACCGGCGTACCAGAATTGCCACCACTTTGGGCATTGGGTTTTCATCAATCTAAGTGGAGTTATTATCCCGAGAAGCAGGTCAAAAGCATTGCTTCAAAGTTCCGCAAGTTGAAAATACCTTGTGATGCCATTTATCTTGACATCGATTATATGCAAGGGTTCCGTTGCTTTACTTGGGATAACAAACGTTTTCCGAATCCAAAGAAAATGATTGCTACACTTGCTAAGGACGGATTCAAGACCGTGACCATGATTGACCCTGGAATTAAGATAGACAGGGATTATTGGGTGTACCAACAGGCAATGGACAACGGGTTCTTTTGCCGACGGGCCGATGGCCCCCATTTTAAGGGAAAGGTATGGCCAGGTGAATGTAAGTTTCCAGACTTTACCAACCCAGAGGTGCGCGAATGGTGGGGAGGACTGTACAAAGAGATGATTGCAGAGATGGGGGTAAATGGCGTCTGGAATGATATGAACGAGCCGGCCATTATGGAAGTGCCCACCAAAACAGCAAATTTAGATGTACGCCATGATTATGATGGTCACCCATGTAGCCATAGAAAAGCACACAATGTTTATGGTATGCAAATGGTAAGGGCAACTTACAACGGAGTGAAGAAGTTTACTTTTCCAAAGAGGCCATTTGTATTGACCAGGGCGGCATACTCTGGCACACAACGATATTGTGCGACATGGACAGGTGATAATGTTGCTACTTGGGAACATCTATGGATAGCCAATGTACAGGCGCAGCGAATGTGCATGAGTGGCTATTCTTTTGTGGGTTCTGATATTGGTGGTTTTGCAGAACAGCCCAATGGTGAACTCTTTGCACGATGGATACAATTGGGGGTCTTTCATCCATTCTGTAGGGTACATTCAAGCGGAGACCATGGGGATCAAGAACCATGGTCATTTGGTGATGAGATAACTGATATTGTGAGAAAGTACATTGAGCTTCGATATGAACTGCTTCCGTACCTGTACACCATGTTCTACAAATACATTAAAGAAGGGTTGCCCATGTTGAAATCATTGGTATTTTATGATCAAGAAGACACACAGACCCATTTTAGGACCGACGAGTTCATTTTTGGGGAGCAAATCATGGTATGCCCTGTACAAGAACCCAATGCACAGGGAAGGCGTATGTATATTCCAAAAGGCAAGTGGTACAATTACTGGACCGAAGAAGTTGTGGTTGGGGGTGTGGAAAAATGGGTTTCAGCAAGCTTGGATAAGATTCCCTTGTTTATCAAAGAAGGGGCAATGATTCCCAAATATCCTGTACAACAGTATGTTGGAGAAAAAGAGATTGCCCAATTGCGACTCGATGTCTATTTTAAGGAAGGTACCGAAAGCTCCATGGTGTATGAAGACCAACAAGAGGGATACGATTACAAAAAGGGCAGGTACAGCCTCAGGAATTTTCGATTGAGAGGAAAGGAAAACGAGCTCATTATCCAACAGTTTAAAGATGGCAGCTATATCACCACATACGAAACCTTTAAACTTCAATTTCACGGACTGCCGTTCAAGATCAAGACCATTGAGGTCGATAATGAGAAGGTTGATTCAAAAGCGGTAAAACTGAATGGTAACAATAGTATAGAGCTGAGCAAGGATTTTACAGAACTTCACATTACCGGGGCGTGATTTTTTTGTTTTTTGTAAATTTCAAGTATAAACATTTACCCCATGAAAAAAATAGGTCTTGTTGTTTTGTTTTTTATAGGAGTGGCTTCTTGCAAGACAAACCCATTTACTGGTAAAAGCACCTTGAATTTTTACTCAAATAATCAATTATTTCCAACTGCCTTTGCGCAGTACGATCAATTTTTGAATGAAAATAAAGTGGTAAAAGGTACGTCAGATGCCCAATTGATTACCAAAGTGGGCCAACGTATAGCCTCTGCCGCTGAACGTTGGTTGAGTTCCAATGGGTATCCAGGGTATCTCAAAGATTACCAGTGGGAATACAATCTCGTGGATGATGAAACGGTCAATGCATGGTGCATGCCCGGGGGAAAGATTGTGTTCTATACAGGTATTCTGCCCATCTGTAAGGGGGAGACCGGTATTGCCGTTGTCATGGGGCATGAGGTTGCCCATGCCTTGGCAGATCATGGAGCCCAGCGTATGAGTGCCGGAACTTTACAACAAGTTGGAGCTGTAGGGGTTGCAGTGGCCACCAGCGAGCAATCAGCAGAAACCCAAAATACTTGGATGCAGGCCTACGGTATAGGCAGTCAGATAGGGGGCATGTTGCCCTTCAGCCGATCACATGAAACCGAGGCAGATAGGATTGGTTTACAGATTATGGCCATTGCAGGCTATAACCCAGATGAGGCAGCTAATTTATGGAGACGTATGAAAGCGAACAGTAGAGGTGAGGCACCACCCGAATTTATGAGCACGCATCCCTCCAATGACACCCGAATCAGTAATTTGACCGCCTGGGCACCCGCAGCAAAACAAGAGGCTGCCAAGTTCGGTGTAACCAGCTTCAAATAAGGTGAAATATCAGATGATTTTTTCTTTTATCAATCGCGATAATGGCCATGGAGAAGGTTTTAGCCATCAAGGGTGATAAAAAACTCTTAAACGCTTGGGCCTTTTATGACTGGGCCAATTCGGTATACAGCTTGGTAATTTCATCAGCGATATTCCCTATTTTTTACGGAGCCCTCTTCAGGGTGGCCAATGTTGAAAAAGTGGAGGTCTTTGGGGGCGAGATCGCCAGGGCACCGTTGATAAGTTATGTCACGTCGGCCGCATTTGTATTTATCGCGTTGGTTACCCCATTGGTTTCGGGTATTGCGGATTATCTGGGCAACAAAAAGATTTTTTTAAAGTTCTTCTGCTATTTGGGAGCGTTTTCATGCATCGGCCTGTATTGGTTTTCTTTAGAGAACATATACTTCAGCCTTTTGTGCTATTTTTTTGGATTGGTGGGCTTTTGGATAAGTTTTGCCATTAATAACTCATACCTACCCGATATTGCTTATCCTGAGCAACAAGATGGCATCAGTGCCAAGGGATTTTCGTTGGGGTATGTGGGTAGCGTAATTCTTTTACTGTTCAATTTGGCCATGGTCATGAAACCACAGCTATTCGGTATCACTGATGATGGCGGCGAGGTTGCTGAAATCAAAGCCATGAAGTATTCTTTTATTTCGGTGGGTATTTGGTGGGCCGTATTCAGCCAATACACTTTTCGTCACCTTCCAAAGGGATATAAACGTGAAGAAAAACGGGAGAATGTCATACTCAACGGATTTCGAGAGTTGCGTTCAGTATGGAAACAACTAGCTGGGGAAACAAAGTTGAAACGCTATCTCATTGCTTTTTTTGTCTATAGTATGGCGGTGCAGACCATTATGCTGATCGCTACTTATTTTGGAGAGGAAGAGATCAATTGGGGATCTGATGGGGAACGGACCATGGGATTGATCATCAGTATTTTGGTGATACAGGTGGTCGCAATTTTAGGGGCAATGGTTACTGCGAGGGCAGCCAAGGCTTTCGGTAATATCAAAACGTTGGTCATAATCAATATTTTTTGGCTTCTCTTATGTGTCTATGCCTACTTTTTACAATCTCCAATGGATTTTTATATAGCTGCAGCACTTGTAGGTGTTGTTATGGGGGGTATTCAGGCACTTTCACGTTCGACCTATTCAAAGTTTTTGCCTACGACGACCGACACGACTTCTTTTTTCAGTTTTTATGATGTTGCTGAAAAGATTGGTATTGTTATTGGTACTTTTTTATACGGTTTTGTCGCCCAGCTTACGGGAAGTATGCGCAATGCTACTATCTTTTTGGGCGTTTTCTTTTTAATAGGGGCGTACTTGTTGACAAGGGTCAACAAAAAGACCCTTTCGTAAAAGGGTCTTTTTTCCGTTTTTGATAGATGGTTGTTTTTTAGTAACTACTGATGTCTCCCGAACCCGAAGTTTTGGTATCTATTTTCTTTGGATTTCCTTTGTAACTGATATCCCCAGATCCTGATACCCTGGCTTTCAACATTTGATTGGCAGTGACCTTAATGTCAGCAGAACCTGATACTTGGGCTTCTACAAACTCCGCTTCCAAACCATAGGCCTTGATATCGCCAGATCCAGAGACAGACACATCAAAATCTGTCGTTTTTCCACTAAGGCTGATATCCCCTGAACCAGACATAGAAGCAGTCACGCTGTTTGCCTCTACCTTTAGGGTCATATCGCCAGATCCAGAGATACTGGTGTCAAAAGTATCGGTCTTGATGGTTGTACTGCCCACGATATCACCCGAACCGGATAAACTCGCCGCATCTATACGCTCAATGGGTACTGTAACATAAATCCCTGAATTCCAGTTTGAAGGCCTTAGATTGACACCTTTCTCTACCTTGACGACCAATTTGCCATTTTTAACTTCGGTCTTGATGTAGCTTAAGAGGTTCTCTTCTCCTTTTAATGTCAGTTCCCCTTCTTTGCCATCGACCAGTTCTACATCAAACCAACCTGCAACAGCTATGGCATCATAATCGCCAACAGAACGTTCAATGGTTACCACATTTCCATTTCCTTTGACCCTTTTGCCCCATTGTGCACTGATTGATGCGGTAATACATAGGGCGAAGCCAAGTGTAACTAATTTTCTCATGATTGTGTTTTTAGTTTTTTGATTATTAATTTTTGTAGAATGAGATTCCACCGTATTCACTGTTGATATAGACTACATTTCCTGAGTTATCATCACCGTAGTATCCGTTATAGTATCTTTCGCTTGATTTCTCTTTTCTAACCTGAATTTCGAAGTCGTTGATTCCACTGACGCCTGCATATTCCGTGGTGATGTCAAAATCAAAATGGTAATTAGGATCGTATCCAATCTTGATTCCGGTATAATCGGTTCTAATGTTCACATCACCAGCATCTGATGCCATTTTTGAGATTTTCACTGACCCATAATCTGCAGTTATTTCGATATTACCATTCACTTTCCCAAGTTTTACGCCAATATAGTCTCCGTTTCCTTTTACATTTTTCACGTTATCGACTTGTATCGACCCATAATCACTTGAGTAATCTAAATTTCCCATCTCTTTCACAACAGAGTTCGTATAATCGGCACGTACGGTAAGATCGCCTGCTTTTTCAATGGTGAACCCAGAATAATCTGCAATAATTTCAGCACTGTTGACATATTCAAAGGTAGAACGCGAAGTATAGTCAAAACGCAGTTCGTTGTTTCTACCGCGTAGTTCACCAATTTCCATCTTTCCGTAGTCACAACTTATTTTTGCATGGCCATCAATTCTATCAAGATAGATGTTTCCGTAATCATTACTTAAATGTACACTGTTCTTGACAGGGAGCTTTATGGTATAATTGACCTGTACGTTAACATTGTTCCGCTTACCCCAGTTCCATCCCTTCCAGTTATTGCTTCTGTTTCCAAATCGGGTGATGGCCGAAACGACACTACTGGTATTTTCAAAATCAACATTAATCTCCTCTAAACGGTCTTGTACACGGTCTTCATTGTTTCCGTTGGTTTTGATATGTACTTCGATCATCACCTTGTTTTGGTCCCAAGAAGTGAGGTTTAGGTTGCCATAACTGTTTTTGACTTTGAAAAGGGCATCTGAATTCACATCGAACTCACGTTTTATCGTTTTTTCCTTGGTGTATCTACCTTTCATTCCACCATCCTCATTTGCCAATAGGGCAAATGGCAGTAAGAAAAGCATCGGAATTACATATTTAAAGAGTAAAATTCGCATCATTGTATGGTTTTAAATTTTTTATTTCATCGATATTGGTCAGTACTTCGCGCAACAGATCGATTCGGGTCTGAAAATTGATGATCATTGCGTTCAAAATAATCTTACTGTTACCACCATTGACCAGTTCCTGTTCAAGTTTATTGTAATCAGCCTCCAATCTGTTCAGTTGTAAAAGCGTATCATCAACCAATTTGGCAGTTTCTGGTGATTTTGCATTTTGCAGTTCTTGAACCTGTTCCTCTATGAGACTGGCAAAGTAAAATTCAGTTTCTGAGACTTCAGGGGCGATTTCCACCACTTGCTCTTTAATCGTAGTGGGAGTGTTGAACCATTGGATACCCAAGGCAAATAAGAGGGCAATTGAGGCTGCTATTGAAAGTATCTTCCACCAGTTGGTCTTTTTTTGCTTTAGGGGAATCACCCTATTTGATCGGTTCAGTTTTTCTAAAAACCGTTCTTGATGTCCTGTTCCGGGTTCTTCATAATCAAATTCCCCGCTCAGTCGTTCAAACAGTTTTTCAATGTTGTCCTTTTTCATAATCAAATATTTACCAACAATTTTTTTCTCAGACTTTCTTTGGCTCTAGAAATTGTCGTTCTACAATTGGCATAACTGATATCCATAATTGTACTTATTTCTTCATAATCATACCCTTCAATAAGGTGTAAGGTCAAAGAAACTCTGTAATTGTCTTTTAAGCATTTCATGGTTTCCATCACTTTTTGAGCCTTCAGTTCCGTAAAACCATTGTAATCCAAGTCAACCCCATCATTATCTTCGACCTTGTACATTACCTCATCTAAATCCACAGCTTTGTTTTTTTGCTGTTTTCTATAATGATAGATACTGTTGTTTATCACAATTCTTTTTAACCAAGCCCCGAAGGTGACTTCGCCTTTGAATGTATGCAGTTTCGTAAACGCGTTTAAAAACGATTCTTGCATGACATCTTCGGCCTCTGCCGTATGTTTTACAATTCGTAAGGCAATATTGTACATGGCCTTGTAATACCGATTGTAAATTTCCAGTTGTGCACTTTGTTTCCCTTCTAGACACAATTGCAACAATGCGTCAGTATGTTCATTTTGGTGGCTCAAAAAGTCGAATGGTTTGTATAATAGATGAAACAGTTTTTTTTCTGTTACACTTTTTCGGTAAAGTTTTTATCCTTCATGGCATAACAATTGTTCAAAGTAGAATAAAAAATGGTTGTTTTGTTTTTCAATCCCTTGTTTTTAAAGGGTTTTGAAAAGTGGGGTCTACTTTTAACCGTTAAGAGAGACTTCATATTGATGACAGAATGACCGAAACACATGATATGGGAGTATTAAAATTTTCGAATTTTGACAATATGTCTTTACAGGGTATCGATGAAGATGCTGAATTGATACCGTTATTAACACCTGAAGATGAAGAGGAAATGAACAATGAGGTCTTACCAGAGACCTTACCTGTATTGCCGTTGCGCAACACTGTTTTGTTTCCAGGGGTCGTTATACCGATTACTGCTGGAAGGGACAAATCCATCAATTTGATCAAGGATGCCAATAATGGTTCAAAGACTATTGGGGTTGTCTCACAGAAGGATGAGGAAACTGAAAATCCGAGGGTAAAAGATATCAACACATTGGGAACCGTTGCCCGAATATTAAGGGTGTTGCAGATGCCCGATGGCAATACCACAGTCATAATCCAAGGCAAAAAGCGTTTTGAAATTGCGCAGGTGATTACCGAAAAGCCATACATGACAGCAACGATACGGGAAGCCAATGAGGTTAGACCAGACCAGACCAGTAAAGAATTTTTAGCAATAATTGATTCTATCAAAGAATTGGCCTTTAAGATCATCAGAGATAATCCGAATATCCCTAGTGAGGCCACTTTCGCCATTAAAAATATTCAGAGCAACTCTTTTCTCATCAATTTTGTTTCGTCAAACCTTAACCTTTCGGTCAATGAGAAACAGAAACTGCTTGAAATTGAGAATCTGCAAGACCGTGCACTGGCCACCTTAAAATATATGAACTTAGAGCTCCAGAAGTTGGAGCTGAAGAATGATATTCAGTCAAAGGTGCGCCATGATATGGACCAACAGCAGCGTGAATATTTTCTTCATCAGCAAATGAAGACGATACAGGAAGAGTTGGGTGGCATCTCTTATGAGGAAGAAGTTGATGAAATGCGGCAAAAAGCAAAAGAAAAAAAATGGTCAAAGAAAATAAAGGACCACTTTGAAAAGGAATTGGGGAAGATGCAACGCATGAATCCACAGGTTGCTGAATATTCGATACAGCGCAATTATTTGGATTTGTTTTTGGAATTACCTTGGGACGAGTTTTCAAAAGACAGGTTTGACCTAAAAAGGGCACAAAAGATTTTGAATCGCGACCATTACGGTCTAGAAGATGTAAAACGCCGTATCATAGAGTATTTAGCAGTCTTAAAATTGCGGAATGACATGAAATCCCCTATTCTCTGTCTATATGGCCCTCCAGGAGTCGGCAAGACCTCATTGGGAAAATCGATAGCCGAAGCCTTGGGTAGGGAATATGTACGAATGTCATTGGGAGGTCTTCGCGATGAAGCTGAGATTAGAGGACATAGAAAAACATATATTGGGGCAATGCCAGGCCGAATCATTCAGAGTATCAAAAAGGCCGGTACTTCGAACCCCGTGTTTATATTGGATGAAATCGACAAGCTTTCAAACAGTCACCAGGGCGATCCATCATCCGCTATGCTTGAAGTTTTGGATCCAGAACAGAACAGCGAGTTTTACGATAACTTTTTGGAGATGGGCTATGATCTTTCGAAGGTCATGTTTATAGCTACCGCGAACAATTTGGGTACCATACAGCCAGCGCTTCGCGATCGTATGGAAATCATCAACGTAACAGGCTACACCATTGAAGAAAAAATAGAGATTGCCAAAAAACATTTACTTCCCAAGCAATTGCAGGAACACGGCCTTTCCAATAAGGACTTGAAAATTGGAAAGCCGCAGTTAGAGAAAATAGTTGAAGGGTATACCCGGGAGTCTGGAGTGAGAAGCTTGGAAAAACAATTGGCTAAAATGGTGCGGTATGCAGCCAAAAACATTGCAATCGAAGAAGCATATAATGTTAAGGTAACCAATGCGATCATTGAAAAAGTTCTGGGACCTGCACGATTGGAACGTGACAAATATGAGAACAATGAAGTGGCAGGAGTAGTCACCGGATTGGCCTGGACGAGTGTCGGTGGCGATATATTGTTCATTGAATCCATACTTTCGAAAGGTAAGGGTGCCTTGAACATTACAGGTAATCTCGGAAAGGTAATGAAAGAATCTGCTACCATAGCAATGGAGTATATTAAATCAAATGCCGATAGTTTTGGTATTGGTGCCGACGTGTTCGATCAATATAACGTTCATATCCATGTTCCCGAAGGGGCTACCCCGAAAGATGGGCCAAGTGCCGGTATCACCATGTTGACCTCTTTGGTTTCGTTGTTCACACAGCGCAAGGTTAAAAAGAGTTTGGCCATGACCGGTGAGATAACATTGCGGGGTAAGGTACTTCCTGTTGGTGGGATCAAGGAAAAGATACTGGCGGCCAAAAGAGCACGTATCAAAGAAATTATTCTCAGTGAAGACAATAGAAAGGATATCCAAGAAATCAAGTTGGAATATGTAAAGGGATTACAATTTCATTTTGTTCATGATATGAGTGAAGTTATTGAAATTGCATTGACCAACCAGAAAGTTAAAAACCCCAAGAAGCTTTGGCCCTTAGGTCCATAAATTCTGGTTATTTTTAGGTGATGCAAAAAATCACAATTGCGATAGATGGCTATTCTTCCACGGGTAAGAGTACGATAGCGAAACACTTGGCCAAAACCCTCGATTATGCCTATGTTGACACTGGTGCGATGTACCGTGCTGTCACCTTATATACATTGCGAAACGATTTTTTTGTCAATGGCGAGGTTGATGTTCCCGCTTTGACCGCCTCATTGCCCCATATTGAATTAAAATTTGTACCCAATACAGAAACTGGACAATCAGAAATATACCTGAATGGGGAAAATGCAGAGCAAGAGATCAGAACCATGAAGATATCTAAGCATGTCAGCAAAGTTGCTGCCATCAAAGAAGTACGTGAAATGCTCGTTGAGATGCAAAAAGCAATGGGAAAGACCAAGGGAATGGTCATGGATGGCCGTGATATCGGCACTGTGGTATTTCCAGATGCAGAGCTAAAAATATTTATGACAGCTTCACCTGAAAAACGGGCACACCGTAGGTATAAAGAGTTGATAGATCGGGGGCAATCTGAAGTGACCTATGCAGAGGTGTTGAAAAATGTTGCAGAAAGGGACTATATTGATACCCATAGGGCGATTTCCCCTCTGGTGAAGGCTACCGATGCAATTGAATTTGACAATAGTGATATGGGCTTGGATGAGCAATTTGAACGAATCTATAGATATGCCCTTCGAATAATAAATAGGGACGAATAACAAAGGGCGGCCATATGGCCGCCCTTTGTTATGCCCAGATTTCAAATGGTCATGGGTTTGGAATCACCAAAACCTGATCGGGATGGATTAAATCGGGATTATCAAGAATAGTAGTGTTTGCCTTAAAGATTTCATTGTATTTCATGGCATCACCATAATAATGTTTGGCGATTTTGCTTAAAGACTCCCCACTTTTGACGGTATGTCGATGATAGACCGAATCATCCGCCACGGTAATGTTGGCTTTTATATCTGCTGGACTTTCACCACCGATTTCCTTTATTTTATCCCAGATGGCGTTCTTTTCATAAGGGGTGTTGGCGACTCCTTTTAACTTTAGTACCCCTCCATCTTCAGAAACATCACCATCTTTGATTCCAAGTTTCTGGCCTAAGTCAAGAACAGGTTGGTATTTTGCTTTAACACTCATAATTCTTGTGATTTTTAATGGTTAATATTAAGAAACAAGATAGCCATAAAAGTCACAATTGATGCCTAATTTTTATTAACAGCATATAGAGATCAATAACTTTGAGGGTTCGGTTTGTGAAACAAATATTTAATTGTATTTTTGCACTCCTTTTTGACGAAGAATCAAGAGAGAAAGGGGAATTGAAAACAATAACAACTTCTGCAGTAATCGTTTAACTCTTGTGTCGCTGTAGAATACAAAATAAATCAGCAGATGGCTGAAGAAAAAACAACTCCTGAGGTAGAAACTACTACCGAAGAAATCCAAGAAACAAAAGCGGAAATCCCCAAACAAGACCCCAAGGAATATTTGGAGAATTTTGATTGGGAAAAATATGAAGAGGGCATTGAGCGTGTCGATGATACCAAGCTTCAAGAATTCGAAACCCTTGTTGAAGAGAATTTTGTCGATACGGCAGATGAGGAGGTTGTAGAAGGCAAGGTTGTACATATGACCGAACGGGAAGCTATCATCGATATCAATGCGAAGTCTGAGGGAGTCATTTCATTAAACGAATTTCGCTATAATCCCGACTTAAAGGTGGGTGACAAAGTAGAGGTGCTCATTGATATTCGTGAAGATAAAACAGGGCAACTGGTGTTGTCCCATAGAAAGGCACGAACAATCATGGCTTGGGATAGAATCAATGCTGCCCACGATAAGGAAGAGATTGTACAAGGTTTTGTCAAATGCAGAACCAAAGGGGGTATGATAGTCGATGTATTTGGTATTGAGGCATTCTTGCCAGGTTCCCAAATTGATGTCAAGCCCATTCGGGATTACGATCAGTATGTTGGTAAGACCATGGAATTCAAAGTCGTCAAGATCAACCATGAGTTCAAGAATGTGGTAGTATCGCACAAAGCGTTGATCGAGGCCGATATTGAAGAGCAGAAAAAAGAGATCATCAGTCAATTGGAAAAAGGACAGGTGCTTGAAGGGGTTGTCAAAAATGTCACTTCTTATGGAGTGTTCATAGACCTAGGAGGTGTTGATGGACTCGTACATATCACTGACCTTTCATGGAGTAGGATCAACCATCCAAATGAAGTAGTTGAGTTAGACCAAAAATTAAATGTGGTCATCTTGGATTTTGATGACAATAAATCACGAATTCAGCTGGGGCTCAAGCAATTGGAGAAACATCCTTGGGATGCTCTGGGTGACGAGATCAAAGTAGGCGACAAGGTTAAGGGAAAAGTCGTTGTTATTGCAGATTATGGTGCTTTTATTGAAGTTGCCGATGGTGTTGAAGGCTTGATACACGTTTCTGAAATGTCATGGTCAACCCATTTGCGTTCCGCACAGGATTTTGTGAAAGTTGGTGATGAGGTCGAGGCCGTAGTTTTGACATTGGACCGTGAAGAACGAAAAATGTCTTTGGGAATCAAACAACTAACACCAGATCCTTGGACAGACATTACTTCTAAGTATCCTGTCGGATCACGACATAAAGGCATAGTCAGAAACTTCACTAATTTTGGTGTCTTTGTAGAACTTGAAGAAGGAATTGATGGATTGATTTACATCTCTGACCTTTCATGGACCAAAAAGATCAAGCATCCATCAGAGTTTGTTGCAGTTGGTGACAAATTGGAAGTTGAAGTTTTAGAGCTTGATGTTGAAGGGCGTAAGTTGAGCCTAGGGCACAAACAAACTACAGAAAACCCTTGGGACAAGTATGCCAAGGAGTTTGCTGAGGGCAGTGTGCATAGGTCAGCTGTGACGGAAATTGTAGACAAAGGTGCCACGGTAAAGTTCAATGAAGATATCGTAGGCTTTATTCCATCAAGACATATGGAAAAAGAAGATGGCAAGAAATTGACCAAGGGTGAAGAAGTTGATTTTAAGATAATAGAGTTCAACAAAGACTTCAAACGTGTTGTGGCAAGCCATACAGCTATTTTTAAAGAACAAGAAGAGCGTAATGTAAAAGCAGCCAAAAAGCGGGCAGCCGCAACTGAAGAGGCAGCACCTACCCTTGGTGATGCCAATGCGCAGCTACAGGCATTAAAAGATAAGATGGAAGCGGAGAAGAATAAGTAAGATTATGATTCGCCATGAAAAGAAAAGCCCAGGCACATGCCTGGGCTTGTCTTTTCATGGTACCTTATTTTTTGGAATTGATTACTTTTGCAGTAATAGAGACGGTAGCGAAGCCCATGAGTCAAAAAGTACTGCTTTCCTCAAAAGAGATACATATCATTCTTCATCGCCTGGCCTGTCAACTCGTAGAGAACCATTTAGATTTCAATGACACTGTTCTGATAGGTATTCAGCCTCGGGGGGTTTTTTTGGCCGAAAGATTGGAAGAGATTTTGTCCAAAGACTATAAGATCAAAAATATTAGATTGGGCTTTTTAGACATCACTTTTTATCGTGATGACTTTAGAAGAGGAGACAAAACATTGGAGGCAAATACCACAAAAATCGATTTCTTGGTAGAAGATAAAAAGGTAGTGTTCATAGACGATGTATTGTATACTGGCCGAAGTATAAGGGCTGCACTTACTGCCATACAGTCATTTGGCAGACCACAAGAAATTGAATTATTGACATTGATCGATAGACGCTTTAGCAGACATTTGCCCATTCAACCCAACTATAGGGGTAGACAGGTAGATGCCATAAACAATGATAGGGTCAAGGTGATGTGGAAAGAAAATGATGGTGAGGATATTGTTTATCTAGTTGGGAAAAAATCATGAAATGAGTGAATTAAGTGTCAACCATTTATTAGGAATAAAATATCTGAACGAAAAAGATGTTGAACTCATTTTTGAAACGGCAGACCATTTTAAGGAGGTCATCAACAGATCCATTAAAAAAGTACCTACTTTAAGAGATATCACCATTGCCAATATCTTTTTCGAGAACAGCACCAGGACCAAGCTTTCATTTGAATTGGCAGAGAAAAGATTATCGGCTGATGTAATCAACTTTTCAGCTTCACAATCTTCGGTAAAGAAAGGGGAAACCTTGATCGATACTGTAAATAACATTCTATCTATGAAGGTAGATATGGTGGTAATGCGGCATCCGAATGCCGGGGCGGGTGTTTTTTTGTCAAAACATGTAAATGCAGCAATCATCAATGCAGGTGACGGTGCCCATGAACACCCTACCCAGGCCCTATTGGATGCTTACTCGATAAAGGAAAGAGTAGGGGATTTGGCGAACAAGAAGATAGTCATAGTAGGTGATATTCTACACTCTAGGGTGGCGTTGTCCAATATTTTTGCCTTAAAGCTATTAGGTGCCCAGGTAAAAGTATGTGGTCCAAGGACCTTGATTCCAAAATACATTGAATCTTTAGGGGTTGGGGTTGAGACTGACTTGCAAAAGGCATTGCAGTGGTGTGATGTGGCCAATATGCTTCGAATCCAGAATGAGCGAATGGAAATCAGTTATTTTCCATCGGTCCGTGAGTATACACAGCAATTTGGATTGAACAGGTCTTTGTTGAATAGTGTTGACAAAGAAATTATTGTCATGCACCCAGGGCCAATCAACAGAGGTGTAGAGATTACAAGCGATGTCGCTGATTCAAATCAATCCATTATTTTACATCAAGTTGAAAATGGTGTGGCTATTCGTATGGCCGTTCTCTATTTATTGGCCTCTAAAATTAAATAAAGATGATTTTTGATAAAGAAGGTGCTACCACCATTGTATTTCAGGAAAATACCTCTTTGGCAGGTTTTTTGGAAAACCTAGACAGTGCATACGAAAAACTAAAGCACGATCATATTATCGTCAATCTTTTTTCATTCCGTAAATTAACGTCAAATGATATATTGGAGTTTTTAGAAATTTCACGAAAACATCAAAAGGCAAATAAATCTTTTGTTTTGGTCACCGATAAGGTCTCGTATGATGAAGTGCCTGATGATATCAATGTGGTGCCAACCCTACAGGAGGCTAAAGATATTATAGAGATGGAAGATATTGAGCGGGATCTAGAATTATGAGGCTTCATATTCTTGGATGTTATTCCGCTACACCGCGAACATTGACCAATCCGACTGCACAGGTTCTTGAAGTTAGAAACCATATTTTTTTGATTGACTGTGGCGAAGGTACACAGGTACAACTGCGCAAGAACAAGATCAGGTTCTCCCGGATCAAGCATATTTTTATTTCGCACCTACATGGAGATCATTTTTTCGGGTTGCCTGGTTTGGTATCCACGTTTAGGCTTTTAGGTAGGAAAACGGAATTGCATATTTATGGGCCAAAGGGAATTAAAGAGGCCATAACCCTATTGTTGAAACTAGGGGATTCTTGGACCAACTACCCACTTGTTTTTCATGAACTCGATTCAAGAGAACCAGAATTGCTTTTTGAAGATGAAAAGGTTGGTGTACATACCATACCATTGCAACACAGAGTATACACCAATGGTTTTTTGTTTAAAGAGAAACCACTTCCCCGAAATCTTAATATCGATGTTGTCCGAAAATATGGGATTGAAAAAAATGCTTATGACAATATCAAGAAAGGTGATGATTTTGTGTTGGATAATGGAACGGTAATCTCAAATCAAGAACTTACCCTGGATCCACCAAAGCCAAAAAGCTATGCGTTTTGTAGTGATACCGTCTATGACGAACAATTGGTTTTTCGTGTTAGCGGTGTTGATGTTTTGTACCATGAATCCACTTTTTTACAGTCAGAAGAGCATTTGGGTGAAAGAACAAAGCACGCTACGGCAAAACAAGCCGCATGCATAGCAAAAAAAGCTGGAGTGGGGATGCTGATTTTGGGACATTATTCTACTCGGTACAAGTCTATCGAAATGTTTAGGGAAGAAGCATTACCAGTCTTTGCAAATACTGAATTGGCTGATGACGGTAAGATATTTGAGTTATGAGCATTTTTATTGAACCCCAATAAAACCTACATAGTTTTTTCACTTCTGCCTTCTTTTGTTGACATTTGTTGCTCACATTCCTTAAAATATGCAAAGCGATTTAAGTGATTTTCGAAAATCATATGAAAAAAGTGAATTGTTGGAGAGTACCATCCTTGAAAACCCTATGGAGCAATTTCAAAAATGGTTTTATGAAATTGAGGCCACCCAAGGCTTGGATGAGCCCAATGCGATGACAGTTTCAACCATGGGAAAGGATGGATTTCCAAAAAGCCGGGTGGTGCTATTGAAAGGATATACCCATGAGGGATTTGTATTTTACACCAACTATCAAAGTGAAAAGGGCAAGGCAATTGCTGTACACCCCGCCATATGTTTATCTTTTTTTTGGCCGAATTTAGAACGTCAGGTCATCATTAAGGGCAAAGCTGAAAAAATCGCCCAAAACCTATCAGATGGTTACTTTGAGAGCAGACCTCGAGGAAGCCAACTGGGTGCGGTAGTCTCTAATCAGAGTGAGGTCATCGAATCGCGTAGCCAACTCGAAGATGCACTTGAAAAACTTGAAAAAACATGGGAAGGCAAAGAAATTGAACGTCCCAAACATTGGGGAGGCTATTTGGTACGTCCTGTTTCCCTTGAATTCTGGCAGGGCAGGCCAAATCGACTACATGATAGAATTCGATATACGCTTTTAAAAGATTACAATTGGAAAATTGAGCGTTTAGCTCCTTAAATTGAGTTTTATGAAACGAATTATTTTGGTACGACATGGTAAATCGTCATGGGAATATGATGTAGCTGATAGAGATCGTCCGCTCAAAGAGAGAGGTGTCAACGATGCCATTATGGTGGCGAAGAAGTTTAATGACATGCCGGTGACCATAGACTATGCATATTCAAGCCCTGCCAATAGGGCACTCCATACCGCCACGATTTTTCTTAGGAATATCCATTTTGGCCTCCATCAGTTTCAGGTAACCGAAAGCCTATATGATTTTTCTGGTGAAGGTGTGAAAGGGCACGTCAAAAGTTTAAGCGATGCTTTTGAAACCATACTGCTGTTTGGGCATAATTATGCATTCACAACGCTTGCAAATACTTGGGGAGATGAGTATATTGACAATGTACCTACAGCTGGTTTGGTTCAAATTGAGTTCGGGGCCAACAGTTGGAGTACGGTTTCTAAAGGAAGGACAAAACACATACTTTTTCCAAAACAATTGCGATAACCATGACCAAAACAAAAAACGAGTATATCAATCGTGAGATCAGTTGGTTGCATTTTAACGATAGGGTACTTCAAGAAAGTGCAGATAGCAATGTGCCATTGATTGAGCGGTTGCGATTTCTTGGCATTTTCAGTAACAACTTGGATGAATTTTTCAAAGTACGCTATGCTACGGTCAAGCGAATTGTGGATGCAGGCAAAACAGGTAAAAGTGTCTTGGGAGGAGAAAAGGCAAAAGACCTTTTAGAAGAAATCACAAAAATTGTCATCACTCAGCAGTCCAAAAGTCTTGGGATATTTCAAAAAATTGAAAAAGAGCTCGAGGCACAGAATATTTTTATCATCGATGAGACCAAGGTCAATGAAAACCAGGCCAAATTCATTAAGGATTATTTTTTAAGAAAAGTCAATCCAGAGCTTATTACCATTATCCTTAATAACGTCACCGAGTTCCCGGTCCTTAAGGATACAGCAGCCTATCTAGCAGTGAAAATGACACTCAATGATGAGAAGAATGGTTTTTTAAAGCGACGAAGTTACTCGCAATATGCACTCATCGAAATTCCGAAAGGGATTGATCGATTTGTGGTATTGCCAGAAGAGAACGGCAAAAACTACATTATCATTCTTGATGACCTGATTCGTTTCTGCCTGGATAGCATTTTTACAATGTTTGATTACGAGTCTGTTACTGCGCATATGATAAAAATTACCCGCGATGCTGAACTTGATATTGACAATGACTTGAGCAAGAGTTTTATAGAAAAGATTTCTTCTAGTGTAGAACACAGAAAGATTAGCAATCCGGTGCGTTTTGTCTATGATAAGCGAATAAAAATAGATACGCTCAGATATCTGAAAGAAAAAATGGATATCGAAGAAACTGATAGTGTCATTCCAGGGGGCAGGTACCATAATCGAAGGGACTATATGGGCTTTCCGAGCCTGGGCCGTAAAGATTTGCTCTACGAAAAAATCACCCCGCTGCCCATAAAAGGATTAAGTTTTGAAGGAAGTTTGTTTGAAAGTATAGCCAAGAAAGACTATTTGCAGTATGCCCCGTACCATACATTTGCTTACGTGGTCAAGTTTTTGAAAGAGGCTGCACTTGATCCCAAGGTAAGAACAATAAAGATTACGGTGTATCGGTTGGCCAATAATTCCCAGGTAGCTGCGGCCCTTACCAATGCAGTTAAAAATGGAAAACAGGTAACCGTGCAAATAGAATTGCAGGCACGGTTCGATGAACGTGCCAACATTAAGTATGCCAATCAGTTACAAGAAGAAGGGGTGAAGCTGATTTTTGGTGTTCCTGGCTTAAAGATCCATAGTAAAATATGTTTGGTAGAGCGGGAAGAAGAAGATACCATCAAACGGTACGGATTTGTCAGTACAGGTAATTTTAATGAGTCAACCGCTAGAATTTACACCGATTACACACTTTTTACCACCCATGAGCCAATTCTAAAAGAGTTGAACAAGGTATTTGAATTTTTCAATACAACTTATAAAATAAATAAGTACAAGCATTTGATTGTCTCACCACACTACACAAAAAATACTTTCCGCAAGCTTATCAATAACGAAATAGCCAGTGCAAAAGCCGGAAAACCAGCATATATCAAAATCAAGATGAACAGTTTGACCTCTTATAAAATGGTTGACAAGCTTTATGAGGCCAGTAGGGCCGGTGTCAAGGTGCAATTGATCATACGTGGGGTATGTTGTCTAGTGCCAGGAGTGGAAGGAATGAGTGAAAATATAGCGGCAATCAGTATAGTGGATAAGTTTTTGGAGCATCCGAGGTTGTTCATCTTTGGAAATAATGAAAATCCAAAAGTGTATATTTCGTCTGCCGACTGGATGACCCGTAATCTAGATTATCGCGTTGAGGTGGGCTGTCCGATATATGATGAAGATATCAAACAGGAGTTGTTGGATACTTTTGAGATTTCATGGAAAGATAATGTAAAGGCGAGGGTGTTCTCACAAAAACAGGATAATGCCTATCTTGAAAATAATGAACCTAAAGTCCGTTCACAGTTTGCACTCTACGACTACTACTTGAACAAGCTAGGAAATTAACCATGCATGGTTTCTTTTTTACCCAGTTCTTTCATTAGAGTAGCTTCATGATCGAGCAGTTGTTGCCACTTTTGATCTACCTCTTCACGATTACCATAAGTACGTGCGAACTTTAAGAACATGGTATAGTGGTTGGCTTCACTTACCATTAGATTTTTATAAAAATCGGCAAGTTCTTTATCTTTAATATGTTCTGACAAAAGTCGAAACCGTTCACAACTCCTGGCCTCAATAAGGGCAGCATAGAGCAGTTTATGAATGAGATGGGTTTCCCTACTTCCACCTTTTGGGAAAAACTTCATCAAGGCAATGACATATGCATCCTTACGTTCACGACCCAACACCCAGCCCCGCGCAACAATCTTTTCATGAACCATGTTAAAATGCCCCATTTCTTCCCTTGCCAGGGCGGTCATGGCTTTTACCAATTCTGATTTTTCAGGAAAACCCACAATGAGCGATATGGCAGTGCTGGCTGCTTTTTGCTCACAATACGCGTGGTCAGTCAAGATTTCTTCTATATTTTTTTCCACAATATTGACCCATCGGGGGTCGGTCGGTAACTTTAAACCTAGCATCAGATTAAATTTTATATGCATGTAAATATAAAAGTATTGCAAAAAGCATACTAATTTAAGATGGTAACATGGTTATCTTTGTAAGGCTTGAAAAGCCATTTTTCGACAACTATATTCAATAATGCATGCGATTTAAGAATACGGGTGATACCATATCGAAAATCATTGGCGAAAATCTTGATACAGAAAGCCAAAAGTGGCTTTTTGACAAAATTGCACAAATCATAGCCCAAAAATCCGTAAGGGAACTTTATCTTACCTACAGTCTCTGCAATACTAAAATAGCTGCTGTGGCCACTGTTAAAATGACAGCAGTCGATGATAGTGCCCTCAAAAACTATTTAGTGCTCAAGGAAGCAAATCTATTGGAAATAAGTAGGGTTTGCCTTTTGGCGAAGGTGTTGGATGCCGACCGCGATTTTTTTAAGGATAAGGTAGCAAACTTAATTCAGGTTGCCGACACCAAAGAATTGGAGACCTTTTTAAAGTACCTGATTTTATTGCCCGATGCAGGCTATTTTCAACATGTGGCCGTTGAGGCGCTGCGCACCAATATCGCCACAATTTTTGATGCCATTTCACTTCATAATCCATATCCAGCTCAGTTTTTTAACGAGCAGCAGTGGAACCAGATGTATCTCAAAGCTGCTTTTATGCAAAGGGATTTAGGTGAAATTATTGCCATTGATGAAAGGGCAAACCAAGCACTTGCCAAAATTATCTCAGATTATGCCCATGAACGTTGGGCAGCTTCCAGGGATATTGATCCCGAAATATGGCGGCCGACCACGAAGTACCTAGATAATGGTATTTTGGCAGATATACATCGACTCTTGAAAAGTGAAAATATTGTTGAAAATAGGGCAGCGGCCCTATGTTGTTTTCATTCAGGTGCCAGTGGCCCCTTGAAACTGTTGCAAGACCATCCTTCACTGAGACATGCTATCGAAAACGACAACCTGACTTGGGAAAATTTTAAAAATTGATATGGAAGAGAAATTACGGTTTATAGATCCACATGTACACATGACCTCGCGCACCACAGATGATTATGAAGCTATGGCCGACGCTGGGGTTGTGGCAGTCATTGAGCCTTCTTTTTGGTTGGGACAGCCCCGAACGCAGGTAGGCTCATTTCAAGATTATTTTAGCAGTTTGGTAGGCTGGGAGCCCTTTCGAGCGAGCCAATTTGGAATCAAGCATTATTGTACCATAGGGTTAAATTCCAAAGAGGCCAATAACGAGCCATTGGCAGAAACGGTAATGGAGCTTTTGCCTCTTTACTTGCATAAAGAAAATGTCGTTGCCATAGGCGAAATAGGGTATGATGATCAAACCCCCGCCGAGGATAAGTACTTTCGACAGCAATTGGAACTGGCCAAGGAATTTGATATGCTGGTACAGGTGCATACCCCCCACAGGGATAAAAAATCTGGAACTATTCGTAGTATGGAAGTGTGTATCGAACATGATTTAAACCCTGAAAATGTAGTGATTGACCATAATAATGAAGAGACTGTTCAAGAAGTATTGGATCGTGGATTTATCGCGGCCTTTACGATTTACCCAAAGACCAAAATGGGCAACGAACGTATGGTCGAAGTGGTCAAAAAATTTGGTAGTACCAACATTATCGTAGATAGTTCGGCCGATTGGGGTGTCAGCGATCCCCTGGCTGTACCCAAAACGGCTAATTTGATGCTTAAGCGAGGTATAGCAAGAGAAGACGTTGTAAAAACCTGTTACCAAAATGCACTTGATGTGTTTTCTAGATCAGGAAATATGAGTGAAAGCCATTGGCTCAACACACCGGGAATCGACCAAAGCCAGCTTTTTAATGACAATAGTGTGCTTAGGGGCCAGCAACCTCGTATTGATGATGATAAAATAGTTTAATGGGTGATAAGCTAAAAGCGTATCTGCAATTATGCCGTCCGGCAAATCTGCCGACTGCCGCTGCAGATAGTGCTGCTGGACTTGCACTGGCCGGCTTTTTTTACATTTTTTATGAAGCGGATGTCGATATCAACGTTACAGTATGGCTACCCATGGTCAAATTACTGTTGGCTTCAATTTTTTTATATGCTGGTGGGGTTGTATTGAATGATGTCTTTGATGCGGAACTAGATCGGGTCGAACGTCCTGAACGTCCTATTCCGAAAGGAAGGGTTTCTCGATATAATGCCTCAGTCTTTGGCGGTACATTATTGGTACTGGGAGTTTTGATCTCTTTTTGGGTTACTATCCCGAGTGGATTTATAGCACTCATCTTGGTCGGTAGTATTGTTTTATATGATGGTCTGTCGAAAAAGCATCGTTTTTTTGGTCCTTTGAATATGGGGGTCTGTAGAGCGTTGAACCTACTGTTGGGGCTATCGGTTTTTGGTGAATTTAAGCTTTGGCCATATGCTTTCATACCTTTGGTTTTTATCGCTGCGGTCACTATGGTGAGTCGTGGCGAAGTGCATGGAAATAATAAAAAAAATATTCTCAGGGCAGCATTTTTATATAAAATAGTGATTTTTTGCGTTATAGGTTTTCATGAAATGACAACAAAACCTATGCTCCACTATCTTTTGTTTTTGGGACTCTTTGCCCTATTGGTTTTTAAGCCCTTAGCGAGTTCGTATGCCCAGAACAATCCTGATAATATCAGAAGGGCGGTCAAGGCAGGGGTATTGTCCATTATCGTGTTGGATGCTGCCATAGCTGTCGGGCATTCGCATTGGGCTATTGGGCTATTACTCGTATTATTATTGCCGTTATCTATTTTTCTTTCTAAAATCTTCGCTGTTACCTAAATTTAAGGTATGAAAACACCTTCTTTCATAGCACAATCATTTTCAGTAAGTTATGACTACAAGCTTCACTTTACCGAAGATATGTTTTCTACCCGAAATGGGCTTTTGTATGAAGTCATGACCAAATATTCAGAACAGGATAACATAAAGGCCATATTTGCGATTGACGGTGGGGTATATTTAAAGCACCCAAAGTTACTCGACAAGGTTGAAGCTTATTGCAACCAGTACGATAGGGTGCAATTGGAAGATATTTTGGTATTGCCGGGAGGCGAAGAATGTAAAAATGACCATGGCAATGTTCAGAAAGTACTTCGTGCCATCAATGATAATGCTATCTGCAGGCACTCATTTGTAGTAGCGATTGGAGGAGGAGCTGTTATTGATATGGTAGGCTATGCTGCTGCTACGGCACACAGGGGCGTAAAGCTAATTCGCGTACCCACAACGGTACTTGCCCAAAATGATGCTGCAGTAGGGGTCAAGAATGGTATCAACGAATTTGGTAAAAAGAATTTTATAGGAACATTTGCCGTTCCGTTGGCAATCATAAATGATTATCATTTTTTAGAAACACTAGATCAGCGCGATTGGATTTCTGGTATAGCCGAGGCTATGAAGGTAGCCTTGATCAAAGACAAGATATTTTTCGATTTTATAGGCCAAAATGCAGTAGCATTGGCTAAGCGAAAACCAGAACCGATGAAACATTTGATTTACCGTTGTGCAGAAATACATATGGGGCATATTGCCAATGGAGGAGACCCTTTTGAGGACGGTTCATCCCGTCCATTGGATTTTGGTCACTGGGCTGCACATAAGTTGGAGCAGATGACGGATTACCGCCTACGGCATGGTGAAGCAGTCGCAATGGGCATCGCCTTAGATGTAACATATGCCAAATTGACGGGGTTGATCGATCAAAGCATTTTAGATAAGGTCTTAGACGTTTTCAATGACTTGGGTTTTGACCTTCGGCTTCCCATTGAAAATGACCTTGAACGCAAAGAACTATTAAATGGCATTGGGGAGTTCAGGGAGCATTTAGGGGGCAAATTGACCATCACATTGCTCTCGAGAATTGGTAGCAAGCAAGATGTGCATGAAATTGATATGAAAAAAATGGAAGAAGCAATTACAGTGCGAAGTATTGCCAAAGAAGAGCTCTCTTGTTGATATGTTTGTATCTGATTTTTACCACCTTTCTTATTGTACCAATGTGCACCCTGGCGAAAACTGGGACGTAACTTTCAACAGTTTAAAAACATACACCTTAAAGGTCAAGCAAAGTATTTCACCAGAAAAACCATTTGGTATCGGACTGCGATTATCGAACAAGGCCAGTGAAGAACTTGGAGTCGGCAATAATTTGGTGGGGTTTAAAAAATGGTTGGATGAAAATGAACTTTATGTGTACACGATCAATGGTTTTCCCTATGGAAATTTCCATAATGAAAAAGTAAAGGAAAATGTGCACAGACCAGATTGGTTGTCCCAAAAACGGTTAGCATATACGGCCAGGCTTTTCAAACAGTTGGCAGTTCTTCTTCCGGAGCCTCTTTCTGGGGGCATATCGACCTCGCCGATCAGTTACAAACATTGGTTTACTTCTAAAGCCGAGGTACATCAAGCTAAGTCGGTATCAGCGGCTAACATGGCCGAAATAGCCGTACAGCTTTACGAAATAGAGCACACTAAAGGCGTCTATTTACATCTTGATATCGAACCAGAACCTGATGGACTTTTAGAAAATGCCCAAGATGTGATTGATTTTTTTTCAGCTTATTTAGTGCCTATTTCAATAAAGGCCTTCAAGAAAAAAATAGGATTGGGCGAAGTCGCGGCTGAAAAGCTTACCAAGCGCTATGTGACCATCTGCTATGATATTTGTCATTTTTCCCTAGCCTATGAAGAACCTAAAGATACATTTCAAAAGTTTGGTGAAAACGGCATTCAAATAGGCAAGATACAGGTGAGTTCTGCATTGAAAATTCTTTATGATTCGAATACTATCAATGAAATATGGCAGTCCCTAGAACTGTTTGACGAACCAACGTACCTACATCAGGTCACCGAAAAAAGAGACAACAAGGTACTCACGTATTCAGATTTACCTTTGGTATTGAATGAGCGAAAAAATTTCAAGGAGTTACGGGCACATTTTCACGTTCCTATCTTTCTGGAGAGGTTTGGACACTTGCATGCTACCCAAGACCATATTAAAAAAGTGTTGCAATGTTTGAAAATGCATAAGATATGTAGTCATATTGAGGTTGAGACCTATACTTGGGATGTTTTGCCCAATACTCTGAAAAGGGAACTTTCAGAATCCATCATTAGGGAAATGGAGTGGCTAAAAGAAAAGCTTTAAGTGAAAAAAACAGTTGTTATCAATGTCGTAGGGCTCACCAAAAGATTGATAGGTGAACACACCCCTTTTATCAAATCATTTTTAGAAAATGGGGGCACAACCTATATTGATCCTGTATTACCCGCAGTGACTTGCAGTGCACAAGCTACCTATATGACAGGAAAATGGCCTTCAACACATGGAATCGTAGGCAATGGGTGGTATTTTAAAGAAGAGTGTGAGGTTAAGTTTTGGCTACAGTCCAACAAATTGGTACAAGCCGAAAAGCTCTGGGAAAAGATGAAAAAGGAAAATAAAGATTTTACCTGTGCCAATCTATTTTGGTGGTACAATATGTATTCCTCAGTAGATTACAGTGTCACACCACGCCCCAATTATCTGGCTGATGGAAGAAAGATACCAGATGTTTATTCCTATCCCCCTGAATTAAGGGATGCACTTCAAAATGAATTGGGCACTTTTCCTTTGTTCCACTTCTGGGGGCCGAACACATCCATAAAATCAAGTGAGTGGATTGCTGATGCGGCCATAAGAACCGACCAACAATACAATCCCACTTTAACATTGGTCTACCTGCCACATCTTGATTATAATTTACAACGTCATGGATTGAATTTTGATGTAATTGGTAAAGATTTGGAAGAGATCGATAGGGTCGTAAAAAAAATGATATCCTATTACCAAGACCAAGATAGTAACCTTATCCTTTTATCTGAATACGGAATCACCAATGTGGAAAACCCTGTACATTTAAACCGTGTTTTACGTAGTAAAGGGTATTTGGCCATCCGTGAGGAGCGCGGCCTTGAATTAATGGATGTTGGGGCCAGTAAAGCCTTTGCTGTCGCAGATCACCAAATAGCCCATATTTATCTCAACGACCTATCAATACGCAAACAGTTGAAGTCGTTGATAGAAGACCTGCATGGGGTGGAAAAAGTATGGGACGGGGACGAAATCGAAAAAGTAAACCTAAAGCATGATAGATGTGGTGATTTGGTAGTAGTGGCCTGTGCAAATTCATGGTTTACCTATTATTATTGGAACGATGACAAAAAAGCGCCCGATTTTGCGCGTATGGTTGATATTCATAAAAAGCCAGGTTACGATCCTGTCGAGATGTTGACGGATCCAAAGGACAAAATGGTGCTGTTAAAGGTATTATGGAAGCTTATGAAGAAAAAACTTGGTTTCCGAACTGTAATGGACATCATTCCACTCAAAGCCGATTTGATCAAGGGATCCCATGGCCGTATTCCAGAAGATGAAGAAGACTTTCCCATTCTAATTTCTAATCGTGCTGATTTAGTAAAAGCGAACAGGGTTGATGCCATTAAAGTTTTCTCTATTTTGGAATCACATATAAAAAATAACTGATATGAAAATTCTTTTCAAGACCATAAGTCTAGTGTTTGCGCTATTTTTTGTTTGGGCCGCAGTAGTACAGCATAATGACCAAGATGCAATGCAATGGTATGCTATTTATGGAATGGCCGCTTTGGCATCGGTACTTTTTGCCTTAGGCCGTCTTAAGTTGCTATGGGCCATACTTCTTTGTGTGTTTTATATGGTATTCGCTATTTACAGCTGGCCTAAAAAATTTGAGGGTGTCAGCATTGGTGAGGGCAATATTGTGAACATAGAAAGGGGGAGAGAAGCACTTGGGTTGATTATTGCAGGTATTTTGATGTTGGTTTATGCGATTGGAATCAAATTTTCCAAAAAATCATAAATCAAGATCAAATTCTTTGCGCAGTAAATCAATAGCCGGGTTTTTGTCCCTTAATTTTTGATATTTTTCTTCTGGGGTAAATGCATATTTTTTCGAAACATCTTCATTGACAGCTATTCGAAGGGTAATATGATGATTGTCCAGCTTTTCCCTTAAAAAGTTCAGGAGCAGCACTTGTTCGCGTTCCACTTCTTTTTTCATCGTGCTATTGGGCAGTTCTATCCATATCGTATGATCATCCTTCAGTTTGGGTCTATCAGTCTGAAGGCTGCTCGCCAATATCTTTTTTCCTTTATTGTCTATTTTTTGAACAAACTCGTCCCAGTATTTGCGTAAGGCAATTTCAGTAAATGGTGCTTTAGGCAACTCTTTTTCTTCAATAGCGGGCGTTTTGGCATTTTGATGTGCCTTTTTAGCTTTTAGACTGGAAAGTGAAAGACCGGAAACCCGCTTTGAAGTGGTTGAAAGTTGAATTTTTCTTGGTTTTTCTGATGCTATTAGTACTTCTTTTTGATCTTCCGGTCCCTTAGGGTTTTTGGCCTCTATTTTTGGTAATCCTGACGAGGGCAGGCGAACTTCTTCTATGGAAAAACCAGGTTTTTTTTGATAATCGTTAGATTTGAAATATGTTGCAGGAATTATAAAATCAGTCTTTTTTTTTTCACTGTCAAAAGTAATCGAGGCCAGTTTCATCAGTGTAAGTTCAACAAGCAGCCGTTGGTTTCTACTGGTCTTGTAGTTCAGGTCACATTCATTGGCCATATCCAATCCCTTTAAAAGTGTAGTTTTTGATGTTGCTTGGGCCTGTTGTCCATATCGCTTTTTTGCATCTTCACCCATTTCTAAAAGTGATAGGGTTTCTTCATGTTGGCAAACAATGAGGTTTCTAAAATGGGATGCCAGTCCGTTGATAAAGTGATGGCCATCAAACCCTTGTGATAGAGTTTGGTTGAACTGCACAAGAAGTTTCGGAATGTCATTTTGCAGTATCAGTTCAGTAGCCTCAAAATACGTGTCGTAATCAAGAACGTTCAAGTTTTCGGCAACAGCTTTTCGGGTAAGGTTTTTTCCGGAATAGCTGACAACCCTATCAAAGATTGAGAGTGCATCACGCATGGCACCATCAGCTTTACGCGCTATAATGTGCAACGCATCATCTTCAGTATCAATGCCTTGCTCCCCTGAGATATATTTAAGGTATTTGACGATGTCTAATGTTGTTATTCTTTTAAAGTCAAATATTTGGCATCGTGAGAGAATGGTAGGTATGATCTTGTGTTTCTCTGTTGTGGCCAAAATAAAGATGGCATGTTTAGGGGGTTCTTCCAAGGTTTTTAAAAAAGCATTGAAGGCCGATTGTGAAAGCATATGTACCTCATCGATAATATATACCTTGTATTTGCCTACCTGTGGGGGAATACGAACCTGATCAATAAGGCTTCTGATATCATCTACGGAATTATTGGAAGCTGCATCCAATTCAAAAATATTGAACGCAAAATCTTCGTCGTCATTTTCGCTACCATCTCGGTTGATTTGCTTTGCCAATATTCTTGCACAGGTGGTTTTACCGACACCCCTTGGACCACAAAAAAGCAATGCTTGGGCCAAATGGTTGTTTTCGATGGCATTGAGCAGTGTATTGGTAATAGATTCTTGCCCTACAACATCCTTGAATGATTGTGGGCGGTATTTTCGGGCAGATACAACAAAAGGTTCCAAGAAGACGTAGGTTTTAGCCTTGATACAAATATAAAGATTGGAGCCTGGTTTTGTATGGGCCAGACAAGTCTGCTCTGTTTTTTTATTAACAATTACTTTACCTTTGCGTCTGCAGGCCACCTTATCGCTCTTTATTAGAGAGGAAAGTCCGGACACCAGAGTGCAGCATAGCGGGTAACACCCGCCTCCCAATAATAGTCATTGGGAAGGAAAAGTGCAACAGAAAGTATGTACAGTTCGGCTGTAGTGAAATCAGGTAAACTCTATGCGGTGAAACGCCATGTAGACCAGCATTTGAGGGTAGCACGCCCAAGTTGGAGGGTAGGCGGTTAGAGCTTTTGGGCAACCAAAAGTCGAGATAAATGATAAGGGTCTCGATAGCTGTCGAGATACAGAATCCGGCTTATGGCCTGCTTTTTCTTTTCAATTGATTTTAATGAGTGAAAAAACTAAACACACTGCTTCCGTACTTTCTTTTTTCCACGAACAGTTGATTTTTCGTTAAATCTGTTTGTGGTGCATGTTCTATGATTAAGGTTCCATCAGGCAAAAGAAGCTTTTTTTCAAAAACCAGTGTTATAATGTTTGTGAAATCAGCCGTATTTAGATGATAGGGTGGATCGGCAAAAATCAGATCGGCCTTATTCAAATATCGATTAAGATATTTTTTGACGTCACTTTTTATAGCTCTGATCGGCAGGTTTAGCTCTTTAGCTGTTTGGGCAATAAATTGAATGCAACCCGCATGTGCATCTACGGCCATGATGTCTTGGGTACCTCTTGAGGCAAACTCGTAACTGATATTGCCAGTACCGGAAAATAGATCGATAACCTTTATTTCATTGAAATCATAGCGGTTGTTCAAGATATTGAATAACCCTTCCTTGGCCATTGCCGTGGTTGGTCTTACGGGCAGTTTTTTTGGGGCCAATATTCTTTTCCCTTTATATTTTCCTGAAATGATGCGCATTATAAAGCACTCAAAACAGTAAAATCAATACTTTCACTTTCAGGTTGGTCGAATAAGTAGGTGGTATTTGAAGGTGCAAATACAGAAACTTTCTTGATGTATGAGCAGCACATTTCGAAAATATCGTCACCTTCTTCAATAATGCCAAAAAGTTTTAGTTTTACCTCAAGTACATTCAAATTCAACTGTTCAAAAGTGAAAAGAATGAAATACAGAAAGTCTTCTTTTGTCTTATAATGAAAGTAGTTGTAGAACAATAGTTTTTTCTGGGTGATTACAACTACTTCCATACTGCTTTCTGCAACATGGGCATAACATGTAGTCTCTATATTCGCTTTGTTTTGCGCCATTAAGGTCTGTACCAGTACCGAACCACTATGCCTGAACTCAAACTCGCCAAATAAGTCAAAGATATAATTGTTGATGTTGGTAAAAGGAATGTAGACATTGATGATGTCATGGCTCTCGATCTCATCATGGGCAATATGGTCGTTTGCGAGTATTTTTGTGTTGAACTTCAGATAGTTTGAACGTTCATTTTCATCAAACAATACTTTAGGTACAAGACCAAAAAGATTGTTTTTATGAATGACGGTTACCTCGGGAAAATCGTGTTCGTTAATTCTTTTTTCCTCAAGAGCGGATTTGAGCTCTTTCTTTAATAAGTAAGGTGTAGACGTTGTCTTAAAGACTACTTTTTCGTGTGCCATGATACTATTGTCTATAGTATCGACAGCACAAAAAGAAAGTCCATTCAAGCTAACCTGAATGGACAATTTTTTATAATTGTTTTGAAAACTGGTCTCTTCGGTATTACCGGTCGCTTTTTCTGTCATAAATTGGTGGCCAATTTCCATTGGTACTTACGTCTACAAGAGAACCGACTTTAATTTCAGTTCCGTTTACCTCTTCTACACTCAAGTGTGCATTTTCCCTATCTAAGAGGTCTTTAGGTTGGTCATAGAGTACAACATTCTTTTTCACTTTTGCCTCAAAAACTGGGGCTTTGTAACCACTTTTATCAATGATATCAGACTTCATTTCAAACTTTTCACCACCTTGGGCATAAGGGACATCCATCATGGTTTTGTATCGATTATCATCTTTGAAAAGCGAATCCCTTACCTTCACAAACCCTAGGGTATCGATGACTATGGTATCTTTTTGCAATTCAATTCCGTAAGTCTTGTCAAATCTCATGAATGAAGAATCCCGCTGTTGTGTGATAGTGTAATTTGCAGTATCAACAAACTGTACAAGACTATTGAAATCGTTGGCAAACTTGCCATTGACGGTTTTATAGGCCTCCTGGGCATTTCGTATATCTTTTAATTTGGTGATGACCTGTGAAAAACGTTTTTGGCGTACCTTTTTGAAAGCGATAGGGGCATTTACCGAATTGTAGATGAGATAGCCAAGAAAAATGCTCAAAATACCGAATAGGATAATAATGAAAGGCTTTGACTTTTGAGGTAAAAATCTATCAATTACAAATACCAGTCCTACGGTGACCAAGCATATTGCTACGACTATAAGAATTAGTGTTAACATGTGATTTTGTCTTTCTTAAGTTAATTTAGCGGTTATTCACAAATCTACAATTTTTTTTTAATCGCGAAACTTTTTCGGTTAAAATTGCAGACTATCTTTACGGCCCAATGAACACATTGTCATCTTCAGGTTTTTTTAATGTCTTATTAGAACAGTTTCCACATGAACCTACTAATAAACAGGAGGTTACCCTTCGTAAATTAGCTGAATTCATCTTGTTGAAAGATAAAGAGACGGTCTTTTTGCTAAAGGGTTTCGCAGGTACTGGCAAAACCACTTTGATAGGTTGCGTGGTCACCAACCTGTGGAAGTCTAAAATGAAATCAGTACTGTTGGCACCTACCGGAAGGGCAGCAAAAGTAATGGCCAGTTATTCCAAGAAAGAGGCGTTCACCATTCATAAGAAAATTTATTTTCCGAAGAAGGGCAAAGGTGGCGGCAGTGTGCAGTTTGTTTTAGCCCCCAATAAGTATCGAAATACCATTTTCATTGTTGATGAGGCTTCGATGATACCAGATACACCGGCAGATTCAAAACTATTCGAGAATGGGTCCCTATTGGATGATTTACTTTTTTATGTCTATTCTGGGCATCAATGTAAATTGATATTTATAGGTGATACCGCCCAATTGCCTCCGGTACGTTTGAACATCAGCCCCGCCCTTGATGAAGATAAGCTCTCATTGAATTATGGCAAGAAGGTCATGGCAGTTGAATTGGATGAAGTGATGCGGCAAACGGTGGATTCAGGCATTTTGTACAATGCCACCAACTTAAGGGAGCAAATACAAAATGACTTTTTTGGGGAGTTCAAGTTTAAGTTAAAAGCTTTTGATGATATAGTACGATTGATTGATGGGCATGAGATTCAAGAAGCGATCGATAACGCTTATGCCCAAGAAGGTAAAGAAGAGGCTGCAATAATTGTACGATCAAATAAAAGGGCCAATCTCTACAATAAAAACATAAGGGAGCGAATTCTATATTTAGATAGCGATCTTGCCGTAGGGGATTATATGATGGTGGTCAAGAACAACTATTTCTGGCTTAGGCCAAGTTCTGAAGCAGGTTTTATTGCCAATGGGGACATCATTGAAATTCTGGAACTCTTTTCGATTAAGGAACTTTATGGATTTTCTTTTGCCGAGGTGAAAGTAAAGATGGTAGACTATCCGAATCAACGACCTTTTGAAACCGTATTGCTTTTAGATACGGTCAATGCTGAGACACCTTCGCTACCCTATGAAGAAAGTAATCGTTTGTATCAAGAAGTGGTCAAAGACTATGCACATGAAAAATCAAAGTACAAACAGTTTTTAGGAGTAAAGAACAATAGGTATTTCAATGCTTTGCAAGTAAAGTTCTCTTATGCGGTTACCTGTCATAAATCGCAAGGTGGGCAGTGGAATACCATATTTGTTGAACAGCCCTATTTGCCCAATGGAATGGATAAAGAATATTTGAGATGGCTGTATACAGCCATAACAAGGGCTAAAAAAAGGTTGTACCTTATTGGTTTCAAGAACGATTTTTTTCTTGATATGGAATAATATATATTAGTAAAAAAGGAATGATGGACTCTGGGACCATAGTGAGCATATTTTTGGGTGTTGGCCTGGCTGCTTCAGCAGGTTTCAGGGTTTTTTTACCATTGTTCGTACTAAGCATGGCCGCCTATTTTGGAATTTGGGATTTAAACGAAGGCTGGTCGTGGATAGGTAGCCTTACTGCGGTACTTACCTTAGGTATCGCTACTATGGTTGAGGTTTTTGCCTACTTTATACCATGGGTGGATAATGCCTTGGACAGTCTGGCCATCCCTTTGGCGGCATTTGCAGGTACGGCGGTCATGGTATCTACTATAGTTGATCTAGACCCCGTGGTGACGTGGTCACTTGCCATAATTGCTGGTGGTGGCACGGCAACTGCCATAAAGGGCGCAAACGCCACAGGTAGACTCGCCTCGACGGCCACAACTGCAGGGGTAGCCAATCCAATTATATCTACCGTGGAGACAGGTACTGCACTGGTGGTTTCGACAGCCTCTGTTTTTTCGCCAATTTTGGCTATGGTATTGGTCATTATCATTTTGATTTTTATCTTCAAAATATATAGAAAGTTACAGCCTAGGCGACAATAGCGGTAATAACCTGTAAAATGAACATAGTTTGAAAGTAATCTCCATGATTCCCGCAAGATACCGTGCATCTCGATTTCCAGGAAAATTGATGCAGGATTTAGCAGGTAAACCGGTAATATTGAGAACCTATGAGGCGGTTCGTGATACAGAATTGTTTGATGCAGTTTATGTGGTGACCGATAGTGATATCATATATAGAACGATTTCAGAAGCGGGAGGAACCGTCTTGATGAGCAAGCAAGAGCACGAAAGTGGCAGTGATCGGATAGCAGAAGCAGTAGCGGACTTGGATATTGATATCGTTATCAATGTTCAAGGTGATGAGCCCTTTATCGATAAAGAAAGCCTGCACAGTGTGATTCAGGTGTTTAAGGAAGATGTTACTGGAGAAATCGATTTAGCATCCTTGATGACCCCCATTTCCATTTGGGATGAAATTTCTAATCCCAATACAGTAAAAGTTATCGTCGATCATCGTAAATTCGCGCTCTATTTTTCCCGTTCCCCAATTCCCTACCCAAGGGATAAGAAAGTAGATTCAGTCTATTACAAACACAAAGGTATCTATGCCTTTAGAAAGAGGGCCCTATTAGATTTTCAACAGCTGCCCATGTTGCAGTTGGAGGCCACTGAAAAAATAGAGGCCATTCGATTTTTGGAATATGGAAAAAAAATAAAAATGGTGGAGACCAATGTAACCGGTATAGAGATTGATACCCCTGAAGATTTGGAAAAGGCCAAAAAAGCATGGAAGTAAATTTTGAAAATATCAAAGTGATAGGCTTTGATGCCGACGATACGCTTTGGGTAAACGAAACTTATTTTCGTGAAACCGAAGAGCGTTTTGCCGAACTGCTCCAAGGTTATGAAACCAAGAATAAAATAGATCAAGAACTTTTCAAGACCGAAATGCAAAACCTTGAATTGTATGGTTATGGAATAAAGGGATTTGTACTGTCCATGATTGAATCTGCCCTAGATTTGTCAAACAACCGACTACCACAGGAAACCATTGTAAGGATATTGAATTTGGGAAAGAAAATGATAGCCCATCCGGTGGAATTGTTGCATGGGGTAGAAGATGTCTTAAAAGCGCTCAAGAACAACTATCGGTTGATAGTATTGACAAAGGGCGATCTTTTGGATCAAGAGCGAAAGCTTGAAAAATCAGGACTTTCGGCATATTTTCATCATGTTGAGGTTTTGAGCGAAAAGAAAGAGGAAAATTACAAGAGCCTATTGGAACACCTGGAAATCAACATTGATGAATTTTTGATGGTAGGGAATTCATTGAGGTCAGATGTTATACCAATACTCAATATCGGTGCATATGCAATTCACATTCCATTCCATACCACTTGGGTTCATGAATTGGTTTCAAAAGCGGAAGAAGAAGACAGCAATTATTTGAAATTGAACAGCATCACTGATATCTTGAAATATTTGAAAACGGATGAAGTTGGAGAACAAATTAGAGAATAAAAAGACCATTGTCAAAAACAAGATACCGTACAGAAATTTTCCCATGGTACCTCGGGTTGTTTTTGGCAGGGGAAGCTTTGACCAATTGGCCGACATACTATTGCCCAAGAGGAGAAACGCTGATGCTCCCTTTATTTTTTTGGTCGATGATTTTTTTGAGGGAAAAGCTTTGGAGAAACGGATACCTTGGTTGTTCAATGACCAGATTATTTTTGTATCTGCAGATGAAGAGCCAAAGACCGAACAGGTTGATGCATTGGTGGCCAAGATAAAGAGCGATTTTGATGAATCTCCATCAGGTATAGTAGGTATTGGTGGTGGTACTTTACTGGATTTGGCGAAGGCAGTCGCGATTATGTACACTAATAAAGGAGAGACGCAACAATACCAAGGTTGGGATCTAGTGCGTAAACCATCATTGTACCATGTCGGTGTTCCCACGATCAGTGGTACCGGTGCTGAAGTTTCCCGAACAACGGTATTATTGGGTCCACAAAAGAAGTTGGGTATTAACTCTGATTATACGACATATGACCAGGTCGTATTAGATTCAGAATTGACCGCAACAGTACCAAAAGAACAGTGGTTCTATACAGGTATGGATTGTTTTATCCATTGCGTTGAGTCGTTGAATGGAACCTATTTGAATACGTTCAGCCAAAGTTATGGTGAAAAGGCATACGAGCTTTGCAAAGAAGTCTTTTTAGAAGATTTGTCTGTGCAAGAGTCTCAAGAAAAGTTGATGATGGCCTCGTGGCACGGCGGTATGAGCATTGCATATTCCCAAGTTGGTATCGCACATGCTATGAGCTATGGACTTTCGTACGTTTTAGGTGTTAAGCATGGTATTGGCAATTGCTTGGTTTTTCAACATTTAGAGGAATTCTATCCTGAAGGAGTTGCACTCTTTGATCAAATGAAGATAGCGCAGGATATCAGCTTGCCTGAAGGGATCTGTGCCAACCTCTCAAGGGATGATTTCGAGAACTTGACCAGAATTGCCCTAAGTATGGAACCTTTATGGGAGAATGCCCTGGGTAGGGAATGGAAAAAGAGGGTCACCACGGATAAGCTGATTTCCCTGTATGAAAAGATTTAGTAGGGCGTATCTTTGTATCAAAGTATGATTAACTCCATACCCCATGCGCAACATTGCTAAGTTCCTTTATTTTAAAGTATTCCGTTGGAAATTGATTGGAAATTTTCCCGATGTGCGTAAATGTGTGGTCATTGTCGTGCCCCATACCCATTGGCATGATTTCCTTTTAGGGCTTTTGGTAAGAAAAATTGTAAATAAAGAGATTCATTACATTGGCAAGAAAAGCCTATTTAAACCACCTCTCGGTTGGTTTTTTCGTTGGACAGGGGGTACGCCCGTCGATCGTTCAAAAAACCAGAAGATGGTAGATGCCGTAGTGTCCATTTTCAATGAGCGCAATATATTTCGATTTGCCCTGGCCCCTGAAGGCACCCGAAAAAAAGTGACCGCATTAAAAACAGGATTCTATTACATTGCCAAAAAAGCTGGGGTGCCCATCGTAATGGTAGCCTTTGATTTTGGTGAAAAGCACGTAAAAATATCGGAAGCTATCTGGACTTCTGACAACCTGAACAAAGATTTTAGGTTGGTACGGCAATTTTATAAAGGCGTAAAAGGAAGAATACCTGAATACAGCTATGGCTAGCTCAATAATTTCCACTAACCACGCTCAAATTTTTTTTAACACTTTTGGTGTTTTTGGTTTTTCTTTCTTTTTGGTATTGCCCGGAAATACTAGATTGGTGCTTGAGTATGAACCTCCAAAGGTAATGGCGGCAGCATATACCTGTTGAATGGCATCGATCAATTGTGGTTCAGACAGTTCCTTTAAGGGATGGGTATAGACCGACCATATGATTTCATCGCTGAGCGCATATTTTACATCTAGTGCCGAATGAAAATTTGCTACCAAAGCATTTAGTAAATCCTCTTCCTCTAACTTTTCACGTTCCATAATGGGAGAAATAATACGCATACGGTTGGCATTTTCATCATAGATACAGATAAGCACCGCGTCATTGAACAAGAAACGTATCTGATTGTTGTTCACAGTCGTAGTGTCTGCCTCTTGACTGATGATTTCTGTAAGTTTTTCAGGGGTCATCTCTTGTGCACAGACACTATTCGATAACAAAACGAGAAGGATCGCGAGAATGGGAATACGCATGGTATGAATTTTAGGTTATGTCGAATACGATGGCCACAATTTACAAGACCAAGATTTTAACTAATACAAACTTATGTATTTATGATATGAAAAAGTAAGGTGAATTTAAGTGAAATATTGTAAAATGATATTCGATGTTATGCCCAACAGGTTTATCGAAGCTATGGCTAAAATAGTATGGTATTCAGAAGCAAATATCGACATGGCATCGACCAAATCACCAGTCAATTACCAAGTAAGAAGAGCCCTGTTTTTTTATCCTCTTTTTCCTTTTAGCGAAAATGTTATTCCTTCATCGTATGGTACACGTTCTGTACATCATCGTCCTCTTCAATTCTTTCCAAGAGCTTTTCCACATCGGCCATTTGTTCTTCGTTGAGTACTTTGGTTACTTGCGCAATACGCTCAAATCCTGAAGACAGGATTTCAATGTCACGGGATTCCAATTCCCTTTGAATATCCCCAAAACTTTCGAAAGGGGCATAGATTAAAATACCATCTTCGTCAACAAATACCTCTTCAGTACCAAAATCAATCATCTCAAGTTCCAATTCTTCAGGGTCGATGCCTTCTCCGTCGATCCTGAAATTACAGGTATGGTCAAACATAAATTCTACGGAACCCGAAGTGCCCAAACTACCATTGCATTTATTGAAATAACTTCGAATATTGGCTACGGTGCGTGTGTTGTTGTCTGTAGCCGTTTCGATGAGAATGGCAATACCATGGGGGGCATATCCCTCGAAAAGCACTTCTTTGTAATCCCCTTGGTTTTTGTCTGATGCGCGTTTGATGGCCCGTTCAATATTGTCTTTGGGCATATTGACCGATTTGGCATTTTGGATGACCGCACGTAGGCGTGCATTCGAATCTGGGTCAGCCCCCCCCTCTTTGACTGCCATGACGATGTCTTTACCAATTCTGGTGAATGCCTTGGACATGGCAGCCCATCGTTTCATTTTTCTCGCTTTTCTGAACTCAAAGGCTCTTCCCATAAAATTTTACTTTAAGAAATGATTTAAACTTTTTCATTTTTCTTTTTCATAAACTTTTTTAGGGCAATGACCATGAATGCCAAGTAGTTGAATCCTTTCCAGCTTTCGGTGGT
>JBCDBD010000012.1:0-70867 GCA_039184335.1 Bacteroidota bacterium | reverse complement strand
GAAATAAAAGTGTAAATTTGCACGCCTTTTGAGAAAAAAGGTAGACATGTCCGGAGCTGTGTGCGAAGGAAAAACGGGAAAAAGAAAATATATCTGGGTCACAGGATTTTTTCTTTGACCCAATTTTTTTGCCAAAATTTTGGCGTTAAAAAGTAAACAATTAATACTAAATAAAATGTCTGGGTTAATAGGAAGAAAAATCGGTATGACCAGCATCTTTGACGAGAATGGAAAGAATATTCCATGTACCGTTCTTGAAGCTGGCCCATGCGTGGTTACCCAAGTCAGAACCGAAGAGGTTGACGGGTACAGTGCCCTTCAATTGGGTTTCGATGACAAGGCAGAAAAACGTGCAAACAAGGCTGAACTTGGCCATGCAAAGAAAGCAGGTGCTTCTCCTAAAAAAAAGGTCGTTGAATTCCGTGATTTTGAAGGTAAATACAAATTAGGTGACACTCTGGGTGCTGACCTTTTTGTTGAGGGTGAATTTGTTGATGTTGTGGGTACATCTAAAGGAAAAGGGTTCCAAGGTGTAGTAAAGCGACATGGTTTTGGCGGTGTTGGCCAAGCAACCCATGGTCAGCACAACAGACTGAGAGCCCCGGGTTCCATAGGTGCTGCATCATACCCTGCCCGAGTTTTCAAGGGAATGAAAATGGCCGGTAGAATGGGTGGCGAAAGAGTTACGGTTCAAAACTTAAGAGTCTTGAAAGTGGTTCCTGAAAAAAATCTGATCGTAGTCAAAGGTTGCGTTCCAGGACACAAAAACGCTTATGTAACAATTGAGAAGTAATGAAGGTAGCAGTTTTAGATATTACGGGAAAAGAAACAGGCAGAAAGGTAGATCTTTCTGACAATGTTTTTGCGATTGAGCCAAACGAACATGCTATTTATTTAGATGTCAAGCAATATTTGGCACATCAACGACAAGGTACACACAAGGCCAAAGAAAGGGCAGAGATTGCGGGTAGTACCCGAAAAATCAAAAAGCAGAAGGGTACAGGAACTGCGCGGGCAGGAAGTATCAAATCCCCTGTTTTTAGGGGTGGTGGTCGAATTTTTGGTCCCCGCCCTAAGGATTACACGCAAAAATTGAACAAAAACGTAAAACGTTTGGCCCGAAAATCTGCGTTAAGCCTGAAGTCAAAAGAAAAAGAATTGTTAGTGGTTGAAGACTTTAGTTTTGAAGTACCAAAAACCAAGGATTTCATAGCCGTACTCAAGTCTTTGGGTATTGAAAGCAAAAAATCTTTGATAGTGTTGGGTGACACAAATAATAACGTATATTTGTCGTCGCGTAATTTGAACAGTTCTGAAGTTATAACAAACTCAGAATTAAATACTTACAAGATTTTAAAGGCGAAGAGCATAGTGCTTTTGGAAAGCGCGGTGGAAGGAATAGAATCGAACTTAAGCTAAATAGAGACAAGATGGGTGTGTTGATAAAACCAATCATAACAGAGAAGATGACAGCTGATAGTGAACTTTTTAATCGCTATGGCTTCTATGTAGACCCTTCTGCCAATAAATTGCAGATCAAAGAAGCTGTTGAGGCAACTTATGGTGTTTCTGTTGAAAAAGTGAGAACGATGAATTACGGTCCAAACCGAAGAACACGGTATACCAAAACCGGAATTCAGCATGGAAAGACGAATGCGCTCAAAAAGGCCATTGTTGATGTGGCTGAGGGTGATATTATTGATTTTTACAGTAATCTATAAAGACTAGCAATGTCAGTCAGAAAATTAAAGCCAATCACTCCAGGACAGCGTTTTAGAGTAGTAAACGGATTTGACGCGATTACTACTGATAAGCCGGAGAAGAGCTTGCTCGCTCCGTTAAAAAAGTCAGGAGGTAGAAACAGTCAAGGAAAAATGACCGTGCGCCATCGCGGTGGTGGTCACAAAAGAAGGTACCGTATCATCGACTTCAAAAGAGATAAGCAAGGTATTGATGCCGAGGTAAAGTCAATTCAGTACGATCCAAACCGAACCGCATTCATCGCTTTGTTGGAATACAATGACGGCGAGAAAAGATACGTTGTTGCCCAAAATGGCCTGCAAGTAGGTCAAAAAGTCTCTGCGGGTGAAAAAGCCGCCCCAGAGATAGGTAATGCATTGCCGTTGAGCGAAATTCCTTTGGGAACCATCATTTCTTGCATCGAATTGCGTCCTGGCCAAGGAGCCGTAATGGCAAGAAGTGCTGGAACGTTCGCCCAGTTAATGGCCAAGGACGGTAAGTTTGTCACCATCAAACTTCCCTCTGGGGAAACACGAATGGTGCTGGCCAACTGCATGGCCACTATAGGGGCGGTATCCAATTCCGATCATCAATTGCTGGTTTCCGGTAAGGCCGGTAGAAGCAGGTGGCTGGGTAGAAGGCCTAGAACAAGGCCAGTGGTAATGAACCCAGTGGACCATCCAATGGGTGGCGGTGAAGGCAGGGCTTCAGGAGGCCATCCAAGATCGAAGAACGGCATTCCTGCGAAAGGATTCAGAACCCGTTCCAAGACTAAAGACAGCAACAGGTATATTGTAGAACGTAGAAAGAAATAAAAGAAAGAGTACATGGCACGTTCATTAAAAAAAGGACCTTACGTTCACCATAGTTTAGAAAAGAAGGTACAACAAAATATAGATTCAGGTAAGAAATCGGTTATCAAGACATGGTCTCGGGCATCGATGATCACCCCAGATTTTGTCGGCCAGACCATAGCCGTACATAATGGCAGGCAATTTGTTCCTGTTTATGTCACAGAAAACATGGTGGGCCATAAATTGGGCGAATTTTCACCAACTCGTTCCTTTAGGGGGCATGCTGGTGCTAAAAATAAAGGTAAAAAGTAAGTAAGCTATGGGAGTTCGAAAAAGACAAATGGCTGAAAGATTAAAGGCAGAGAAAAAAGAGCTTGCTTTTGCCAAGCTGAACAACTGTCCCACATCTCCTCGAAAAATGCGTCTGGTGGCGGATTTGATTCGTGGTAAACAAATTGAGATGGCCTTGGCAATATTACGGTTCAATCCGAAGGAGGCTTCAAGAAGGCTGGAAAAATTATTGCTTTCGGCAATTGCCAATTGGGAGGCAAAAAACGAGAACGGCAACATCGAGGATGCCGATCTTTTTATCAAGGAAATTCGTGTTGATGGCGGTACGATGTTGAAGAGATTACGACCTGCACCTCAAGGTAGGGCACATAGAATAAGAAAGCGTTCGAACCACGTTACATTGGTTTTGGGGGCTTACAATAATACAGAAGCTAAAGCATAATATGGGACAAAAAACCAATCCGATAGGAAATCGTTTAGGTATTATCAGGGGGTGGGAATCCAACTGGTATGGCGGTAACGATTATGGGGATAAACTGGCCGAGGATGATAAAATTAGAAAATACATCCATGCCCGTTTGGCGAAAGCCAGTGTTTCTAGGGTAATCATCGAGCGTACCCTAAAGTTGATCACAATTACCATCACCACAGCTAGGCCAGGGATTATCATTGGTAAAGGAGGCCAAGAAGTTGATAAGCTTAAGGAAGAGCTGAAGAAAATCACCAACAAGGAAGTTCAGATCAATATTCATGAGATAAAAAGACCGGAACTTGATGCCAATTTGGTAGCCGCAAGTGTGGCGAGACAGATTGAAAGTAGAATTTCATACCGAAGGGCCATTAAAATGGCCATTGCAGCTGCAATTCGAATGAACGCCGAAGGTATAAAGATTCAGATCTCAGGTCGTTTGAACGGTGCAGAGATGGCGCGTTCTGAATCGTATAAGGAAGGTAGAATCCCACTTTCAACCTTTAGGGCCGATGTAGATTACGCCTTGGTAGAGGCCCATACCACTTATGGTAGATTGGGCATTAAGGTTTGGATCATGAAAGGTGAGGTATATGGCAAACGTGAACTGTCGCCGTTGGTGGGTCTGTCAAAAGGACAAGGAAAATCTGGAAAACAAGACGGGCCCAAAAGGCAGCGTCGCAGAAAGTAATAAGATAAACACAAGGTAAGATGTTACAGCCTAAAAGAACAAAATTTCGTAAAGCCCAAAAAGGTAGGATGAAAGGTAATTCCCAAAGAGGACATCAGCTTTCCAATGGAATGTTCGGCATTAAGTCTTTGGATTCCCATTTTATCACCTCCCGTCAGATAGAGGCTGCCCGTATTGCTGCGACAAGATATATGAAAAGGCAAGGCCAGTTATGGATCAAGATTTTTCCAGACAAGCCTATCACGAAAAAGCCTTTAGAGGTACGTATGGGTAAAGGTAAGGGTGCTCCTGAATATTGGGTGGCCGTTGTCAAACCTGGAAGAATCATGTTCGAGGTTGCTGGTGTTCCCCATGACATTGCCAAAGAAGCGCTTCGATTGGCCGCACAAAAATTACCTGTAAAGACAAAGTTTGTGATTGCCAGGGATTATGCTGGGTAAGTAAAAAAAACTGATACGAAATGAAACAACAAGAGATAAAAGAACTATCGGTTGAAGAACTTCAGCAAAAGTTGGCTGAAACGAAAAAAGAGTACGCTGATTTAAAAATGGCACACACAGTGACGCCGTTAGAGAATCCGATGCAAATCAGGAAAGCGAGAAGAACGGTAGCGCGATTGGCAACAGAGTTAACAAAAAGGGAATTACAATAACGGGTTCGGCCTTATGGAAGAAAACACAAGAAATTTAAGAAAAGAAAGGATAGGCGTTGTTACCAGCAACAAAATGGAAAAGTCCATTGTCGTGTCTGAGGTGAAACGTGTAAAACATCCCATGTACGGTAAATTCGTTTTAAAAACCAAAAAGTACGTTGCCCATGATGAAAAAAATGATTGCAACGAAGGCGATACCGTAAAAATTATGGAAACCAGACCGTTGAGCAAAACAAAATGTTGGAGATTGGTTGAAATCCTTGAAAGAGCTAAATAATCATGGTACAACAAGAATCTAAGTTAAAAGTCGCGGATAATACAGGTGCAAAAGAGGTTTTGACCATCCGTGTACTCGGAGGTACGAAAAGAAGGTATGCATCGGTGGGTGATAAAATTGTGGTTACGGTCAAAGAGGCTGCGCCAAACGGAACCGTGAAAAAGGGATCTGTGTCCACAGCAGTGGTCGTGCGTACCAAAAAAGAAGTCAGAAGACCCGATGGATCATATATACGATTTGATGACAATGCCTGTGTATTGTTGAACCCAACGGGAGAGATGAGGGGTACTAGGGTCTTTGGTCCTGTAGCAAGGGAATTGCGCGATCGTCAATTTATGAAAATTGTATCATTGGCCCCCGAGGTACTGTAATTAAAAGTAAAATGGCAAAGTTAAAGATTAAAACAGGCGATACGGTGAGGATCATGACCGGAGACCACAAAGGTACCGAGGGCAAAGTGATGCGTGTCGACCGAGAAAAGAACAAAGCTATTGTGGAAGGGGCCAATATGGTTTCAAAACACGAGAAGCCAAGTGCAAAAAATCCACAAGGGGGCATTGTGAAAAAAGAGGCTCCCATACATATCTCCAACCTTTCATTGATCGATTCCAAAGGAGAGGCAACCAGGGTTGGTTATGAAATGCGGGATGGAAAGAAAGTCAGGGTTTCCAAAAAGTCCAATGAAGTAATTTAGTTATGAGTTACATTCCAAGATTAAAGCAAGAATACAAAGAACGTGTCATCAAAGCACTTTCTGATGAATTTGGGTACAAAAATGTGATGCAGGTGCCCAAGCTGCAGAAAATTGTAGTAAGCAGGGGCGTTGGTGCCGCAGTTGCTGACAAAAAGCTAATTGACCATGCGGTTGATGAATTGACCATGATCACAGGGCAAAAAGCTATAGCGACCGTCTCCAAAAAAGACGTTGCCGCGTTCAAGTTGCGCAAAGGCATGCCCATAGGTGCCAAAGTGACCCTCAGGGGAGAACGTATGTACGAGTTTTTGGATCGTTTGATCACTACTGCCTTACCTAGGGTACGCGATTTTCAAGGAGTTCGGGCAACCGGCTTTGATGGAAGGGGAAATTACAATCTTGGTGTTACAGAACAAATCATCTTTCCTGAGATAAATATTGACAAAATCAACAGGATCAATGGTATGGACATCACTTTTGTGACCTCTGCTGCAACTGACAAAGAGGCAAAATCATTATTAACCGAATTGGGGTTACCCTTTAAAAAGAACTGACATGGCCAAAGAATCAATGAAAGCCCGTGAAATAAAAAGGGCGAAAATGGTAGCCAAATATGCGGAAAAGCGTAAAGCCTTAAAAGAGGCAGGTGACTATGAGGCTTTGCAAAAATTGCCTAAAAATGCATCACCAGTGCGTATGCGCAACCGTTGTAAATTGACTGGAAGGCCTAGAGGATATATGAGGACCTTTGGCATCTCAAGGGTCACTTTTAGGGAAATGGCCAATCAGGGATTGATACCTGGTGTTAAAAAGGCAAGTTGGTAAACAGAATTTAAAGAGTAGTAGAAATGCTTACAGATCCGATATCAGATTATTTGACAAGAATTCGAAACGCCAGTAGGGCTGGCCATAGGGTGGTTAACATTCCAGCATCGAACTTGAAAAAGGAAATGACCAAAATCCTATTTGACCAAGGCTATGTATTGAGTTACAAGTTTGAAGACGATAACATACAGGGTAATATCAAAATCGCATTGAAATATGACAAGTTCACCAAAGAACCTGTGATAAAGAAATTACAGCGTGTGAGCAAGCCCGGTCTTCGAAAGTATTCAAACTCTGAAGAACTCCCGCGGGTGTTGAATGGATTGGGTATAGCCATCGTATCAACATCGCATGGTGTCATGACAAGTAAACAGGCGAAGCGAGAGAATGTTGGTGGAGAGGTTTTATGCTACGTATATTAAAAAGAATAAAGAGTTAGAAAATGTCTAGAATAGGTAATAATCCAGTTTCGATTCCTGAAGGTGTGTCCGTAGAGATCAATGATGCCGTTGTTACGGTCAAGGGAAAATTGGGAGAATTGACCCAAGAGTTTTCAGGCGTTGAGGTTAAAATGGAAGACGGTAGTATAGTGTTGTCACGACTGTCTGAGTCTAAAGAACATAAATCAAAACATGGTTTGTACAGGGCCCTGTTTGCCAATATGGTCGAAGGTGTCTCAAAAGGGTGGACGAAAGAGCTTGAACTGGTCGGTGTAGGTTATAGGGCCAGCAACCAAGGACAGAAATTGGATATGGCACTAGGCTTTTCACACAATATTGTAATGCATATTGCACCTGAAGTCAAAATTGAGACCGTTTCAGAAAAAGGTAAAAATCCAATTGTAAAATTGACATCGCACGATAAACAACTTGTAGGGGCAGTAGCGGCAAAAATCCGTTCTTTCCGTAAACCAGAGCCTTATAAAGGAAAAGGAATCAGGTTTGTTGGTGAACAGATAAGAAGAAAAGCAGGTAAATCAGCTTAATAAGAAAAAAATATGGCATTATCCAAAACCGATAGAAGACTACGGATAAGAAGAAGAATCAGAAAAATATCCTTCGGTACATCCACAAGACCACGCTTGGCCGTGTTCCGTAGCAATAAAGAAATCTATGCCCAGGTCATTGATGACGAAAATGGCAAAACATTGGCTGCCGCATCATCTAGGGACAAAGATATCGATGCCAAGGGCACTAAAATGGAAGTTGCCAATTTAGTAGGTAAGGCCATTGCTGAAAAGGCCACAAAAATTGGAGTTGAACAAGTAGCCTTTGATAGGGGCGGTAATCTATATCACGGAAGGGTAAGATCATTGGCAGAAGGTGCCAGGGAAGCCGGACTTAAATTCTAGAACAATATGTACCAGAAATACAAAAATGTTGAGATTGTAAAGCCAGGAGGTCTGGAATTAAAAGACCGTCTCGTTGGTGTACAAAGGGTGACCAAAGTTACCAAAGGTGGTAGAGCCTTTGGTTTTTCTGCAATCGTCGTTGTCGGAGATGAAAATGGTGTGGTCGGCCACGGATTGGGAAAATCGAAAGAAGTTGCCACTGCCATTGCAAAAGCTATTGAAGATGCGAAAAAGAACCTAGTACGTATTCCTTTGAACAAAGGTACTTTACCACACCAACAAAAGGGGAAGTACGGTGGTGCACGTGTTTATATTCAACCTGCCTCACAAGGTACGGGAGTCATAGCGGGCGGTGCGGTTCGTGCCGTACTGGAAGCTGTCGGGGTCCATGATGTGCTTTCAAAATCACAGGGCTCTTCAAATCCGCATAATGTCGTAAAAGCAACTTTTGATGCCCTTTTACAACTTAGGGACGCTGGTATGGTGGCCAAGCAGCGAGGTGTAAGTCTAGAAAAAGTTTTTAAAGGATAGATGATGGCAAAAATCAAAGTAAGGCAATTGAAAAGTGCCATAAAAAAACCGCAGAACCAAAAGCGTACCCTTGAGGCGCTAGGGTTAAGGAAAATTGGACAGGTAGTCGAACATGATGCTACCCCAAACATCCTTGGAATGATAGATAAAGTAAAACATTTGGTTTCCACTGAGGAGGCATAAACGAAGAATAGAAATGTATTTAAGTAGCTTAAAACCAGCGGAAGGATCAAAAAATCGAGATGGAAAGCGACTTGGAAGAGGCCAAGGATCTGGAAAAGGAGGAACTGCCGCACGTGGACATAAAGGTGCAAAGTCGCGATCTGGATATTCTAAAAAGATTGGTTTTGAGGGGGGGCAAATGCCCCTTCAGAGACGGGTTCCTAAATTCGGGTTTAAAAATATCAATCGAAAAGAATATCAAGGTGTCAACTTGGATAAATTACAGGCTTTGGTTGACAACAAGGTTCTGAAAGACGAGGTTACCCTTGATCATTTGATTGAGAACAGATTGGCAAAAAAGAATGATTTGGTAAAGATTTTGGGTGGTGGCGAATTGAAGGCCAAGCTCAAGGTTTCTGCACATAAATTTAGTGCATCTGCCAAGGCAGCCATTGAAGCAGCTGGAGGAGAAGCAATAAGTTTATAACCAAAGTACACTATGAAGAAATTTATTGAGACCATATCGAATATTTGGAAAATTGAAGAGCTAAGGCAACGTATTTTGGTTACCCTTGGCTTATTGCTTGTTTACCGTTTTGGTGCCCAAGTGGTGCTTCCGGGTATCGATACCACTCAATTGGCCCAATTGACCTCTAATACCGAACAGGGTATATTGGGTATCTTAAACGCATTTACAGGGGGCGCATTTGCAAATGCATCGGTATTTGCCCTTGGCATTATGCCATATATATCAGCCTCTATTGTGGTTCAGTTAATGAGTATTGCCATTCCTTATTTGCAGAAATTGGATAAAGAAGGGGAAAGTGGCAGAAAGACCAAAAATCAAATCACAAGGTGGCTTACCATTGGTATCTGTATCGTTCAAGCCCCGGCCTATCTGTATGGTCTAGAAGCATTGGGTGTGCCAAATAGTGCCTTTGTCTTAGGTAAGGGGTTAGACTTCATAATTCCTGCAGTGGTCATTTTAGTGACCGGATGTGTTTTTGCCATGTGGCTGGGCGAAAAGATTACAGATAAGGGTATCGGTAATGGTATCTCACTATTGATCATGATAGGTATCATAGCTACAATGCCACAATCTTTTGTACAAGAGTTCATCTCACGTACTACTAACAATACGGGTGGTCTGATGTTTATATTGATTGAGGTCATCATTTGGTTCTTGGTCATTTTGGCCAGTGTACTTTTGGTAATGGCAATCCGGCAGATACCTGTACAATATGCAAGAAGAAGTGCTTCAGGAGGGTATGAAAAGAATATTGTGGGTTCGAGACAATATATTCCATTGAAGCTAAATGCTTCGGGGGTAATGCCCATCATTTTCGCACAAGCCATTATGTTCGCCCCGAACCTATTGGGTAGAACGTTCAACAATACGGCTGTAGGCCAGTGGATGGAAGTTCAGTTTGCAGATATTTTTGGCTTGGCATACAATATATTATTTGCGATATTGATTATCATCTTTACCTATTTCTATACGGCCATCACGGTTCCGACCAATAAAATGGCCGACGACTTAAAAAGAAGCGGAGGTTTTATTCCTGGCATCCGTCCAGGTAAAGAAACGGGCGACTATTTAGATAAGATCATGTCGTTGATTACATTCCCAGGGTCTGTTTTCTTGGCATTGTTGGCAGTACTCCCTGCAGTAGTTGTCAAATTAATGGACGTTCAAGCCGGGTGGGCCTTATTTTATGGAGGTACCTCATTGCTGATTATGGTGGGCGTTGCCATTGATACCGTGCAACAGGTAAACTCGTATCTGTTGAACAGGCATTATGACGGATTGATGAAGACCGGTAAGAACAGAAAAGTAGCATAGGTAAGTATTAGAAAGTTAGAAGCAAACAGTTGTGAGATTTAGTGGGTAACAATTGATGAATAATGAATGACACATATAGCTTACAACTGAAAACCAATAACTAGAATATGGCAAAACAGCCAGCAATAGAACAAGACGGAAGTATAATCGAAGCATTGTCAAATGCCATGTTTCGGGTAGAATTGGAAAATGGCCATATCGTAACGGCACATATCTCTGGCAAAATGCGTATGCATTATATTAAATTATTACCAGGCGATAAGGTGAAACTTGAAATGAGTCCGTATGATTTGACCAAGGCAAGAATTACATATAGATATTAAGAGAAATAGCGATGAAGGTAAGGGCATCCATAAAGAAAAGAAGTGCAGACTGCAAGATTGTACGTAGAAAGGGCAGATTGTACGTAATCAACAAAAAGAATCCTAGATTTAAACAAAGACAAGGGTAGTTATGGCAAGAATTGCAGGTGTAGACATACCAAAACAAAAGCGAGGCATTATTTCGCTGACCTATATTTACGGTATCGGAAAAAGTAGGGCTAAAGATATTTTAGAAAAAGCCCAAGTTAGCGAAGACACCAAGGTATCAGACTGGAACGATGATGAAATTGGTCGTATTCGTGATGCGGTTTCTTCATATACCATTGAAGGAGAGCTTCGTTCTGAAACGCAACTTAACATTAAGCGATTGATGGACATTGGTTGTTACAGAGGTATCCGCCACAGGTCAGGGTTGCCTTTAAGGGGCCAACGCACCAAAAATAATTCTAGGACAAGAAAAGGAAAGCGTAAAACAGTTGCCAACAAGAAAAAGGCGACCAAATAATTAATACAGACAGTAGTCATTAGTCTTTAGAAGTTAGAAGAATCTGTTTGAAATGTAAAAGTTTAGGATTCCAATAGCTAAGAACTAACAGCTAGAAACTAAAAAATATGGCAAAAGCAAATACGAAAACAACAAAAAAGCGTAAAGTAATAGTCGATGCTACCGGTGAAGCACATATTACCGCATCTTTCAATAATATCATTATTTCCTTGACAAACAAAAAAGGAGACGTGATTTCATGGTCTTCTGCAGGCAAACAAGGGTTTCGGGGGTCTAAGAAAAATACACCCTACGCGGCCCAGGTAGCTGCTGAAGATTGTGCAAAAGTGGCCCACGAAGCAGGCTTGCGAAAAGTCAAGGTCTTTGTCAAAGGACCTGGTAATGGTAGAGAGTCTGCTATACGTTCAATCCATAATTCAGGCATCGAGGTTATTGAAATCATTGATGTTACCCCAATGCCCCACAATGGTTGTCGACCTCCAAAAAGAAGAAGAGTATAAATTAATTTAATATGGTCCGCCCCAAGGCGGATTTTCACACGGGAGTGTACAAAAGATTGTCGAAGGATAAGCCTTAATTCATAATCACACTTCCAAAAAATCAGAAGATGGCAAGATATACAGGACCAAAATCAAAGATTGCCCGTAAGTTTGGTGAGGCAATATTCGGAGACGATAAGGCCTTCGAAAAGAAGAATTACCCTCCGGGACAACATGGTAACAACCGTCGCCGTGGTAAGAAGTCAGAATACGCTATCCAGTTGATGGAAAAGCAAAAAGCAAAGTATACGTACGGTATTTTAGAGCGGCAGTTTAGAAATTTGTTCGCTACTGCCAAAAGAAAAGAGGGCGTAACCGGTGAGGTGCTTTTGCAACTCTGTGAATCACGTTTAGACAATGTGGTCTATAGAATGGGTATCGCCCCTTCCAGAAGGGGTGCAAGACAGTTGGTGTCGCACCGTCATATCACTGTTAATGGTGAATTGGTCAACATTCCCTCATATTCATTAAGACCTGGCGATGTTGTGGGTGTTCGTGAAAAATCTAAATCTGTTCAGGCCATTGTAGATTCTTTGGCCAACAACAGTAGCGTTTATGAATGGATGACATGGAATACGGAAAAGAAAGAAGGTACTTTCGTCACAGTGCCCGAAAGACTTCAGATTCCTGAGAACATCAAAGAACAGCTAATCGTCGAGTTATATTCTAAATAAAAACAACACAGATCCAATTATGGCATTACTTAATTTTCAAAAGCCCGATAAAGTTATAATGATAGACTCAACAGATTTCGAAGGGAAATTTGAATTCCGCCCTTTGGAGCCTGGCTATGGATTGACTGTTGGGAACGCATTGCGAAGAGTACTACTTTCCTCTTTGGAAGGTTTTGCAATAACATCGGTTCGAATTGATGGGGTTGAGCACGAATTCTCGGTCATCCCTGGTGTTGTTGAAGATGTTACTGAAATTATATTGAATTTAAAACAGGTTCGTTTTAAGAGGCAGATCGAGGATGTTGAGAGTGAGGCGGTTTCTGTTTCCGTTAGTGGTAAAGAGCAACTGACAGCTGGGGATTTCCAAAAATTTATTTCAGGATATCAAGTATTGAACCCCGATTTGGTGATTTGTAACATGGATCCCAAAGTGGCGATCAATCTTGAGGTAATCATTGAAAAAGGGCGTGGCTATGTTCCTGCAGAAGAAAACAAGAAATCAAATTCACCCCTAGGAAGTATTGCAGTGGACTCCGTTTATACGCCAGTAAAAAACGTAAAGTACAGTATTGAGAACTTTAGGGTAGAACAAAAGACCGATTATGAAAAGCTGGTTTTTGAGATTGTTACCGATGGTTCTATCCATCCTAAAGATGCATTGACCGAAGCTGCGAAAGTCTTGATCCATCACTTTATGCTTTTCTCTGACGAAAGAATTACATTGGAAGCTGATGAGATTGCCCAGACTGAGACTTATGATGAAGAATCATTGCATATGCGCCAGTTGTTAAAGACCAAGTTGGTCGATATGGACCTGTCGGTCCGTGCATTGAACTGTTTGAAAGCTGCTGAAGTGGATACCTTGGGTGACTTGGTTTCTTTCAATAAGAACGATTTGATGAAATTTAGAAACTTTGGTAAAAAATCATTGACCGAATTGGAAGAATTGGTCATCAATAAGGGACTTCAATTTGGAATGGATTTGACCAAATATAAACTGGATAAGGATTAAATAATCATATTTTGCTCCCCCGATGATTTTGTTGGGGTCTGGTAGCAAGATGATAAATCGAAAACATGAGACACGGAAAGAAATTCAATCACTTGGGCAGAACTGCGGCACATCGAAAGGCGATGTTGGCCAATATGGCATGTTCCCTTATAGAGCATAAGCGAATCAATACTACGGTAGCCAAAGCAAAGGCCTTGAAGCAGTTCATTGAGCCCTTGATCACAAAGTCAAAATCTGAGAACAACCAAACCACAGAAAGTGGCACCCACAATCGACGGATTGTTTTTAGAAACCTACGGAACAAGTATGCCGTTACAGAACTTTTTGGTACGGTAGCCGAAAAAGTCGGTGATCGCCCGGGGGGTTATACCAGAATCATCAAACTGGGTAACCGTCTTGGGGACAATGCAGATATGGCAATGATAGAATTGGTCGATTTTAACGAGTTGTACAATGCCGATAAACCTAAAAAGAAATCGACACGTAGAAGTAGAAGGGGAGGCGGAACCAAAAAAGCTGAAACAGCCCCTGTGGTAGATACAGAGGTGGCCGTTGATGACTCAGAGGAATAGAATGTTAATTACTAGTTCAAAATAGAAAAAAGGATACGCTAAAACGTATCCTTTTTTTATGTTTTTTTGTGAAATCTTAATTGTAACATGAAATATCAAAAAAGGAAAAGAGCACTTTTATTACTGGAAGACGGTACTGTTTTTTATGGAAAAGCAGTAGGCGATAGGCAAGGTACGGCATTTGGTGAGGTTTGTTTCAATACGGGCATGACCGGTTACCAAGAGATTTTTACAGATCCCTCTTATTACGGGCAACTAATGGTAATGACCAATGCGCACATTGGCAATTATGGCACCCTTTCTGAAGAAGTGGAATCTGACTCCATAAAAATCGCGGGTCTTGTCTGCAAGAATTTCAGTTATGAATATTCGCGTCCTGGAGCCGATGGATTGCTATCGTTTTTGGAAAAGAATGGACTCTTGGCAATATCTGATGTAGATACAAGGGCCTTGGTCAGTTACATTCGCGATAATGGGGCCATGAACGCCTTGATATCGACCAGGGTAGATGAGGTCGAGGCCTTAAAAGAAGAGTTAAAACAAATCCCCAGTATGAAAGGGTTGGAACTTGCCTCTAAGGTCTCTACAAGCGAACCTTATTTTTTTGGCGATAAGAACGCTACCTACAAAATTTCAGCGCTGGATATAGGGATCAAAAAGAACATTCTTCGAAATCTGGCAAAAAGAGATGCCTACATCAAGGTTTTTCCATACAATGCATCAAAAAATGACATGGCCGAATGGGCCCCTGATGGGTATTTCATATCCAATGGGCCTGGTGATCCAGAACCCTTGACAGAAGCCATTGCAACCACCAAAGAGATCTTGAAGACAAACAAACCCCTATTTGGTATTTGTTTGGGACATCAGGTATTGGCGTTGGCAAATGGAATTTCAACCTATAAAATGCATAACGGACATCGGGGGATCAACCATCCCATTTTGAATATGATTACAGGTAAAGGTGAAATTACATCACAAAACCATGGTTTTGCCATTAATCGCGAAGAAACAGAAGCGCATCCAGATATGGAAATTACCCATACCCATTTAAATGATCAAACCGTAGCGGGAATCAGAATGAAATACAAAAACGTGTTTTCGGTACAATACCATCCAGAAGCAAGTCCTGGACCACATGATGCCGACTATTTGTTTGATCAGTTTTTTGAGGCCATTAAAGCTAGTCGCAGCTAAACACTATAATTTATCTTTAGGTTACGAAGTGCTATTATGACCAATATCATAAAGCTTAAACCATTCCCTTTTGTATCTTAGTCAAATTAAGTTTCAACCATAAACAACAATAGAATGAGCATTATTATCAATATTCATGCAAGACAGATTTTAGATTCCCGTGGTAATCCGACCGTTGAGGTAGATGTGGTCACTGAAAATGGAGTGTTGGGCAGGGCAGCTGTGCCTTCCGGAGCTTCTACCGGTGAACATGAGGCTGTTGAATTGCGTGATGGTGGAGACTCGTTTATGGGCAAGGCGGTTTCCAAAGCCGTTGAAAATGTAAATACCATTATCACCGAAGAACTGATTGGTACTTCGGTCTTTGAACAGAACCATATCGACCAAACAATGATTGATTTGGACGGTACCCCGAATAAGTCAAAATTAGGGGCCAATGCAATTTTAGGCGTTTCCCTGGCAGTTGCCAAAGCAGCTGCAGAAGAATTGGCCATGCCATTGTATCGCTATGTGGGCGGGGTGAGTGCCAATACACTCCCAGTTCCAATGATGAACATTATCAATGGGGGATCCCATTCTGACGCACCAATAGCATTTCAAGAGTTTATGGTCATGCCCGTAAAAGCCAAAGATTTCAGTCATGCCATGCAGATGGGTACTGAAATATTCCACAACCTTAAAAAAGTGTTGCATGATAGGGGGTTAAGTACTGCAGTGGGCGATGAAGGAGGGTTTGCCCCTACCTTGGAAGGTGGTACTGAAGATGCATTGGACACTATTGCCAAAGCTGTTGAAAAAGCGGGATATCAATTGGGAGATGATGTGATGATTGCCCTTGACTGTGCCTCAGCTGAGTTTTATGTAGATGGAAAATATGACTACACCAAGTTTGAGGGTGATAAAGGAATGGTCAGAACATCAGAGGAACAAGCAATATACTTGGCCGATTTGTGCGAAAAATATCCGATTATTTCCATAGAAGATGGTATGGATGAGAATGATTGGGATGGCTGGCAATTGTTGACCGAAAAGATTGGGGACAAGGTGCAATTGGTGGGCGATGACCTCTTTGTGACCAATGTGGAAAGACTCTCACACGGAATTGACAATGGGATTGCCAACTCGATCCTGATCAAAGTTAATCAGATTGGAACATTGACCGAGACCATTGCGGCAGTCAATATGGCCAAAAATGCAGGATATACTTCAGTGATGTCGCACCGTTCCGGTGAAACAGAAGACAATACCATTGCTGATTTGGCAGTGGCATTGAACACAGGACAGATAAAGACGGGTTCTGCTTCAAGAAGTGACCGCATGGCAAAGTATAACCAATTGTTGCGTATCGAAGAAGATTTGGGAGCTACGGCGTATTACCCTCAAGAAAAAGCCTTTAAGGTAAAGTGATTGCTGTAACGATTTTTTAATATACCAAAGCCCTTTCTTATTTTAGAAAGGCTTTTTTTTGAGCTGTTTTAAGCGTATCTTATTAGACACAAACTAACTTGTAAGCTAACTTTATGAACAACTTTTTATTCGCCGCCGCAGAAAATGATGGTTTGGCCAATTGTAAGGCCGGGGGTATGGGAGACGTTGTGCGCGATGTGCCTAGACAAATTTCAGAGAAAGGTGATAAAGTCCACATCATTGTACCTTCTTATTCGCGATTGCATCAGCACGGTGTCTTGAAGACAACATTGAATTTTAGCCTTAGAGGAATTGGCTATACCGCTGAACTTTATGAAGTAGCTCCAAAAAAAGGTTTTCCAAACATATACCACTATGTACTACATCATCCTGAAATAGAACCTGGAGGCATTGCCCATATCTACCATGATGATCCCGAAGAACCTTTTTATACCGATTTTGTAAAGTATGTCATCTTCTGTACAGGAGTGGCAGAGGCCATCAAGCGGGGTGTTTTTGGCCATTTGGATATCGTGCATTTGCACGATTGGCATTCAAGTCTGTTATTGTACTTGAGGGAATACCATCCTGAATATACAGTGCTTAAGCATACGCGGTTTGTTTATAGCATACACAATTTAGCCATTCAAGGGATTAGGCCTTTTGAGAACAATTATTCCTCTGTCCAGAATTGGTTTCCCCAAATTCCAATGGATCGCAGGCGTTTGATGGATTACCGCTACCAAGATTGCATCAACTTAATGGCGGTCGGTATTCGATTGGCCGATGCCGTGCATACGGTTTCACCCTCCTATAAGAAAGATGTGATGTTGCCAAGTTCGCCTCCTGAATTTATTGGTGGTGAAGGATTGGAGGAAGATTTAAAACAGGCAGATGACGAAGGACGTCTTTTTGGTATTTTGAACGGTTGCAACTATAAGAACATCAATGTTGAGCCCAAAGGACAGCTATATCGCAACACCGTGAAAGCCCTTTTTAGGTGGTTGCAAGAAGAGTCAAAGAAATACAAAGCCGATTTCTTGGCCCATACCGGAGAGAAAATCATGGAATATGTTGATGAGAAGCCCAAGTTCATTGCCTCCAGTGTTGCACGGCTTACAGAACAAAAATTTTACTTTTTTAAAAAATCGCCAGAAGCCTTCATTGAAATTCTGAAAAAATTGGAAAAGGTCGATGGTATTTTCATGTTGTTGGGCACCGGGGCACCGGAGTATGAAGAGTTGTTCCGGAAGATCAGTTATGAAAACAAGAACTTTATTTTTACAAACGGACAATCAGAAAGCTTGATAGATTCCATCTATCTGGAATCAGATCTGTATTTTATGCCAAGTTTGTTTGAGCCATGTGGTATCAGTCAAATGCTTTCCATGCGTAATGGCAACCCTTGTTTGGTACACCATACCGGTGGATTGATCGATACGGTAAACCACATGAAAACCGGGTTTGGTTTTGCTGGGGCTTCGTATGATGAAAAAATAAAGAATATGCTGGCTGTTTTTGATGAGGCACTTGACATTTTTGCCAATGACAAACCTTTGTGGAAGAAAATCCAGGCAAATGCAAAAAAAGCCCGATTTACGTGGAAAAAATCTGTGGATGCATATTACCAAGATCTATATGTGCTGTAATATTCTTCTGTCTACTATTGCTAGAGAACCCTGTTGTTAACAATACCCTAAATGACCGCTTTAAATTGTTAATGGCATTGCTTTTTCTTAATTTTAACATCTTATCATATTAAAATTTCATAGTACATGTCAGATAAAGCAACGATAGAGTTTCAAGGGAAGAAATACGAGTTTCCAGTAATAAAGGGGACTGAGGATGAACTGGCAATAGACATTAAGGCATTAAGGGCTACCACGGGTATCGTTACCATTGATCCAGGATATAAGAATACGGGATCATGCGAGAGTGGTATAACCTTTCTAGATGGTGAAAAAGGTATTTTGAGGTATTGCGGTTATGCCATTGAAGATCTTGCGGAGAAAGCCGATTTTTTGGAAGTGGCCTATCTTTTGATTTTTGGTGAACTGCCCAATAAGACACAGTTGGATGCTTTTCACAACGACATTAAAAATGAGTCCCATGTCGATGAAGAGATGAAAAAGATTTTGGATGGTTTTCCGAAATCGGCGCATCCCATGGGAGTGTTGTCGTCATTGACAAGTGCATTGGTTGCTTTTAATCCCACTTCAGTCGATGTTTCTTCTGAAACGGCCATGTACAGTTCCATTGTTCGAATTTTAGCCAAATTTCCAGTATTGGTAGCATGGACTATGCGCAAAAAAATGGGCCTCCCCCTTGACTACGGTGATGATACCTTAGGCTACGTTGAGAATATCCATAAAATGATGTTCAAAAAGCCCAACCAAGAATACAAGAAAAATCGCATCGCCATCGATGCATTGGACAAGTTGTTGATACTACATGCCGACCATGAACAGAACTGCTCTACCTCTACGGTCCGTATCGTTGGGTCATCGCATGCAGGTCTTTTTGCGTCGCTTTCAGCGGGTATTTCAGCCCTATGGGGACCTTTGCATGGTGGAGCCAACCAGGCCGTTTTAGAGATGTTGCAAGCCATAGAGGATGATGGTGGCGATACCAAAAAATATATGGCCAAGGCCAAGGATAAGAATGACCCGTTCCGGTTAATGGGTTTTGGGCATAGGGTATACAAGAACTTTGATCCCAGGGCAAAGATCATTAAAAAGTCAGCGGATGAGGTGCTTGGTGATTTGGGTATCGAAGATCCCATTTTGGAAATTGCGAAGGGTCTGGAGAAAGAAGCTTTGGAAGATGATTATTTTGTGAAACGAAAACTCTATCCGAATGTGGATTTCTATTCTGGAATTATCTATAGGGCCTTGGGTATTCCCACTGATATGTTCACGGTCATGTTCGCGCTGGGAAGATTACCGGGTTGGATTGCCCAATGGCGTGAAATGCGATTGCGAAAAGAACCGATAGGAAGGCCAAGGCAAATATACATAGGTGAAACCCATAGGGATTTTGTCCACTTAGAAAAACGATGATACCATAGCTTAGAAGTTTAACGGTGCATTTTCAGGGTTTTGGAAATGGCCGTTTTTTATAGCCGACCAAAATAGTAAAGTATGCTAAAGCTACATATTGCCGATGAAACTGCTACTTTAAAGGCCGTGCTCTTAGGAACAGCCGAAAGCTGTGGCCCTACCCCAACGCCTGAAGAAGCTTATGATCCCAAATCCTTGGCACATATTTTAGCGGGCACCTATCCTAAAGAGGAGGATATGGTTGAAGAGATGGATGCTTTTTCACGCGTACTTAAAAGGCATGGTGTTGCGGTATTCAGACCTAAAGTACTTGAGAACTGCAATCAGATTTTCAGTAGGGATATTGCCTTTGTGATCGAGGATATGCTTTTTCATGCCAATATCTTACCAGATAGAGAAAAGGAATTTGAGGCTATTCAACAAGTTTTGGGCCTTCTGGACCCACAAAAAATCATTAGACCACCAGAAAAGGTACATATCGAAGGAGGGGATGTGATGCCCTGGAACGATTATATTTTTATTGGAACCTATACAGGCAATGACTATTCTGACTATATCACTGCACGTACCAATAAAGAAGCGGTCGAGTATATCAGGTCACAATTTCCGAATAAGAAAGTCAAGGCTTTTGAGTTGCGCAAGTCGAACACCGATGCGAAAGAAAATGCATTGCACCTAGATTGCTGTTTTCAGCCCGTGGGCAAGAACAAGGCGATATTACATAAGAATGGGTTTTTGATAGCTGAAGAATACCAATGGTTGGTCAACTTTTTTGGGGAAGAAAATATTTTCGAGATTACTAAAGACGAAATGTACCAGATGTTCAGTAACGTATTTTCCATTTCGCCAGAGGTGGTCGTTTCAGAAAAGAACTTTACACGATTGAACAATTGGCTACGTGAACAAGGCTTTACCGTAGAAGAAATCCCCTATGCTGAAATTGCCAAGCAAGAGGGACTTCTTCGTTGCAGTACATTGCCTTTGGTTCGCGAGTAGTTTTTTACATGAACAAAGCCATCAACACATCCATCTGAAGGTTTTCTGCTTCCCTTCTTATGGGCGAATCCATCATTGTGTTGAAATTGGTGGCCATAAATACCAATGACCCCAGATCCGGTAGATACAATAGTACACAACCAGCACCGATTCCCCCACCGGAATGCCCAAGTGCATAAGTAACGTCCAAATCATAATACTGTATTCCCAAACCATATTTTTTTTGCCCAGTTTCGTTGTGTACAAAATCCTGCATCATTTCCAAGGTTTTTGGCTTTAACAACTTACCACTGATCAGTCCTTTCAAGAAAAGAACAGCATCCTTGGTCGAAGCCACAATACCATCGTCCCCTTTCATTGATGACACATTGGACCGTTGCAATTTAGAGACATTGGTGGGGATGCCTTCCAATAAGATATCCCAGTAGGCATCTACGATTCCAATATTTTCTTGAAGGTTTTTCGAAGAGAGGTAAACCGTGGACTCCAATCCAAGTCTTTTGAAGATATGTTTTTCCATATAGTCCACATGGTTCCCCGTAATCTTATCAGCGATTAGTGACAGTACTCCATAATTGGTATTTCGATAGCTGTATTTGCTGCCCGGCTCAAAATCCAACGCTTTTCCCCCGATATGAGAAAGCATCGCTTCGACCGTAAACACCTTTCGGGGGTTTTGTACAATTTTAGAGACCAAAATGGGGTCGGTATTGTATTCTGGCAGTCCAGAGTTATGGTTGAGCAGCATCTTTAGGGTGATATTTTCCACATCTTTTTTGTCATTGAGCCATTCATAGTCTACATATTTGGTTATGGGGTCGTTTAAATCGAGTGCGCCTTTTTCAAAAAGTTGTAAAATGGCCACTGCCATATATGTTTTGCTGACACTCTGTAGGTAGAACAGATGACCACTGGTAAGCGGTTCATTTTTTTCCACATTGGCCAGGCCTTCGGCATGGGACCAAAAACCGGTCTGTTCATTGTAAACTGTAAGGGCCAGACCTGGAATACCCATATCGGTATACCTTTTTAGTACCCCCTTGACGGCTTCTTGCCTATCGACGGGAAAATTCTGTTGCGCTTTGACCGAGATGGTGAAAGCGAGAAAAGCGATGGTAATCATTGTTTTTTTCATGATGTATAGTTTTCGGTAAAGATCATCTCATCATCAGAACACATCCCTATTAATTTACCATCAAAATGCTAAAATGTGGTGTTTTTGTGGTTGAACTGTAGCACGCTATGTTCTATACGCGATGGGCTGTGATCCGAAACCATTTTTTAAAATGGGGGGCATTGATACGACTGATGACCTGCTCCTTGATATTTGTGGTATCTGAATGAAAACCAACTACGAGTTTTCCATTCACAGCCTTTCGATATCCCTTGATAAGGTTTCTGTGTACAATATATTTTCGATTCACCCGAAAAAAAAGCTCCTCTGGTAATCGGGGCACGATTTTGTTCAACGAGTCATCGAGTACAAAGCGTTCTCTGGTCATTGTCTGTAGGTAAGTGGTACGGTCTTCAACCAGAAAAAAGGCAATATCGCCAAAGGGTACATTTTTTGTCTTGTTTCCCAAGAGTACTTCAAAACCAGTCGACCGCAGTTTTTTTTCTTGATTGCGCAAAGCAAGGGTATAATGCCACTGATCGTAAAAATAGAATCCGATATAGATGCCGTTGAGCACCAACACCCAGATAAAAAAGATGAATAGGTTATAGGTATAGAATTTTATCGGCAACGGCCCATCACCAAACCGCATGTTTATCAGTTCTGTGGCCAATACAATGAAGCCTTGGGCAACTACATTGGTAGCAAGAAGTTGTGCAATTATCCGTTTGACAAAGCCTTTTTCATAGGGCATTTTTTTGTCAAACCAGAGAATAGTGGCCTTGATGAGCCCCCATGCGATAAAGCCTTGGGCAGTGTCTATGAGATAGGTGGTAATGGTATACCAATCCCATCGGATATTGGAGTAGGTCAAATGGTAATTGATGGTGTTGATAAAGGGAATCAATACGAAGAACAACATGGGGTCATTGTACTTATGAAGGTATTTTTTCCAGATGTGTTGCATGGTGCCATAAAGATACCAAGTCGATTTTTTTGTTACAAAATGATGGAAGGATTGGTTACTTTTGCCCATACTTTTTTGAAATACTGATGCAGATTACGAATACTATTTTGATGATCCGTCCGGTCAATTTTCGGATGAACGAACAAACGGCGGTCAACAATTATTTTCAAGAAACCCTTAAAATTGATAATAGGGCCATTAACATGAAGGCGCAGAAAGAGTTCGATGATTTTGTGGTTGTTTTACGAAAGTATGGGGTCAACGTAATTGTCATAGAAGATACTGAAGAACCGGATACCCCTGATTCTGTTTTTCCGAACAATTGGATATCATTTCATGCCACTGGTACGGTAGCGGTCTACCCGATGTTTGCCGAGAACCGAAGAAAGGAACGTCGTGAGGATATCTTTGACGTTCTGGAATCCCATGGTTTTCGAATCGATACGGTATTGGACTATACTGAAGCAGAGGAAGAAGGGGTATTTTTAGAAGGTACCGGGAGCATCTTAAAGGATCGAATCAACCAAAAAGCCTATTGCGCGCTTTCTGAACGGGCCAATGAAGACCTGTTCATTGAGTTTTGTGAAGACTTTGATTGCTTCCCCGTGATTTTCACGGCCAATCAATCTGTCGATGATGAACGGTTACCCATTTACCACACCAATGTGATGATGGCCATGGCAGAAACCTTTGTGGTCATCTGCCTCGATAGTATCGATGCTAAAAAAGAACGAAAAAATGTAGTGGAACATCTCAAAAAAGATGGAAAGGAAATCATCATCATCACTGAAGAACAAATGCACTGTTTTGCGGGCAACATGCTTCAGGTCATAGGGGTTGATGGCCGACGTTTTATGGTGATGAGTTCAGCTGCATTCCGCAGTTTGCGTTCCGATCAGATTGATGCCATTGAAAAGCACTGTGCCATTGTTCATAGTCCTTTGGATACCATCGAAACCTGTGGTGGGGGCAGTGCCCGATGTATGATGGCTGAGGTGTTTTTACCGAGAGCCTAACTTTTTTATTGATTGATTTTTCATTCCATTGGAAATCACCATTTGTCACTCTTCAGCTACAGCAAACTCTCGAATCGCTTGATTGGGTTCCATAATATGATATCCTTTCCAAAATTCAGGGTCATAACTGGGCATATAGGTCGCTTTTACACTTTTATCTTCAGTATAGGTATCAAATTGCGTTTGATCGATCAAGGTGTTGTCAAAGACCACCAACTCCCACTTATTGGTATTGGCCATTCGAAAGTCAATATTTAGTTTTAACTCATTCTGTTTTCTACGACCTTTTACATTTTTGTTTTTTTCAATGACATCCAGAGGTCGATCAAAACGAAACCAACGGCCAAAGCTGAGATCCACAAACTTGAGGTCATAACGGTTATTGGGCAGTTTGGCGAATCGCATGGTACCTTTGTACAGGGTTTCACGGTAAAAGATGCCGAGTAGCCTAAAATTGCGGAGGTTCTTTAGGTTTTCAAACTCGATTTGCATGATGGCAAAATCTTCAATATTGATATACATGCGTCCTCTAAAGTCGGCATTGCCCTTGGGCTCAAAATCGATGACATAGACCCCGATATCATCGATATCGGTATAACCGACCAGATCAAAGTCATATTTGCGGCTTTTGTCGATGACATTCAATTTGCTGTCTTCTTGGTAATAGACCTCACCCAAGAGTTCATCAAAAATATGTTTCTGTCCATCCACTAGGCCCGATATGGTATCGCGCTGAATTTCTTTTTCAACGGTCTCAGCTTCCTGGGCTTCCATTTCACTGAGAATGGAATCCACTTGGATTTTTTGGCTAAAAAGGCCTGACTTGATTTTGAGGTACGAATCGGGCTTCACATTTTGCTTGAACATCGCTTCCATCTGTGTTCCTAAATCTTCAAAAGAACCAATGTCTTTTTTATCATAGAGTTCAGCAGCTTTTAATATGTTTACTTTATAAGCCTTATTTGTCTTATAAAAATCGCCAAGCGTCTCTGTGTAGTGATGCGAGTTGCGTGGAATGGCCCTCGCAATACTATCAATAAGCGCCTCATCCAATTCAGCGATGGATGACTTCTCAAAGCCAAAATCCACTTTTTGAATGGTGCCGAACACCGATTGTCTCAAAAAATACCGCTGTTTGATAGGGTCATTGTTTATGTTTTCAGGAAGACGGGCAATCATTCTTTCAATGATTTCATCTACGGTGAGCTCCTTGTCAAACAGGTAGACCCCACTCAGCTTAATGGCTTTTGGTTTGAGAACAATGATAGTGTCTTGTAATTGTTCGAGGGTAAATCCAGTTCGTTCATAGCCCATCGACGCGATGTAAATAGAATCTAACCTATGTTCGTTTTCGCCCAGTAAAAAACTAAATTGTCCTTCTTCGTTGGTGATGACCCCTAAATTTTCAGCAAACTCTACGGTGGCATAGGGTATGGGCTTTTTAGTCTTTCCATCGATCAATCTAGATGATATGGTCTGCGCATCAAGATGAAGGCCAGAAAAAAGAAAGGCAATGATTAAAAAATATCTCATAAGATGTTATATCTAATAGAAGTTTATAAATAAGACTGGTTTTAAGTGCTAAAGGTTGCCTCTGTTTGATGCAACGACGACCGATATCACAATTTGTTTCAAAATCTGGGCCACAAATTCAGGTTTTGGAAATATTTCGGATCATGCCCCCAAAAATAAAGTAGTGAAAGGGGAGCACACTGAACCAATAGAGTCGGCCCTTGATACCTTTTGGACGAAAGGTGGCGGTTTGGTGAAGTATGTTGTTGTCGTCGATTTTGAACTCTAACCAGGCTTCTCCAGGCAAGCGCATTTCAGCGAACAGCAACAGGCGCTTGGCCTTTTTATCTGCCAAGAGAACGCGCCAGAAATCCAGTGCATCCCCGGGAGCGATTTCATCGGGGTGGGTACGCCCCCTACGAAGTCCTGGGCCGCCATTGAGCTTGTCCAACACTCCCCGTATTTTCCATAGCCAATTGCCATAATACCAACCGGTATCCCCTCCAATACGCCAAATGTTTTCGAGAACAGGCATTGGGTTTTCGATTTTCAGGGTTTTTATATCTTGTAATACGCCATATTTTGGTACTTGCACATATTTTTCCAAATTTTTGTTGCCCCCTCCGCTCACCATACTGTCTTTCCAACTACTGACAACCATATTCTGTTCTATTTTTTTAAAGGCCATGTGTATAGCTTCCTTATAGGTGTGTGGCTTAATGTTCAACAGTTCTTGCAATCTGGTATCTTTTGCTATGACCTCTATTTTCATACTGTCAACGAGGTTTAAGGCCAATTTATATGAGGTCGAAGTCACAAAATATAGCCAGTACGAAGACAGTTTTGGAGTCATGACCGGTACGGTAAAGATCCAGTTTTTAAATCCCCTCGTGGTTGCATATTGTTGCAACATTTCTTTATATGTGAGTATATCAGGGCCAGCAATATCAAAGGAATCGGTGTAGGTTTTTGGATTGCCGATAACCCCGATAAGAAAATCGATGACATCCCTGATGGCAATGGGCTGTGATTTGGTCAAAGCCCATTTTGGTGTGATCATCACGGGGAGTTTTTCACAAAGGTCCCTGATGATTTCAAATGACGAACTGCCCGATCCCACAATGATTCCTGCCCTTAGTACGGTCAGGTTGAAATTGCCCTGTTGCAATATTGCCTCTACGTTTTTTCGCGACCAAAGGTGCTTTGAGAGATTTTTATCATTTACTATACCACTTAAATAAATGACCTGCTTGATATTGGTGTCTTTTAGATAGGCATTGAACTTATGGGCGGTTTGGGCCTCCATTTCGTCAAAGTTTCTAGTGGTGACTGTCATCAAATGAATCAAGAAGTACGCCACATCAATATCTTTGGGAATTTTTTCTGCAATGGCCTCATCCAAAAAATCGATTTCTATGATGTCTACTCTCTTTCGGGTTTCTTCGTCTATTGAAAGCCGGTTTTGGTCGCGTACCGTACAGATTACCTGATGCCCTAAACTAAGTAGTTGGGGCAGTAAACGCATACCGATATAGCCATTGGCACCGGTGAGCAGAATTTTCATAGGCCATCGATTGAGGTTGGGGTATTGTCTGCTTTGTATTCCAATAATTTTTTGAAATATTTTTGAATAGCCTTGGTATCCGATCTTACTTTTATAAAGTAATGGTCTTTGTAGATAGCATATACGGCAAAGTCACCTTTGTAAAGTGAAAGTTTATGGAAAGGGACGATCAAGGCATAGGTTTCTAAACGCGACCTAAAACGTGTGATGATGCCTTTTGGGCGCAGCTCAATATTGCAACAGTCCAGATTATTGTCCAAAATCAAAAGATTGCGTATCTCAATACTCGTTTCGGTAATGTATAGTTTTGGTGAGCCGATTCCCCCTAGTTGTATACGTTGTTTTAAAGTGAAGGGTTTTCCTACCGCTTCCTCAATTTTTTTGGTAATGGTTTTATCGTTGTAAGAAACGTTGAGCAGCATACCATAAAATTAACAAAATACAGGTTTGGGTATCCTAATCTTGTTCTAAAAGCCTAAAAAAATATGTAGTTTTGCTGCCTTATAAGCTATTTTGATGAGTCTTCAGCAAGTATTGCAGGAAAAGGTGGTTAAGGCCGTCTACAAACTCCATGGGGTTAATTTGCCGTCTGTTGAATTTCAGCCGACACGAAAAGATTTTGAAGGAGATCTTACGGTGGTAGTTTTTCCAATGTTGCGTCATATTAAGGGAAACCCGGTTGCTATTGGCACTGCAATAGGTGAGTATCTACTGGAAAACGTTGCCGCGGTACAAAAATTCAATGTGGTCAAGGGATTTTTGAATCTGGTCATTGCTGATGCACACTATCTGGATTTTTTTCGGGCTATAATGAATACGGCGAATTTTGGATTGGCACAGCCCAATTCAAAAGAAGCCATTATGGTCGAATATTCTTCACCCAATACGAACAAGCCTTTGCATCTAGGCCATATTCGCAATAATTTATTGGGGTATGCCGTGGCGGAAATTTTAAAAGCTGCGGGGCATCGGGTGTACAAGACCCAGATTATCAACGACCGTGGTATCCATATCTGTAAAAGCATGCTGGCGTGGCAAAAGTTCGGCAATGGTGAATCACCGGAGACTTCTAGATTAAAGAGTGACCATCTAGTGGGTAAATATTACGTGGCCTTCGATAAGGCCTACAAAAATGAAGTTGCGCAATTAGTGGACGAAGGAGTTGATAGAAAGTTAGCCGAGAAAGAGGCACCTATTTTACTGGAGGCCCAACAAATGCTGCGTCTTTGGGAGGCTGGAGATGAAGCGGTAGTGGCCCTCTGGAAAAAAATGAACGGATGGGTGTACCAAGGTTTTGAAGAGACCTACCGGAATTTGGGAGTGGATTTTGATCAGCTCTATTATGAGAGCGACACCTATCTCTTAGGTCGGGATGTGGTCAAGAATGGATTGGAAAAAGGGGTTTTCTACCGGAAGGCAGATGGCAGTGTCTGGATTGACCTTACTGAAGAAGGCTTAGATGAGAAAATTGTATTGCGGGCCGATGGCACTGCTGTATATATGACCCAAGATATTGGTACCGCCATACAACGGGTAACCGACTTTCCCGATATCAATGGAATGGTCTATACAGTGGGCAACGAGCAAGACTACCACTTTAAGGTCTTGTTCTTGATTCTAAAAAAATTGGGGTATAGCTGGGCAGAAAAACTCTATCACTTGAGCTATGGCATGGTCGATTTGCCCAGTGGAAAAATGAAAAGTCGGGAAGGTACCGTGGTCGATGCTGATGACCTGATTGTCAATATGGCCCAGACCGCAACGGCCATTTCAGAAGAACTGGGTAAACTGGAGGGCTATTCTGAAGCTGAAAAAGAACGGTTGTACCGTACCATTGGCTTGGGCGCATTAAAATACTACATTTTAAAGGTAGACCCCAAAAAGCGGATTTTGTTCAATCCGGAAGAATCGGTAGATTTTCAAGGAAATACAGGGCCATTCATTCAATACACCTATGCCCGGATCCAGTCCATTCTTCGCAAAGCGGAAGAGGTCACGGTGGGCGCATTTCAAGATTTAATGGTATTGCACCCAAAGGAAAAAGAACTCTTAAAGCAGTTGCAGCTTTTTCCTGAGACAGTGCAGTTGGCCGCTGAGGGCCACAGCCCTGCTTTGATTGCAAATTATATTTATAATTTGGTCAAGGAGTTCAACTCCTTTTACCAGCAAGTTTCCATTTTGGGGGAAATCGACAAAGACGTACGTAGGTTCAGGGTACAATTATCCAGAAAGGTTGGCGAGGTGATACAGGTTGGTTTTAGGCTTTTGGGCATTGAAGTTCCAGAGCGAATGTAAAAAGGGGGCATTGTACAATGCCCCCCTTTTTTTTAACCAACTAAAAAAACTATGAATCGGATGTTGCTGTAACCGCAAGGTTATAGACAACCAATCCAAAACCAATTTTGTTGATGGCATCACCAATGTTGTAGACAACATCCAATGAGAGTCCACCAAAGATTCCTTCATACCAACCCGGTGTACCTGCCATGTATCCAATAGGGTAGATGGCCCAGCCTACCAATACAAACCAACATAGGGTCTTGTGGGCCTTCAATACGGCTCCCCCAGCTTCTTCAGCCAATTTTTTGGCACCTCCAAGCCATATTTCATATACGATGGCAAAATAAGCGATACCCGAAATCAGACCCCAAATTTGGGCTTGTTGCCTAAATACGGTTTCACCAATGTACCCAGTCACCAGCATGACCACTGATAAAATGATCAATTTCCACATCAAAGATTTTTTGGCACCGGCCACTTTCAATATCAGATAGAATTCGACACACATTAGTGGTACGGTCAAAATCCAGTCTACATATCGGAAAAATGTTGGTGATTCCATATTGGACGCCCAATAATCACGCATGTACCAATAGTGTACCGCGGCAATAAAAGTAATTAATCCAGAAACTAGGATCGAAGTTTTCCACTTCTTATCAAAACTGTTCATTGATAAAAAGAAAAAGGCAGAAGCTGCCATCATGGCCATACAACCCACGAAGAAGGTGAAGCCCACATAGTCGTCTGTTGCAATTTTTGAAACATCTGCTAACAGCGGTAAATTGAAAATTAAAGTTTTCATGTATATATAGTTAATTAATTTTGTTTAAGTAAATATATGAAAACTTAAACAAAAATTCATAATTTTGTCTATACTTTTTTAAAAATGTCTCAGCAAAAGAGGGTTGATTTTATTAAAATGAAAAGTGCAATGGTCGTTGTTACTTTTTTCGCGCTTTGGCTGGCCGTATTTTTTGATGAGAATATTGAAGCGGTACTGTCTTACACATTGATTTTTAGTTTTGGAATGCTCCATGGATCAAATGATATCAAAATAATCAACACGATTTCAAAAAACAAAGGATTGAAGTTTTATCGGTACGCCATTCTATTGGTGTATGTCGCAGTGATCGGTTTGATGTTTTTACTCTTTTATCTCTTTCCCGACTTGGCTTTATTGGTTTTTATCGCCATAAGTGGGTTTCATTTTGGGGAACAGCATTGGAAGAAGAAAACAAAGGTAAATTCATTTTGGAATCCTTTTTTTTATACAACCTATGGCTTGTGTATTTTGTTTATGATCTTCTATATCAAAAGCGAACAAGTTATTTTGATTATTAACGATATAAGTTCATTTGAACTTCGTAGGTCGTTTTTGTATCATGGTTTTTTAATTACGACCTTAGGTAGTATTGTCTTTATTGGTGTATACACCTATCTAGGATGGCTTCAGTTTCATGCCGTTGAAGAGCTTTTTCTTCTTATCGTGTTTTATGTCGTGTTTTATACAGCTTCGTTGTTATGGGGTTTTTGCGTTTATTTTGTCATTTGGCACAGTATCCCCTCTTTAATGGACCAAACATGGTTTTTATTTGGTAAAGTTGACAAAGCAAGTCTGTGGCGATATGTAAGATATTCGTGGGTGTATTGGTTACTTTCAATTTTTGGTCTTTTAATGCTATATTTTCTTTTGCGTGGCAACAACCAATTCTTTATATCGATTTTGCTCTATTTCTTGGCTGCGGTAACTTTTCCCCATGTGTTGGTGATGTCCTTTATTGATGAGGATTAAAAACGAATCCTGAAGCTGACATTTGGTGTAATGCCCAGTGAGATGTTTTCTACAGTTTCAATCGATGAATTGTCATCAGCAACCCTGTAATAGCGATTTAAAATGTTTTTTCTATTGGTCAGATTAAGCAGTGACAGTCCTGAACTGGCCCTTATTCTTTGGCCAATATCAAAATCATAGGTGGCCGACATATCAAACCTAAAATATTCGGGTAGTCTGTCGCTATTGGGAGGCTGATAGTTGATTTGTGCAGGAAAAACCGTAGTGTTCAATGCTTGATCGCCCAGTTGGGGCGCTGTAAAGGGTTTGCCCGTTCTGTAATTGATACCAAAGCTCAATTTCAAGTGCTTTAAGTTATATGAGCTTGCAAAAGTCAGGGTATGCCGTACATCTAGGTTATTTGGAAAAGTATTGGGGTCAATTTCCCCAAAGGTGTAATCATTTTTGTTATAGGTGTAGCTCAACCACGTACTGTAATTTACTCCCTTTTTGTTGATAAGAAATTCAAGACCCCTGATTTCATAGCTTCCAATTTCACCATCGAACTGATTTTCATTTTGAAACCCTTGGGTTCGGGTACTGATACCATCTACATGTTTATAAAAACCTTCTATACCTATGTAGAGTGAATTTTTGGCGTAGTTTAGTCCGAAAGAACCCTGTTTGCTCTCAGTGATGGGCAAGGTATTGTCATCAGAAAGAATCCACCGGCGTTTTTCGATACCTAAAAAGTTTTGCTCCAGATCGATGACCTGATTGGTCGTTTGACTCTTGAACTCTCCCAAGAATTCGCCCCTAAGGTAGTTGGCCAATCGAAAATTGATATTGATACGGGGTTCCCATAAAATGGTGTTAAAGGTATTGAGATTCTCAATGTAGTTGACGCGCAACCCACCTCGGGCTATGAACTTTTCTTTATTAGAAGTGTAGGCCAGCTCTGAATAAGGGGCATGAATTCGAATCACACCCTTACTGTTACTGTCAAATGGCGGTTGTGTGACAAATGCAGTATTGGTAATACCAGTTTCTATATATTGGTATCCATTGTCCAATTGAAGTGATTCATTTACCTTAAAAATGGTGTTGACCTTTAAGGCCCTTTCATCAACACTGTTCTGTTGAAACAACTGTTGTTCTTGAAGCGCAGAAATACTCTGGGCATCTAAGTCGTAATTTGAATAGTATACATTTACATGTGAAGAAAACCGATTGGTCCAATTGCTTTGAAACTGTAGGCCCAGCGATACATTGGTCTGGTCTAAAAAGCTTCGGGTGGTTTCATTTGCGGCGATACTGGTTTCAGAAAAGTCAAGGTCATTATCGATACCTATAAAATTAAGTCGCAATTCATGTAAGTCATTGATCTTATAAAGCACTTTTGCAGTGAAATCATAAAAGAAGAACTTTTCATCGCGTTGAAATTCTTCTTCAATGGATTGGTTTTGTTGGTTGCGGATCTCGGTATCTTGAAATGCCCGATCGGTAAAGCTATTGTAGGCCGGGGTATTCAAAAAATCAGTTGTGGAACGTCTTGCTGAAAATTGGAATGCCAGCTTATCATTTATGGGTATTTGACCATAGACATCGCCACTTATAAAATTAAAACCGGCTCCCCCCCAATAATAATTGTCGATTGTGTTTTTGGTTTCCATACTGATAACGCTGCTTACACCATCACCATACTGGCCAGGGGTTCCGTTTTTATAGATAGTGACCTTATCGGTGAGGTAGGGATTGAATGCAGAGATAAGTCCAAAAAAGTGACCTGATTGGTACATTTTTATGCCATTCCATAATATGAGGTTTTGGTCATTGGTACCCCCTCTGACATTGATGTCAGATACCGTTTCATCAATGCTTTTAATACCAGGAAGTGACTGTACGGTCTGTAATACGTCGGGCTCTATGAGCCCTGGTAGAATACCGAGCTCGTTTGTGTTTAAGGTGATGCTTGCATCTTCCTGTTTGCTGATCCCTGAAGTCAAAAATTCATAGATCACTACCTCATCCAATCGTTCGTAATTCTGGGCCAGCAGTATTTTTGGGCAACCTCCTTGCTCGATAAAATTATCGACATCCATATACTTTGTGGTATATCCCAAATACCGAATTTTTAATGAAGTCCCCCGGGGAATACCAGGTAATGAAAAATTGCCATTTGCATCAGTGATAACGGCAATTTCACTGCCCAAAACCTCAACTGTGGCTCCAGGAACGTTATTTTTGGCAAAATTATCAAGTACTCTTCCACAAATATCTACCAACGCGCTTTTTACTATGGTATAATAGCGGTCATTGAGTTTTTTTATCTTTAACTGGGTGAGGGTCTCAATAGCCAGAAGTTTTTCTTTCAAAGTGCTTGGCTGAGGGAAGGAAATCATCACATTCTTTACATCTTCATCAACATACGAAAATTTGATATCGAACCTATGCTCAAGTTGGGTCAAATAAGAAATGAGCCTTTCAGTTTTGGCCTCTTGTGCATGAAGGGGTAAAATCGATTGCAGAAAAAAGAATCCTGACAATACGAATTTCAAAAAGATACTACGGAGTGTCTCCAGCATAGAAAAGCACGTTATCTTCTCCTAATTTATAACTAATCTGGGAAGGGGTACTTATACTTTCTAACGCTAAATTGATGTCTGTGTTGCTAAAAGATCCTGTAAATAATTGGGCTGTATTTATATTTTTGATAGTAACCTTCATATCATACTGTCTTTTAAATTCATCCAGCACATATCTTAAGGGAATACTTTTGAAACTACTTTCGTTATTTACCCAAGAAGGGGCTGATATGCTGGTATGTGGTAGGTCTTGGACGATGCCGTCGATGGCCAGGAACGATGCACCTGCGGGCAACTTTTTCTCAATGGTATTATAGCTGACACTGACCAAGCCTTCGTAACAGGTGACCTCGAAAAAACCGTTACGGTTTTCAACATTGAACTGGGTGCCCAGTACAGCGACAGTACCATCTGCAGTTGAGACCGTAAATTTTTTTCCCTTGGCAACTTTGAAAAACGCCTCACCTTCCAAATCGACATTTCGGCTTTCATTCCATTTTTTTGCACTGAATGAGACCTTGGAGCCTGCATTCAAGGTAATTTCAGAATTGTCGGGCAGAATAACTTCGGTACGTTCGGCCAATTGGGTCTTATAGGTTTCATCTAAAGTGCCTAGGTAAAAGTAAGAACCGGCCAGCATGACCGCTATTATGGCAGCCACACGCAAGAATTTCTTATAAGGACGAAATGGGAGCACTTTGGGTTCATTGACTGATACCCCAGATTTAAGGGTGGACCATGCTTGATCAATGTCAAATTCCGGGGCCTCCATTTGGGTGGAAGCCTCTCGAATTCTTTGATAGGTAGCATAAGTGTCAGACTTTCTGAAAGTGGCGAGTTCTTCCTCAGAGAGTTCGTCATTAAGCCATTTAGCCAAATAATTTTCTTGCATGAGTTCTATGCTTTACACTGTTACAACAACTTAGGTTCAAAAAACCCTACTTTTCTTTTGATATGCATTTGCAATCAACAATTTTGAACTAAAAACAGTTGTGGTAAAATCATCGGTTTTTCACTCAATTGCCATAAGTCACCAACAAATTACTGCCCGACAACATTATTGCTAAAGATTAGATTCCCTCGATTTTTTCACGCAATGCCTTTAAGGCCAAATGCATTCGTTTTTCGATGGCCTTGATGCCCACTCCTTCCATTTCGGCAATCTCTGCATATTTTTTCCCATCTACCCGATTCAACAAAAAAGTGACCCGTTGGTTTTCAGGCAAACTGTTCAGGGCATCGTCTAGCTTTTCTTTGAACTGTTTCTCTTCCAGAACATATTCAGGCGATTCACTTGAAATGGAACCAGAATGTTGATTGGCATATTTCAACCGTACCTTTTCTGCCTTTATCACATTCAGGTATAAATTGTTCGCTACGGTATACAAATAAGACTTTGCTTTTTCAGGGCTCACTTTGGCGCAATTCTGCCACAATTTCACAAACGCTTCTTGTACGGCATCATGTGCTTTTTCCGCATTACCGAACTTATAATATATGTAATTGAAAACCGTTTTAGAATTGGTTTTGAAAATAATGCTGAAGACCTGCTCTTCACAAACATTGTCCATGCAAATGGCTTAACAGTTTGTCAAAGATATTTTAAAAAAATTAAGAAAAGGGTAGGGTTTTTTAAAAGCGGATTGTTTCATGGTCGTACGAACAACAAAAAAATCCAAATCCTTATGAAAAAGTTGATTTATAGCTTATTGTGTGTTGGCCTGCTTGTCACGGCGCTCAATTTCACGTCTTGTCAAGATGAGTTTGAAGAAATCGGTGACAATGGGCAAGAGACCCTTATGGCAGGTTCATCTACTGCCGAGTTGATTGTAAAAACAGCCTCGAATGATGGGTCGTTTGATAATATTGTAGATGGCGCAAGCTGTGTTGCCATCGAGTTCCCATACACGGTCGATGTCAATGGTGTGCAAATTACCATTGATGCCATCGAAGACCTTGAACTGATTGAAGCGGTTTTTGATGAATTTGATGATGATACCGATATCTTGGAGATTATTTTTCCGATTACCATCACCTTGGCCGATTTTACTGAAGTGGTCATTGAAAGCGCCGATCTTTTAGAAGATTTTATTGATGAGTGCCTAGAAGGGGGAGAAGACGATGATATCGAATGTATCGATTTTGTATACCCTATCACCTTGTTCACCTTTGATATCAACGAACAGCAAACAGGGAATGTGACGGTGACAAGTGACCGTGAACTGCAACATTTTTTGAACGGTCTTGAAGACGATGATCTGGTAAGTCTTGATTTTCCGATCACACTGAAAAAGTATGATGGGACCGAAATTGTTGTCGATAGCAATGCAGAGTTGGCCAATGCCTTGGAAACCGCAGAAGATGAATGTGATGAAGACGATGATGATGATTTCAATGATGATGATTTTTCATTGGAACGATTGAACCATCTTTTGGTTGAGTGTCCTTGGGTGGTACTCGAAGTCAAAAGAAATGATGTCAATCAGACCGATCAATACATAGAGTATCTGATGATCTTTACAGAAGATGGTGGTGTTACCGTTAAAGATAGAGAAGGCAATGTATTGAACGGGGAGTGGACCTCCAGCATTTCTGATCGTGGTGCGGTATTGAACCTGGCATTTGATGTATTGGTTGATTTCTCTTTAGAATGGTTGGTGTATGAAATTAATGAACATAAGATCAAGTTATACGCTGATGAAGGCAATAGGATCATTTTAAGGCAACATTGTGACGACGACGACGATGATGGTGACGATGATGATGATGGTGACGATGATGATGGTGATAACGGGATCATCAGTATTGAAACCTTGACCAATACGCTAAAGGAATGCGAATGGATCATTGAAGACCTGAAACTGCAAGGTGAAGATGTCAAAAGACTTTTAGGGTTCGAGTTCATATTCGGGGAAGACGGTATGGTGACCTTGGGAGACGGTATCTCCATTTTCGATGGAACTTGGGAAGTAGGGGCCAATGAAGAAGGCATGCGCACCCTATTCATTGAAATTATGGCTGAAAACGCAGTAACTCTCGAATGGCCTGTAGTCGATATTTTTGGCGAAAGTGTTGTAGAGACCACTCGGATAGTCTTAAAAGATGAAACCATTGACTATAAAATGGTGCTGCAAAAAATTTGTGATGATAACGCAGATGATGATGAGGTAGCCGAAATAAGAAATAGTGTGCTTGGTGGACTATGGAACATAACCTTATACGACAACGAAGGTGTCGATGGGACCGAAAATTACCAAGGAATGGATTTTGGATTTTCCAACTTCAACCAAGTTGAGGTATCCATCAATGATGATCCCATAGTGGCTGGTGTTTGGCGTGCTATCAGAAATACTGGAGATAATGTTCAGTTTTACTTAAACCTTGGTGGTGACGGTACTTTTGGGGAACTTACTGAACCTTGGTATGTGGTCGAATTTTCTTCAGAACGCATCATGCTGGTGTATGAAGATGAAGAGGTAAATTATAAGACCCTGGTCTTCGAAAAGAAATTATAACCCTTTTTTGCCCCCTAGTCTTTTTTGAAAAGGACAGCCTTGGGGAAGGCTGTCCTTTTCTTTTTATTCTTAAATTTGTGCTTCCCTAAAAATGCAGTACGTAGATGTTTGATAATTTAAGTGAAAAGCTCGACAAGGCCCTCCATGTGCTCAAGGGCCATGGTCAGATTACTGAAATCAATGTTGCCGAAACCTTGAAAGAAGTACGTCGTGCCTTGTTGGACGCTGATGTCAATTTTAAGATAGCCAAGGAATTTACCAATAGGGTAAAGGAAAAGGCCTTGGGCCAAAACGTGTTGACCACCTTACAGCCAGGGCAATTGATGGTCAAGATCGTGAAGGATGAACTGACCGAGTTGATGGGTGGCGACGCCACAGAGCTCAATTTATCAGGTAACCTTTCAGTGATTTTGATGTCGGGTCTCCAAGGTTCTGGTAAGACCACTTTTTCGGGCAAACTGGCCAACTACCTTAAAAACAAGAAAAGCAAAAAACCACTTTTGGTGGCTTGTGATGTCTATCGCCCGGCTGCCATCGACCAATTGCACATAGTTGGTGAACAAGTAGGTGTTGCGGTCTATTCCGATAGCGAAAACCAAGATCCGGTGGCCATAGCCCAAGCAGGTATTCAACAGGCCAAGGCAAATGGTAACAATGTAGTCATCATCGATACGGCGGGTCGTTTGGCCGTTGATGAGCAGATGATGACCGAAATTGCCAATATCCATAAGACGGTCAGTCCGCAAGAGACTTTGTTTGTGGTTGATTCCATGACGGGTCAAGATGCGGTCAATACAGCTAAGGCATTTAATGATGTGTTGAATTTTGATGGGGTCATTTTGACCAAACTTGATGGTGATACCCGTGGCGGAGCGGCGATATCCATAAAATCAGTGGTTGACAAGCCTATCAAATTTATTGGTACAGGGGAAAAAATGGAGGCAATTGATGTCTTTTACCCATCTCGAATGGCCGATCGTATTTTGGGAATGGGTGATGTCGTCTCCCTGGTCGAGCGTGCCCAAGAACAATTTGATGAGGAGCAGGCTCGTAAAATCCAGAAAAAAATTGCCAAGAACCGCTTCGGTTTTGATGATTTCTTGAGCCAAATCCAACAGATCAAGAAAATGGGCAATATGAAAGATCTGATGGGGATGATCCCGGGTATGGGAAAAGCCCTTAAGGGATTGGATATTGACGATGATGCATTCAAGCATATTGAGGCGATCATCTATTCCATGACCCCAGATGAGCGCTCCAATCCGTCAAAATTGAACTCAAGTCGAAAAAAGCGCATTGCCCAGGGCAGTGGTCGATCTATTCAAGATGTGAACCAATTGTTGAAGCAGTTCAACCAAATGAGCAAAATGATGAAGATGATGCAAGGTGGCGGGGGCAAAAAAATGATGCAAATGATGCAAAATATGCGGTAATGGAACTATTGGACGGAAAAAGAACAGCCAACCAAATCAAGGAAGAGATTGCTTTACAAGTTGGCCAAATGAAAGAGCGGGGCGAAAAAGTGCCCCATTTGGCCGCAGTACTCGTGGGCAATGACGGTGCCAGTTTGACTTATGTTGGCAGCAAAGTCCGTTCCTGCAAAAAAATCGGTTTTGAGTCCACATTGATCCATCTCCCAGAAGAAACCACTGAAGCAACATTGCTGAAGCAAGTAGAAGAATTAAACAACAATAAAACCATTGATGGCTATATCGTACAACTACCTTTGCCAAAGCACATCGATGAGCAAAAAGTGTTGATGGCAGTTCATCCCAACAAAGATGTTGATGGCTTTCATCCGACCAATTTTGGTAAAATGGCCTTGGATATGGAATCGTTCATACCAGCTACCCCATTCGGAATCATGGAACTGCTGAAGCGTTATGAGGTTGAAACTTCGGGTAAGCATACCGTCGTCATTGGCCGAAGCCATATTGTGGGGCGACCCATAAGTATTCTGATGAGCCAGAAAGGCAAGGCTGCAGATGCTACCGTTACCCTTGCCCATAGCAGGACCCAAAATTTAAAGGAATTGACGTTACAGGCCGATATTGTGGTTTCAGCGCTCGGAGCCCCAAATTTTCTAAAGGCCGATATGGTCAAAGAGGGTGTTGTGGTCATCGACGTTGGTATTACCCGTGTACCAGATGCAACCAGGGAAAGGGGGTATTATATTACTGGGGACGTCGATTTCGAAAATGTAAGCAAAAAAGCATCTTACATAACACCTGTTCCAGGTGGTGTCGGTCCCATGACGATTGCCATGCTCTTAAAGAATACCCTACTGGCCCGCGAACGGCACATGTAGCGACAACAAATTCACTTTACATAAAATCAACTTTATAGGTGTTGATTTTCAATTGAATACAATTAACTTTGGAGCTCACCGTATGGTTGAAAAGGTTTGTAATGGTAGCCCATAGAATAAAAAGTCGCTCTAGATATCATTGTCGTTTTTTGAGGTTATTGCCGTTCTTTTTCATGTACACGACAGTTGTATTCCCACAAAACTATAAGGTAACCAGATATGCTGATAACAATGGACTTCCCTCCCGTATTGTTCATGACGTAATTCAAGATAGTAATGGCTTTATCTGGGTAGCTGGTAACAATGGGTTATATCGTTTTGATGGTCAAGAATTCAAACCATATTTGGCATCACTAAAAGATACTGTTGGATTGCGTGATAATAAGATAAACACGATTCTTGAGACAAAAGACGGCAAGCTTTGGATTGGTACGCCAAAAGGGTTGCATACACTTGAGAACAATTTGATTACCCACATCCCTCTGCTCAAGAATGCAACTGAAAATGAAGAATATATCCTCAATGTTTTTGAAGATAGTAATGCCAATTTATGGATAGCTACTTACGGAGGTATCTTTTTTAGGGGACCTGATGAAGAGATCATCCATCTTTTAGAAGGTGACGGTAAAGAAATAGCAGTATCAAAAGGTACCGTTTGGTCAGTTACAGAAGACCGTTTAGGCAATATTTGGGCCGCTGCCAATGACGAGCTCTATCTCAAGAATACAGTGAATAGGTTTTTGTTCGATAAAGTAAATCTACAATATCACGAAGACTTACAAGAAATCGATATAGGGTATTACCGAATTCAGCAATACAATGACAGTCTTTACATCATCGATTCAAGCCACGGGTTACTTAAGGGGAAGTTGAAAGGGAATTTTTTAGCGGTTTCCCAATTTTTGAACGTAGCTGGAAAAAAAGAAGGCGGCTACACTGTTGAAGGATCCATTATAGACCGTAATGGTAGTATTTGGTTGGCCAACTGGAAGCACGAGATCAAAAAGTTCAGTATTGCCGGCGAACGATTGGTAGAGCAGAAAATAGTCGCAAAGAATGGGTTCTTAGCGATTTCAGATGCTTCAAATGCGGTCTTTCAAGACCGTCAAAACAATGTTTGGTTTGCAAACACGAACGGACTATACAAGTTTAGTATTGATGAAAGTGAGATTTCAACTTTTCCACCGTACGGCTGTCTAGATGATTTCAAAGGTATCTACGCCATGATTGAAGATGGGGGAGGTAATTTATGGGTCACCACCCCTACCAAACTGTACAAGCTGAAAAAACAAGATGTATTGGAGAATAAGTGTCCGATAGAGTATTTGGTTTTCGCTGAAAGTCATATGCAACAAGCCCGAAATTTGTTCATAGACAGTACAAATAGGTTATGGATAGGGGCAGATGGAGGGCTTTTTGTGACACAACTCGATGATAGGTATCAACCTGGTACCTTCAAGAGATACACCGTCGAAGATGGCTTGCCCCACAATCATTGCCATGAAATATACGAGGTTGAAGACAATGTGTTTTGGGTAGGTAATTATTTGGGGTTGGTGCATTTAAATCTTAAAAACGGCGATATGGAAAAACCCTTGGTAAAGGTTTTTACGGCCGATAAAAAAGAAAACGGGCGTCTCGTCAACACCCAAGCCATGCATATCGAGCATGATGAAAACGATAATATTTGGATAGGCACTTTCAGTGGTGTCAGTAGGCTCTTGGATGACTCTGGAGCGGGTACGTTTGAAAATTATACCAACGTCTTCGGTAACCCGACTGCACTGAGCAATAACTCAATTAAAAAAATATTTAAAGACAGTAATGATAATCTCTGGATTGCCACCCAGAGAGGGCTCAACCTATATGCGCCAGAAGAAGATGAATTCCTTCAATTCGGGCATGCAGAAGGAATGCCATCGGAATATATTTTGGGTATACAAGAGGATATGAAAGGGAATTTATGGATAGGTACGACCAACGGCATCTTAAAGGCAAAATTTGACAATGCATCAAAAACTTTTGTAGACAGGCAGCACTATACAACCAAAGATGGGTTGGTTGACAACATTCCATACCGTAATGCCATTTGGATCGATACCCAAGATAATGTATTTATAGGAAGTAGGGACGGCATTACCATTTTCAGTGAACGTTGCGACTTGGGCAACAATAACTCGAGTTTTCAATTGGCATTGACCAATGTGGAAAGTATTGGTAAGAAACATGGTGGCTTTCAACCAATCGACGACCGAGTCAAAAAAGGGTCACTTAAGCTTTCACATATTGAGAATTCCCTAAAGATCCGTTACGCTGCTCTGGATTTTCAGAATCCCGGAGCGAATCAATACCGGCACAAATTTTTACCTTTAAGCAATACTTGGATAGAGACGGGTAATCTTTCAGAGCTTACCTATTACAATTTACCGTCAGGCGAATATGAGATTATATTGGATGGTGCCAATAGTTTGGGGCAATGGTCCAATAACGCAATAAAATTACACGTAACCATAAAACCTCCATTTTGGAGGTCACCTTGGGCCTATGCACTTTACTTGGTTCTTTTTTCAGTTTTGTTGCGTTTGTTTTATTTGGCGCGTGTGCGAAAAAAAGAGTGGGAGCTAGAACAGAAGAACCAATTGGAAACCGCCCTTATCAAAGAACGTGAACAGCTACGCCAAGAGAATGCCGCTGATTTTCATGATGAACTGGGTTCTATGGTCACCAAAATATCCATGTTTTTGACCATGGCAGAGCGCAACTGGACGCAAGGGTTGGATCCCACTCCATTTTTCAATAAAATTCGGTATAATGTGAAAGGATTATCCACAGGGTTTCGAGATCTACTTTGGGTAATTGACCCCCAGAAAGACAGTTTGGGTGACACCTTTTTACGCTTAAAGGAGTTTGGAGAGGAGATGTTCGAGCAAAGTAGCATTGATTTTAGGAGCAGTACTTATGAAGAACATTTTTCAGATTTGTTGTTGAGTCCCATGGCCAAGAAACAGCTTATACTGATCTTTAAGGAGGCCATGACCAATGGTCTCAAATATTCGACAGGGACCAAGGCAGAACTCAATCTCAAAAGTGATGGGCAATTTTCGGTTATGGAATTTTTGGATGATGGTAAAGGGTTTGATGTCGCCTCTAGATCAAAGGGAAGGGGGTTGAAAAATATGAAAACCCGATCTGACACTATAGGAGCTGTACTTACTATAACATCTACCACAACGGGAACACTGATCCGACTGGAGAGAATACCCCATTTGGGGGATACATGTTACCCACAAGATCAGTAACTTGTAAAAACATGCCAGTTCAAAATATTCATATTGCCCTAGTTGAAGATGAAAATGAAATTCGTCAGACCTTACAACTTATTTTAGATGGATCGACTGGTTTTTCTTGCAAATATGCCTTTCCTGATGGGGAATCGGCCCTAGCCTCAATAACTACATTGCCCCTTGATATTGTCTTGATGGATATCGATCTTCCTGGCAAATCGGGGATAGAGGTGACACGTCAGCTGAAATCGGAAAATCCATTGCTGGATATTATCATGCTTACGGTGCAATCAGACGACGATTCCATATTTGAGTCGCTATGCGCGGGAGCCTCAGGATATTTGCTAAAAGATACCAGTCCGGCACAACTATTGGTCCATATTCGAGAGGTCTATGAAGGTGGTGCTCCTATGAGCAGCCGAATTGCTCGACGAATCATCAATTCATTTCGAATTATCGACAACCCCCTATCAGAACGTGAGACCGAAATACTAAAGATGTTGGCCAAGGGCATGAACTATAAAGAGATTGCCGAAGCCCTCTTTCTAAGCCCGCATACCGTTAAGACACATATCAAGAACATTTATTCAAAATTACACGTCAAAAATCGCGCAGAGGCCATTTACAAAGCGATAAAGCAAAAGTTGATATAAGGCCTTTGAATACAAATACCCCATTTGGGCGATTGACGCAAGTATCTCAAAAACAGAGATTTGGGTATTGTTAATTATAAAAATATCCAGATGGGAACACTAAATCCAACAAAAATGGCTTTCACATTTTTTCTCTATCTATTGGTAGTGCAGGTCCACGGGCAGGGGCTGTTGAAAAAAGTAAAGAACAAAGTTGAAGACAAGGTAGTTGATGTTGTCGATGACGAGCTCAACGGAAAAAAAGAAGACCCCAAACAATCTGAAAAGGGAACTACAGGTCAAATGAAAACGTATGTGGTCGATCGTGGGTTTATCAATAGGGGCGACATCATCTTTCATGATGATTTTGATAATGAAAGCCCTGGAGAATTTCCAAAAAAATGGACCCAAATCAGTGGTACTGTCGAAAATGGGGTATTTGAAAACCAAGGAAAAATTGATGGGGTGGTACAAATGGTCTCTAACAAAAGCGTCATCAAGCCTTCTTTTGATATTGATGAATACCTTGGCGATTCTTTCAAGCTTGAATTGGAGCATTTCTTCTGGCAGCGTGGCAATGAGGCATATATCATTCAGTTCCATGGTGCAAAAAGCACCCGGCCGGCCTACAAGATTTACTTGAGAAGTACCAATGTTGCCCCAGGATCCGATCAAGTCGTCTATATGGCTGGGAAGCAAAATCCAGGGTGGTATACCTCGCAAATTTCCTTTAATCAGGGCAATTTAAAGGTCATTGTAAATGGGCAACAATTGGTCAATAATCCCGATATCAATGTCAGGGAGCTTACCCATCTCAGTCTCTATACCCTATCGCCCAATTCGAGTAGTGGTGATGGCTACATGAAGGCACGGGTCAATTACTTTACCATTGCCAAAGACGGTCTGCCATTATATGAGCGCTTGGTCACCAATGGTCGAATTGTGGTACAGGATATTTATTTTGATACCAACAAATACACCATAAAACCTGAATCATACCCCGCGCTGGATAAAATCTTGAAACTATTGCAAGACCATCCTGATACCGAAGTGACCATTGAAGGGCATACCGATGCGAACGGAAGCAATGAATCCAACCTGATACTATCAGAAAATCGGGCCAATGCCGTGCGGGATTATCTGATTTCAAAGGGGATAAAACGATACCGTTTATCAAGCAAGGGATATGGAGAGGAAAAACCCATAGCACCAGAAAATAGTGAAAAAGCCTGGGCGATGAACAGAAGGGTGGAATTTGTATTGCATAGATAGGTATAAGTAAATCGCTTATCTTTAAAATATTGGGCAACATAATAATTTTCGCTCTTAAACACCACCATAATGAAAAAGCCAATCTTGTTCCTGTTATTGATTTCCCTTTGTATCTTCGGGTGCAAGGATAAAGAAGAAAAAGATAAAACTCCAATCGATGGTACTGAAGTGTCATTTTCAGATTCTAAAAATGGGTCGAAAGATCCAGACAGATTTGAAAAGGCTAAGGACTGCGATGAATTTATCGATCAATATGAAGATTGGATGGATAAATATGTTGCTTTTTTTGAAAAATACAAAGACAATCCGATGGGTGCGGTAACATCTAAAGAATATCAAGAAATGGCTGTGGAAGCCTCATCATGGTCGCAGCAATGGATGAGCTTAGCGATTTCTTGCTCCAATAACGAGTCGTATGGGCAAAGATTTAAGAAAATATCCAGCAGGGCCGAAAAAAAGATGGAAGAACTCGGGTTCAATTAACCCTCTCACCAAAATTGTGATACATGGAGACCCCTGTTTTGACAGGGGTTTTTTAGCCTTTCTGAGGACTTTCTGAACCGTTGAACAGATTCTCTTCATCATCGGTAGGGGTAATGACATCAATATCATTATCACCCTCATCATTGGTACAGCCCGTGAGTGCTAGACCGGTAAAAAATACCGTCAACAACAGTAGTATTGTTTTCATGGTTTAGTAAAGTTTGGGTACTCTTATTGAGAGAATAACGGGGAATGGCCTTTTAATCTTGTTCTTGCACCCATGAATTCGATAAACTGCACAGCGGTAACGGCACCGTGTTACCTGACAAAATACTTTTAAATCCCAAGCTAAAATCCCTATCTTAAGAGACAAAAGAACCGACATGAAGTACCGATCCCTTTTGTTTGTCATAGCTATTGCATTTGTGTGGGGATGCAAAAAGAAATCTGTGGAAAAAGTTAAAATTGCAGTTTCTTTTTCTGAAAGTGTGGGCACTACCGACTTAGATGGCAGATTATTGTTGATGCTGGGCAAGAATGACGAAAAAGAACCGCGCTTTCAAATAAATGCTGGACGGAATGCACAACCGATATTTGGAATGGATGTTGAGGGAATGCAACCCGGACAGCAACTGGTTTTTGACGACTCGGTATTTGGTTTTCCTTATGAAGGTCTGTCAAAGCTACCCCCAGGAGACTACTCTGTGCAAGCCTTGTTACACGTTTACGAGACGTTTAACCTTGCAACAGGGCATGAGGTCAAATTACCCATGGATAATGGCGAAGGCCAACAATGGAATCGTTCTCCCGGTAATTTATACAGTAAACCGTTCAAGATTACCATTGGTAAAGGCGGATCACAAAATGTTGAAGTGGTGATGGACCAGGTCATTCCACCGATCGAAGAACCTGAAGATACCGAGTGGATCAAGCATATTAAGATCAAATCTGAAAAGCTATCTAAGTTTTGGGGCAGGGACATGTATTTGGGTGCCCATGTCTTGTTGCCCAAAGGATTTGAAGAACATCCTGAAGCGCACTATCCGTTAATGATTTTCCACGGACACTTCCCCGCTGATTTTGGCGGATTTAGAACTACGCCTTCCGATCCTGAACTGCAGCCTGATTATTCAGCCCGTTTCGATGTGAAAGGGTATAATATCATACAACAAAAAGAGGCCTACGAATTTTACCAACGATGGAACCAACCTGATTTTCCAAGGTTTTTGATTGTGGAAATTCAGCACCCTACCCCATATTATGACGACTCTTATGCGGTGAATTCAGCCAGTCAAGGCCCATATGGGGATGCCATCACCTATGAATTGGTTCCCCATATTGAAAAAGAGTTTAGGGGTATTGGCAAAGGGTGGTCACGGTTTTTATATGGAGGTTCGACGGGAGGTTGGGAAGCCTTGGCGGTACAAGTAAAATATCCTGAAGAATACAACGGTTGCTTTGCCGCATGTCCTGATCCGATTGATTTTAGGGCATATTGTCTTACCAATATCTATGAAGATCAAAATGCCTACCACTACGAAAGTGAACATAAACCCACTGAAGTACCTGCGCACCGCGATTATCTTGGGCATGTACAGACCACTGTACGTGAATACAACCATTTAGAATTGGTTTTGGGTACTAAATCCCGGTCAGGACAGCAATGGGATATTTGGGAAGCCACCTATTCCCCCCAAGGGAAAGATGGTTACCCAGAACGTCTGTGGAACAAAATGAATGGAGATATTAACCCCAGTGTTGCTGAATATTGGAAAGAAAATTACGATTTACGGCATATTCTGGAACGGGACTGGGATAAACTAGGGGAGAAACTCCAGGGAAAAATACACATCTATTGCGGAGATATGGATAACTATTACCTAAACAATGCCGTCTATTTGATGGAAGAATTCTTAGAAAATACTTCAGATCCCTATTATGGTGGAGAAGTTGACTATGGGGATCGGGCAGAACATTGTTGGAACGGGGATCAAGAGAACCCTAACCATATCAGTCGATTGCGCTACAACAGCATGTACGTGCCCAAGATTATGGAACGCATTGCCAAAACGGCCCCTAAAGATGCTGATTTAACGAGCTGGAAATACCGTTGAAATGAGGACAATTAGAATGGTCTGGTTGGTCTTCACCTTTTTGGCTATGGGCGTGGGGTTGTATCCGTTAATGTACCTTTTGACCGATGGAACAGTTGGTCTTTTGAACTCTAAATTAGTTGTGCTATTGTCAAGCACACCCAATGGAACACCGGGTTTTATGGGCATATTGTTTTCGGGGGAATTGCGTTGATGACCCGGATGGTCGCAGTTTAGCAAAAAACTACGGACAAAGAAGCTTGCACTTCACAAAAATCTTGGAAAAATCTATGTCTTCCCGGTCTTTTTAAGTGGTGTTTGTGCAGTGTATATTGGTTTTTTCGCCACAGTAGGATGGATTGCCTCTTTTGGGTTCATCAGTTTGGGATGCATCTAGTTGTACACAACGCTTCGGGCATACGTTGCCATTCGCAGAAAAGATGTGTCACTACATCAAGGTATGATGGCCTATAGTTATGCTGCTTGTTTTGCAGCAGTCACCTTAGGCTTGGCTGCCCATTGACCATCACATTCGGTGGATTTTTGCCGGCCTACAAAGTGGTGGCATGGTTGTGCTGGGTTCCAAATATGGTCTTTGCCTACTTATGGGTAAAGAAAAAGGGCTTGGTCTTGGGCTAACACCACATGTAAAATGCATGTGAAGCCTTTACCTCAAACACTTTAACCATCATTTTTTTTGAAGTTTGTGCAGGGGTGTCCCAAAGGCTTTTATTTGGGTCGGAACATTGGTCACAAATGCTGACGTTGCTTTACCGATATCCTTATGGGGTGCGTAGAAATAACCATAAATGTTAAAAAATAAAGTACTGTACCTGTCGTTATGGTAAGTAGTGTTCTTTTTCCTAGGGCAAAGCAATGAAAGTAAAGCTCAAATGGTAAATCGATAGATTTTACTTTGAACTTTTGATTTTGGTATATGTTTTTAAAATGGTCTGCTATGAAAAACCTTATGAAACCTGCACTCTTGGCCTTTTGTCTTGTTTTGGGCAATGCCTGTTCGAACGATAGCGAAGATGATTTAGTGCAAATAGAAGATGATGATGGGGTATCGGTTACCGTTACCTATGACGATGATATTCGGCCAATTATGTCGGCCTCTTGTACATCATGCCATTCAAACCCACCCACAAATGGGGCCCCCATGCCCCTGACCACCTATGAAGATGTAGTTAGTTCAGTGGAGACTAGGGATTTGGTGGGAAGAATAAACAGTACGGCAAACCCCATGCCCCAAGATGGTCTCTTACCCGTAGCCACAAGAAATATTGTTGATCAATGGGTTAGTGAAGGATTGCCCGAAAATTGAGGCCGAGGGAGATGTGAATCTTCGGCTTTCGAAAAAGTAGGATTGGCGACTATTTTTCAAAAAGTTGCGACATATCTTTAAAAGCCTTGAATTCCAGGGCATTTCCCGCAGGGTCTAAAAAGAACATGGTAGCCTGCTCTCCCACCTCGCCCTGAAATCGAATATACGGTTCGATGATGAAATTGACCTTTTTGTTTTGCAGTTCCCTTGAAAAGGAATGAAAGGTCTTCCAGGGCAATACCACACCATAATGGGGTACGGGAACATTTTTTCCATCTACGGCATTGGTATGCAGTTGTTCCTGTGACTTGGGTTTATAGTGAATGACCACTTGGTGCCCAAACAGATTAAAATCAACCCAATGGTCACTGCTGCGACCTTCTTCACAACCAAGAACGTCACGGTAAAAAGTTCGACATTCATCGAGGTTGTGAACCGGAATCGCAACATGAAAAGGAGTGATGGTATGCATGAGCTATACTTTGTTGAAAATTAGCGTATCTTTTTTAAGTCTCCAAAAATTCAATGATTTGGTCGTTCACTTCTTCCTGGTGCATCGAATGACCCAATCCTTCCGTTGATACAAGCCTGCTGCCTTTCCAGTCTTTATGTACTTTTTCAGAGGCGTGGTAAGGTGCCAATTGGTCCAACCGGTCATGAAAGAGCAATCCCTTTTTAGTGTTTGAACCCACAAAGACCGAAGATGAAAAATCGTTGATATGCATGGCAAAGCGTTCAAAAACGTAAGCATCAAGCGCTTTCATGACATGATGGTTGAATTTCAATACATCTTGAAAATGGTCCATGATTTCATAAAACTCTGACGGGGAGCCAATGGTCACCATTTTTTCGATTTTTGCATTTTGGTTTTTGTGATCATTGTATAAAATGGTCATTCCCCCGACCGAATGGCCGACAAGATACTTGGGGTCGTACTTTTGTATCACATCTTGCAAACAATCACTATAAAGTGGTACATAGAGCATTTGCCCTGAAGAGTTGCCGTGGCCTGGTGCGTCAAATGCGACAACATTAAAATCGGCCGCTCTAAGTTTTTCTATCAAATTACGCCACCTAAACGCATTGCTCTCCCACCCATGTACCAAAAGAACGGTTTCTTTTTTGCCTGGCCATTGATAAGTTTGAATTTGATGTCCTGCACTGGGCAACACATCAGCTTTGGCATTATCTAAAAAGTCTTTTTGTCTGGGCAGTACCCTACCTTTTCGTATGGTGCAAAAAAGGGTAAATGCTTTTTCTGCGGCTTTTTTAGGGCATACTAAAGCAATGAGGTTAAAATATTTTCCGTAGATCAGGGGAAGAGCTTTGGCAATCAGTTTTTTCATTTGGTTACTTTTTGTAACTTACTCTTTAATTGAAACTAAAAATACGTATTCATTTCATAGCATAAAAGGGGTCACCCATTCAAAACCAAGTGAAATCATGGAAACTGTAACTGAAAATCAAGCGATTAGTACTGTAGAAAAGTTAGAAAAAATGTTTGGGCATCTCGATTACAAGCACCCTCCTGAACTATGTCCGGTACGCGACGTGATGTCGGTGGCCTCTGATCAGTGGAGTATTTTGATCATTTTGTGGTTGGGCTATTTTCCAGTGCTTCGTTTCAATAAGCTAAAGAAATACGTGTACGGTATTTCGAACAAGGTCTTGAGCCAACGCCTGAAAGTGCTTGAGGGCGATGGCTATATTTCTCGAAAGGCTTATGCCGAAGTTCCCATACGGGTTGAATACCGTCTGACCGATTTTGGCAAGTCGTATGTAGAACGGTTACTTGAACTTACAGAATGGATGCAACAGAACAGTCCAAAAGTGCTGGCCAATCGTGAAAAGTATGGCCTAGCTTAGTTGTTGATCCCATTCCAGATATCAAGGTACATTTTCCATTGATCGTTTTCTTTCCGCCAAATGACCACATATTTTCCTTTCCAATCATTGACAGTACCATCAGGTTTTTGGGTCTTTCCTTCATAGTAGCCATAGTCATGTGCATAATTGCCAAAAAACTGGAGCTGTTCAGAAGTGATTTTATGATGAACAATTTTATAACCGTTGTCTTTAGGTGTCCAATATTCCTTTAGTTGCTCACCCTCTAAAATGTCAAGGCGTGTTGGAAATATTTTTGCGTCTTCGGTATACACATTCATAAGAGCCTCCAAATCGGCATTTCGGTACGCTTTTGAAAAGTTGTTAGATGCTTCAATGATCTTTGCTTTGTCCATTTCATGTTTCGATTTCGAAGCCATTTTTCCATTACTGCAATCAATCTTCCACGTTGGAAAAACAACAGATGCCGTGGGATCCACCCATTCCCCAATCCATTTGAAACCTTGCTCGTTAATGGCATAAAAAGTAAGTCGATACGAACCGTCCATACCGTTCGGTGCCTTTTGTTCACGGTAAAGCACGATTTTTCCATCCGTTGTTCTGTTGCCTTCCCATGTCGGCAAGCTGGTCGAAGGTGATTGAAAACTATAGTAGTGCACGTACCAACGTGTACTATCAGGAATAAACTGTCGTATACTTCCTGAATAGGTGCCATCTGTTTTCAGGGTTTCATCCTGTATGGCCATCCCGTTCATAATGTATTTGAACCGCCAGGTCATAGGTACTGGTTCGGCCCAAGTTTGATCGGCTTTGCGCACTTGAGAGGTACAGTTGCACTCTCCTATCAATGGGGCAAAATCCAAAAGCTCTTTTGGTGCATCAGGGTTTGGGAGTCCGAAAGGATGCACAATTGAAGGTTCAAAAGGATATTGGCCATGGGTTGACAATATTAAAAAATAGGCCAGTACAGTAAAAAATCTTGTTTTCATTTTGGCAGGTTTTGCAATAAAATAGCCAAAACGAAAAACAGAAAGCTACTGGTTGGGAATAAATTAACAAGTGCGGAAATCGGTTTAATTTTGGTCCCAACCGATCATAAAGTATTTGATCTTGGCTTCATCGGGTATTTGAACAGCTTCTATGGATGATGTGGTGAACCGAAGGTTTGCCGGCAATTCACGCTTGTCGATGGTGAAATACATGTCACTGTCCTTTAAAAAGATGACAACACTGTGGAGTGTGGTCACTATCTTTTTGATGGAATGGTTGGTTTGAATTTTCTTAAAGTTGGCGTTTAGACCGATACCCTTTGCGGTGCGAAAGCGTGGATCGAAAATCTGTATGTTTTCAATGGTGGGGATGCTATCTTGATTAGGTGTCAAGGTCAATAAGTGTTTCCCCCCCTTTTCATAAATCTTTATTTTTCTGGTCTTTGATCCTACGTTGAGGCGAAAAGTGTCTTTGACCACAGAATCATTTGCGTAGATCAAATCAAGGTCGCTGACCAAACTGATCTTGTCCAGTTTACCCACCCTTTCAGGGGTTATCAAAAAAGTGGTGTCCTTTTCGGCGCACTGCACACACCATAAACATATCAAAACGGCTATTACCGCGGTAATTTTTTTCATCTGGCTTGTTATCGGATCACTTTTTTCAAAACCCCGAGGACCCCACGTATGAAAGTGGCACTGGTCAACACTTTCACTACGGGGTTCATTCGTGTACTTCTTCGTGATGATGTGGTTCTTTTTCTAGTAGTTGCTTTTCGTTCCTTCTCTTTTTCGGCTTCCCGTTCGGCTTGTACGATTTTATCGTTCAAGATTTCGTATGCGCTTTCCCTGTCGATGTCATCATTGTATTTTTTGACCAGTTTCGATGTGCTTATGGCTTCTTTGAGTTCACTATCGGTCAGCACGTCCATACGGCTCATCGGTGCACGGAGTAGGGTCGCGGCCAATGGGGTAGGTCGTCCTTTTTCATCCAGGGCCGAAATCAGGGCTTCGCCAATACCCAGTGAAGTCAACACCTTTTTTGTGTTATAGAATTCAGAATCGGGGTAGTTTTCTGCGGTGAGTTTAATGGCCTTTCTGTCTTTTGCGGTGAAAGCGCGAAGGGCATGTTGCACTTTCAGCCCCAACTGTGACAAAACCGCATCGGGCACATCGGTAGGGTTTTGGGTGACGAAGTACAGCCCAATACCTTTCGAGCGTATCAATTTTACGATGCTTTCAATCTGTTCTAAAAGTGCTTTTGAAGCTTCCTTAAAGATCAGATGGGCCTCGTCAATAAATAAGATCAATTCGGGCCGATCACTATCACCCTGTTCAGGAAATGTGGAATAAATTTCGGCGAGCAAGCTCAACATAAAGGTAGAGAACAATTTGGGGCGGTCCTGTATGTCGGTCAAGCGGATGATGTTGATATAACCAAGGCCATTTTCGTTTATCCGGACCAAATCATCCACCTCAAACGATTTTTCGCCGAAAAATTGTTCAGCCCCCTGTTGCTCCAGTTCTATGATCTTTCGTAAGATGGTGCCCGTTGAACTGGTAGAGATACGTCCGTAAGCAGCTTGAAATTCTTTCTTCCCTTCCCCAGTCGCATATTGCAGCACCTTCTTAAAATCCTTTAAGTCCAGTAAAGGGAGTTTATTGTCATCACAATATTTAAAGACCACGGCAACAATACCTTCTTGGGTGACGGTGAGGTCTAAAATCCGGGAAAGCAAGACCGGTCCAAATTCCGATACCGTGGCCCGTAATCGTACCCCGTCCTGTTCAGAAAGGGTCAGTATTTCAACAGGAAATCCCTTGGCTTCAAAGGGAAGCCCGATTTTTTCGTGACGCTCATCGATTTTTGCATGTCCCGGACTTGGTTGGGCAATACCGCTTATATCACCTTTCAAGTCCATCAGCAACACGGGAATTCCTTTTTCAGAAAGGTTTTCGGCCATTACCTGTAGGGTCTTTGTTTTGCCCGTGCCCGTTGCACCTGCAATAAGGCCATGACGGTTGAGGGTCTTGAGAGGGGCTTTTACAAAAGCACCTTTCACAGTTTTACCATCGACCATGCCCGCACCGAAAGTGAGATGTTCCCCTGTGGTGGCATACCCTTTCTCGATATGGGCAAAGAAATCTTCCTTGTTGCGCATCAGATTCAATTTCCGATAAAAATAGGGTAATTTTGAGCAAATCTAAAAATACGGCTATGAAACCATTTCGATATTTTTTACTTACTGTTTTAATGGTCGGGGCCATAAAATTCACCTATTCCCAAGAAGAAACAGAAATCACTTTTCACAAGTCCCACGAAGTAAAGAAGCAGAATGCACCTTTTAGCGATGCTGTTGAGGCGGGCAACCTTTTCTTCTTGGCCGGACAGATCGGTATGGACCATAGTACGAGAACCATGGTTGTTGGGGGTATCAAGGCAGAGACCAAACAAGCCATAAACAACATTAAAGAGGTATTGCAACAGCACGGTATGACCTTGGACAATGTCGTAAAGTGCACTGTGATCTTAAGTACCATGGACGATTTTGGGGCCTTCAATGAGGTATATGTCCCATATTTTACAAACAAACCTGCGCGTACCACTTTTGCTGCGAGCGGACTTGCCAGAAATGCCAAGATTGAAATTGATGTGATTGCCGTCAGGGCCCCTGCCCAACCCTCCCTTGACGAGAGGGAGTAGGTTTTCCTCCTTGTGGGGGAGTTGGCAGGGTACTATCTTTGCACCATGGTCACAGAAAATGTCATGGATTTGGTGGATAAAGGGTTGGTGCTTCCACTTATGGAAGAGTTCTATACCATTCAAGGTGAAGGTTTCCATAAGGGTACAGCAGCGTATTTTATTCGAATTGGGGGTTGTGATGTGGGTTGTCACTGGTGTGATGTCAAAGAAAGCTGGAATGCGGAGACCCATCCGCCTACGGCTATTGAAAGTATCATCGCCAATGCTGCCGATTATTCCAGCACCATAGTGGTTACCGGAGGGGAGCCATTGACCTGGGATATGGGGCCGCTAACACATTCCTTAAAGGCAAAAGGCTTGCAAATACATATAGAAACCTCAGGAGCGTACCCACTGACCGGGGTTTGGGACTGGATCTGCCTATCTCCCAAAAAAAACAAACTGCCCATGGGTGATATCCACCAAAAGGCCCATGAACTCAAGGTCATCGTATACAACAAACACGATTTTAAATTTGCAGAGGAACATGCCGCCCAAGTAGGCCCAAACTGCATCTTGTACCTGCAGCCTGAATGGAGCGTACGTGAGAAAGTTACGCCATTGATTGTCGACTATGTGATGCAAAACCCCAGGTGGAGGGTATCATTGCAGACCCATAAATATTTGAATATTCCTTAAGTGTTGCATTAACGGCCACCATTGTTTTGCAGATCTAAAATACACTCGGCATCCAATACGGGAATGGCAACCAAACCTTTAGATGTCCTGCTTTCCAAAAGACGCATCATTGCACCGCCAAACTCTAGCTCGGCTTGCATCAAACATCCGTCAATATCACAATGGCCTTCTGCTTCGGGATCTTCGTGCGCATTGGTCAAAGGGGTGCCCAGATTGACCAATCCGAGCAAATGCCCAAATTCATGATTGAGGGTCGCCGTTTCCACATCGGTTATCGAAATGGTAGGGCTGAGCCCTTCAAGTATCTGTACTGTCTGTTCATAGATGACCATTGAGGTGTTTCTATAAACAGCACCCAAGGTGACCAATCCCTCATCCTCGTCATCAGTTTCAGAGGCTGCATCGGCAAAATAAATATAAACGGCTATTGTGGTACCGTCGTTATATATGGTCCTGTTTTCAATTTCCAAATCTGATATTTCTTGTAAGGTCAGTGTTTCTTCATTGGGCGAGGGCAACTCTCGATATACAATTTCTATATTTTGTTTGAACGTTCGCTCACGTATGTAGTCTTCAAAATTCGTCATGGTTTCGTTGGTTGGGCGAAATCCAGATACATAGGCTACTTCAATCACCAAGGCATCAAAATTGGTATTGGACAATAGGTCATTGGCCGATGCCCCAATATCCAAAAAATTGGTTGGATTGTCTGCAACGGGATTACTTGAACCATTGTTTTGGTTGTCATCTCCTGAACATCCAATCGTGAAGACCAACAAAAGCACCAGGGGAGCACACAAATATTTTTTCATAGCATTTGATTTTTAGTAAAACGGACAATACATCGCTTCTAGTATGAAGCCAAGGTAAGCCTGGCCAAATAGTCGTAATGTTTTCCATGGCTTACGAGTTCGCAATCGTACCCGTTGGCTCGGGCTGCATTTTGAAGGGTATTGAAATCAAGATACAACCATTGAAAAAAACCACTTTCAGCCCCTTTGTACACCATTTGAAAAGTTACTTCCCCGTAATAACCCTTGTCATTGGGGATCCAATGACCACCATCAGCATCTTTTGCAAACATGTAAATGATATCGCTGGAATCCAACAAAATCTGCCCTTCAGGTTTTAAAAGGGTCTTGAAATGTTGCAGATACACCTCCATATTTGCCAAATGGCCCACAATTCCAATACCGTTCATCAACAGCAATAGGGTATCAAATTTTGTGCCTGAATAAGCTAAAACTGAATTTTCAACCCTATTTTTTATGCCTCTCAGTTTGCAGGTTGCAATCGCTCCGGCAGATACATCAAGTGAGGTGACCACATACCCCTTTTCTTGTAGGTAAAGGCTGTGGCTTCCAGCACCACAACCAATATCAAGAACATGCCCCTCACAGCGAAGCAGTGCTTTTTGCTCTAACATCGGCATCTCGTCAAAGTTCCTGAATAGGTAGGGTAAGGGAATCACGTCTTCTTCATCCAACGAAGAATAGGTGACAATATCTTCTTGATAGTTGCCCAATTGATAATCTAAAAGGGCCTTGCCCCAAATATCGCCCATCAATACAATTTGCTGTAAAATTGAGACAATATCGCCATAAAAAGGAGGAATCGATTTCAAATTTTTAAGTTTGTGCATAAAGTTGTCAGTATTGGAAGATCTACCAGAAAAAGCGAAAGAAAAACATGCTTCGCACAAAGCGTTGTTTGCCAAACTGAAACGTAGACCGCCCAAAAATCTGGACTATGTCATGCAAGAACTCCATGAAGCAGAATTTGAAAGAACGGATTGTCTGACCTGCGCCAATTGCTGTAAGACCACAGGCCCCCTGTTTACCAATATCGATATTCAGCGGATTTCAAAATCGATGCGAATAAAGCCTTCGGTTTTTATCGAGCGGTACCTACGGCTTGATGAAGAAAATGATTATGTGCTTCAAGAGGTGCCCTGTACATTTTTGGGGGCCGATAACCATTGTATGATCTATGATATACGGCCAAAGGCTTGCCGTGAATTTCCACATACCGATCGAAAGAAATTTCACCAAATCGGCCATTTGACCTTAAAGAATGTAGCCATATGTCCCGCAGCCTTCCGCATTGTTGAGGCCATGGGACAACGTCTTAAACTATAACGATTTCGTATCTTTGGGCTATGGAGCAGTTGATGAATTACTTTGAAACGATACCGGCACTACATCGAAGTCTTATTCTGGTCGGGGGAATCACGTTTTTTTGGATTTTGGAAGGTATTGTGCCTCTTTTTGACGTAAAGTACAGAAAGTGGCGGCACGCCGTACCCAACTTCTTTTTTACGTTGACCACCATTGTCGTGAATTTTCCGTTGGCATTTCTGCTGTTAAAGACATCAGATTGGACTATTGAACATCAATTTGGTATCATTAATTGGATGCCTGAAATGCCGCTGTGGGCCTATGTTTTTTTAGGCGTCTTGCTTTTAGATTTAATTGGGGCCTATACGGCACATTGGGTCGAACACAAGATCAAGCCCCTATGGATGATCCATTTGGTACACCATTCCGATCACAACGTGGATACGACTACTGCAAATAGGCACCATCCGTTGGAGAGCCTGATTCGATATGTATTTACGCTGATGGGCGTTTTTGTGGTTGGTGCCCCTATCGGGGTCATCATGCTTTACCAGAGCCTTTCTGTGGTGTTGTCACAGTTTAACCATGCCAATATTCGACTGCCCCGAAAGCTCGATGAGGTATTGAGTTGGATCATCGTGTCTCCTGACATGCACAAGGTGCACCACCATTTTGTATTGCCCTATACCGATTCAAACTATGGCAATATCTTTTCGATTTGGGATCGGCTTTTTGGCACTTACATGAAATTGGATACTGAAAAAATCACCTATGGCGTAGATACTTTTCCTGATGAAAAGGAAAACAGCAGTATCACTGGACTGTTGAAACAGCCCTTTCACACATACCGTAGGCCTACGACGATAGATTCCAGGAACCATCAATCATAAATCAGGTATTTTTCTCGGATAGCCCTAAAACGGTCAAGTTCAGGTTGCCAAGAAACTTTGATTTCTTTCGCTGACAGCCCCTGTTCAATTTGTTGTCGCAATATTTCGGTACCCGCATGTTTGGTAAAGGAATCGGTTTTGAAGAACCTGGTGCCATCTGTTGCGTTTTGGTATGCCTTGATCAGCCATTGCAAAGAGACGGCACCCATCTTGGGTTGTTCTGACAAATTTTCGCCATAGCAGGTTTTTCCTTCTTCCTTTGGATGCTTGGATCCAAAATTGGGTTGGGGCCTATATGTAAAGCTGAACACGGTACTATCCAAGAAAGTGGCACCATAGCGCTGAAACTGAAATTCAGTGCCGCGACCGGCATTGACATGGGTGCCTTCAAACAGTCCTAAACTGGGGTAGAGATTGATGGCAGTGTCATTCGGTAGGTTCGGTGAAGGTCGAACGGGTAAAGAATAAGGGGTTGCATGGGTATAGTTCTTTATAGTGATGATGTGCAAAGCTGCTTTTTTGCCATGTGCCAGCCAACCCTCTTCATTGATCATCTTCGCATATTCACCGATGGTCATGCCATAGACCAGCGGAATTTCGGTCATGCCCAAAAAACTGGTATGTCGAGCTTTCATCGTAGGGCCATCCACATAATGCCCATTCGGATTTGGACGGTCAAAGACCATAACCGGAATTCCTTTTTCAGCACAGGCTTCCATGACCAATTGCAGGGTCGCAATATAGGTGTAAAAGCGTACGCCCACATCTTGAATATCAAATACCACCATATCCAACCCTTCAAGTTGTTCAGGAGTAGGTTTTCGATTTTTTCCATACAGTGAGATAAGGGGAAGTCCTGTTTTGGTATCCGTTCCATCGGGTATCTTTTCCCCTGCGTCAGCCTTGCCGCGAAACCCGTGTTCCGGGGCGAATACCTTTTGTACCTGAATCCCCCTTGCCAAAAGGGTGTCCACCACATGGGTATACCCTTTTTTCGTAAAGACCACACTGGTTGGGTTGGCCACAATGGCCACATGGAGGCCTTTGAGCAATGGCAAGTACATTTTGGTACGATTGGCCCCTACGATGACGTTACCCACGGTGTCATTTTTATTTTCAAGCCTTTGGGCAGCATCTTGTTTGGGGTGTTGCCCACAAGCAGAGACAACAAAAACCAATAAGAAAACTGTACTTTTGAACATCGATAAAAGAGGCATCCGTTGAATTTAGAGTTGTTTATTGCCAAACGCCTGATTACAGGGAAGGAGCATAAAATTAGTATTTCTGCCCCGATAATAAAAATAGCCATAGCGGCCATTGCCATCGGTGTAGTGATGATGTTGGTTGCTATTACGACCGGTGTCGGGCTCAAGTATAAGATCAGGGAAAAAGTGGCTGCGTTCAATGGGCATATCCAAATTTTTAATTACGATAACAACACCTCTGAGGTTTCGGTGGTGCCCGTTTCACTGCAACAGGACTTTTATCCGGAGTTTAAGGATGTCGACGGTATTTTGCATGTACAGGCAGTGGCCACCAAAGGTGGTATCATCAGAACCGAAGACACTTTTGAGGGCATGTTGGCCAAAGGGGTGGGCAAGGACTACAATTGGTCTTTTTTTGAAGAATACCTGGTCGAGGGTAGACTGCCCGATTATTCGGGCGAATTAAATGATGAGGTGCTTGTTTCAAGCTTGAAGGCGAACCTGTTGCAATTACGGTCTGGAGATGATTTTTTTGCGGTTTTTCTCAAAGACGATGACCCCTCGAAAGTACCCAACAACAGAAAGTTCAAGATTGTTGGAATTTATGAGAGCGGATTTGAGGAATTGGATCGAGATTATGTGTTTGTCGATATTCGACACATTCAACGAATGAACAAATGGAAGGCCGATGAAGTTGGTAATTTCGAGGTCTTTTTGGAAGATTTTGATCTGATTGACCAAAAAAGCAATGAAATATATGGGAAGACCCAATCTACCTTAGACACCCAAAACATCAAGAACAAATATTATAAGATTTTTGAATGGATCGGTCTCTTCGATTTTAATATTGCGCTTATTATCGGTATTATGATTGTTGTGGGCGGGATCAATATGATTACCGCTTTGTTGGTGTTGATACTGGAACGGACCCAAATGATTGGCATACTCAAGGCATTGGGCTCAGCAAATTGGAGCATACGAAAGGTGTTTTTGTACAATGCAGCCTATTTGATCGGGATCGGTCTGTTATGGGGCAATGGTATTGGTATGGGTCTGCTGCTATTGCAGCAAAACTATCGATTTTTAAAGTTTCCCAATCCTGAAGAATATTACATTGAATATGTTCCCGTACATATTGATATCGGTACGGTGCTCTTACTGAATTTTGGGGTGATGGCACTATGTCTGCTCATGTTGTTGGTACCATCTTATGCCATTACCAAAATTACGCCGGTCAGGGCCATTAAGTTCGAGTAGCGCACAAAAATTTATGGGTAACAGCTATCTTTGCGGCAGTATGGAATATGCAAAGAATATCTTGGAAACCATTGGTAATACGCCTTTGGTGAAAATCAATGCCCTGACTGCTGAACTGCCCTGTTTGGTATTGGCTAAATATGAAACATTTAATCCGGGCAACTCGGTCAAAGACCGTATGGCACTGCAGATGGTAGAAGATGCTGAGGCTGCTGGCATATTAAAACCCGGGGGTACCATCATTGAGGGCACCTCGGGCAATACGGGCATGGGGCTGGCCTTGGCGGCTATTGTTAAGGGCTATCGCATGATCTGTGTGATGAGCGATAAACAGTCAAAAGAGAAAATGGATATTCTCAAGGCTGTGGGCAGTGAAGTGCACGTTTGTCCGACCGATGTAGCCCCAGATGATCCGCAAAGCTATTATTCTACCGCTAGGCGTTTGGCGACCGAGATACCCAATTCGTGGTATGTGAACCAATACGATAACCCATCTAATAGTAAAGCGCACTACCAGAGTACGGGTCCTGAAATTTGGCAGCAGACGGCCGGCAAGGTAACCCATTTTGTAGTCGGTGTCGGAACTGGGGGTACCATTTCAGGAGTAGGGAGTTATTTGAAAGCACAAAACCCCAAGGTGAAGGTATGGGGGGTTGACACGTATGGATCGGTATTTAAAAAATACCATGAAACCGGGGTGTTCGATGAGAATGAAATCTACCCTTATATTACCGAGGGCATCGGGGAAGATATACTGCCCAAAAATGTCAACTTTGACATTATCGATGGTTTTACAAAAGTGACTGACAAAGACGCTGCGGTATACACCCAACGGTTGGCCAAGGAAGAAGGTATGTTTTTGGGCAATTCGGCAGGCGCTGCCATCAAGGGGGTTTTACAGCTAAGGGACCATTTTAAGAAAGATGATGTGGTAGTCGTGCTGTTCCACGACCATGGTAGCCGTTATGTAGGCAAAATGTTCAATGACGAATGGATGCGCGCCCAAGGATTTATCGATTAGATTTTGGTATCTTCAGGCTCAAAAAATTTGAGACGTTCAATCTCAAAACCATAGCGGCCTTGACCCAAAGAGCAACACTATGGATCTAAAGACCCAGCAATCAATAACCAAAATGATACAATTACAGTCAAGCAATCAAAAAGTCTCCATTGACCAAGGGGAATTGGTCGGCTATAAAGTCAATGCCCATGAATGTATTCATCAAAAGGGAAGTCCGGGTTGGCGAAGTGCCGATACCGAGATGTTTCCCATCATCGGGCCGGTAAATGAAGCTGGTTTTCGTGTGCAGGTGCCAAGGGCCACAGCAATTCAAGATCAGCATGGCCTGCTGCGTGAACTTGACTATGTGCTGGTTTCCCAAACTGAAACTACGGCTGTGTTTCAAAAAGACTATAAGGCGGGCACCCCGATCATCAACTCGAAATTCCCTGGGAACTCTGATAAGCAGCGCCTGGTATGGCCCTACAGCTTCAGTTTTGAAAAATCTTTTGAACTAACGGAAAACGGTCTTGAAATTGGCTTTGTAGTATCAGGGGAAAAAGAGATGCCCTTTATGCTGGGGTACCATCCGGCCTTTAAACTGCATGTTGGGGATCCGGTTATCGTAACCGACCAGAAAGAGATTACCTTGGATGAAGTGTTGGCCGTGGGCGGTAGAGCATTCCAGGTAGCTGATTGTTCCAAGATTACCCTAAAAGATAAGAAAGACATTAGCATTGCTACAGAAGGTTTTGGGCATTTTATGCTCTGGACAGAAGTGCGCAATATGGTTTGCATCGAACCCATCTCCTTTTATCCATATGCCGTTGAACAACGTGATCTGCATACCGGGTTTCAGTACCTGAATGGTGATGCCCGATTTAAGGTGTTGTTGACCGTGAACGGTTAACCAAGTTTTTTCTGGAGGGACTTGACCACGTTTTCGGTCTTTTTGTTCTTTTCCTGTTGTTGTAAGATGGTTGGTGGACTCTGGCGCACTTCACAATTGTTGATGGAACATCGCTCGCAGGTAACACCGACATCAAAGGTCTGTATGGCTGGGTCGTCCAGAAATTTTACCTTTTTCCGTAATGGGTTGTTGATAAGTAGACCGATACTTACACTGCGATACGAATCTTGCTTGAATGGGTCTTTGGTGGCCGATGCCAAAATGAGATAAGAAAGACCATCATCGGGATAGTGTGAGATTTGCACGTCCATGTGATGTTCCCCCTCGTTTTTTGAGATTTCCTGTAAAACACGAATGGAGGCCCACCTGCGGCAGTATTTTTCATTTGCCTCGTTGCCATGTGGCGAATGTTGGTGGGTCAGGTGCAGTTCTTTGTTCAGATGATACCGTTGACTTCCTTTTTGATATCCAAAACGCAGAAAAAAGAGATTCTCCAAATGATAGTCTGTAGGCAAAATATTGGTCAATCTTTGGTACAAAGATTCCGGGGAAGCATTGTAACGGTTTTTGATGCCACTTAAAAAGGTTTTGTCCAATTGGGGTTTGTCCAAAAATTTGTCAATGTGCGTGGTAAACAATTGTCTGGGGATGATGAGGGCACCGGCAAAATAAGAGGCAAACAGATTGTGGAGCACTTGGTCAAAATTATCAAACTTTATCCATGTGAAGGTGTAGAGCCGTTCTTTGATGTTCATAAAATTGTATCCCAGTTCCTTGGCATAGATAAAGGTACGCTGGGGTTCATCAATATGGCTGGCCACGAGCAAGGTCTTGGTCTTGGGTACAAAAATGGACCTCAGATTGTCGAGCTCTTGGTATTTGGTGAGCTCTTCATTGTTGATGATATACCCATACTCCTCCACAAGAATTTCTTCCAGTTCAGCAGAATGGACCGATCGGCCAAGATCGATCTGATAGGCTTCTGCAAATTTTAATACGGTTTCTTCCAGTTCAGGAAAAAAATTTTGGTTGGCCTCTTGGTAAGATCGCACAGCGGCGAGGTAAAAACTCTCCCTGCCGAAGTTATAGTGCTTGGCAATTTCAATGACTGTGCTGATAAAGGCATTGACTTTTGTGGGGGCATTGGCCACAATATCGATGAGGTCCCCTTCTTTGATGCCAAATAGGTCTAAGGGAAGTTCTTTCAGGACCTTGGATTGTAACAGTTCCCCAATAGGGGCAAGGTTTTTGTCCAGTTTTAGGGAGACCAGATTGTCATAGGGTACCTGAAGTTTTTCGGCAAGTAGTGCAATCTTATCGGTCTTGGGGTATTTTTTTCCCTTTTCAATCTCGTTAAGGTACGATTTTGACAAACCGGTCAACTTCGACAGTCCGAAAAGGGACAGGTTTTTTTTTACCCGTAGTTGTTTGAGCTTTAGGCCAAAGACCAGTTTAATGTATTCGTCTTCCATGATGTGCGAGCAAAGATAGTCCATTTTGCGAATATGTTAAAAATAGCGTACTATTTAAAATTAGCGAACGTTCGCTTGTTTTTTCGAAAAATATATCCTAACATTGTCCGTATAAATTTGATTTGCCATGGAAGACACATTGATTACACGAACAGAATTACAGTTTTCAAAAGGGGTTACTACCTATTACCCAGAATTGCTGACCGATGCCGCTTTGGAGTTTTTGATTGAACTGCACAAAAAGTTCGACAGGTCTCGATTGCAGCTATTGCATGAGCGCCTAAAGCAACAGGTCGCGTTTGACAGCGGAATTTTTCCCACTTTTCCAAAAGAGACCGAGCAAACCCGCAAGACAGACTGGCAAGTAGCCTATATTCCCAAAGACCTGCAAGATAGAAGGGTCGAGATCACCGGTCCGGTGGATCGAAAGATGGTCATCAACGCCCTGAACTCTGGAGCCAAGACCTTTATGGCTGATTTTGAGGACAGCAACGCCCCCACTTGGGACAATTGTATGCAGGGGCAGCAGAATTTATTGGATGCCAATAGGGGAACGATAGCCTATTATGATCCCAAAAGGGATAAGTCGTACGAACTTAACGACCAGGTTGCCGTGCTTTTGGTAAGACCTAGGGGATTACACCTCAACGAACGCCATATTTTAATCGATGGGGAAGCGGTTTCTGGCAGTTTGGTAGACTTTGGCCTTTATGTATACCACAATGCACGAATATTGATGGCAAAGGGTTCGGCCCCATATTTTTACCTTCCCAAATTGGAACATTATCTAGAGGCACGATGGTGGAACGATGTTTTTTCCTTCGCAGAGGAATTCTTGGGTATTCCAGTGGGGACGTTCAAGGCAACGGTACTCATTGAGACCATTACGGCCAGCTTTCAGTTGGATGAGATCATCTATGAATTGAAAAACCATATCGTAGGCTTGAATTGTGGCCGTTGGGACTATATTTTCTCTTACATCAAAAAATTGAGAAACCATGGGCAGTTTATCCTTCCCAACAGGGATCAGGTGACCATGACCGTACCTTTTATGGATGCCTACTCTACATTGGTGATTCAGCGCTGCCATAAAAGGGGGATCCATGCCATGGGGGGAATGGCTGCACAGATTCCCATTAAAGACAATCCGGTGGCCAATGGGGCTGCCCTTGAAAAGGTAAGGTTGGATAAGGAACGTGAGGTGAAGAATGGACATGATGGAACCTGGGTGGCACATCCCGCATTGGTCAAAGTTGCCATGGCTGAATTTGACAAGCATATGCCAGGGGCAAACCAATTGCATCGCTTGCGTGAAGATGATGTCATATCAGAAGCCGATTTGATGGCTGTGCCCCAGGGAAGTATTACAGAAGAAGGCATCCGCAAAAATATGAACGTTGGCATCTTATACCTGGAATCTTGGCTACGGGGTAATGGCTGTGTAGCCCTCTACCATCTTATGGAAGATGCCGCCACTGCCGAAATTTCAAGGACCCAGATCTGGCAATGGCGAAAATTCGACGTGCTGTTGGAAGATGGGCGAAACTTTACGGATGCGCTATACCAAGAACTCTTTGATGAAGAGGTGGCCAAGATAAGGCACTTGGTGGGCGAGGGCAATCTACAGAACACCAAATTTGAAAAGGCATTTGCACTTTTTGACGACTTGGTCAGAACAAGGGAATTTCAAGAGTTTCTGACACTCAAAGCCTATAAGGAAATTTAAACAGTGCTACCAGTTGTAGCCAACAACAAAAAAATCCCAAGAATGGGCAAACATCACATGGGATTTTTACTTCAAATTAGAAATTTAAAATTATGGAAAAAAAGGAGAAAATTCAAGAATTGGTTACCGATTGGACAGTAAACCCAAGATGGAAAGGTATCGAACGGCCCTACACCGCAGCTGAGGTCGTCAAGCTACGGGGGTCGTACGACTTGGATTATTCGGTTGCAAGGCTTGGTGCTGAAAAACTTTGGAAACAGTTGAACGGTCAAGACTATGTGGCAGGGCTGGGCGCACTTACGGGCAACCAGGCCATTCAAGAGGTCGAGGCCGGTCTTGAGGCCATTTATTTGAGTGGTTGGCAAGTGGCCGCAGATGCCAATTTGTCTGGAGAAATGTATCCTGATCAATCGCTATATCCCGCGAACAGTGTGCCCATGGTGGTCAAACGGATCAACAGCGCACTGTTGCGCGCCGACCAAATTCAAGTCATTAACGGGATTGCTGAAAAAAAGGAGTACCTGGTTCCCATAATTGCCGATGCCGAAGCCGGTTTTGGGGGCAATTTGAATGCCTATGAACTCATGAAGTCCATGATTGAAAGTGGTGCTGCAGGGGTACATTTTGAAGACCAGCTGAGTTCTGCTAAAAAATGCGGTCACCTGGGAGGGAAGGTCTTGGTGCCCACCCAAGAGGCAATCAACAAATTGATTGCCGCAAGGTTGGCATCTGACGTGATGGGCGTACCTACCTTGATCATTGCACGTACCGATGCCGATGCGGCGAATCTCTTGACCAGTGACATTGACGAACGTGACCATAAGTTCCTTACCGGAGAGCGTTCCCCAGAAGGGTTCTTTTATGTCAAAAATGGATTGGAGCAAGGTATCGACCGTGGATTGAGCTACGCTCCCTTTGCCGATTTGCTGTGGTTAGAAACCTCAACGCCAGATTTGGAACAGGCCAAAAGATTTGCAGAAGGCATCCATGCGAAGTACCCCAATAAGCTATTGGCCTATAACTGTTCACCCTCTTTCAATTGGGCAGCAAAATTGAGCAAAAAAGAAATGGAAACGTTTCGAGAAGAATTGGCGAAAATGGGCTATAAGTTCCAGTTTATCACCCTAGCTGGCTTTCATGCCTTGAACACGAGCATGTTCGAGCTGTCGAAGTCTTATAAAGAAAGGGGAATGGCAGGGTATTCAGAACTGCAGCAGCGCGAATTTGCCCTGCAGCAATATGGCTTTAAAGCCATAAAACACCAAGCATTTGTGGGTACGGGGTATTTTGATACCGTACAAAATATCATCACCTCGGGTAAGGCCAGTACGGTAGCCATGAAAGGCAGTACCGAAATGGCGCAGTTCTAAACAGCCCGATGTGGTCTATGACACAAGGGCCCCTACAATGGGGCCCTTGTTGGCTTGGGACAAAGGGTGTAAAATTGTTAAGAAAATCACAATTTTTTGTGCTTCCCCTGCGTTATATTTTATAACTTGTATGAAGAATAACATGACGAGTTATAGTTAAATGTTCAGAAAATTTATTGAAAGAGTGGGGGTAATGAACTGTATCATGCTCCTAGTGGTGGTTTCGATCATCGTAGTTTCAGAAGTTCTTTTCCTATCAGGAAAAAAAATGGATGCCATTTTTATTGCATTCTGGGCACCGACCATTTTGGGTTTTATGAATTACCTTAAGTACCGAAAATAATGGAGTTCATCTTAGCGTATTCAATTTTTGTGGCCGTAATCTTTATGGTTTGGCTACTGTTTGTGGTACGCATGTACCGAAAGATGAAAGATTGACCTAAAGGGCCATCCCTCGTGGCTAATTGAACGCAACCAATGCGGTACCTTTACCTGCTTTTTTGATCAAATATGAATGTAAGATCCGTTCCGTTTCCACCGTATTTTTTTGAATGGTGATATATGCTTCCACATCTTCGACGGAATTGATGGATGCTGTATCATCAATAAAACCATAGCCACAGTATTTGTTTTGTTTGACCATGATGACGGCTTTTTCATGGGCATACCGTCCTTTTTCTTGAATGACGAAGTCTTGTTGGTGCTCCCGTAAAGATGTGATGGCTTCGTTTACTTTGTAATTATAGTCTGTGATACTTTCGTTGTCCAGGCAAATACCTTCACAGGAATTTAGGGTATGGTGCCTGCAAGAAGTGGCATGGGGGAGCAAATGGCAATATTTTGGGCATAGGTGGAACGTTTCGCAGAGCTGCTGCAAATAGGTTCTGCAATCGGTTGGGTTGTACAGCACGAATAGGGGGTCGGGCACATTCTTGAGGGTGTTGTAGGCCAAATGCAAGATGCCCCTTCGGTCTTCATAAGCAAAGAGCGCGAAGGGCTTTTGTGGTCTTTTTTGGGCTTGGTTATATTTGGGGTAATGCCTTTTGATAGCGGTCGATTCCATTAAGAGTGCCAAGAGTTCACTGCCCGAAAGCTCAAAATCGATAGCGGCTATTTCACGGCACATGCGTACCTCTTTATCGCTTTTGTCATAGAGATGGCCCAAGACCCTTTTTTTAAGGTGAATGGCCTTGCCCACGTAGATGATCTCCCCTTTTTGGTTTTTAAAATAGTAGATGCCAGGGGTATTGGGTATGCAATCGACCATTTCCCGTTTGAGTAGGGGCGGCAATGTGGCCTCTTGGCTCCTTGCATGTAAAAATTTAGAGATGACGCTTGCCGAATCTGGTTTGGCGATCAACATCTGAAACAGCAATACCGTGGCATGGGCATCACCCCGGGCACGGTGCCGGTCTTTGAGGGGAATGCCTGTGGCCGCACACAATTTTCCCAGACTATACGATTGCAATCCAGGAATCAATTTTCTGGATAGGCGAACCGTGCAGAGTTTTTTGCGGACAAAAGCAATGCCCAGGGCCTGAAATTCTGCTTTGACCACCCCATAGTCAAAGTTGACCGCATGTGCCACAAAAATGCAGTCTTTGGTAAACTGGAGCAGGGTGTCGGATAGCTCTTCAAAGGTTGGTGCATCCCGTACCAGTTGCGTATCAATTCCGGTCAGTCCGGTAATAAAGGAGGGAATCGGGCATTGCGGATTCACCAAAGAAGTGAACTCATCAATAATTTGACTGCCATCAAACTTAAAGAGGGCAATCTCGGTGATCTTGTTGCCTTGGATGCCATGACCGGTGGTCTCGATGTCAACAATGGTATAAAGCACATACTAAAGTACGCATTCCATTGCAATCTCTTTTTTGTAGGTCTCTACGGTAAGATGCTGTTCTCTCGATTGAAGCAGCTAGAGGGGGCAAAAACCAAGCCCCCCATGTGCCCATGACCGTGACTTCCCCCAAAACCTTGGCCATGTGTACCGAAGGGCATGAATACAAATTCGGAGGAAAACTAGCACGGTATGGCCGGTGGCACAATCCCCAATTATGGGGATTTTTGCAGAAAACCCCCAGTTTTTTCAAGGCGTTGCTGTAGTTGGTTTTTAGGTAAAATCTTTAATTTTCAAGGCCTCTGTTTATTTCCATAAACGTTTTCCCCTATTTGTGCTAAAAAATCCCTAAGAATGGGGATGTTATGAAATATTAATACAAGCTACTTTGAGCCATCAAATGGGGGTTTCCATTTTGTATATGTAAACTTCGAATTTTTAGAGTTTTGAGTGAGCTAATTTTCACCAGTTCACTTTTGTTTAGGTATAATCAAAAGTTTTTAAAAATGGGAATAAAATTACTGTGCATAGGAGTTGACCACTACAGAATGAGAGGCGAACGATTAACCTCTTGTGTCAATGATGCTAAAGATTGGAAAGAGTTATTTAATCAACAGTTTCGAGTACATGAAAAAGATATTACAATACTCACAACTAGAAGGGAAACAAAAGCAACAAATATTCTGAACAGTATAGAGAAACTTGTAAAGGAACTTCATGATGAAGATATAGGCATATTGTTCTTTTCAGGACATGGTGCTCAAAAGGAACTAAGAATTGATGGGGCAAAAAAGTTGGTTGAAGGAATTAGAGGATATGACTCCGCTATTTATGAAAACGAACTTTCTCCAATACTAAATAGCTTAAAAAAGAAAGCCAAGTTCATCTCTATAATAGATTCTTGTCATTCAGGGGGATTTGGAATTTGGGATAAATTTAAAGAGCACAGATTAAAAACACGTAGAAATGTAGAATTTAAGTATGCACTATCAGAAAATAGTCCATATAAACCTGATAATTTAAAAAGAGACAAATTCTTGCTTCCAAGACAGGACAATCAAATTTTATTGGCAGCATGTGCTTCAACACAGCTGGCATGGGGAGCAGATTTCAATGGAAAAATGAATGGTTTTTTTTCATACTATGCTTTAAAGAAAATTAAAGAAAATTCAAAAATCACCTATACTAACTTATTGAATGAAATAATCACTGTTATGAATAATGACGACTTGAATTCAGGTAAAGAAAAACAAATACCAGAGTTCTTTTATGGACAAAGGAATCTTTTTAATCAGCCAATATTTAATTAATTTATTATAACCAAAAGTCATGCATGAGAATTTAAAGTATACACTTAAACTAGATCAGGGAATCAGGGAATTTAAAACCTTTGACCAAAAAGACCCTCTAACAAAAAGCGATAGAGCTGAAATTTCAGACTGGCAAGCGATATACGCAGATAACAAGTATGGAACCCACTTTCTTATATATGCAAAGTTCATCGGTGAAAAGGATACCGATGGTTTTCATGTATCTAGAATTCAACTATATCTGCAAAATTACAAAGGTGCAGTTTCTTTAGGCTTTGTAGATCATGCAATTATTGAAGAAATGGATATTGAGAAAGATGATCCTGATAATGACAATAGATTTCCCGATAGAAGAAAATTTTATTTGCAGATAGGATTACAAGGTCTGAATATTGTTAGGTCAACTTACAATTTTGAACCTGAGAAAAACTTGATACTCAAAAATGGGGATATTATTATGACTGATACTATTTTCGTTCCTATTAACAGTCAAATTTCGAAAATTTTTGATTCAAGTAATGTTAGTAATGCGGACTTTGTTGATGAATTATTTATGGAAAGACTAGGTAGTGATATTTTTATAACCGAGGATGGGAAGGAATTGTTGATGGAGCTACAAGCTTTGGATAAGGGTTTTGTTGATGCATCCTTTCTTGCGCATGAAAAGGACAATTCACGAGAATCAGTTCAGTTATATTCCAAATCGGTTTTGGAAAATTACAGAGTTCGCGAAAAAAGAAGTCGACCGTATCCTTGTATTCCGATATATTCGATTTGTGAAGTTAAATGATAATAAAAAACCTTTTAATATTTTCACTCTTGGGTCTTCACATAGTCTTGGCCCAAAGTTCTTTTTCAATTATTGATAAATTAAGGAGATATGACTTAAATGAAATCAACCTAAAAAGTTATCCCAATGACAGTTTTAGCCTTAAAATGATTAAGTGGCAGACAGATTTTTTAAAACATTATGAAGTTGATAATGATGGATTTGAGGTATTTGATAAAATAGTTGAAGTTCCTGAAACAAGTAGTCATTTAGGCAAATTTTATTATTATTTGAATAGTGGAGATTATCTATTCTATAAATATCATGATAAAAACTTTGAAGCGAGAAGATTCTATCTTAATGCCCTTAAGTTTGCCGAAGGGCTTGGTGATGTTTACATGGAATGTGAAGTTCTGAAGAGAATATTAAATTTAAACAGGCAATCCTATTTAAAGGAT
>JBCDBD010000011.1:0-75947 GCA_039184335.1 Bacteroidota bacterium | reverse complement strand
TGAATATTTATACGCCAACGCATCCAACCTGTTAAAAAGTGCCAACAATAAATTGGAATATAGACAGGCCTATGATGATCTAAAATATCTAGCGGAGATCAACCCTGGATATGCCGATACGCATTCAAAAATGGAAAAAGCATATGCAAAAGGCCTGGATTATGTGAAAGTGGAAATCCATAACGATACCGAACAGGTGATTCCTGAACGATTGGAAGAGGAGTTACTGGACTTCAACACTTTTGGCCTGAATAATTTTTGGACGGAATTCCATCCCAATCCCATTCAAGACATCGACTATGATTACGCGATGAACCTAGATTTTAAACAAATCAATATTTCACCCGAACAGGTACGTGAAAAACAGATTGTCAAGGAAAAACAGGTCAAGGACGGTTTTGAATACTTGCTCGATGAAAACGGTAATGCCGTAAAGGACAGTCTTGGCAACCGAATAAAGGTTGATAAATTCAGAACCGTAAAGTGCGATTTTTATCAATTTACCCAGTTTAAAAGCGCCCAGATCGGTGCCAAGGTAAGCTTTACAGATTTGGGCAATGGCCAAGAAATCAATTCGTACCCACTCTCAAGTGAGTTCGTGTTTGAGCATGTATATGCCAATTACCAAGGTGACAAAAGGGCTCTGGGCAATGACTTGATACCGCTCTTGGATTTGGTTGCAGTGCCATTTCCATCAAATGAACAGATGGTATATGATGCCGGTGAAGACCTGAAGGCACGCCTCAAAAGTGTGGTGAACACATACAACTTCAATTAGAAAAGTTCCGTACGGGGCTTTTTAAATATATTCTCTAAGGTCAATTTCAGTTATTGCACCATGTGAGGAGTGAAAAATGACCGACCCCTTCTTGATGACCAAGAGTTGTGGAGATTCATGCATTACTTGAAACCGCACTGCGACTTCATTCGAAATTTCACGATAAGCGTGTAAATCCAAAAAATACAGGTCGACAGTATCTTCTGAAATATGGTACGAAGTGGTGAACATCTGTAGCACCATTCTACTGATTCCACATGTGGTAGAATGTTTGAAGACAAGTTGGGGTTTGGCAAAAGACCGTTGTACGATGTAATCCAATTGATCCAAACCCTTTAAGGGTATCCACGGCAGTTTGGTCTCTTTTTCTGTCAATATATCTTTCTTACCAAACAGGTTGTTCAATAGTCCCATATTTGCGAATTTAAGTGATAGGTCGTGACAAAACAAATACCTTACAAACTGACGAAATGTCTTTTATTATCAAGCTTTTACAGACATTTTGGCCGACACTGGCGACTGGTAAGGTTGTTGATCATGTAAGTAAAAAAACGCAATACGATGAACTTTAACAATTTTACCATAAAATCACAAGAGGCCTTACAACATGCGCAACAGCTTGCACATGAAATGGGCCATCAACAAATAGAAAATGAGCATCTGTTCAAGGCAATAGCCGTTGTAGATGAAAATGTGCTTCCCTTTCTTTTAAAAAAATTAAATGTCAATGTTGCTTTTCTCAACCAAATACTGGAAAAAGAGCTGGAAAGCAATGCAAAGGTATCGGGTGGTGACACCATGCTTTCAAGAGAAGCAGGAAAAAGCCTCAATAATGCAAGTGGCATTGCCAAAAAAATGGGAGACGAATTTGTTTCTATTGAGCACCTGCTACTTGCCGTATTCAGGTCAAAAAGCAAAATTGCACAGATACTGAAAGATCAAGGGGTCACTGAAAAGGGGCTCGAGTCTGCTGTACAAGAGCTGCGAAAAGGTGTAAAAGTGACTTCCCAAAGTGCAGAAGACACCTATAATTCATTGAACAAATATGCCAACAACCTGAACGAGATGGCCGATAACGGTAAACTTGACCCCGTAATCGGCAGGGACGAAGAGATTAGAAGGGTATTGCAAATTCTATCGAGAAGAACAAAGAACAACCCAATGTTGGTTGGTGAACCTGGTGTGGGAAAGACGGCCATAGCAGAAGGTCTGGCCCATCGAATCGTACAGGGTGATGTTCCTGAAAACCTGAAAGAAAAAACCATTTATTCCCTTGATATGGGAGCCTTGATCGCTGGGGCAAAGTTCAAGGGTGAGTTCGAAGAACGCTTGAAAGCCGTCATCAAAGAGGTCACCTCTTCTGATGGCACCATTGTATTGTTCATTGATGAAATACATACCTTGGTCGGTGCTGGAGGAGGTCAAGGTGCCATGGATGCGGCCAACATCTTAAAACCCGCCTTGGCCCGAGGGGAGCTACGTGCCATAGGCGCAACAACCCTCGATGAATACCAAAAATACGTTGAGAAAGACAAGGCCTTGGAACGAAGATTTCAAAAAGTGATCGTCGATGAACCAGACACCGAAAGTGCCATTTCAATACTGCGCGGAATCAAGGAAAAATACGAGGCACACCACAAAGTACGTATCAAAGATGAAGCGGTCATTGCCGCAGTTGAACTTTCACAGCGGTACATTACCAACCGCTTTTTGCCCGACAAGGCCATTGACCTTATGGATGAGGCGGCATCAAAGCTACGCATGGAAATCAATTCAAAGCCCGAAGAACTTGATGCGCTGGATCGAAAAATCATGCAGTTAGAGATTGAAATCGAAGCCATAAAAAGGGAAAATGATACAGAAAAGTTACAGACGCTGAACTTAGAATTGGCCAACTTTAAGGAAGAACGAAACGAAATCTTTGCCAAATGGGAAAGCGAAAAGACACTGATAGACCATATTCAAAAGTCAAAACAGACCATTGAAGACTTCAAATTAGAAGCTGAAAAGGCAGAAAGGAACGGCGATTATGGCAAAGTGGCAGAACTCCGATATGGCAAAATCAAAGAGGCACAGGAACAACTCGAAAGTTTTCAAAATGAGCTTCAAAACCAACAAAGTACCGAGACACTCATCAAAGAAGAAGTAACCAATGAGGATATTGCAGAAGTAGTTGCCAAATGGACAGGGATCCCTGTAACCAAAATGATGCAAAGTGAACGGGAAAAACTGTTACGCCTAGAAACAGTGCTGCACAAACGTGTCGTAGGGCAAGAAGAGGCCATTCAAGCTGTCTCAGATGCCATTAGAAGAAGTAGGACAGGCCTACAGGATGCCAAAAAACCCATCGGCTCTTTTCTTTTCTTAGGAAATACCGGTGTCGGTAAAACCGAATTGGCAAAAACACTTGCAGCATATCTATTTGATGACGAAAATGCGGTTACGAGAATCGACATGAGCGAATACCAAGAACGGCATGCCGTAAGCCGATTGGTTGGGGCACCTCCGGGATATGTGGGATATGACGAAGGAGGGCAATTGACCGAAGCAGTCCGCAGAAAGCCATATTCGGTGGTATTGTTGGATGAAATTGAAAAAGCACATCCAGATACCTTCAACGTGCTATTACAGGTGTTGGATGAAGGCCGATTGACAGATAATAAAGGCCGTGTTGCCGATTTCAAAAACTCCATCATCATCATGACCAGCAATATGGGCAGTAGCATCATTCAAGAAAAGTTTGAGGAAACCACCGAAATTGAAAGTGCAACGGCCGCTGCGAGAATAGACATTATGGGACTGTTGCGAAAAACCATACGTCCAGAATTTTTGAATCGAATTGATGACATCATTGTATTCACCCCTTTAAGCAAAACGGATATCAAAAAAATTGTACAGCTTCAGTTGGAGCAATTAAAGAAAATGGTAGCGAAACAGCATATCACGTTTGATGCGACCGAAGAAGCCATCGATTATTTGACTGACAAAGGATATGACCCACAATTCGGTGCACGGCCCATAAAGCGATTGATCCAAAAAGAAGTGTTGAACAATCTATCAAAAGAATTACTCGCGGGCAATCTGAAGACCGACAGTATTATGCTATTAGACTCTTTTGACCAAGGCCTGGTATTCAGAAACCAGACCGAATTGGCTTCATCATAGCCTTATCTGGCATTACAATGAGACCTTAACCCCTGTGGGTTAAGGTCTTTTGGTTTAATATACCATACAGTATATGAATTTTTATATCTTAGCAGTAGCAATAAGATTGGATAGATATGACCACAAAAGCCGAACGAACCACAGCCTATATCATTGAAACGGTCGCCCCTATCTTCAACAAGTTTGGCTATGTGGGGACCAGTCTAAGCGATTTGACCGAGGCTACTGGGCTCACTAAGGGAGCCATCTATGGAAACTTCGAAAACAAGGAAGCTTTGGCCTTATCAGCCTTTGAATATAATAAGAACCATTTGCTCAACATCATTGATGAAAAATTGGGGATAGCAGGAACAGCGACCGACAGAATTTTTTCGTTGATCCATTTCTACCGTCAATACGATGTGTTCACCATGCCCTTTGGCGGGTGCCCAATTCTAAATGTGGGGGTTGATGCCCAGAATAACAATAGGCTTTTGGCCGCTGCGGTCAAAGAAACCGTCAAGGAGATTGAAGGTAAGATTGCCTTGGTCATCGAAAATGGAACCGTCAACGGGGAACTCCATGTACCAGTGACCCCACTGCAATTTGCCAAGCAGCTGTATACCATGTTGCAAGGTGCCGTAGCGATGGCCACCATGACCAGAGACCGAAAATATCTGGTCAATACGGTGGCTTATCTCGAACAATTGGTCAAAAAAGAAATCAAAAAATAGCCTTTCAATTTCCCCTGACCCTAAAAATCCAGGTTTTGTCTGGGTATCGTCCTTCAAACTGACTGTCCCTCGCCTTTCGGGCTTCATCTATCGAATCATATCGCTCTAAATAGACATAGTTGTATCCATTTAGGCTCCTATAGAACGATTTCGGATCAAGCCCCATAGTGTGAAGGGTCTGCATAAAGTTCTCATAATATTTTTTGGTGCCAAATACATTGGCAATCAAATAGAAGCCAGGCTGAAGTCCATCGACATGGACCACTTCTTCATACTTCTCACCGGGTTGTATGTCAACCGCTTTCAGCTGAATCTTAGCAATGCTATCCTGTCTTGCCTTCTTAAATACCAATTCCTTGGCGGCTTCCGCCTGATTTATGGAATCTACCATTCTTTGTCGTCTTTTCTGTAAAACCATGGCTTGTTCAATGGAATCTTGTCGCCTTTGACGCTCTTTGGTCAATCTCTTCTCTTCTTCCATCCGCTTTTTCACTGCTTCTTGTTCGGCCAAAAACTTTTCATTTTCCTCTTTTTCAATACTTTCTAAAGTAATGGTACTATCTTTTTCCATATTAAGGCCAATCCCTTTTTTTCTACTACCGGCCTTGCCGAATTGGTAAGCTGCCACTATCTCAATGGTTGGGTCAGGGTCACCCAGTGCATTATCAGTCGCAAATTCAAGCAATCCACCCAACATGATTTTTTTAAATAAGGTGGTTCCAATTCCACCTGAAATCCCATAAAAATCGTTATACCCCCCTTGCACCCAAAACAAAGGTGTCGAAAAAAGCAGATTGACCCCTAGTTGGGTGTCTGCATCAGGAATGGAACGTACAAATACCAACGGCCTCAAAAAACTATTTTCCAGACCTATGACATGCACCGGAAAATCATTACTCAAAATTGCTGAGAATATGGGGTCTGTACTCTCTCGATTACTTTCTGACAGATTGACATCCAGTGTATTTTCAAGTGCCAAAGCCAATGAAAATGTGCGGACCATCAATCTAGCTCCAGCCGTGACCTGCATGATCAAATCATCCGTAGACTGTAATTCTGATAAATCAATATCATTATCGGGTATAAATCGGTCATCGGCCAATTCTTGCTGAAAAATAGGGACATTGGTACCTATAGCGAACTCTGTATCGGCACCTAAGGTAAACGTATGGCTGTAGTTCAATATACCGCCTGTGTTTAAAAAAAAACCTGTATTATGCTGTAAAAAGCCAATACCAAAAACAGATGTCGGGGCAATGTGCCCTGTGTAGTTTACAAAAATTGTTGTTGGGTCACCATCAATGGTCTGCCACTGCCAGCGTGACCATACTGCAAGGGACTTTGGTATGTTCCAATCCAATGCGAAGGTTGGGTTCCACAAACTCGCATTGAACTGGGTAAGATTATGCTGGCGAAAATCTGTTGGAAGTTCTGCCTCTTGTGCCTTTCCATAGAGGGAAGCAAGTATCACTACAACAATCAACAAAGCGCACTTCATAGCTGCAAATGAAAATTTAATGCTACTTTTAGCTAAATTATAGGTAAAAAATGGAGGAATTTATAAAATTAAAGCTACCGAATATATTCCAATCGCCATTTGTTTTTTTGCTGTTTTTTTTAGGATTGGGCTGCAATGATCTAAAACAAGATCTGAAAACCAACACGAATCCCATCGTATCAACATTCTATTTGATACGGCATTCTGAAAAAGACCGTTCAAATCCAGAAAATCTAGACCCTGAACTTAATCAAGATGGTTTGGGCAGGGCCATGAAGTGGGCAGAAATACTAGACCCCGTGCCCATCGATGTAATTTACTCCACCAATTATGAACGTACCACAATGACCGCCGCCCCCACATCGGTAAAGAAAGATATCGATGTGAAGTATTACGACCCCAATAGCCTTGACATTGAAGAATTCAAGACACAAAATGAAGGACTGAACGTGCTCGTTGTTGGGCACAGCAATACCACACCTGAACTGGTCAATAAATTATTGGGTATCGATAAATATGACCAAATGGAAGATGACGACAACGGTAGTCTTTTTATCGTCAGGATCACTGATGGCAAAACGACGGACTTTCATTTGAATATGGACTAATCAATCTTAGTGACCTTTATAACGCTCAATTCAATTTTTGACAAGAGCTCCAGACCACCTGCTTCAAAAAGGCTATCGATGCGCATAAGGTTAGCGAACCTTTCTCTGGGTTTGTAATTTTCGTAGTCGACGAACCGTATACCGCTCACAAAACGTTCGTTATATGCCTTTCGAAAACGGAATCCCCCACCGTCAACATGAAATTCATAGGCCAAAAAGTCGGGCTTGAATGTTTCTTTATTGATCCAATAGAGGTAAACATCGTCAAAATCCGCTCCTCCACCCTCTTGATCAAAAGTAATTTTTACCTTATAATATTTTTTACCGTCCAGGTCGACCTCTCCTATTAGCTCTTTGTTGACAGCGAAATCGTTCAAGCCATAGGGCAACCGTGCAAAATAGTGTACCGAATTGACCGAATTTGCATACCTGGTCGAAACAGAATCTGGCAATACCATGAGGGTGTCATTGAAAAAGCGTTCAAAGCCATCTCCTGTCTTGACATCAGTAATCTTTAAGGTGTCAGAAAAAGTGACCCTTTTCAGTATTTTTTTGCCATTCTTGATGGTTGAGATATATCTTCGATCTCTGAAAAAGAAGGAGGTTTCATGATTTTTATAAAGTGCCCCCCCACTTGCTGCTATAGACGCATCAATGACCTCTTGTGCTGTCAAGTATCCACTTTTTGACAGCTTGCAAGCGCTGACCGAAAACAACAAAACCCAAAGAACCGTTCGTATCATCGTTTAGATTTTACCCTTCAAATATAAAATGACCTACAACATTACAAATTTCTAGACGAAGAGTTCCTATTTTTGCCTGCAATGCAATCCAATATCAACATAAAAAATAAAAGAGCCAGGTTCGATTATGAAATATTGGATACCTATATGGCCGGAATTGTGTTGGCAGGTACTGAAATCAAATCCATACGATTGGGTAAGGCCAACTTGTCACAGAGCTTCTGCGAGTTTAATGAAAAAGGGGAGCTATTCGTCGTCAACATGCAAATCGATGAATACAGCCATGGCAACCATTACAACCATCGACCAAAGGCAGAACGTAAATTATTGTTGCATAAAAGGGAACTCAAAAAACTAAGGAAAGAAGTTGCCGTTTCAGGTCTCACCATAATTCCGCTCAATCTGTTCATTAATGAAAGAGGGTTTGCCAAAATCAATATTGGCCTTGCTAAAGGAAAAAAAATGTATGACAAACGTGAAACGATAAAAGACCGCGATAACAAACGAAACCTGGCCAGGATCAAAAATAGCTTCAACGAGTAGCTCGCTAATTTCTGTCCTCGAGCAAGGGTACGAAACGAAACGTTCCCATTTCCTTTTTCACAAACTTCTTTTCCGATTTGCGTTCAAAAAGCATCATGACCTGTACATCAATACCGACAGGTATGACCAACCTACCCCCTATTTTAAGTTGGGATAGCAATGGTTTAGGCACCTCTGGCGCCCCGGCAGTGACGATAATACCATCAAAAGGAGCCTCTTTAGGCAATCCTTTATATCCATCACCAAAGACTATTTTTTTTGGGCGATAGTGCATTTTTTCAAAAAACAACTTTGTCTTTTTAAAAAGTTCTTGTTGCCGTTCTACAGTATAGACTTTAGCCTTCAAATGTAGCAGCACAGCAGTTTGATAGCCACTGCCCGTGCCTATTTCCAGAATTTTGCCATTGGGCGGTAGGTTCAAAAGCTCGGTTTGAAAAGCAACGGTATAGGGTTGTGAAATGGTCTGGTCAGCACCTATGGGAAAAGCTTTGTCTTGATAGGCATGATCTTCAAACCCACTGTCTAAAAACAAATGCCGGGGCACGGTACGTATCGCATCAATGACCTTGGTATCACTTATTCCTTTTGATGCCACCAAATCGGCCAACTTATTTCGCATACCCTTATGTTTGAGTGTATCTTTCATTTTTTGGTTTGGAACACGAATTTAAAGAGTTCCCATAAAATTTGTACATCACTTGCTTTCATATTTTTATGGAAGACTGCCCCCATATCCTTATTTTTGACAAAAACAGTTTTATGTTGAAAGTTGGTGTCCTTGGAGCCGGACATTTAGGAAAAATCCATCTTCGCCTTTTAAATGAATCTTCAAAATACGAATTGATCGGTTTTCACGATCCCGATGAAATAAATTCGAAAAAAGTAGCTGAAGAATTCGGGTACCGTTACTTTGAAAATATCAATACCTTGATTGATGAAGTTGACGTTGTCGACATTGTTACCCCAACACTTTCACATTACAACTGCGCCAAAAAGGCCATTGAAAAAGAGCGACATGTATTTATCGAAAAACCCATTACCAATACCATAGATGAAGCCCAGAACCTGCTCGAATTAGAACAGCAATATGGTGTAAAAGGCCAAGTAGGCCATGTGGAACGCTTCAACCCGGCCTTTTTGGCGGTTAAGGACACTATTGTTAGGCCAATGTTCATAGAAACCCACCGCTTGGCCGAATTCAACCCAAGAGGAACCGATGTCCCCGTAGTCCTCGACCTGATGATCCATGACATTGATATCATCTTAAGTGTTGTAAACTCACCTGTAAAGAACATCAGTGCCAGCGGGGTTGCCGTGATTAGCCAATCCCCTGATATTGCCAATGCACGTATCGAATTTGAGAACGGCTGTGTTGCCAATTTGACGGCCAGCCGTATCTCATTGAAAAACATGCGCAAATCACGTTTCTTTCAGAAAGATGCCTACATCTCGGTAGATTTTCTGGAAAAGAAAGTAGAGGTCGTAAAAATGAAGGATGCACCTGAACAACCCGGTGATTTTGATATGGTGCTTCAAAATGCCGAAGGGGAAAAGAAGCAGATTTATTTTGAAAATCCTGAAATACGTACCAACAATGCTATTTTAGATGAATTGGAGACGTTTGCGGATGCTATCTTTAATGATACGGTACCCATTGTAAGCCTAAGGCAGGGAGCAGACGCCTTAAAAGTCGCACTTGCGGTCATAAGATCATTCAAAAATCAGTAACCGGCCTATAAATAATAACCATATGAAGCATATTGCTGTAATCGGTGCTGGGACCATGGGCAACGGAATCGCCCATGTCTTTGCGCAAAATGGATGTAATGTTCGCCTCATCGACATTTCTAATGAATCGTTGGAACGAGGGGTAATGACCATTGCCAAAAATCTGGATCGGATGTTGGCCAAAGATTCCATTACCGAATTAACCAAAGAGCAGACCTTGGCCAATATTGCCACCTACACCCAATTGAAAGATGGGGTTTTTAATGCTGATCTGGTCATTGAAGCGGCTACTGAAAACCTTGGCATAAAGCTTGATATTTTTAGGAAACTGGATGCTTTGTGTAACCCCAAGACCATTTTGGCCACCAATACCTCATCAATTTCCATTACACAGATTGCTGCGGTGACCAATCGGCCCGACCGGATAATCGGAATGCATTTTATGAATCCGGTGCCCCTTATGAAACTGGTAGAGATCATTCGTGGTTACAATACCTCTAATGAAGTCACCGAAACCATTATGGAGCTTTCTGACAAACTTGGCAAAACGCCTACCGAAGTCAACGACTATCCGGGGTTTGTGGCCAATCGTATCTTAATGCCGATGATCAATGAAGCCATTGAAACCTTAAATAATGGTGTGGCTGGGGTAAGTGAAATAGATACAGTGATGAAATTGGGTATGGCCCACCCCATGGGGCCCTTGCAATTGGCCGATTTTATTGGTCTAGATGTCTGCCTATCTATTTTGGAAGTCATGTACGACGGATTTAAAAATCCGAAATATGCCCCTTGTCCCCTATTGGTCAATATGGTCAGGGCCCAAAAATTGGGAATCAAGTCTGGTGAAGGTTTTTATGACTATTCCACATCAAAAAAGGCCACCATTGTTGCCGCTCAATTCAATTAATTCAAATGGCAGTGGTTCAACCATTTAAAGCGATACGGCCCACAAAAGACAAAGTGGCTTTTGTTGCCTCACGTTCATATGAGGAATATTCTGAGGAAGAATTGACATCGGTATTAAAATACAATCCCTTTTCATTTCTGCACATTATAAACCCTGGATTTAAGTTCAATAAAAGCACCTCGGGGAAAGAGCGTTTTAAATTGGTACACAACCGTTATCTGGAATTCTTGGAAAACGAGGTCTTTCTAAAGGAAGAACAGCCTTGTTTTTACCTTTATCAAATCAAAAAGGGTGATTTTAGTACCCTTGGTTTTTTTTGTGCCACCAGTGTTGTCGATTACCAAAACAATACAATAAAAAAACATGAAGAGACCATCGCCAAACGTGAAGTACTGTTTGCAGATTATCTAAATACCGTTGGCTTCAATGCGGAACCGGTGCTGATGACCTACCCAGACGATAACACCATCACGGCAATTTTTGAAAAAGAAGTCACTGGCCCTCCAGAATATGATTTCACGACTACCGATAGAATCAGGCACCGGCTTTGGAAAATCGATAATCCCAACAACATTGAAACATTACAAAATGCCTTTGCTAGGATTGATGTGCTGTATATAGCCGATGGACACCACCGTAGTGCTTCGTCAAAGCTTTTGGCAGAAAAATTGAAATCAAAAAATGAAGCACACACAGGGAATGAACCCTATAATTTTTTCATGAGTTATCTGATTCCAGAGTCTGAAATCAAAATTTATGAATTCAATAGAATGGTAAAGGATCTGAACGGACTCTCGAAAAAGGAGTTTCTTGTTCAGCTAGATGAATATTTTCGTATCGAAAAAAAGGACGACGGCATCTACAAACCTTCAAAAAAGCATCACTTCAGCATGTACTTGGATGGAGAGTTTTATTCGCTTTACCTCAGAAAAAAGGTATATCACTTTACGGATGCACTAAGTAGGCTTGACACCCAGATTCTACATAAGACCATTTTAGAACCCATTTTGGGAATCCATGATCTTCGGAACGACAAAAGAATATCGTACGGATATGGAAAACACAATTTGATCAAAATGAAAGATAGTATCGATTGCGGTAATTTTACCGTCGGTTTTAGCCTGACCCCGATTACCATCAATGAAATAAAAGCAATCGCTGATGCCAATCTGGTAATGCCGCCAAAAAGCACCTATATTGAACCCAAACTCAGAAGTGGACTTGCAATCTATGAGCTATAAATAGTTTTACGGTGCAACTATCGTCACCAAAGTTTTACACCCATAACTTCCAAGAATGTCAGTAAAAGAAAACTTGAACGGAATCAAAAAAAATCTACCGCCCACAGTTACGCTGGTTGCAGTTTCAAAAACCAAACCCGATGCTGTCATTCAAGAGGCCTATGAGACCGGCCATCGTGTTTTTGGGGAAAACAAGGTGCAAGAAATGACCCAAAAATGGGAGCGATTACCAAAAGACATTGCGTGGCATATGATTGGTCACGTACAGCGCAATAAAGTGAAATACATGGCACAGTACGTGTCTCTGATCCATGGTGTAGATAGTATACGACTGCTCGCTGAAATCGACAAACAAGCAAAAAAACATCACAGAACGATTGATGTCTTATTACAGATGCACATCGCCGAAGAAGAGACCAAATTTGGATTGGACCGAGAAGAGTTGAACCATATACTTTCTTCAGAAGAATTCAAGCAAATGCGTAATATCAATCTAAGAGGTCTCATGGGAATGGCCACATTTACAAAAGATAAGGCACAGATAAGAAAAGAATTCCAGCACTTAAAAAAATGTTTTGAAGAAACAAGACAAAAACACCCCGAAATCGATACCTTATCGATGGGCATGAGCGGCGACCATCACATTGCCGTTGAAGAAGGTAGCACCATGGTACGGATAGGAAGTAGTATCTTTGGAGCCAGAAATTAGTGATCACTTGCCATTTACAGACGTGCATGTATGCCATTTTAGATATAGAAAGTACTGGAGGTAAATTCAACGAAGAGGGCATTATGGAAATCGCCATACACCGATTTGATGGCCACAACATAACGGATACCTTTATCAGCCTGATCAACCCTGAACGAGAGATACAGCCCTTTGTCTCAAACCTGACCGGTATAAACAACAAGATGCTTCGAACGGCACCAAAATTCCATGAGGTCGCCAAGCGTATCGTAACAATTACCAAAAATACTATCTTGGTGGCCCATAATGCGCAATTTGACTATCGGATCCTACGAACTGAGTTCCGAAGGTTAGGGTATGATTTTCAGCGAAAAACCCTGTGTACCGTAGACCTCTCTAAACGCCTTATACCTGAAGCTGAGTCATATAGCCTTGGAAAATTGGTGCGCTCACTGGGAATTCCGGTAAGCGATAGACATCGAGCAAATGGCGATGCCCTGGCCACTATGAAATTGTTCAAGCTATTATTGTCAAAGGATACCGACAAGGCCATCATTAAATCGATTGTTCGTTCCGAATCGTTGGGTGAACTTTCGCCAAGGCAACTGGACATTGTCGAAGAACTACCTACAGAAACAGGGGTCTACTACATGCATGACAAAGATGGTGAAATCCTTTTTTTGGAAAAGACAAAAAATATCAAAAAAAGGGTCAACCAACACTTCACCAATGTCAGCAAATTGGCAAGATCACTTCAAAAGGCAACTAAAAAAGTAACATATGAAAAAACGGGCAGTGAGCTTTTTGCACTCTTGAAAGCGTATGAAGAACTCAAAAGAAATACCCCCATACATAACCAAAAATATATACCTAAAGGATTTTCACATGGTATTTTCACATATCAAGACAAAGAGGGCCTTATTCAGCTAAAGGCAGAAAAGGCAAACGGTCAGCAGACACGATTAAGTAGTTTCAATAGTCTAAAGGCCTCTAAAAATTTTCTTGAAAAGATTACGGACGAACAAGGCCTTACAGAAAACCTGGCCATTGAAGACCACAATCAAAAAATAGAAGCCTTGTTGCAAAAATACAGTACCAACAACAGAAATGTGGTGCTCGTAGATCGAGGCAGAACCCTGGGTGAACGCAGTGTTTTTGTGATAAAAAATGGGGTGTTCAAAGGTATGGGCTATGTTGACCTTAACCACCAAATCAATAATATTCATATCTTAGAATCATTAATCATACCCGTTGAGGGCAATGCAGATACCACATATATCATTGAAACTTACCTCAGAAAGGGTAAATCGTTGAATATGGTAAGGCTGCACCAATAAATAGCCATTGAAAGCTGAAAAAAACAGCAAAAACTGGAGGTCTCTGCTCCATGAGGTCATTTATGGCACGCATACGCCAGCAGGAAAGCTCTTTGATATCATTCTACTGATTGTCATCGTCTACAGTATTATCGTGGTGATGCTTGAGAGTGTCCCAAGGTTTGATATAAAATACCACCGATTTTTAAATATCTCAGAGTGGGTGGTCACCATTCTATTTACCATTGAATACCTATTGCGTATCATTTGTGTAAAAAAACCCCGCAAATACATCTTTAGCTTTTTTGGTATTGTTGATCTTTTATCGACCATCCCAAAATACCTTTCCTTCTTTGTCGTGGGATCCCAATTTATTTCGGCATTCAGGGCCTTGCGGTTGCTCAGAATATTCAGAATCTTGAAACTGGTCCGTTATGTCGGGGAGTCGAACAACCTATTGCGGGCCCTTAGGGCGAGTCGGGCGAAAATTTTCATCTTTGTTTTTTTTGTACTGGTCATCTCTGTGTTACTAGGTACCATCATGTACTTGATCGAAGGGCCTGAGCATGGTTTCAATAGCATTCCCCATAGCGTATATTGGACCATAGTAACACTGACCACAGTCGGATATGGTGATATTTCACCAGAAACGGGCGTTGGTCAATTCATTGCTACCCTGATCATGATCATCGGTTATGGAATTATTGCTGTACCCACAGGTATAGTAACTGCCGAATATACCACAAACAGCAAGCGAAAAGAAGAAGCCAATGGCCGAAGCTGCATGAATTGCGCTTCCGAGATCTTTAGGGACGATGCCAACTATTGTAGAAAATGTGGTTGCAAATTAGATGAGGAATAATGTTGGCAAAGACATTGATATCAGTCGTTGGCCCAACAGCAATTGGCAAAACACGATTGGCAATTCTTCTTGCCCAATATTTTGACACTGAAATCATATCTGCTGATTCGAGACAATTTTATAAAGAAATGAAAATAGGCACTGCAGTTCCCAACGATGGGGAACTGGCAGCGGCAAAACACCATTTTATTCAGCACAAGAGCATTTTTACTGCCTATTCGGTAGGAGATTTTGAACGGGATGCCATACAATTACTGACTACCTTATTTCAAACCCACAACATTGTGGTGCAGGTCGGTGGCAGTGGCCTATATGTAGATGCGGTGGCATATGGTCTGGATACGTTTCCGGAAGTCGATCCAAAAATTCGGGAATCATTGGTAAAAAAGCATCAGTCTGAGGGGATAGCTTCCCTTCAAGCAAAATTAAAACAGTTAGACCCCTATCATTACGCCATTGTGGATTTGGAAAACCCACATCGCCTGATTCGGGCTTTAGAGGTAAGTATCGGCTCAGGAAAACCCTATTCCACATTCTTAAACAAGAAAAAAGGAAAAAGACCCTTCAATAACATCTTTGTGGGACTCTATGCCGACAGGGAGGTGATTTACAACAGGATCAATACCCGTGTTGACCACATGATGGAGAACGGTCTTCTCGAAGAAGCAATGGTGCTCTTTGAAAATCGAAATCTCAACGCACTCCAGACCGTAGGCTATAAAGAGCTTTTCGAATATCTTGATGGCCAGTGCACCATTGATGTTGCCATTTCAGAAATCAAAAAAAATACACGCAGGTTTGCAAAAAGACAAGTGACATGGTATCGAAAAAACAAGCAGGTGATCTGGATTGGATTTGATGATGTATTTGAACATAGCATTGCCAAGATAACCCATCAAATCAAAACCTTGTGAAGCCAGCCAATACTATTTATATCATCATGGGAGTCTCGGGATCTGGTAAAACGACGGTTGGGGCATTGTTGGCCAAAAAACTGGGGATCCCCTTTCTCGATGGCGACGATTACCATCCAAAGAGCAATATTGAGAAAATGGCCTCGGGCAAACCCCTTGATGATATTGATCGTAAAGAATGGCTATTGACATTGAACCAATTGGCCAAGAGCCATTTAGGGCCTGGTGCCGTAATCGCATGTTCTGCCCTTAAGAAACAGTACCGAGAAATACTTCGGTCAGAAATACGGCCATATGTTAAAATTGTTTTTCTGAATGGTTCTATTGAGGCCATCAGATCGAGAATGGAGAAAAGAACTGATCATTTCATGCCCGTGGAACTCTTGAAATCCCAATTTGACGCTTTAGAAATTCCATCTGAAGCAATTTCGGTTTCTGTTTCACTAGAACCCAGTGAAATAGTCAAACACATTTTAAATGACGTATAATGATGGAAACCAACCTAATTATTGCAGTAATCACCGGTATCGCGCTGTTACTTTTCTTAATTCTCAGACTAAAGATAAACGCCTTCATTGCTTTATTGATCGGTAGTATCACTGTGGGGATGATTGCCGGATTAAACGCTAATGAAATTATACAGACCGTTCAAGATGGAATGGGTGGAACGCTTGGTTTTGTTGCTACAGTGGTTGGCTTGGGTGCCATGTTTGGTGCTATTCTTGAAACTTCAGGTGGTGCAAATGCCATCGCCAACTTTATGGTATCGAAATTTGGAATAAAAAGAGCCCCGTTGGCCATGGTAATCTCGGGGTTCTTGATTGCCATACCTGTTTTTTTTGATGTGGCCTTTATCATTTTGGTGCCTATGATATATGCCCTACAGCGCAAAACCAAAAAGTCATTGCTGCTTTATGCGATTCCCTTACTGGCAGGATTGGCAATTACCCATGCCTTTATTCCTCCTACTCCTGGCCCCATTGCTGTTGCTGATATTATCGGGGCAAAATTGGGCTGGGTCATACTCATTGGCTTTATTACTGGAATACCGACCGCATTGGTCAGTGGACTGTTGTTCGGAAAATACATCTCCAAGAAAATTCATATCGAAGCACCCGAAGAGATTACCACTACCGATAATAGTGAATTGCCCCCCATTGGCATGACCCTTTTTATTATTGGAATACCCATTATCTTGATTGTATTGCGCACCATTTCATCAAGTGGACTGCTGCCCATTTCAAATGGGAATCTTCTAAATATCATCGACTTGATAGGTCACCCCTTCACTGCTCTCATTATTGCCAACATTTTGGCATGGTATTTTTTTGGCATAAAAAGGGGGGACACTAAAGAAGAGCTGTTCAGGATCACCACAAAATCACTGGACCCAGCAGGTACCATCATATTGCTGACTGGTGCCGGGGGTGTTTTCAAACAGGTCTTGACCAATACCGGTGCAGGTGAACTTTTGGCAATTTCACTAAGCAACCTTGGTTTTCCCCTCCTTCTATTTGCATTTGTCAGTGCTGTCATCGTGCGCGTCGTACAAGGATCTTCAACCGTTGCCATGATTACAGCAGCTGGTTTGGTTTCACCATTGTTGCTAAACTCTTCATTGAACCCACTACAGTTGGCATGTATGGTCATTGCCATTGCTGCGGGAGCAAGTATTTTTTCACATGTCAATGACAGCGGCTTCTGGTTGGTAGGCCAGTATCTACGCATTACCGAAAAACAGACCTTTAAATCGTGGACTGTGATGACCACGCTATTGGCCATTACGGGAATGTTGACAGTAAGTCTCTTGTATGTTTTTATTTAGCCAAAAAACCACCGTTTAACGGTGGTTTTGTAATCATTTTTAACGGCACTTCCCCTACTCCCCTTCTGTCTTGACAACCAATCGGAAACCTTCGCCGTGAATGTTCAATATTTCCACAACATCATCACGCTTGAGGTACTTTCTAAGTTTGGCAATGTATACGTCCATACTTCTAGAGGTAAAATAATTATCGTCTCTCCATATTTTTGTCAATGCCAATTCACGGGGCATCAAATCATTTTCATGAAGTGCCAAAAGTCGTAAAAGTTCATTTTCCTTTGGGGAAAGCTTAACGGGTTCTTCTTCTTTATACTTCAAGAACCGTAATTTGGAGTTGAGGTGAAAATTACCAATTTGAAACTCGAACTGTTTACTGTCTGCTAAGGTGTTAGATGCCTTACGTTGAAGAATGGCTTTAAGCTTCATCAACAACACTTCAGAGTCAAAAGGTTTGTTCAGGTAATCATCGGCACCTGCTTTATACCCTTTTAAAACGTCTTCTTTCATGGTCTTCGCAGTCAAAAAGATAATGGGTACATTTTCATTTTTCTCCCGAATTTCCTTGGCCAAGGTAAAACCATCTTTATAAGGCATCATCACGTCTAAGATACAGACATCATAATTGTCCTTTTTGAACTTCTCGAACCCTTCCATGCCATTTTTGGCCAAAACGACATCGAAGTCATTCATAGACAAATAATCCTTGAGCACGATTCCGAAATTGGGGTCGTCCTCTACCAAAAGTATTTTCTTATTCTCTGTTTCCATAATTTTAAATTAATGGGAGTTTTAAAAAGAAAGTGCTCCCTTTTCCTTTTTCACTTTCTGCATAAACCTCACCTTGATGGTCGTCTATAATCTTTTTCACATAGGCGAGACCTAAACCATGGCCTTTGACATTGTGAATGTCTCCTGTATGCTCTCTATAAAACTTTTCAAAAACCCGTTTTAAGACAGCTTTGCCCATTCCTGAACCCTGGTCTTGTACCTTAATGACGATGTGGTTTTTCACTACTTCGGTGAACACATCTACTTTAGGGGATTCTGGTGAATATTTTACCGCATTGTCCAGAACATTGACAACCACGTTGGTAAAATGCATTTCATTGGCCAACACTTCTGATCGTTCAGCATCTAAATGGGCTTTGACATAACCTCCCCTATCTTGCACTATTAGTTCGATATGGGCGATGGCATCAGTAATGATGTCATGGGCATCTACCCTATCTTTGCTGATATCCAATTGATTTTTTTCCAATTTAGATATACGCAGTACATTTTCAACTTGGGCATGCATTCTTTTGTTCTCATCCTTTATCATTCCCAAATAACGTAACACCTTGTCTTGGTCTTCGATGGATTTTGGATTTTTTATTGCTTCAACCGCCAAATTTATGGTTGCAATGGGTGTTTTAAACTCATGTGTCATATTGTTGATGAAATCAGACTTGATTTCTGAAATCTGTTTTTGCCGTATCAAATGGTAAATTGCCCCGGCATATGCCACTACAATAATCAATGTAAGGACCAGCGACAAAAAGGCCATGCCCATAATCGATCCCAAGAGAAACTTCTTCTTTTTGGGAAACGTGAGCAACAAAGAGAAATTGGTATTGCCTTCACTATCCTTAAAAATTGGAGCTTTGTACAAAGACGATGCCCCAAATTTAAATTTTTTTGATTTTACTTTTGTCGGATAGCCTTGGCTATATACACCATATTCAAAATCAATGACAATACCTCGATTTTCCAATTCCCTTGACAATAAAAGCGCTAATTCTTGCTTCGAGATTCGCTTATGTATAGGCACCCTTTTTGCTGCCTCCATAAAAACATCATCGTATTGGGCCTTGTCCATTGCCGTGAGTCCACCCAGTTTCTCCAACTTTTGGATGGGGGTTAGCCGATAGCTCTTACCATCTAAACCAAAGTCCTCTTTTAAAACCGTAGTCGTTCGCTTGCTCGTGTAATTTTTTATTAAAGTGGTGTCATCACCACCAAAATTGTCAAAGAACGTTGATGTTATTCCATAATCCTCTTCCAAAATCCCATGGGAGTAGAAAAGAATCTCATTGGAATTCAAATCGCGATCTACAAAGAAAAAATTACTTAGTTGGGTAGTCTTTGGGGCGCCAATGCTATCGACCAATGTCGCCAACCTGTCATAATAATCTTTTCGTTCTCTGCTTTCTACTTTATCCGCTACCTTATCAAGTACATCGGCAATCGCATTTGAAAACTGTTCTTCCCTGTCTTCAATCGATGTATTAATCCAATAGACCTGAACAGAAATTATCCCAATTAGGGATAAGCTCATAAGAATGACGAGAAGTGCAAACAGCTTCTTGTTCATTGATATAAAATTAGAAATTTAACATTTAGGCCTTTTACCGTTTAACCTAACCTTAACAAAAATGTTAATTTTTAGATTTACCATCACTGGCTACCATTAATTGCCGATGAATTTCAAATACTTTTTTTTCAGTATCTGCAAGATTGGTATTTTCGATGACGAAGTCAGCCTGTCCAGTCATATTGGAATGGTTCCATTGGTTCTTCATACGGGCCAAAACCGCATCCTCTGAGACAGCATCCCTCACCATTACCCTTTGCATACGTACTTTTTTTGGTGCGGTTACCAAAATTATCGAATCGTAATTGCTTTGCATATCGTTCTCAAAGATGAGGGCGGTTTCCTGTATGATATATGCATGTGTTTGGCTTGCGGCCCATTCGCTGAAATGCTGCCTTACGGCAGGATGTACAATAGCGTTCAGTCGTAAAAGCAGACTCTTATCATTGAAAACACGTTGCGATATCAACTTTCTGTTCAATAATCGTCCTTTATATGCCCCCCGACCGAATACATTGCTAATTTGCTCACGTAAGATCCCAGATGTTTGCATCAAGACTTTGGCTTCTTTATCTGAATCATATACAGGCACCCCAAGCGCAATGAACATACTTGCAATAGTGCTCTTACCACTACCGATACCCCCTGTGAGCCCCACCACCATCAATACTGTTCGAGAATAAAGTCAACTTGATTTTCCATCAACCGAACGTCGTAAACATCTTCAGGCCTTCTGTCTATTTTTAAACGCATAGTGTTTTTTATCTTCTGTTGGCCATAATCAGCGATGACGCCAAACTCATTGGTGCGAATATCACCCAACCTATCCATCTTTGCTTTACAGAGGACCGAAACCGAATTGGGAAATACCTTCACACGGTATCCTTCAGGTACATTGGCAACCAATATCGATACTTCAAATACCTTTTCTGAGAATCGGACAACTTTTCCTGAAATCTTGACACTATGTATTGAAACCTCAGTATTTAAATGATTTTCAGGTATTTGCAATTGAGTATCAACTGAAAAATCTGTAAAGAGTTCATTCATTGTAACCGCTACAGTCTCAATTTCATCAATAGGGTAGATTTCTTTTGCAGGTCCTTTGATCTTGACTTTTTCTGGAACTATGTCCAATTCACCATCAAGGATATGGTTTTGACCCAATTTGAGCGTCAAATTCGCTTTTATGGGCACTTCTTTGGAGACCACTTCATAGGCATCGACAAAAAAAGTATCCCTTTCCATTTCAAGCAATGACACACTATTCGAGAGCTGCGCATTCAGGGCATTCCCTAACATGCCAATCGGGATATAATACCTTGCCCCTTTTTTGTGCATCTTTGTCAGGTCAAATGAAATTTTCTTAAGATTGAAATTGTAATACAAAAACTGAAACCCACTCGCCCTTAATTTGACCTCAACACTTCTTTTGACTGCTTTTGAAAGCACTATGGAATCTGGTATGTTTTCATATTGTACATAAAAAGAGGCTTTTGATTCATAATGTTCAGATAGGTTACTGATCAACCATGCTAAAAATGAGCATGTCAAAAAAAGTAAGAAGACCTTGACTTTTCGTTGGTTCAGATTATCTGTAATGTTCTTGATGGTGGTCACCTGTTCTTAAAAAATAGTTCTGGAAATAACCGCTCTAGATCTTTTCCACTAAAGTTAATCAACATGCTCGATATTAAAAAACCCCATCCATAGCCAAAAAATTGTACCCAAGCTGCAAAAACAGCGTTTATGGACACCCAAAGACTTCGGGTCTTTACCAAAGCATCTACCATAATCATGGTACTGTAGAGGGCATAGACCAAAAGTGGCCAAGTATATCCCAAAACCCCCAATACCATTGAAACGAAAAAACCGGTCGTGAACAACGTGGGAAACCAATACGTAATTTTTTTGGTGCTGGGATGCCATTTGTTCAATATGGGACGAACCTTACCAAATTTTTTTACTTGGGCATAAAATCTGCCCCAATCCATCCGTCTTTTATGGTATACAAATGCTTTTGAAAAGAGCCTTGTTCGATAACCGGCCTTCCATATTCGAAACGTCAGGTCGGGATCTTCACCAGGATGTATTTTACCAAAACCACCTGTGCCCCCAAAGGCATTTTTTGAAATTCCCATATTGAAACTCCGGGGTTGAAATTGATTTACCGATTTTTTGCCCCCACGTATACCACCTGTTGTCAAAAATGAGGTCATTGTGTGATTGATAGCTTTCTGAACAGCAGAAAAGGAAACATGTGCCGTATCTGGTCCGCCATAACAATCAATAAAATCGTTTTGCAATTCTCGATTAACTTCAGAGAGGTAATGCCTCGGTAAAAGGCAATCTGAGTCCAGTATGATAAAATAATTGCCTTTGGCCTTTTTCATGCCAAAGTTTCTCGAATCGCCCGGTCCCGTATTTTGCTTTTTATAATATGCTATATCGAGTTGATCCGCATGGGCAGACACCATATGCTCACTACTGTCTGTAGAGCCATCTTCTACGATTACCACCTCAAAAACACCCGCAAAGTCCTGACTTGAAATACTTTCAAGCAGTTCATTGATTTCATCTGGTCGATTGAACACAGGAATGATTATGGAAAAAAATACCTTCATCAAAAAACAGAAAAGCCACCCCTAATGGATGGCTTCTTATATGGATAGAACGGATTACTTCGAAAATTCATCGATAACTTCTTGGCTGACGCCGGTATTTGAAAAGCCCCCATCATGAAAAAGGTTCTGCATGGTCACTTTTTTGGTCAGGTCAGAAAAGAGTGTTACGGTATAATTGGCACAGTCATCTGCAGTGGCATTGCCCAAAGGTGACATTTTTTCTGCATAACTGATAAAGCCATCAAAACCTTTAACACCTTGGCCAGCAGTTGTTGGTGTTGGCGATTGTGAAATAGTATTCACCCGAACTTTCTTTTCTTTGCCAAAAAAATAGCCAAAACTTCGTGCCACCGACTCTAGATAAGCTTTATTATCAGCCATATCATTATAATCAGGAAACGTACGCTGGGCTGCCATATAGGTCAAGGCAACGATACTGCCCCATTCATTCATGGCATCTGCTTTGTACAAGGTCTGCAATACTTTGTGAAAAGACAGGGCCGATACATCCCAACCCTTGGTAGTAAAATCGTACTTTTCATCCGTGTAGGCCCTACCCTTTCGTACATTGACCGACATACCGATGGAATGTAGTACAAAATCCAGTTTTCCGCCTAAGATTTCCATGGACTTCGATATCAAATTCTGCAAATCTTCTTCACTGGTTGCATCAGCAGGAACAATTTCAGCACCGGTTTTCTCAGCCAGTTGGTTGATTTGCCCCATCCGCATCGCAATAGGTGCATTGGTCAATACGAAAGCACCGCCTTCGCCATGTACTTTTTCTGCTGTTTTCCAAGCAATTGAATTTTCATCCAATGCGCCAAAGATGATTCCCTTTTTACCCTTTAAAAGATCGTAAGCCATAAATTTTTTATCTAAGTGTTGGTTTTTTGGCAAAGATATCCAATTTGTTGCATACCGTTATTGCAATAATTGTTTGGCGTGGGCCAGTGCAGAGTCTGTAATGGCCTTACCTCCCAACATTTCTGCCAATTCCACCAACCGTTCTTCGCTGTTGAGCTGTTTCATTTGAGTCACGGTGTTACCTTCTTTTTCTTCTTTGAAGACTTTAAATTGGTAGTTGCCCTTTGAGGCTACCTGGGGAAGGTGGGTAATTGAAAAAACCTGCATATGTGCACTCATATGTTGCATCATTTCGGCCATTTTATTGGAAATCTCCCCTGAAACCCCAGTATCGATCTCGTCAAACATCAGGGTAGGCAATTGTTCATAACCCGCCAAGATTGATTTAATGGCCAGCATAATACGTGAAAGTTCACCCCCTGAGGCCACTTTTCGCAATTCCCCATAGTCTGAACCTTTGTTGGCAGCAAACAAGAAAGCCAAATCATCCTTTCCACTTGGTTTGAACCCAGAAGACGGGTGCAATTCCATCTTGAACGTCGCTGTGGGCATACCCAATGAAGAGAGGTGCTCTTGCAACAAATGTTTTAACTTGGGGATCACAGTATTCCGTTTTTCACGTATTTGAATCGCCAATTGTTCAAGTTCTGCTTTGTGTTTATCGACTTGTTGCCGTTTTTCCTTGATCTTTGATTCACTGTTCGCAACAGCAGCAATGTCATGGGCCAACCGATTTTTGATTTCAATCAACATATCGACGGAAGTTGTACCGTGTTTTTTCTGTAGGTCATACAACTGCTGTAACTGGGCGTTCACTTCTTCATAACGTTCTGGATTTAACTCCATACGCTCTATGAGAAGTTCTACCTCGGCCCTGATATCGCCCAATTCAATAGAAACAGCCTCCATACGATTTCCCAAGGTCATGTACCTTTCACCAAAACCAGATAGCTTTTGAAATACTCTTTTGAACTCAGCCAACTGGTTGATCGCCCCTATCTGCTCATCTTGCAATAGCTGATGGCCCTGCGCTAATGATTGCATAATGGTCTCTACATTGCTGAGTTGGGCATGCTCTTCTTCCAATGCCTCTTGAATACCTGATTTTAGGGGAAATGACTGCAGTTCTGTTAAAAGAAAACTGTTGTAATCGTGCTCCTTGTTGGTCTTCAATTGAAAATCCAGAAGTTCTTGCAATTCTTTTTCGGCTGTATTGTACCCTTTTAAATGGCCCGCATATTGTTCTAGGCATTGGGCGTTATTGGCCAAGGCATCAATGACTTTTAACTGAAATTCGTTTTCTGCCATACGAAGCGTTTGGTACTGCGAATGCACGTCAACCAACCGCTCCCCCAAACCTGAGAGCACATCCAACGTTACGGGCGAATCATTGATAAATGCACGTGACTTGCCACTGGCCAAAATCTCCCTTCGCAATAGGGTCACACGCTCAAAATCCAGATCGTATTCCTTAAAATAAGGCTCAAGACCATATTGATCGATCTTGAACTCCGCTTCAATAATGCATTTTTGGGTCTTGTCCCTCAATGAGGATAAATCTGCCCGCTTACCTAGAACCAATGAAAGTCCGCCCAACAAAATTGATTTTCCAGCACCGGTTTCTCCAGTAATGGTCGTAAAACCAGATGAAAAAGAAACGTTGACGTCAGCAATGAGGGCGTAATTTTTAATAGAGAGATTTTTGAGCAATGGTATCTATCTTTTGGTGTAAAGATAAATGTCTTTAGAGAAAAAGGCTAGTAATTTATTGCATTCCAAGTGCTCGAATAGAAAGGGGCAACACGATTTAAGGTCTCTTTCAACTTAACAATGTCAACCTTGGGACCGTCAGAGAAAATATTTTGGATTTCTTCAGACTTGGCATCAAAAAAAGTTTGGATCAAAAAAGCGTTGGGCCTTCTTTTGATCAAGGTCTCAAACAGACGAAGGCTACCCGCAATAATCTGTTTTCCTGTACTATTGTTATCTCCCAAGACATCCAGGCCCTTACGATGGTAATTGTACATGGCGATGCGATATTCACGAAATGAGTTGGACAAAAGATTGTCTACCAGTTCAAATCGGGTACGCTCTCCGGTTTGTTGCGCCCAACCAGCAGCATTGAATCCCTGGGCCTGGGTCACGATATTCTGTGCCAAACGGTAAAAATCATCACCCCCCTGTAGTGAAAAGGTGTCTGCGTCTAGACCTAAAATAATATAGATGTAGTACGTAATCACCGCTATTAGATTGGAATCAAATGAATTGGGGTTGTACACCAAAGGCTGAAATTCTTGGTATTGGAAATTAAAGGCATCATCTTTATAATTGAATACCGGACTTTCATAAGAAGTATTGAACACCGGTCTGGAAGATTGCAATTGGATGGAAGCCTCAAAACGTTCAGACTCGTATTGGGTAACCGTAATGAACATACGGGCATTTATCCGTTCGCTTTCCTTAAAAACCCGATTTGTCCATTTGGTCTTATTGACAAAATCATTCAATGACCGTTCCAAGGTCTTGAATATTTGCTGATTGGTCTGGTTTACCTGATCAGAGTTTACGGTGACGGTACAATTCAACTCTTGGGCACAAGCAAAAAGTGAGGCAAAAAGCAAACAGCTTAAGAAAAAAAGGCTACGCATCTATTCTAAGGATAATTTCATGCCAAATATCTGAAGCAACTTCAGCCTTGGTCTTTACTTCAAACGCCTTGGCACTAAAATTCTTGTCCAAGAAAGTGATTTTATTGGTCGTACCACCAAAACCGGCACCTATATCGTTCAAGGAGTTCAAGACGATGGCATCTAAATTTTTACGCTGTAACTTTCCCTTTGCGTTTTCAAGTTCGTTCTCTGTTTCCAAAGCAAAACCTACCAAAAACTGATGTTTCTTGCGTTCGCCCATTGACTGCAAAATATCTTTGTTACGCACCAGCTTGATATGCAGTGCCGTATCACTTTTCTTTATTTTGTGTTGGGAAACGGTTTCGGGTCGGTAATCGGCAACTGCCGCCGCCGCTATTGCGATGTCCATTCCACCAAACTCCCCCTGAACGGCCTGATACATTTCTTCAGCTGACTCTACACGAATCAGGTTGATGTCTTGATGCTCGATCGTTAGATTGGTCGGGCCTGAAACCAAAGTGACGTCGGCTCCTAAATTTGCGGCATGCTTGGCCAGTTCATACCCCATGGTACCTGTCGAACGATTCCCTAAAAAACGAACAGGATCTAATGCTTCGCGTGTAGGGCCTGCCGTAATCAATACTTTCTTCTTTGACAAGGGCAACTGTTTTCGCAGTTCATTCTTAACAAACTCTATTATTGTCGCTGGTTCTGCCATACGTCCTTCCCCATGCAACCCACTTGCCAGTTCCCCTGTTTCTACGGGTATCTTGATATTGCCAAAGCCATCAAGTTTTTCAAATGTCATTTTTGTGGTCGGATGCCGATACATATCCAAATCCATGGCCGGGGCATAAAACACCGGGCATTTCGCTGATAAATATGTGGCAAGCAAAAGGTTATCACAAATACCTTGCGCCATTTTTGACAATGTATTCGCTGTCGCTGGCGCCACAAGCATCATATCGGCCCAAAGACCGAGTGCTACATGGTTGTTCCATGAAATACTGCCATCTTCTTCGTTGATAAAATCTAGCAGTACCGGGTTTTTAGAAAGCGTGGCAAGGGTCAAAGGGGAAACAAAAGAGCGGGCACTCGGTGTCATTATAATTTTGACACGTGCACCCGCTTTTATCAACAGTCGTGTGAGAAAGGTGATTTTATAGGCGGCAATTCCTCCAGTTACTCCTAAAAGGATATTCTTACCGCCCAACATTTATGCTTCGTCTTTCTCTGTATTTCTGTAGTATATTTTGTCTTCAAGCCATTCCCTCACCGCCAATGCGTGGGGCTTTGGCAACTTTTCGTAAAATTTGGAAACCTCGATTTGCTCCTTGTTCTCAAACACCTCTTCTAGGCTGTCGCTGTAGGTGGCAAATTCCTCCAATTTTTCGAGAAGTTCCTTTTTTATCTCTGAATTGATCTGTATTGCTCTTTTGGCAGCAATGGAAATTGCTTCATAGATATTATCTGTTTTCTCGTCAAACTCGTTTCTATTATGGGTCACCGTAGAAACTGGGGCTTTGGTATTTTTCAAATCGTTCATCAAATTAAATATATGGGTTTACTTGGAAAACCGTTGCAGTTCCCTCTCAATTTTTTCGTACAATTCTTCAGATTTTTTGGCATATTTCGTATCGGGATACGATTTTTTCAACGCGTTGTAAGCTACCATTGCTTCATCCAATCGTTCTTTCTTCTTGATATCGGTACTGTTCAATGCCAAATTGGTTGAGGCTTTTACCCTGTAAAAAAAGGCATCTTCCCGATACACTGAACCTGGATTGTCAGAAATGAAGTTATCCAATGCCGTAATCGCAGATACCAAAATCGGGTAATTGAACTCTCCCAACTTGTCAAATTGCTTTGCAATCTCTATCTGCTTTTTTTCCTTCTTCGCGGTCAGTTCTTGAGCCATTGTGTTCGCCTCGGCAAAATATTCTGAATCGGGATAGGTATTGATAAAGGTTTGCAATTTACTCAAGGCCTTATCGGTATCTGTCTGGTCCAAAGAATATTTTGGAGAAAGTTCATAGTAGCTTTTGGCCCCCAAGAAAGCTGCCTCTTGCAACTTATCACTCTTGGGATATGATTTCAAGAAACGCTCAAACTGATATCCTGACAGATAATAGTCCCCTGTCTTAAAATAGGTGTCCGCAAAAAAGAACATTACCCGTTCACCTTGGGGCTTGCCAACATATTTGGGTGCAATCTGCTCAAATAGTCTTTTTGCCCTATTGTAATCACCTTCGTTATAGAGTTTTTCTGCCAGATCATATTTTACCTTGGTATCCTCACTTTTCAATGCCTTTTGATACGGACTACAAGATGCGATTAGAAAAAAAGCAGAAAGTAAGCCAAAAATCGATTTCATCTGAAAAAAATATTTTGCAAAATTACTAATAATCAATGGATTTAAAAAATAGTAAGCCCCGCTAAAAATAGCGTTACAATTCAAATGAAAAAGCAGTTTTGGCTTAGATTTAACGAAAGATCAAGCATCAATCAATGCCCCCGCTTTCAAATATGTCCTGATTTTTGTTTTGAGATGCGGAGAAGCCTCCACGAGAGGCAAGCGCACCAAGGCTGAAGACAGTCCTAAAACCTCAAAAATGGATTTTATACCAGCCGGGTTGCCTTCTTCGAAAATCAATTGCATTCCATTGAGCAACGCATGGTGTATGTGGTAGGCACTGTCACTGTTACCTTCCAAAGCCAAACGTATCATTTTTGAAAACTCATAGGGCAGGCCTTGGCCCAAAACCGAGATGACTCCAGACCCCCCTGCCAAAACTGTTGGAAGTGCTGTAAAATCATCGCCAGAAAGCACCAAGAAATCTGCAGGTTTCTGCTTTATGATCTTGTTGACCTGTACCATATCAGCTGAAGCTTCCTTTATGGCCGTAATGTTTCCCATATCATGAGCCAGTCGTAGCGTCGTCTCTGGTTCCATGTTTCGACCTGTTCTTGACGGCACGTTGTATAGGATTATGGGAATAGGTGACGCTTGGGCAATAGCTTTGAAATGTTGATAGATGCCTTCTTGTGTAGGCTTGTTGTAGTAAGGAGATACAGATAGAACAGCATCAAAATCATTCAAATCTAGCGTATTCAGTTCTTGACAGACCGCAGATGTGTTATTGCCACCCACTCCGACGACCAAGGGCAAACGACCAGCGTTACAGTTTGAAACGACATCGATGACCAATTGTCTCTCCGCTCTGGAAAGGGTTGCAGATTCTGCCGTTGTACCCAATACCACCAAATAGTCAACCCCACCTGCAATGCAGTGTTCCACTATATGCTGTAAGGCAGTAACATCAACGGTAAAGTCTTTTTTGAATGGAGTGACCAATGCGACACCTGTTCCGACCAATTGCTCCATAATTAAATCTCCTTAAGTACTTTTAAATATTTGCCTAGTTCTTTTTTAAAAACCAAAAAATCGTTCAACGGAGTGTGCAAGATCAAATCATTGATTTTGGTATCCACCGTTCCAAATCCTACCTTCAAACGAGCAGGGGTCTTTACTGACAATAACTTCATCATAAGATTGTCATCTTCATAATAATTGATCAACATATCGTACTCCCTACCCAAAAATTCCAGTACATAACCATTTTCGATAGTTCCTTTCCATCCTAAATCCCTATCTGAAAAAATTTGGATGGCATAAGGTGAATTCTTATCAAAGTCACGCTTGTATCCGATAATCTTGACTGCATTGGGGCGCAATTTGAAATCATCGATCAATTCGTAAAAAGCCTCAGCGTTTGAAAAATTATCAATATCAACAATGCAACCAATCGCTGAAATACCTTTACTATGCCTGGTGGATAAAATAGGTTTTTCAAGTTCCTCCCTCAAATGCTTTTGGCCAGCCTTGACCTTAAATTTTTCTTGGAGTCCTTTTAAAAACATCACACAAATACATTTCTGCAAATGTACTTATTATCCCAACATCCACTTACAAATATACCTAAGGCGGTTGTTTAAAAATTAAACTTTTTGTTATAAACACAACAATATGTGTTTTAAGCTCGCACCATGCATATTAAGAAGCTCTTTTTCAACCAAACATTCGATACTCTTTAAGAGTAATATTACACCGTACAGCTTACTTGCTTTCTTTGTACCTACCACGGTTTTGCCCATTTATAATCCATTTCTTGCATTTCACACAAAAAATAAACTAAATATTACATCCAAAATATGTTATCTGTCAGAATTTTATTAGATTAATGCACAGTCTTAGGCTCATTTTCCGCATGCAATCGATCCATAGAAAATTCGAGGATATCATTTTTAGAAATGAGAATAATACAGGACGTTTTACCCAAGACTCCCCTGTTTATCCAAGCGTGTGGATGGAATACCTGTACCAGTTTACCGAAAACGGTCAACATCCCTTTGAAAATCGCATCGATTTGATCCTGACCCCACACAGGAATTTTTCATCAAGTGAGCTTTTTATTGAAATAAAAAAGAGTTTTTCAGTATACGGCCAAGATTACATCAAAGACTTTGGGGCTGATTGGGGGCTTTCAACCAATGGGGAAACTGTGGCCGTCAAATGCAACCTTGCTGAATTGCTGTATTGTCTATTACCGCATACCCGTTGGTTTAAGGACTATATTCTGAAAAAAGATTACACTACGGATGTAATGGCTGATGACAGTCTGTTTAAAGCCCATTTTCATGATAAAAAAAACACTATCAACGAAGAATTGCGTTGGCTAAAACAGGTCATTGGTTTTTTAGTGGAGCCAAACCAGGACAAAAGTGCCTCAAAAAAAGAATTGGAAACCTCATTTGAGAAGGTATTTGATAGGTTTCCTGAAAATTACGCAATGCCAGCAGTACAAAAACTGTGGTCAGTGAGTATCAACAGAAAGGCAAGGGTCTCAATACACAAATCGGTTCCGGCCACTAAAGCTGATGCTGCACGTAGGCTGTTTGACCTAGATACATCACGAATAACTTGGGCTGTTTTGGATACTGGTATCGATGCAAAGCACAGTGCTTTCAACACCAGTATAAATGATGCCGGAAAAAAGTTCGTCTCCAGAGTCATCGAAACCTATGATTTTACAAGATTCAGGGATCTCATCGCTGACCTAAGTACCACTTCAGGCACCAATAAAGACGTCGAAAGAATGATTGGGCAAAAGCCCAACAAATTGATGGGGCCTACCAGTACCGATCACAATAGGCCCTTGAGCAAAAAAAACAAGATAAAAAGCCTACGCGATGTTCAAAAAGCATTGAAGTCAGGGCGAATGCTCGATTGGTCAGTACTTGCCCCCATTCTAAGAATACCCCATGATGAACACTATATTGTTCCCAGACACCCCCATGGCACTCATGTTGCAGGTATTATTGGGGCTGGCAATAATGGATCTGTAACCGATAACCCAAGACCTGAGGGCATGTGCCCTAACATAAGGCTCTATGATATCAGGGTGCTGAATGACCAAGGAACAGGAGAAGAATTCAACATTAGCGCGGCAATTCAGTTCATTCGATGGCTGAACCGACAAAAAGACCTATTGGTCATACATGGCATCAATCTCAGCTTATCCATTCCGCATGAGGTTGAAAGTTATGCCTGCGGTAGAACACCCGTATGTGAATCGTGCAATAGACTGTTCGCTGAAGGCACCGTCATTGTGACAGCAGCAGGCAATATGGGGCAAGCGGTGTACGAATCTCCTACCGGCAGACGGGAACAGGGCTTCAGAACCGTAAATATTACCGACCCTGGTAATGCAGAAAATGTCATCACTGTCGGTGCTACCCATAGCAATAAGCCCCACACTTATGGCGTTTCCTATTTTTCGAGTAGAGGGCCTACTGGTGATGGAAGATTAAAACCCGACATTGTCGCCCCTGGTGAAAAAATCCGATCAACAGTACCAGGAAACAATGATTTTGAAACCATGGACGGCACCTCAATGGCAGCTCCCCACGTTTCAGGGGCTGCGGCCATTTTATTGGCCAAGTACAGGGAATTGATCGGAAATCCTGAAAAAATCAAGGAAACATTATGCGGTTCTGCCACCGACCTGAACCGCGAAAAATACTTTCAAGGCAATGGCATGCTCGATGTATTAAGAGCCATTCAGTCTATTTAACCTTTTAAACAAACGTATATGATATTTTCACTGGAAGTACTGAAGGCAAAACATGGAGACTGCCTCGTTCTACATTATGGAGATGCCAATGACCCAAAAATCATTGTGGTTGATGGTGGACCAGGAAGGGTATACGAAGACCATTTAAAACCTAGATTACTGGAAATAAAGAACGAACTTGCCCCAAATGCAAGCTTACCCCTAGCCATGGTCATGGTCAGCCATATGGATGATGACCATGTCAACGGCATTCTTGACCTGACCAGTGATATCATATCGGCAACCGAAGATCAAATTGAACCTGATTTTGCCATTGAAAATATGTGGTTTAACAGTTTTGATGACATCATTGGCAATATAGCAATACCCATCATTTCTGATATTGGCGCATCGGCACAGTCCGTTGATGTGACTACATTGTCTTCCCAATTCGGTGGTTTAGACCATCACCATTCTGCTGTGATTGCGTCTACCGGACAGGGCAGAAGGCTTCGAAGGGATGCCGATTTTTTAGATGCGATAGTCAATGCCCCTTTTTCAAGCCCTGCCCAAGGCAATCAAAGTTTGGTTCGCTTTGACCCCCAAAACCCAATAATTGACTGGGGCAACCATCTTCAACTGCATGTTGTTCACCCGAATCAAGAAAGATTGGAAGAGATGCAAGAGAAATGGGACCGCGACTTAAGGACTGCTTTACAAAATGGGGATGATTCCATCATCTTCGCATCATTGGGAGACCGGGATAAGTCACCTTTCAATCTTGCCAGTATCGTATGCTTGGCCAATTGTAATGGCAATACTATTCTTATGACAGGTGACGCAAGGGATGATGACATTCTGGGTGGTCTTGAAACTGCAGGTTTAATGAACGACCAGGGAAACCTTCATGTAGACATCTTAAAAATTCCGCACCATGGCAGCGACAAAAACGTATCCCGAAGCTTTTTTGAACGGGTCACTGCTGACCACTATGTCATCTCAGGCAATGGAAGACACCACAACCCAGATAAAGCAACGCTGATCATGCTTGAAGAAGGTACAGGCAATGTGAACCATGACGATTTTACCATACATATGACCAACAGAACAGGAAAGTTTAACCTTGAAGATAAGATAGACCAGTTCATACAGGGCAAAAATGCCAATAACAGGAATTTTGAAGTCAATTTCATTGAAGATTCGGTCCATTCAATAATCATCGACCTTTTGGACGAAGTAACCTATTAAAGCATAAAAAACCAGTAAATATATAGTAACCGTCTCTAAAGTGACCATTTGTACAGCCTTTTGAAAAGGTTTTACAATCAATACCATAACCTATGAAAGACATCTATCAAAAAATCTGGGATGCCGACCAGAATGAAAATGGTATCGAACCCCTTTTAGACACCGAACAAGGCAATCAAGAAAAAGGGTTTATCAAAGTAAATACCAACTTAGATTCCACAAACGAAGATTTGAGGATTTTTACACAGCTACACATTCCAGAACCAAAGATGAAAACCTACCGTTTAGGGCTAAAACTGTTTGACAATTTTGCCCTTCGCGAAAGGGATGAAGAAATGGATACCCCCGAAGAACGCACCGAGGTACACGATTTTGTAGAGGCCATCATTGATACGGCTCCTATGCAAGTAGCCCGGGAATATGTTGCACAGCAAACTGGTTCCAGTTTAAGCAGGCAACGTTGGTACAATACATTAATGGAAATGTGGTTCCGGAAATTTTCCATGGGAGGCGATCCACATCTAACCGGTTTTGAACATGTTATTGTAGGTGAGCAAGAAGGGGCTAAGGCCCAAGGCTACCATTTTTGGTATAAATATTATTTGGATGATGGTTTTGCTACAGAACAAGATGGTATTTTCAAGGACTCTTTTCCAGCCCTTACCGATGATCGGATCAAATATTTTGGAACGAAAGCTACAGGAAACCAAAGCATGTACCCCGAAAGCGTTACCATATCATATCGTTGGTTCGCACCAGATTATGAACGGCAAAGCCTGCGGCCCTTATTCAAAAAAATTGGTGGATTTTTTGTAGGCTGTAGTATTGAAGGACTTTTGGCACTAGGTACGGTTCGGGGCCACTTGGGCATTAATGCCCCACGCAAGGCAACTATCAACGGAGCTGAGTATGATATGCGACTGTTTCATAGTCATGACAAACGTCACATACGTACTTTTTATCCAAAATTCTTGCGCGGTGTTACGGTACCATCTGACCCCGATACAGTGCCTATCCCAATAGAGCCCATTATCGCACCAACAGTGAAAAGCCCCATCAAGATTATTGCAGCTTTAGTAAATCCAGAAGGGCATGACCCCGGTAAAGAATCCATAACCCTGATTAATGTTAACGCTGAAAAAATTTCTTTGTCCAATTGGAAGATCATGGATAAAAATGGCAATAGTTCCTCGTTTTCCATTCCTGAGTTAGGTGCAGGTGAAACCTACAGGTTAATCTTGGATGGTCGCGGGGCCCAACTATCAAACAGTAAGGATGGTACCATAAAATTACTCAACCATAAGGGTGAAATGGCACATTTGGTCTCGTACAGCAAGAATACTGTACAGGAACAGGGCCAAACCATCCTTTTTTAATAACTCAAATTTAATCGCTAAATTATGGTTACAGTTGAAATAAAAGGGGGGCCTTCCTTTCAAATACAATGGTTCTCTGGAATGAACGGTAGAGATGCCCTACAAAATGCCTACAATGCATCAAAAAATCAAGGTGATTTCACCTTTTCCTTGCAGTATTATGGAAGTAAGTTAGGATACTTGGTGGACATGATCAATGAAACATATGACACCTTCATCTCAAAGTATGAGCCCTACTATTTTTGGGAATTCTTAATCAATGGTAAAACATCACAAACAGGCATTGACCAAACCGTGCTCAATGACAATGACATTATCTCTTTTCAATTTGTGGCCTATACCACCAATACACATGTAAATACAACACTTCAAACCAAATATAAACTAAAAAAGATGGCCTTTTCAGAAAACTGATGTATTGTGCCCGAAGGTTTATGGGCCTTAATCGCCTGCTTATTTTAAAGGATGTTTTAAAAGAAACTCTACCAAATCCTTCAATTCCTCGTCCAAGGTCATTTTTGAAAATGGTTTTCTAGCCTGTCCGTACCAATAACTCGCGTTCCATTCATCTCCTTCTTTACGGTGTAGGTATGCATGGATCCAACTACCCATTTCTGTATGCAGATCCTGGGCGATATCATGTGAGGCATTCCAGTCTCCTTTGGCATCCCACCATAGCGATTGTAATGCCAAAGGCCAACCTGAAGGAGGGCGCTCGAGATGTAATGTATCTTTGAAGGTCTTGAAATCAGTTGGATTGGGCATGATTTAGGTATTGTGGCCATACCCCATAGGCAAAAAAGCCCCCAAATAGCAAAACGGCCAATTGAATCTCATTTGAAACGTCTTCGGGAAAAAGACCAAAATACCCCAACAAAAAAAGTAGGAACACCACAATTGAAAAAGAGGTAAATCCCAATAGTTCTTGTCCAAAAGTCGGCACTTTTCTATTGTAGAAAATTTTGGCAACCAAACCCCCAAACAAAAATGACAGCCACACCAATTGCCCTTGGGTATCAAATACCACTTTGCTGAAAGTGGGCCACCCCTTTGGTCCCAAGGCAACCAGAACAATGTCAATCACGATCATCACACCCAACAGCACAGCAAGAACAATCTTAATGGTCTTTAGCCGCCTAACATTTTTCGTTAAATACGTTTTCATACGAATTGATTATCTGGGCATATTCATCGACCAAAAGAGATGCCCATATAAGATGCCCAAAAACAAAAGAACACCCAAAAACAAATCAGTCTTTTTAAAGGGTACCTTATAGGCCACGATGACAGTGCCTACGGCCAAACCAAAAAGAATAAGTACCGGTGGCAGGTCACCGATATCAAATCTGAGATCATCGGTACCCAAAAACAAATGCCCCACTATGGCACCCAAAGCAAAGGGAATGAAAAACAATCTTTCTTTTGAAGCCTTGTAAAGCAAAATGTTAGAGGTATCTTCATCAATATCATTTAGGTTCAAAGCAATTTCGAACAACAGGTAGAGTATCGCAAAACCAATCATGATGTTGCGGACAACGACATAGGTGTCTTGCCATCCTTCAAGTGAATCCATATGCAAAAGATATTGAAAGCACATTTGAAAATCAACACTCTATGTATAGTCCGCACCATACCGAACACAAATGGTCACTCAAAAGGTATAAGATGCAATTATCTTCAAAAAGTTGGTCTTACCCAATAATTATACTGCCCAACAAGTATACTGCATTGGGGTTACAACCTGCTGAGGTCTTTTTCAGGTAATAGGTATCAACATTGCAATTCGTTCAAGTACTGCATAAACTCCTGTTCAGTGACCATAGGGATACCCAAATGTTCGGCCTTTGTCTTTTTACTAGGCCCCATATTATCACCTGCAACCACATAGCTGGTTTTAGAGGAAATCGACGAAGCTATTTTTCCTCCATTGTCCTCGATGAGTTTTTTTAATTCATTTCTACTTATGCTTTCAAAAACACCAGAGACCACAAACGTCTGGCCCATCAACTTTTCACTTTGATTTTCCAATTGCGCCTCTGAAAGTGAAAATTGCAACCCATACGATTTTAACCGCATCACAATCGATTTGTTGGATTCATTATCAAAAAACTGCACGACACTTTCAGCGATACGTTCTCCAATTTCATCAACACTTACCAATGCTTCTGCAGTAGCGTTCATCAGTGCATCAATATTCTTGTATGCCTTGGCCAATTTTTTTGCAACGGTTTCACCCACATAACGAATACCCAGGGCAAACAAAACCCGTTCAAACGGTATGGCCTTTGAAGCCGCGATTCCATTAATTAGGTTTTCAGCTGATTTTTCGGCCATTCGTTCTAAAGGTATGACCTGGTCTTGGGTAAGCAGATACAAATCGGCATAACTGAAAATAAGCCCTTCTTTGAACAACAGTTCAACTGTTTCACTGCCCAAACCATCGATATCCATTGCCTTTCGGGATATAAAATGCTGTATTCGACCTGTAATCTGGGGAGGGCACCCTGTATCATTAGGGCAAAAATGCTGTGCCTCCCCTTCTTTTCGAATCAAGGGGGTATTACATTCAGGGCAGTGCCCAATATACTGTGTGGGTCGCGAATCCAGGGGTCTCTTCGTAAAATCCACCGCCATTATCTTTGGTATGATCTCTCCCCCCTTTTCCACAAAGACGGTATCACCTTCCCTCACATCCAACTTGGCAATTTGGTCTGCATTATGTAATGAAGCGCGCTTTACTGTTGTACCCGCCAATAGTACTGGAGCTAAATTGGCTACAGGTGTAATGGCACCGGTTCGACCGACTTGATAGGTAATCTTCTGTAAGACCGTGGCCTCTTGTTCTGCCTTAAATTTATAAGCCATGGCCCATCGGGGTGATTTTGCAGTATACCCCAGCTCTTCTTGTTGTTGTAAGCTGTTTACCTTGATCACAACCCCATCGGTCTCATAAGGCAGTTCATGCCTTTTAGCATCCCAATAGCCCACAAATGCCTCTACTTCATCTGCTGTTTTGCACAATTTTGCCACGGTTGGTACCTTAAAGCCCCATTTTCGTGCTTTCTCCAATGCACCAAACTGCGTCTCGAGCGGCAAACGGTCTCCTACTACACTATACAACAGGCAATCCAATGGACGTTCAGCAACTAAGGCACTATCTTGTAATTTCAGGCTCCCTGATGCAGTATTGCGAGGATTCATATAAGGTTCTTCTCCATTTGCTATACGGTCTTGGTTCATCTTGGCAAAGCCTTCCAATGTTAAGATAACCTCTCCCCTAATATCGAATTTAGCTGGGTAATCGCCTTTTAATTGTAAGGGCACTGACTTTATCGTCTTGATATTGGTAGTGACATCATCACCTTGAAACCCATCACCGCGGGTTACTGCCCGAACCAATTTCCCTTCTTCATAAGTCAGGCTGATCGAGGCACCATCGTATTTCAGTTCGCAAGTGTAGGTTACTGGAACATCGCCCAAGATACGTTGGATCCGTTTCTCCCAGTCTTCTAGGTCTTCCTTTGAGTATGAATTGTCTAAAGAATACATACGGTGTTCATGAACGACCGTCTCAAAGTTCTTGGTCACCTCGCCCCCTACCCGCTGGGTAGGTGATGTTTCATCATAAAATTCTGGATGTGCAACTTCTAAATCTTGAAGCGATTTCAGCTTCATGTCGAATTCATAATCGGTAATGGTAGCCCGATCCAGCACATAATAACTATAATTATGTTCACGGAGTTCGTCTCGTAACGCCTTTATTTTTTGTGCTATGGTCATTCTAAAATTGCTTTTAGCATTCGTTCATTACCATATATATCTTTCCGAAGTTCAATTTCGTTAAAATTATGGTCTTTCAAAAGTTGTTGGGTCTCTCGCCCTAAATATTGATTGATTTCGAGATACAAACGTCCTGTTGGGGCCGAATGTGCTTTGGCAAGTTCAGCTATGCCCCTATAGAAGAGCAAAGGGTCTTCATCCGGTACGTATAGCGCAGACGGGGGTTCATAGGCCAATACATTATTTTTCATCGTTTTTTTTTCTGATTCCCGTACATATGGCGGATTTGAAACAATGATATCAAATTTGGTGTCCATCTGATATCCTTTTAAAATATCTGCCAAATGAAGTGAGAGATACACGCCATGGTGCCTGGCATTTTCAGCGGCCAGGGCCAAAGCCCCTTGTGAAATATCGAGGGCATACACCTTAGTGCTAGGTAAATGTTTTGCCAATGCAATAGCTATACAGCCAGTGCCCGTGCCGATATCCAAAATTTTCAAATGTCGTTTTCCATTATTTTCATCATCAATGATCCACTGCGCCAACTCTTCGGTCTCAGGCCGAGGTATCAACGTATGGGTGTTCACCTGAAGCCGCATACCCAAAAAATACGCCGAACCCAAAATATATTGGATGGGTTTCTCCAACTTCAATTGTGCCAATCCCTCAAAAAAAAGGGTTTCTTCAGCTTTGGAGATGGTGAGTTCAGGTTGTAGTACCAGAACAAACCGTTCCAAGCCCAAATGGTGCTCTTGCATCCGATAGAAAAAGCTATCGATTTCTTCTCTACGATAAATTCCATTGAGCTCTTTATGAAATATATCCTTGACATCGCGAAGTAACATGGTCACAATACTTTCAACATATATATCGAGCATTGATCGTGCCCAGTATGGCCCAAAGGCCACTCGATATATTCAAAACCGTTTTTTTGATATAGTATTTGGGCTGCTTCCATGTAGGGTAATGTCTCCAGATAACACTGTTTGAAACCAAACTCCCGGGCTTTTTGAAAACAGGCCTGAATCAATTCTGATGCTAGGCCCCTGCCTCTATAACCTTGGGCAACATACATTTTTTGGAGCTCACATATCGTATCACTTCCACCGACCAATGGTGCAATCCCGGCGCAGGCAGTGATATGCCCTTCCATTTCGATGACATAATAAACAGCCTTTGGCGTGTTGTAATTGGCATACATATCATCTAAGGCTGCATCTGCATAGGCGGTACCGATTTTGGGCACCTTCATATCTTCGAGTATATACTTGATCAACCGTGCCACCTTTGGGTTGTCGTCAGGTACAATCTTCCGTAATCGAATCCCGTTTTTCATGAACTTTATTGTCCTATTTTTGCGAAGTGAATATACATGAAAAATACATGTTGCGATGCATTGAATTGGGCAAAAAAGGCTTGGGAAGCACCGCACCAAACCCCATGGTAGGCTGTGTCATTACCAAAGATGACATAATCATAGGTGAAGGATTTACCAGTGCTTATGGCGGGGCGCATGCCGAGGTCAATGCCATAGCATCGTTAAAGGACAAAAGCCTACTCAAGGAAGCTACTTTATATGTTACTTTAGAGCCTTGCTCCCATTATGGCAATACCCCACCTTGTACTGACCTTATCATTACACATCGAATTCCTAAAGTGGTGATCGGGCTCGAAGACCCTTATGAAAAAGTAGCAGGGACCGGTATTAAAAAACTGCGTGCTACTGGTTGTGAGGTCACTGTAGGGGTCTTACAAGAAAAATGCCGTGCACTCCATAAACGTTTTTTGACTTTTCAAGAAAAAAAACGACCATATATTGTTTTAAAATGGGCAGAAACATGGGACGGTTTTATCGCACCACAACCAGAAAAACGTTCTGAAAATAGGCAACCCTATTGGATAAGCAATTTATATTCCAGACAATTGACACATCAATGGCGAAGTGAAGAGCAGGCCATTCTGGTTGGCACCAATACCGCTTTGCAAGACAATCCAAAACTAAACGTACGTGATTGGGCGGGCAAAAATCCAATTAGGGTAATCATCGATCGCCATTTGAAAATACCCCAATCCCTCAATGTATTTTCCCCCGATGCAAAAACCATTGTCATCACCGAAAAAAAGAATCTGCCGAAAACCACAAAAACCATTGTGCATTATGAAACCGTGGATTTTTCTGGGAATTTAGCAGAACAGATAGGTGCTGCATTGCATAAACATCATATTTCGAGTGTCATTGTAGAAGGGGGTAGCAAAACACTGCAGACTTTTATCGACACTGGGCTTTGGGATGAAGCAAGAATTTTCAGAAGCAGATTATCTTTTGGCAGCGGTGTAACCGCCCCAAAAATTTCTGGCAATGTCGTTAAGACAAAAAAAATAGCCACAGACCAGCTAACCTTTTTGATCAATGCTTAAAAACATCATTTTTGACTTCGGGGATATTTTTATCAATTTAGACAAAACAGCAACGGTCAGAAAAATGACCCATTATGGTTTTTCGGAAGTTACCACAGAAATGGATCATCTTTTTAAGAGCTATGAAAAAGGATTGATGGCAAATGAAACTTTTTTAAATCAGATACAGTCCCTTTTTCCTAAGGCAACTAAGCATGATTTGATCAATGCCTGGAATGCCATCTTATTGGATTTTCCTGAATCGCGATTGCTTTTTTTAGAGGAATTCGCCCGTAAAGACCAATACCGATTATTTCTACTTAGCAATACCAATGATTTACATATAACTTGGGTACGCCAGCAACTTGGCGGTCAAAAATTTGAGCGGTTTAAAAAATGTTTCGAAAAATTTTATCTGTCACATGAAATCCATTTGCGTAAACCTGATCCAGAAATCTATGAATTTGTAATGACTGAAAACAATCTGGTTGCCGACGAAACTTTTTTTGTGGACGATACTAAAGAAAATACAGATGCTGCATCAGCATTGGGCATTAGAACTTGGAACCTTAAGGTGGGAAAACAGGATATCACTGAATTGGAATTGTTTTTGTAAATGTTGGATCTAGCCCTCAGTATACTCTGCTCTAGCTTGATATTTGTCATTTTCAAACTTTTTGAGGTCTACAAGGTCGAAACCCTGTATGCCATTATCACCAATTACATCGTCGCCAGTCTTGTAGGGCTGTATTTTTATGTAGATACGGTATCGCTGAATGGCATCATTGAAAAACCCTGGATCTGGGCAACTATGGCTTTGGGATTCTTCTTTATTTTGGTCTTTAACATTATGGCTAAAACTGCACAAAAGATAGGGGTCTCAGTGGCCTCGGTTGCCACAAAGATGTCTTTGGTGATTCCTGTGGCCGTAGGTGTCATCGCTTACCAAGAGAGCCTGTCGTTTTTAAAGATCACCGGAATTTTTTTAGCACTGTGCGCAGTGTATTTTGTATCGGTCAAGCAAGGCGGGATTTCGCTCTCAAAAAAGGAGTTGCTCTTGCCCATATTGGTTTTTTTGGGATCTGGGACCATAGATGCCAGTATCAATTACTTTCAAGAAACCCAATTGCAAACCCATGAGTTTTCACTGTTCTCTTCAATTGTTTTTGCCGCCGCCGCATTGACGGGTTTTATTTTTATATTACTGAATTGGACAAAAAAACCCTTGCGGCCCAACTTTAGAAACATACTTGGTGGTCTTGGCTTGGGCATACCCAATTACTTTTCTATTTTCTTTCTTTTGAAAGCCTTGCAAAATGGAGCTTTGAACAGTGCATCAATATTTACGATCAATAATGTTGCCATTGTCATGTTTTCCACTTTCTTGGGCATTCTACTGTTCAAGGAAAAATTGACCGGCAAGAATTGGGGAGGTATCGCCATGGCCATAGTCAGTATTCTACTGGTAGTACTTTATTAATGGAGCAGGACATCGAAGCTTATGTAACCCTAAAAGAAGCATCGCCCCAAACCTTGCTCGTAGAGAAAAAGAGCAAATTTTATGGCTATGCCTTTCCCATTCATTCTGAAGACCAGGTCAAATCGCTTGTTGACGAACTGAAGGAAAAGCACCCCGATGCCAATCATTTTTGCTATGCATGGCAATTGGGGGTTGATGAAATCCGTTACCGGGTAAATGATGGTGGAGAACCCACCAATTCTGCTGGAATGCCCATTTATGGACAGATACGGTCCCATAAAATTACCAATGTTCTCATTGTCGTGGTAAGAATATTTGGGGGGACCAAACTAGGGGTAGGTGGACTCATACGATCATATCGAAATGTAGCAAACACAACTTTGGACGCAAGCATTCTTGTCAAAAAACAATTAGAGGTATGGCTTCTACTTGTATTTACCTACCCCAGCTTGAGCAAGGTGATGCGCACCATAAAACAACAGCAACTGAACATCATCTCCCAAAAAATGGAAGCCCAGTGCAAAATCTTGATCGCCGTACATAAAAAAAAGAATCTAGCGGTACAAAAACTATTTGAAGCAATGCCTGATGTTCAGGTGAAGATATTACCTCAAAAATCCAACTTTTGAAGAATGTATTCAGGGCACCTGATAGGCTTATTGGTTTGCTTGTCAATGAATGCCAAAACCGTTTTCGCCTCGGCCAATAATTCCCTACTATCATTATAGATTTTGTAGTCAAAAGCAATCTTTACCATAGGCCTGTTTTTAAGGTGGGTCTCCACGGTGATAAGGTCGTCATATTTAGCAGATTTTTTATATTCAATCTGTAAGTAAATTACGGGAAGTAGAATTCCGTTTTCTTCCATGCTCCTATAAGTAATACCAAGTGCCCTTAACCATGACACCCGTCCTAACTCCAAGTACTGTGCGTAGTTACCATGATATACTACTCCCATCTGGTCGGTTTCATTGTAGCGAACCCGGAAAGAAACTTCATTATTTTTCATGTTTTTAATTGAAAAATTATATATTTATAGGCTTGGTTTTTTTGATGGGAACATGCAAAAAAAAAAGAGAAAATTCAACTGGAGATTGATTTTTTTTTTAGAATAATTGTTCACATATTTGTCGCATCCCGATGATGCGGGATACCCCCAAAAGTTTTATCATAAAACTCAAATCACTAACCAACAAACAAGGGAAAACTTTTATGAGTGTTACTGCAGATTCGGTATGGAACAACTGTTTGGTGTTTATCAAAGATAATATCCAACCGCAGGCATTCAAAACGTGGTTCGAACCCATTGTTCCCATTCGATTATCTGACAGTGCACTGAGCATACAAGTACCGAGCAAGTTCTTTTACGAGTGGCTCGAAGAGCACTATGTAAAACTTTTAAAGGTATCGTTGACAAAAGAACTTGGGGATAATGCAAAACTGGTTTACATCATCAAAATGGAAAACAAATACGGTAACAACGAACCATTTACCGAAAAGATTCCAAGTGCCAATAGATCTGCTATGGCACCACAAGAGTTAGATGTGCCCGTAACCTCAAAAAACCCTGAATTAAAAAACCCTTTTGTCATACCCGGTATTCGAAATATCAAGATTGAATCACAGCTCAATCCGAGTTATAATTTTGAGAACTTTTTGGAAGGTGACTCGAACAGATTGGCAAGATCAGCCGGTATGGCAGTGGCAAACAAACCCGGTGGCACCTCATTCAACCCCTTATTGGTCTTTGGTGGGGTAGGTCTGGGAAAAACCCATTTAGCCCATGCCATTGGTGTTGAAATCAAGGATAAGTACCCCGAGAAAACCGTATTGTACATCTCGGCCGAAAAATTCACACAGCAATACATAGAGTCGGTCAAAAAAAATACTCGAAACGACTTTATCCATTTTTATCAGCTTATAGACACCTTGATCATTGATGATGTACAGTTCTTATCGGGGAAATCTGGTACACAAGATGTCTTTTTTCATATTTTCAACCATTTGCACCAAAATGGCAAACAGGTCATCTTGACCTCTGACAAGGCACCTGTTGATATGCAAGATATTGAACAACGTTTGCTTTCGAGGTTCAAATGGGGGCTTTCCGCTGAATTGCAAAGCCCCGATTACGAGACAAGAGTGTCCATATTAAAAAACAAGCTCTATCGTGATGGGGTCGAAATGCCTGAAGAAATCATCGATCATGTCGCCAAAAACATAAAAACCAATATTCGGGAGTTGGAAGGTGCCATCATTTCATTGATTGCCCAATCTTCGTTCAACAAAAGAGAAGTGACATTGGAGCTTGCACAACAGGTAGTCGAAAAATTTGTCAAGAATACCAAACGTGAAGTCTCTATCGACTACATACAGAAAGTGGTCTCTGACTATTTTGAAATGGACGTGGCCACATTACAGTCGAAAACACGAAAACGCCATATTGTTCAAGCTCGACAATTGGCTATGTTCTTTGCGAAGAAATTTACAAAGGCCTCCTTGGCAAGTATTGGTTCCCAGATAGGAAAAAGAGATCATGCCACTGTACTCCATGCCTGCAAAACAGTGGATAATCTTGCCGAAACCGACAAGCAGTTCAGAAAATATATTGAAGACCTGAACAAAAAATTCACCTAATCTTTATAAAATGACCAAAGTTTTGATGGTGTGCCTTGGAAATATCTGTAGGTCTCCACTAGCAGAGGGCATTTTAAAATCTAAGATAGACCCTGGTACCGTATATGTTGATTCTGCAGGTACTGCTGGCTACCACGTGGGGAAATCACCCGACCCCAGATCAATAGCCGTGGCAAAAAAGCATGGTATCGATATCACCCGCCAAAGCTGTAGAAAATTTTCTGAATTGGATTTTGAGGAATTTGACCTGATTTATGCCATGGATAAGAGCAATTATTCCGATATTCTACATCTGGCCCAAAGCCCTGCGCATGCCAACAAGGTAAATTTACTTTTATCTGATACCCATTTGGGTGTCGAAGAAGTACCTGATCCCTATTATGGAGGGGAAGATGGATTTGAAGAAGTATACCGATTGATCAATTCGGCCTGCGAGGCCATAGCCCACAAACTGCACTGATACAATGGAAGAAAAGAAAACAAACTTGGTCTCTGGCAAACTCTACTTGATCCCCACCCCCTTGGGTGATGGGGCACCTCTGGAGGTTTTACCGATTTCGGTAAAGTGGGCCATAGAAAACATCGACCATTATATTGCCGAAAGCGAGAAGACTGCCCGAAGATTCATAAAAAGAATCAGTGCCAGTAAATCACAGCCAGACCTTGACTTTAGGGCATTGAACAAATTCACTCCCCTAGAAGAAGTTGCCACGTATTTAGAACCTTGCATAAGTGGTATTGACGTAGGGTTGCTCTCTGAAGCTGGTTGCCCTGGTATTGCAGATCCAGGAGCTGAAGTCGTGCGTCTGGCGCATTCAAAAAAAATCAAGGTAATTCCTTTGGTCGGCCCTTCTTCAATACTTATGGCCATGATGTCAAGTGGGTTCAACGGCCAAAATTTTACTTTTAATGGGTATTTGCCGATAGACGCACAAGAAAAGAGGGTAGCATTACGAAAACTGGAAAAAATCTCAAAAGATACCGGACAAGCCCAAATCTTCATTGAGACCCCTTATCGAAACGACAAGCTTTTTACTGATTTGGTCAAATTACTTAAGCCGACGACCTTGCTTTGCGTGGCAACTGATATTACACTGCCCACCGAAGCAATAGTTTCAAAATCAATCCATGAATGGAAAGAAACAGGATTGAACATTCACAAAAGGCCATCCATCTTTATCATACAGGCATAAAAAAAATCCCAAATATGATCGTATTTGGGATTTTTTTATCTGAGCGACCATTGTACCGCACTATATTTTCGGGTTTTTCTGTGGCATTACACTCGATATATCATAACCCCTAAATTTTTTCATGTAGTATGCAATAGTACTGCCGTATGCATCTGAAAAATCGTTTTGTCCATACGACCTTAAATATTTTTTTACGTTGCCCGCACCGGCCAAATGGGAAGAAGCAATAATACCGGATTCGGTGATGACAGTACCGTTTATACGTTTGCCAACAAACCTTTTGATATCCCTACGCAAAATCCATTTGTTACGGGCGACATTCAATTGAAATACTTTCTCTTGTAAAATGGGATCTTCCAGAAATTTTTGTGGGTCATTGACCCCCATCAATTGTAAGGTACCCTTACCAAATTGGTATTTACCCATATATCCTAAGGTATTGACGACAGAATAATCACCCCTCGATTCTTTAAAAGCCAACGCTTCTTTAAAACCATGGTACCTGTTTCCTAAAAATAGGGCTCGATTTTCTTCGGTATCGACTGTGTTTCTCGAAACAAGAAAAACTGGTTCATTGCAGACACTAGTGTCAACAATCAAACTTTCGGGCACTTGTTGCCTAAATTCATTTCTGGTATCAAAAGTGGCAAAACTCGTTAAAATGGTAATGATTCCCAGATGACAAATAAAACTTATCCAACTTTTCATAATTACCTAATGTTTATAAATCCCTGTTAATCAAGGGAATTTAATTTTGGGCGGCAAATATAACGGGGGATTTTCGTAAAGACAATGATAAATCTCATAAGATTTTCTTAAACACACCCTAAAGACCGTTAAACGGTTTTAATAATCGATAAAAAGGATCATCGATTGATTTTCTTGGTATTAAGCCATCGGATGTATTGTGCCTTATTTCGGTTGTGCTGCGCCAGGGTATTGGCAAACATGTGGTATCCAAAATTGGAAACATCGGCCACAAAATATAAATACTGATGTTTTTCGGCATTCAAAACAGCTTCAAGTGATGATATATCTGGCATGGTTATGGGGCCTGGTGGCAGGCCTTTGTTCTTATAGGTATTATAAGGAGAGTCAAACGCCAGATCACGATAGAGTACCCTTTTTATTATAGTATCATGATTTCCTGTCCCTTTTTTTATGGCATAGATGACTGTCGGATCGGCCTGTAATGGGATGCCTCTTTTCAGTCTGTTTAGGTATACCCCGGCAACTCTTGGGCGTTCATCCACTTTGACAGTCTCTTTTTGCACTATGGCTGCCAAACTTGAAACTTCATTCGGTGTAAGACCAATTATCTGGGCTTTGGTCTTACGTTCTTCGTTCCAATAGGTAGTGTATTCCCTTAACATACGCCCCCTAAAACCTTCAGCATCAGTATTCCAAAAAAATTCATAGGTGTTGGGTAGGTACATGCCCAAAAATGTTTCTTCATTAAACCCATGCAGATGGTAAAAGGTACTATCAGTGAGTGAGCTTACCAAAGAAATACTGTCTGCTTCAAGTTGTTGGGCGATTCTCCCAGCCAACTTTTCAATCGTTTCTTGATTATTGAATGAAACCTTGACCGGAATATTATTGACACGGAGTGAATTGATGATATCGTTGTTGTTCATTCCGTTTAGGATGCTGTACTTTCCACCCTTAATGTTTGCAACATATCCTTTTCTATGGGCGACCGCTTCAAAAGACGATACATCTTTCAATAAGGGCGTCAAAAGTTGCATTACCTTTGTTAAATCAGCATTTGAAGGTATAAATACATAGGCTTCTTCATTATTGAATTTCGTATTGGGTGAAAAAATGGCACTATAGATTTGAAAAACAATATATCCGCAAACAACAAGTCCGAGAATAAGTGTAGCCCAAAGTATTCTTCTTAAATACATTAGCTGGTTCGTATTTTTTGATATAACACTTCGTTCTTATAACCTTCGCCCTTCACTATCCAATCCTTTTTAACGCCCACCCTTTTAAAATCCAGTTTTTCAAACAGGGCAATACTGGGCTGGTTGTCTTCCAGAACGTTGGCGTAGACTTGGTGTAGGTTCAATATTGAAAAAGCATAATCACAGGCCATTGCCACTGCTTCTGAACCAAACCCGTTACCCCTATGTACCATATCAGAAATGATTACCCCAAGACCAATTCTCTTGTGTTGCGGGTCAAACTCAAATAAATCTATCAACCCTATGGTTTCTCCTTCTAAAAGACAAATGCACAAACGCAACTGCCGTACTTCATAAATATCAAGATGTGCGTTCTCAAGATATCGCTTCAAAACATGTTTTGAGTAGGGAGCAATAGTACCGCTTATCTCCCAGATGTTGGTGTTGTTCTCCAATTCATACAGAAAATCAAGATCATCAGGTTCAAGACCGCGAAGATAGATATGTGTCCCTTTAAGGTTCAGCATTGTATTTCTCCCTTAAAAACAAGCTGGGTCGGCCCGGTCAAGGTAATGTTTTGATAGCCGTTGTTGTTCTTTTCAAAAGAAACCTGAAGCTGACCGCCCTTTGTGATGACATAAATGGTATTTGATATTGTCTTTTTGGCATAATCCATGGCCAATGCCACTGCGGTCACCCCTGTTCCACACGAAAGGGTCTCATTCTCTACCCCCCTTTCATAAGTACGAACTGCAAAAGTTTCAGCATTTACTTGCTTGACAAAATTAATGTTGCTCCCTTTTTGTCCATATAGGCCGTAACGAAGCTTTTCCCCTTCAGATCTCACATCCATTTCTTCAAGATTTTCGACCATTTGCACATGATGTGGAGAACCCGTATTTAGAAAATAGTAATCTGATTTTTCGCGAATTTCGAGCACATTTTTCATCTGTAGCTTCACCGAACCAGACCCTATGGTTGCGGCATGCTGTCCATCGATTGCATTGAAGCTCGTTTTTTTGTCCACCATACCCAATTCATTGGCAAAAGCCACGATGCACCGGCCACCATTGCCGCACATTGAACTTTCATTTCCATCTGAATTATAATAGACCATGCTAAAATCTGACCCCATGTCATTCTCGAGCAATATTAGGCCATCAGCTCCAATGCCATACTTACGATCACAAAGAAAAGAGACCAAATTGGTATCATTTTTGGGGAAGAAGAGTGTACGATTGTCTATTAAAATAAAATCATTGCCCGTTCCTTGGTATTTATGAAACTTGAGCAGCACTGTTGAATCCATCGCCCAAAGATAGCATATTATCAACGGATTCCCTTTGCAGTTAAAAACGAGTTAAACTGTTAAAAACACGTAATGAATTCGACTACTTTTATTTTATGAGAGCTAAATGTTAAAAATTGTTTGGATATGAAAAGAACAGCAAGTTTGTTTTTAGTCGCCCTTTTTGCAGGTAGCCTTACTTTGGGCGCATACAAGTTATTTTTTGAAAAAGATCACTACAAATGGGTAGCCCAAGAGACAGGTACCCCTTTTCTAACAACAAGTACCTCAGCCACATCGGCAAAGGGGTCGGGCATCAATGAGATTGATTTTACCCTTGCTGCTGAAAAGACCGTCAATGCAGTGGTACATGTCAAAAACGTAACCATAAACAGGAGTCCGAGTAGTGTGGCCGACTTTTTCTATGGATTTGAAAGTCAACAACGTCCACAAGTGGGCACAGGATCTGGTGTCATCATAACACCTGACGGATTTATAGTGACCAATAATCACGTTATCGATAAGGCCAGCGAACTGGAGGTTACCTTAAACAACAATAAAAACTACAAGGCAGAAGTAATCGGTGCAGATCCAAGTTCAGATATTGCCCTGCTTAAAATCGATGTAGATAGACCACTACCCTATCTCGCATTTGGTGATTCAGACAATACCAAAATCGGGGAATGGGTATTGGCTGTCGGCAATCCGTTCAATCTGACCTCGACGGTTACCGCAGGAATTGTCAGTGCCAAGGCAAGGTCTATCTCACCGGGTCGCAACCAGTCCTTCATCCAAACTGATGCCGCTGTAAACCCTGGCAATAGTGGGGGTGCCCTAGTAAATACCAATGGCGATTTGATTGGTATAAACACTGCAATAACCTCGCAAACCGGTTCTTATGTAGGATATTCATTTGCTGTACCGAGCAATATTGCAAAAAAGGTTGTTGAAGACATTATGGAATATGGCAATGTCCAAAAAGGGGTTTTGGGAATTTCGGCTTTAAATGCAAACTCTGCACAGGCGATGGAAAAAGGTTTGGATGAAATTGAAGGGGTTTATATTTCAGAAATCCAAGATGGTTCAGGTGCCTACGATGCTGACCTAAAGTCTGGTGATATCATCAAACAGGTCGATAATGTCAAGGTGCGAAAATTTTCTGAACTATCTGGGTATTTGTCCTCAAAAAGACCTGGAGACAAAGTTGACGTGACCATCAATCGAAGTGGAAAGACCCTAATTGTACCGGTCACCTTGAAAAAGAATACCGTGCTCGATGTCCCGAATATGAACTTACGGGTAGAGAATCTGACCAAACAAGACCAACAAAAATACGGTCTTAAAAGTGGGGTGAAAATAACCGCAGTACCACAGCAGTACAGTAATTATGGCCTGGTCAACAAAGTCATTGTCGAGGTCGATGACAAACTTATCAAAAACATTGACGATGCCAAGGAAGCGTTCAGTTCAATTTCAAGATATGGCCGCACTAGCATTACTATGGTCAGTGAGGATGGGGAACGGGAAAAAATCATCTTTCAATAAAACATGACATCAATAAAATAAAAAGGCGTCTTTACGGACGCCTTTTTATTTTATATCGTTTTACGAAAACGTTTGAAATATCTAATTTTGCCGCAAATTAACCGTGATTAGTTACCTATTATGAACGACATAAAGTCTTACGAAAAAGAACTTGCCTTTCAGGCTGATAGAAGAAAAGCAACAACTGAATTTATAAAGATCATCAGTGACCTATGGTATGACAAGGCCATAGAGGTTGTGCTTTTTAAAAATCAAATTATCGACAAAAACGTAAGTGACATTATCAATTTACACGAATACGCAGGAGAGTTTGTACAAAAACCCATTTCGATTTTTGACTCTGTCGAAATATTGAGGGCCATCAATGATATCAGTCTTCCCCCATCCAAACTTGACATTGGCAAGCTGACCTATGAGTACCATTCACAGGAAAACAGCCATCACAATGTAAAGGCCTTTGTAATCGATAAATTAAAAGATGCAAAGTTGAGCAAAGAAATCAAACCCAAAGATGTGGTGCTCTATGGCTTCGGCAGAATTGGTCGCTTATTGGCAAGGGAACTTATGGCCAAAACGGGAAAGGGAAATCAATTGCGGTTGAGGGCCATTGTGACCCGAGATGATATTACAAAGGAAATTCTGGAAAAAAGGGCGGCTTTGCTAAAGACCGATTCCGTCCATGGGCAGTTTATGGGTACCGTAGATGTTGATATGAAAAATGAGGCCTTGGTAGTAAACGGTACCACAGTCTTCATCATCAGAGCAAACAGACCTGAAGCCATTGATTATACCAAATATGGTATTTACAATGCCCTTATCATCGATAACACAGGTGCGTTCAGATCAGCAACAGAGTTGTCGAGACATCTTCGGGCAAAAGGTGCCAGTAGGGTGTTATTGACAGCCCCTGGTAAAGAAGTGCCCAATATTGTGCATGGGGTAAACCATAGGGAATTCGATCCCGATAAGACAAAGATATACTCGGCCGCGTCTTGCACCACCAATGCCATTACCCCAATATTAAAGGTAATTGAGGATTCGCTAGGAATTAAAAAGGGACATTTAGAAACCATTCACGCATATACCAATGATCAAAATTTGGTAGATAATATGCACCGTAAATACCGAAGGGGAAGAGCTGCCGCTTTGAACATGGTCATTACCGAAACAGGTGCCGGCGCGGCAGTTGCCAAGGCTTTGCCCGTATTAAAGGGTAAATTGACCTCAAATGCCATCAGGGTACCCGTACCCAATGGATCATTAGCCATTCTAAACATCGAGGTGAAGCACAAAACCTCAAAGGAAAGTGTGAATACCATATTGAAAAAATACGCCCTTGAGGGAGATTTGGTAGAACAGATCAAATATTCATTGAGCAATGAGTTGGTATCCACTGACATTGTGGGCACTTCAGCCCCATCCATTTATGACAGCAAGGCAACCATAGTGTCGGCAGACGGTAAAAACGTTGTATTATATATATGGTATGACAATGAATTTGGGTATTCACACCAAGTGATCAGGCTTGCAAAATATATTGCGAAAGTACGAAGGTATACCTACTATTAAACCAATATTCTGTGCTTTAGGTTGGGATTGATCGCTATATAAAATCGCTTTTTCTTTCCTTATTAACAATACTTGATGTAATTTAGATTTCCTCTAAATCTTTAAACATAATTAGTTACCATGAAAAGTTTAAAAACTTTATCTGTTGTCCTGGTTGTATTTGCATTTCATTTTGGCCAGGTGAAGGCACAGGAAATCGAGTCCCTTGATGAAGGTTCTGTTGAAAGCCAATTTCAATACCTTGAAAAAAAGTCTGGCAATTATAGGGCCAATGGAGTACGTTATGAAGTCGTGCGAATCATTGATCTAAACAAGCTTAGGCAAAACATTGCCGACTCATTGGATCAGACCAACAAAACATTGACTCAATTACGTGCTACCATTGCAGAGAATGAGACCGAAATAAACGTTCTTGGCAAGAAATTGGAAGAAACATCCAATAACCTAAAAACCCTGACTGAAGAAAAGGATAGTATGTCATTTTTTGGGGCCATGGTTTCAAAAGGGACATACCAATTGATCTTAGGATTCATTGTTTTCACGCTCTTACTGCTATTGTTGTTGTTCATTTACCGTTTCCGAAACAGCAATTTTTTGACACAACAAGCCAAAACCGCATTGGCAGACCTAGAACAGGAATATGAACAACACAGAAGAAGGGCCCTGGAGCGTGAACAAAAAATTAGTCGGCAATTACAGGACGAACTGAATAAAAACAAGAAAACCATTTAACCACTTACCCAATGATAGAGATTATCATGGCTAAGAAACAACACGGTACGCTCATTGCCCCGTTATTTAACGATTATCGCGTATTTTACGGGCAAAGAACCGATATTACCGCCGCACTGGATTATTTGGAAGAACGGTTTGATCATGGAGAAACCGTAATATTCCTAGCTTTTGATAAGCATGAGCCCATAGGTTTTACCCAACTGTACAAAACCTTTTCGTCTGTGTCGTTACAGCCTTTTTTTATTTTGAACGATTTGTTCGTGAAACCTGGGGTTAGAAAAAAAGGAGTGGGCAAAGCTTTGCTCGAAAAAGCCAAATCGTACTGTATACAACTAAAATACAAGGGTCTGGCACTAGAAACTGCCATCGATAATCCGGCACAAAAACTCTACGAAACCTTAGGTTGGAAAAAAGACCCCAAGGTTTACCATTATTTTTGGGCTGCTCCAATGGAGTAATAAACCCTGATTTTAAACATACACCATTTTAGTAATGCGTATCGATATCATTACCGTTCTTCCTGAATTATTAAAAAGTCCCTTTGCGGCCTCAATGGTAAAACGTGCCATCGACAAACAACTGGTCGAAATACACCTTCACAACATTCGTGACCATGGCATTGGAAACTACAGACAAATAGACGATTACCAATTTGGGGGGGGCGCCGGCATGGTAATGATGATCGAACCAATCGATCGCTGTATCACAGCCTTGAAAGCTGAAAGGGAATATGATGAGATCATCTATATGACCCCTGATGGGGAAACACTTGACCAAAGCATTGCCAATGAAATATCACTTAAGAACAATCTGATACTCTTATGCGGACATTACAAGGGTGTTGACCAGCGTGTAAGGGATCATTACATTACCCGTGAGATTTCCATTGGTGATTATGTGCTATCGGGAGGTGAACTAGCCGCAGCCGTTTTTTCAGATGCAATCATCAGGCTCTTGCCAGGTGTGTTAAATGATGAAACATCTGCACTGACCGATACTTTCCAAGACAATCTTTTGGCCCCGCCAGTTTATACCAGGCCTTCGGAATATAAAGGCAAAAAAGTGCCCGAAGTTCTTTTGAGCGGCAATTATCCAAAAATTGAAAAATGGAGGGAAGAACAAGCTTATGCACGAACCCGTGCCAAAAGACCAGACCTCTTGACCAATGACTGAAATGTACTCAACTTGAGTATTGATTTCTGTATTCTATGCGAAAATATCTGCATTCCAATGCAAAAGCAACATGGCGTATTTTTAGAAAAACAAAAAACTTACTTGTAAAATCTAATTATTGCACTATTTTTGCAGTCTCAAAATCAACCTCTGACGAAAATCGTGAAAGTTGGTCTTGAAAAATATTAAAGCCAAAACATGGAATCGTTAATAAAATTCGTTGAGGACGAATTCATTCAGAAAAAGGATTTCCCTGCATTTTCATCGGGTGACACTGTCACGGTATACTATGAAATCAAAGAAGGAGAAAAAACACGTACACAGTTTTTTAAGGGTGTGGTCATTCAACGTAGAGGTAGTGGTGCCACTGAAACCTTCACTATCCGCAAAATGTCGGGCACAGTAGGTGTTGAACGTATTTTTCCAATCAATATGCCAGCACTTCAAAAGATTGAAGTCAATAAAAAAGGTAAGGTCAGAAGATCCCGAATCTTTTACTTTAGAGGGTTGACCGGTAAAAAAGCCCGAATCAAAGAAATAAGGGGGTAAATACCCTACCAATAATTTTAATGTGCGAAAGGCATTCTTTTACAGGGTGCCTTTTCTTATTAACAATTGTTAATAAAGAAAGTTTATATCTTGTTGATTTTTAATTTGTTACAATAACTGTATATCAAATTTTTCTATTAAATTTACATTGTAGATATTGAAGATGATGGCTTTACTGCCGAGACTTCAAATCACATATAAAGTTAACGTTCTTTATAATGCTGCCTGACTTTTTAGTTGGTTACACTACTAATCAAAAAGTATTGTTGTCCAAGATTGGCTTATGCTTCTCTTGGAACAATGGGCAAAGTTTGTGTGCGAGCAGGAGAGCAATTTCCAGTTTTGACAAAATTTGCGAGCAGTAAATAGAAAGTGCAAGCGTTGTTTAATTTTATAATTAAGAACAAAAGTGCTTTTAAACGTTGAAAAAGTAGGTGGCCAGTGGCTTTTCGTCACGAATTTTTATGAGAATAAAGGTGGTTGCCCAATCTTTTCCTGAAAGCCATATCAATGCGCAATACATTGATATGGCTTTTGTTTTTCATCCTTTACAATTTGATTCCCACCTTCCATGAGATTTATGACACCTAGGTATTTCAGCTACCATAAAATCGTATATTTGCTGCGCTCAAAAAGTATCGATTTATGGCAAAAATCTTATATACAAAAACCGACGAAGCGCCTGCGTTGGCTACCCAATCTTTCTTACCCATTGTAAAGGCGTTTGCAACTACCGCTGATATCGCATTGGAAACCAGGGATATCTCTTTGGCGGGCAGAATTATAGCTGCATTTAAGGATTTTTTGAACGAAGACCAACAAACCAATGATGATTTGGCCCAATTAGGTGACATTGCAAAAACACCAGAAGCAAATATTATAAAGCTCCCCAACATCAGTGCCTCAATTCCACAATTGAAGGAAGCCATAGAAGAACTGCAAGACAAAGGTTATCCACTTCCCAACTATCCTGACGAGCCTAAAAATGACAATGAAAAAGATATCAAATCCAAATACGACAAAATCAAGGGGAGTGCCGTCAACCCAGTTTTAAGAGAAGGGAATTCAGATCGAAGAGCCCCAAAGGCAATCAAGAATTACGCCAAAAAAAATCCGCATAGTATGGGCAAATGGTCCTCTGACTCCAAAACCCATGTGGCCACAATGTCAGCGGGTGATTTTAGGCATACCGAGAAATCGGTCACCTTAAACGAAGCAGATGAAGTCAAAATCGAACTCGTAGGTGCAGATGATAACAAAACGATACTCAAAAATCGAATTCCCCTCCAAAGTGATGAAATCATTGATGCAGCGGTTATGGACAAAATGGCCCTGGTTGAATTTTTTAAGCATCAAGTTGAAGATGCCAAAAAGAATGGGGTGCTATTGTCAATTCACTTGAAGGCAACAATGATGAAGGTGTCTGACCCCATCATTTTCGGACACATCATGAAAGTTTATTTCGAAAGTGTCTTTACACAATTTAAAACTGAACTTGAAGAACTAGGTGCAAATCCCAACGATGGCCTTGAAAGCCTATTGGAGAATCTCAAAAAGTTACCGCAACAAAAGCAACACGAGATTGAAAATGCCATTGTTGATGCCATTGATAAAGGACCACACCTGGCAATGGTAAACTCTGACAAAGGCATTACCAACCTTCATGTGCCCAGTGACATCATCATCGATGCTTCCATGCCTGCCATGATTCGCAATTCTGGAAAAATGTGGGACAAGAACGGACTGCTTCAGGATACAAAAGCAGTCATACCAGACAGCAGTTATTCAGGCATCTATCAAGCTACCATTGAATTTTGTAAGGAACACGGAGCTTTTGATCCCACCACCATGGGTACCGTACCCAATGTTGGATTAATGGCACAAAAAGCAGAAGAGTATGGTTCCCATGACAAAACTTTTGAAATCAGTGAAAATGGAAAAGTAATGGTCACTAGCCTTACTACCGGAAAAATCTATTTGGAGCATGATGTGAAGCAGGGCGATATTTGGCGAATGTGTCAAGTAAAGGATGCACCTATCCGAGATTGGGTAAAATTAGCGGTTTCTAGAGCTAGTGCGACCGGGGCTCCTGCCGTTTTCTGGCTAGATGGGAAAAGAGCCCATGATGCAGCATTGATAAAAAAAGTGAACAAGTACCTACCGCTCTATGGGGTTGAAAATCTAGATATTCGCATCCTTTCCCCTATAGAGGCCACCAAGTTTACCCTGAAAAGAATGAGAGACGGCAATGATACCATTTCAGTTTCAGGAAATGTATTGCGTGATTATTTAACCGATCTCTTTCCCATACTCGAAGTGGGTACAAGTGCAAAAATGCTTTCCATCGTTCCTTTGATGGAGGGAGGTGGGCTTTTCGAAACAGGTGCCGGTGGATCGGCCCCAAAACATGTAGAACAGTTTTTGGAAGAAGGTCATCTTCGCTGGGATTCGTTGGGAGAGTTTATGGCATTGGGGGTTTCTTTGGAACACTATGGCCAAAAGACAAAAAACAAAAAAGCATTGGTGTTGGCAGAGACTTTGGACAATGCCACGGAAACATTTTTAGATAACGATAAGTCCCCATCGAGAAAGGTCAATGAGTTGGATACGCGCGGAAGCCACTTTTATCTGGCACTTTACTGGGCAGAAGAATTGGCTAAACAAGATAAAGATCTTGAACTTAAAAAACTGTTTCAGGCCACCTATGATGACCTGTCGCAAAACGAGTCAAAAATAAACCAAGAACTGATTCATGCCCAAGGCAAACCAGTTGATATTGGTGGCTATTACCTGCCAGATTCTGAATCGGCATCAAAAGCCATGAGGCCGAGTACCACCTTTAACAATATTTTAGCTGAAATTGGCTGACCACAAAATTAAGAAACTGTTAAGCGAAAGGGATTTGACCGAATGATTCCTATTTTTAGGATTTCATGAAATATGTAAATACAACTTTGAGAAATTATTTCTTTTGCCTCTTACTTCTTTTTTTATGCAGTTGTGAAGATGTCATCGATGTTGACTTGCCGACATCTGAGCCACAACTGGTCATTGACGCATTGATTGGCTATAATGAAAACAGTGGTGACCCATTGACCATTGGGCAGGTAAGATTGACATTGACGGCACCTTTTCTCGATGAAGGGGTACCCCCAGCAGAGGGGGCCTCCGTTGAAATTATAGACGAGGAAACTGGACAGGCCTATCCGCTTATCGAAGATGAACCAGGTGTCTTTTTTTCTGGTTTTCCTGATCTTGAATTTGACCGAGATTACACGCTACGGGTCACTTACAACAATGAATTGTTTATTGCTACGGAGCAGCTCAACCCTTCATCTACTATTGACTCGGTCGAACAAGGCGATGGCTTTTTATTCGATGAAGACTCTGAAACAGAGATTATCGTTACTTTTACTGATATCCCCAATGAACGCAATTACTATCTTTTTTCTTTTGGGTTTGACAATTTTCTGGTTACCGACGATGAGTTCTACCAAGACAACCAGCTTACCTTTTCGTACTTCTATGAAGATATAGTGCCGGGAGACGACCTTGTCATCACCCTTTTAGGAATTGACAAGCAATTTGCTGACTATACTGAATTGGTGCTCACCCAATCCGGTGAAAATGGGGGGGATGGCCCCTTTGCTCCGGCACCTGCCACTGTACGCGGAAATATTTTGAATACAACCAATGTCGACAACTTTGCCTTCGGCTATTTTGCCATAAGCGAATTTGACACTGTAGTATTGAATATCGAATGAGCACTTATAAGGTGGTACACTTTACCAATACAACATAGCGTTAAAACGTATTTCATGCTGAAAAAGAATCTTGTATTTTTTATTGCGCTACTAACGGCAAATCTTACCCTTCAAGCACAGGAAAAATATACCTTGAGCGGGACCATCAAAGAGGCTTCAAGTAACGAAACCCTTATCGGTGTTACCATTGGCATTCCCCAATTGCAAACCGGAGTTGCTACAAATGAATATGGTTTCTATTCCATCACACTGCCCCAAGGTGAATACGATGTTGTTGTCAACTATATAGGGTTCCAAAGCATAAAACAGACCATTTTACTTGATTCTGACAAGAAAATGGATTTTAACCTCATTGAAAAAGTTGAAGAACTGGAAGAAGTGGTGGTAACCGACAGATCTGATATATTGGAGATTCGAAAACCCCAAATGAGCATCAATACCTTGGGAGTACAGACCATAAAGAAAATTCCGGTAGTATTGGGAGAAGCTGATGTCATTAAATCATTGATTCTACTACCTGGTGTTACCAATGCTGGGGAAGCATCATCGGGCTTCAACGTCAGGGGAGGTTCTGCAGACCAAAACCTTATCTTGTTGGATGAAGCTACTATTTTCAATACTTCCCATCTATTTGGTTTTTTTTCTGTCTTTAACCCCGATGCCATCAAAGATGTCAAACTTTTCAAAGGCGGTATTCCTGCTAGATATGGGGGCAGGGTCTCTTCTGTTTTGGAAATATTTCAAAAAGAAGGGAATAGCAAAGAATTAAAGGTGAACGGTGGTATTGGCGCCGTGGCTAGTCGCTTGCTGATAGAAGGGCCGATCATCAAAGATAGGACAGCATTTTTAGCGGGTGGAAGGGCTTCATACGCCCACTTGTTCTTTCCCCTCTTTGATCTTGATAATAAGGCCTATTTTTATGATTTCAATGCCAAGATCAACCATAGGATCAATGAAAAGAACAACGTATTCTTATCAGGATACTTTGGTAGGGACCTTTTTAACATCAATGATAGTTTTGTCAACATATACGGCAATGCAGTTGGCAATTTCAGATGGAACCACTTGTTCTCTGACAAGCTATTCTCCAACCTTTCGCTGATCTACTCTGATTATTTCTATGGATTGGAGCTTGACTTTGTAGGTTTTGAATGGGATTCTGGCATCCAAAACTTCAACATAAAATACGACTTAAAACATTATATCAACAACAGGCTACAGATCAATTATGGTCTTAACAATACATACTATGTATTCAATCCCGGTAAAATAAAACCCAATAATCCAGATTCAGGAATCGTAGAAGAGCAGTTAACCAAAAAATATGCCAACGAAAATGCCATTTATATTGATATCGAGCACGAGGTGACAAATCGATTGAGCGTAAACTACGGTCTAAGGGCAAGTCAATTCAATAGACTCGGCCAAGATGAGTTTTTTGTTTATGAAGACGATAACCCTGTGGTCTTTGACCCTCTTTTCTCGGTATACCAAGAAGCTATACCAATTGATACCATCGACCCCGGTAGAGGGGGCACCTTAAAAAAATTCTTTAATTTAGAACCAAGGGTTTCGGTTGCCTATTCCTTAAATGGGGATACCTCTTTTAAAGCCAGCTATACAAGATTGGCACAGTACCTTCATTTACTTTCAAATACCAGCTCTCCCACCCCACTTGACGTATGGACCCCCAGTGGTCCGTTTGTAGAGCCACAACTACTGAACCAATATGCCTTTGGATTCTTCAAGAATATCAATGACCGCGAGTTTTCATTGGAGGTCGAGACTTTTTATAAAAGCATTGATAATCGTATCGACTATATTGATGGTGCTGATTTGATTGCCAACGATGCCATAGAACAAGTCATTTTAAATGGTGAGGCAAGAGCCTATGGCCTTGAAGTTCTATTGCGAAAGAATGAGGGTAAGTTGACAGGGTGGCTCGCATATACCCTTTCAAAATCTGAACAGCGTACTCCTGGAAGAAATAATCTCGAAACGGGTATCAATAACGGGGAATGGTACAATACCCCTTATGACAAGACCCATGACATCTCTTTGTATGGAAATTATGACTTGAACGATAAATGGAAATTCAACGCAAACTTTATCTATCAAACGGGTCAACCCACAAACTATCCGATAGGGCAATTTGAATTTCAAGGACTTGTAGTACCCTATTACGACGGACGAAATAGACAACGCTTACCTGACTTCCATCGCCTTGACATTTCGGCTACCTTGGTTCCTGAAAGAAATGCGACAAAAAAAACACAATCTGAATGGGTGTTCAGTATTTATAACCTGTATAGCAGAAAGAACGCTGCCGCTATCAATTTTACAGAAAATGAAGACACGGGAAGAAACGAAGCTGTCAGGACCTCAATCTTTGGAATCATACCAGCGGTAACCTACAACTTCAAGTTCTAAGGCAACGAAAAACCCAACTTTTGAGCTGCATACATATCTTTCATGAAAATAATGATACGTAAAAGTAGGTATTAGACATCAAACAAAACGTATAGTAGCATGATTGCCAACAGGCCCACACAACCCTGTAAGAGGGTAGCCACGGTATGCCCTTTCAATGCGGTTTTCAAGTTCATGCCTGAGAATTGCGATACCACCCAGAAATAACTGTCATTGACATGTGAAACGGTCATGGCACCAGCACCTACGGCCAATACTGCCAATGATTTACCAATTTCAGATTCCAGTCCAAATGAGTTCAACAACAAGGCCACAATGGGGGCGGTCGTAATAATGGCTACTGTTGAAGAACCTTGGGCGGTCTTCAAAATCGCCGCGATGAGAAAACAGATCAATAACCCAATCCATCCTGAGTTTGAGGTAAAGTCCAATAAAGAGGCAATATCAATCGTTCTAAGCACAGCACCAAAAGCTCCTCCGGCACCAGTAATCAAAACAATGAGCCCGCCTTGCTTCAACGCTTCAACCACCCACATATTCCTTTTTTTTGGGACAACCCTTGCCGTCAAGAGAAATGCGAACAATACGCCAATTAAAAGTGCAATGATGGGGTTACCGACAAAATCAAAAAACCGAAATACGAATCCATTCCCAAATGGTTTTGAAGGGTAGTTCACCATTGACTTTAAGGCAATCAATACTATTGGGGCCAACAGCGGAAGAAAAACTCCGAAAACGCTTGGGGAAATCTGTGCTTCGAGCTGTGCGGTATCCTGATCTTTACCGTATTCTTTTTCTTCGCCAGTGAGCCTATTGCCAACCAATTTGGCCCAAATGTAACCAGTCAATGACACAGGAAGGGCAATTACTAGACCAAGCAACAAAACCATACCTAAATCAGCACCAATAATTGCAGCGGCAGCCAATGGACCAGGTGTTGGAGGTACAAAAACATGGGCCGCATAAAGCCCAGATGCCAGGGCCAAAGCAAATACCATAAGTGATATGCCAGTCTTTTTGTTCATGGCCTTGTTCAAAGAGGATAAGATGATGAAACCAGAATCGCAAAATACGGGTATCGCTACCACGAAACCCGCTAAATTTATGGCCAAAGGCGAACGCCTGTGCCCTATCCATCCCAAAACAGCATTGGCCATAACCTTGGTGCCTCCTGTTCTTTCCAAAAAAGTGCCAATAACGGTTCCAAACGCAATGACCAACCCTATTCCAGATAGTGTTTTCCCAAATCCATCCCCAATGGTAGCGATAACCTCATTGGGTGAAAGTCCAAGTAAGAGCCCAGAAACTATAGCCGCTATAATCAACGAAAAAACAGGGTGCATTTTCAACTTTACTGTAGCAACAATGATGAAACCTATCATTCCGAACACTACTATAAACTCCATACTATGGGTATTTTAAATCAACATGTTTTTTGTCTTATTTTAATCATGTCATCAAAATTTGTATGCAAAGACTAAAAGTAATTAAGTACCCTCTTTTAACCATTTGAATCCGAAAGGGGGTAATTTGGTGAGTTCAACACTATTTTCCAATGGTTGCAAAATATTGACCATTTTAACTTCAGGCAATTTAAACCGTACTGCTTGTGAAGCGAAATTGTGCACCCCAAGTATGGTTTCACCTTCGAAATGTCGCTCAACCATAAAAACAGCCCCTTGCTGGCGATACCCTGCTCTACCATGGGGATGGAATGCCTTTTCTGATATTCTTACTTTTAATAAGTTACGATATGCATGGTAAACAGAAGCTCTAAATGAAGCTTGTGCGTCAAGTGCCTGTTGTAGGATTTCAACATGTAGCTTTTCCCTGTTGATCCGTCTATGGATGCCTGAAGCCATAGCCGCTTTTTTATCGTTTTGGGATCCCAAAATGGAATGGTAATAGATACCAGGAACACCGGGCATACAGAGCATAACAGATTGTGTCAATAAGAATCGTTGTACTTTTAGATGGTTTGGATCCGAGGGATGTGAAAGCAGATTCAAATAATTGCAGTTGAGCTCGTATGGTGATTTGGTACCATCACCATTGTCTTTATACGATACAAACCCGCCATGTTCTTCTGCCTTTTGTGCCAAAAAATCAATCTCTTCTACAGAGACAATTCCCTGTAACGGACGTACACCTACGCCATCATGACTTGCGGTAAAGTTAAAAAAGCAAGCATTATCTGGCAATTGCAGGTTCTTTGCCCAAGCAGTGAGTACATCAACATTTTCTTTGTGAACAGAATAAGCCAATAATGGAGGTAGCGTGAAATTATAGACCATATGGGCCTCATTTTGTCCGTTTCCGAAATACGAAATGTTCTCTGCATGGGGAACATTGGTTTCTGTTATGAGCACAATGTTTGGATAAACAGCTTCCAGTACTTTTCGATATGCCTGTATGATGAGATGGGTTTCTGTTAAATGGATGCATGAGGTGCCCAATTGCTTCCATAGAAAGGCAATGGCATCTAACCGAATATACTTCGCCCCTTTACTGGCATAAAAAAGAAGTACATCCAAAACTTGTATAAAAACCTTGTGATTGGCATAGTTCAGATCTACCTGGTCTCTGCTAAAAGTAGTCCAAACATACACCTCACTTTGCTGTTTTTCAAATGCGTGCAATAGAGGGAGTGCCCGAGGGCGAACCACTCTCGAATAATCTTGGCTTGGGTCGGCTTCGATGAAGAAACCACTGTAGGGTTGTTCGCCTTTTAAAAACTTAGCGAACCATACCGATTTTTGTGAGATGTGGTTGACCACTGCATCAAACATTAAATCAAAGTGTTCACCAAGTGAGGCTATATGTTGCCAATCACCTAAATCGGGGTTGATCTGATAATAATCCATCACACTGAAACCATCATCCGATGAATATGGAAAACAGGGCAATACATGTATTGTATTGATAACATCAGAAAAATAACTATCGGCAAACCGTTTTAACGTAACCAGGGGTTTTTCATGCTCTTGCCATATACTGTCACCATAGGTGATCAGAATACAGTCTTCATGGGTAAGGCCAACGGCTTTTTCTTCTCCATTACCATATTTTGATGTAAGCTGCGCAATTGCTCCCAGCACATCGTTGACAGCATTGGGATAAAGTTGACCTATCAGTGTGGTTATCATGATTTACCAGTGTTTTTTAGCCTAAAAAGCGCTTCATTGAGATTGCTATGATCACAATCAAGACAAAATAGCCCAAAAGCAGGGCAACTTCTTTCTTTGCAAAGTAATAGCTCACTTTAATGCCTTCTTTGGTCTTCATTGGAATGACATGACTGATAGTATAGGCAACAAGCATAGTGACCACACACCCAATGGCGTTCCACCAAAACCAAAACACATCAGGAACATAGAGCCAAAGGTACATGTTCAAAAGTACTCCAGCTATGATACCAATATTGGCACCCAAGGCATGGGTACGCTTTGTCAATAAGGCCAATATAAAAGCAGCCAATATAGGACCATAAAAAATAGAACTGATCTTATTGATGACTTCAATTACCGTACCCTCGATGTTACCTGCAAAAAAGGCAAAAAACAAACACACCAATCCCCAAAAAACAGATAGCAACCGCGAATAGCGAACATATTCGGCATCAGAAAGATCGTTCTTAAACCGTTTTACAAAATCTTCGATGGTCACCGCAGAAAGTGAATTTACGGTGGAGCTCAAAGATGACATCGCTGCTGACATAATGGCCACCAATAAAATACCGATAATACCATTGGGAAGGTATTTAATGATAAAAACGGGCACCATTAAATCCGCTTTTTTTCCGGCCAAGCTAGAAATATTGGCTTCATATACTGCGGTGACCTGATCTTGGTATCCGATATCAGATACCAATAGTGTACCGAGAACGAGCCCCATAATGCAATAGGTCAAGGTGACCGGAAAACGAAACAATCCATTGGCCAGTAATAAGTTCTTGATCGTTGGCATTCCTTTGGCAGACAACATCCGCTGCGTTTGTGTTTGATCGGTACCATAATAGGAGGCGTATAGAAAAAAACCCCCGATTACCATGGGCCAAAACCCAAACTCATCCCCTTTATCAGCATTGGAAAAACCCCATTTGTTAAAGTCTACTGCGGTCAACCGATCTGTATCCACTTTGGTCAAAAAATTATCGATTCCGCCCAATTCACTTAATCCAAAGGCCAGACAAATGACAATGCCCAAAAAAAGAATGAGCATCTGCACAACATCGCCCCAAATCACTGCTTTCATACCACCTTGAAATGAATAGACCAAGGTAATCATACCTATCAGGAGTACTGAGACCCAAAAATCAATACCAGTAGTGGCCTGTAAAATAAGGGCCATTGTGTAAACCATAACCCCAGTGGCCACTGACCTACTGATTTGAAACACAAAACTTATGAGCAACCGTGAAGAGGCATCAAAACGTCGTTCTAAGTACTCATAGACACTGACAATACCTGCTTTATACAGTGAGGGTATCAAAGCCACCAACAAAAAGGCCATGGCCAATGGCACCCCAAATTCATAGGTCAACCATTGCAATCCGCCACCATCTTTGATTCCCACAAAAGCAGGTGCAGAAATAAAACTGATAGCTGATAATTGGGTGGCCATGGTAGAAAGGCTAAGGGGGATCCATCCCATACTTCGGCCTCCCAAAAAATAGTCCCCGGAATTTTTGTTTTCCTTAAAAAGATATCCCAGACCAAGGAAGCCCAACAAATAAACAATGATAATCGTGTAGTCTACCCAATTCATACTAATGGTTGTCGGTTATAAATTCAAAAGAAAATGAAAATACCAATAAAATCCCAGAATGGACACCCTTGCCCATAAAAAGGCCGAGTTGACAAAAAGTAATATGAAAATACCTACTTTTAGGCCATGGGAACCGATAAAGTACTTTTGGTCAAAGGCATCAAGTTCATGGCCTATACCACTGCCTTAATGTTCTTGGCGCCAGTAGTCATCTATCAAGCCTTTAAAAATCAGGAACATTCATTTTATATCCCAGTTTTGGTGGTCGGGCTGTTGTTGGCCATTTGCGCCATTGCCCTTGGTTTTTACACTGTCAAGACTTTTATGGATGCCCTATTCGGAAAGAAGGAGCAATGACGCTATCCTTTCGGTTTGGGTTTTGGGCTGCTCTTCCATTTGTTGCTCAAAAAAGCATAGTCATAATCCAAAACCGATTCTTGACGTTCGAGACGGTTTACTGCAAAGGCCCGTTGCAGAATATCTTCGATGAGATAGTCTTCATGTACCTCGGTAGGCAGAAACTCTCTTTTTAGACTGATCTTGAAGGCCTTTGCCGTGGTATTGTACCAAAATGCCCGCCAACCGCTTCGCAATTCCTTTACTAAATTGAAAGCCGTGCTACCGGTTTGTCGATGTATGAGCTTTACTAAAATCTGTCCTTCGGTACGGGTCAGTTTTTTTAATTCTTCTGAAAACTCGCCCTCAATATACTTTTGAACCTTTTTGGTGTAACGCTTCTGGTGTCTTCGCTTTTTGATTTTTGAAATGCTGTCATTGAGTTCGACCAATCGCTCGGCAGCCAATTTTGCATAAGGGTACACCTTTAGGGTCTTTCGTCGCAAAACGTAGTATCGAAGTTTCTCTTGTTTGTCTGCAAACTCCAATTTCCCGAAGATATAGACTTCATCTAGTGGAATTGAACGCAACAGTACCGAATCACCCTGCATGCGAACGTAATATTCAGCAATGGAATCTTGTTTTTTTTCCTGACCATAACCTATGACCAGAGCCATCAAAAAAAACAATGGAAGCAAGCTACGAGGCATACATGTAATTATCACAAGAGTTGCCAAAATTAACGATAAACCAGTGAGCATATTATTAAATAAAAGTGAATATTACTATGTTTGTAGGCTAAAATCGGACAAATGGCAAACTCGAAAATCATCACTTCAAAATCACTTAAGTTTTTTGAAAAGTACCTCAACAACGCAGCTCCAACAGGCTATGAATGGGAGGGTCAAAAAATTTGGATGGATTATTTGAAACCGTATGTAGATGATTTTATCACCGATACTTATGGTACGGCAGTAGCAGTTTTGAATCCGGAAGCGGAATACAAAGTGGTCATCGAGGGACATTCAGATGAAATTTCATGGTATGTCAACTACATAACCGATAATGGTTTGCTCTATGTCATTCGAAATGGGGGAAGCGACCATCAGATCGCGCCATCAAAATGGGTAAACATCCACACCAAACACGGGGTGGTCAAAGGGGTTTTTGGCTGGCCCGCGATACACACTAGAAAAGCAGGAAAGGAAGAACCCCCCAAGTTAGACAATATCTTTATCGATATAGGTGCGAAAGATAAAGAAGAGGTTGAAAAAATGGGAGTTCATGTAGGCTGTGTCATTAACTATCCCGATGAGTTTACCATCTTGAACAAAGACAAATTCGTTTGCCGTGCCCTAGACAATCGTGCTGGTGGATTTATGATTGCTGAGGTAGCTCGACTGCTTCATGAAAATAAGAAGCAGCTGCCTTTTGGATTGTATATCACCAATTCAGTACAAGAGGAAATCGGATTGCGCGGTGCTGAAATGATCACGCAGACCCTCAAGCCCAATATCGCCATTGTGACCGATGTTACCCACGATACCACTACCCCAATGATAGAGAAAAAAGTACAGGGCGACTGTGCCATGGGCAAGGGACCTGTGATTTCTTATGCCCCTGCAGTACAACAAAAACTGCGTGAGCGCATCATTGAAACTGCTGAAGCCCAAAACATTCCGTTTCAAAGGCAAGCTTCCTCAAGGTACACAGGCACCGATACCGATGCTTTTGCCTACAGTAATGGTGGGGTCGCCTCGGCATTGATATCCTTGCCCTTACGCTATATGCACACGACAGTGGAAACAGTTCATAAAGATGACGTGGAAAACGTTATCCGTTTGATTTACGAAACGCTATTGAACATTAAAGATGGGGAAACCTTCAGCTACTTCGACTAATACATTACCATGGATGAATTGGTAGATGTCTTGGATGGGCATGGCAATTACACCGGCATGACCGTCTTAAAGTCCATAGCACATCAAAAAGGATTGTTTCACCCTACGGTACATGTTTGGTGCTATACCAGCACCGGAAAAATTTTACTACAGCAACGCGGAAAGTTCAAAGCGACCTTTCCGCTATTATGGGATGTGTCGGTAGCAGGCCACGTAGGGGCCGGTGAATCGATACCAGATGCTGCCTTACGTGAAACCAAAGAGGAAATCGGATTGGACATACAGCAAAAAGCACTTGAAAAAATTGCCGTCTTCAAAACTGAAAATAAACATGGAGAATCACTTTTTGACCGTGAATTCAACCATACCTACCTTTATGAGCTAAATGAAGGGATTGCCCTGCTGAAACAAGAGACAGAAGTTGAGAATTTAAAATGGCTCGATCTAGAGAGATTCAAACATTGGACCACTAATGCCCATACTGATTTGGTACCCAACCATCATGGTCGCTATGAAAAAGTAATCTCAGAAATAGAGTTACGCTTGTAGTACCTGTAGAAAAACAGCGACTTCATTCATGGCATAAGTCTTTTGTAAGCCCGTATCCATATTCTTAACCACGAAACTATTGTCCCCCAACTCTTTTTCACCAATCAATACAACATAAGGAACCCCTCTTCTATTGGCATATTTCATTTGCTTTTGCATCTTGGCATTTGTAGGGTACACATCGACCCGTAAGCCTGATCTACGAAGTTGATTGGCCAGTTGTAAAGCGGCAACTGCCTTGCTTTCCCCAAAATTGATGCATAGCACATCTAAAGAGGTGTCCAAGCTTTCAGGAAAGCAACCCAATTCTTCCAAGACTAAGTAAATTCGGTCCATTCCAAACGAAATACCGACACCACTCACATCTTTCAATCCAAAAATACCGGTCAAATCATCATATCTTCCTCCACCGCCTATAGCACCCATTTGTACTGGATTGGGTGGTGTTACCTCAAAAATCGCTCCAGTATAATAGTTCAATCCACGTGCCAAGGTAACATCCAACACCAAATGGGATGTTTTTAACCCGACTTTGGCAATGGTGTGTATAATGTATTCCAATTCATCTACCCCCTGTAAGCCTTCAGATGATTCTACCAATATCGACCGCAACTGCTGTAACTGTTCATTGGCAGGGCCTGACATGGTAAACAATGGGGCAGTCTTTTCAATGGCAGATGCCGAAATTCCCTTAGCCGACATTTCTGCTTTTACAGCATCTTCCCCTATTTTATCCAGTTTGTCCAAAGCCACCGTAAAATCAACCAACAGGTCTTTGGCCCCAATAACATCGGCAATACCTGAAAGAATCTTACGATTATTGAGCTTGATGGTACACCCTTTGAGTTGCAATGTAGTAAATACCGCATCGTAGAGTTGTATAAGCTCTACCTCTTGTAAAAGTGAATTTGCCCCTACCACATCGGCGTCACATTGGTAAAACTCTCGAAACCTCCCTTTTTGTGGGCGGTCGGCACGCCATACTGGTTGAATTTGATATCGCTTGAACGGAAAATCAATTTCATTCTGGTGCATGACCACATAACGGGCAAAGGGCACCGTAAGATCGTAACGCAATGCCTTTTCAGTAATCTTTGGCGCAATGGCCATTGCGTTCTTTGAGCTGTATGTGGGCTCATCGACTTTAGAGAGAAAATCACCTGAATTGAGAATTTTGAATATCAATCGATCCCCTTCTTCCCCATATTTTCCCAACAAGGTCTCTGAATTTTCAAAACTTGGGGTTTCAATAGGTGAATAGCCAAAGGTCTCAAAATGCGCTTTAATGGTATTGGCGATATAGTTGCGACGGGTAACTTCTTTAGGTGAAAAGTCCCGTGTTCCTTTGGCAATCGATGGTTTCTGTGGCATGTATCAAAAATTCTGGTGCAAATATACAGTCTTTGGCAAATTGTCTTCCAGTCTTTTTCGTTATGGAAAAATCCCTATTTTAATCATCCAATGACGTCGTCAAACCATTGATACAGCTCTCCTTTGGTAATGACTGCACCTTGTTGGATCAGTTTGAACTTATCTAGGTTTCGGTCTTCAGAATAGACTTTTGCAGCCGTCAAATACTCTACAAAATCAGATTGCCAATTCTTCTTGAACCAACCGAAACCTTCTTTGGTCCGTAAATCTACTTCTGGGTTAAGTACTTTGACCGAAATCAGTTTCATTTCTTTTTCAGATAGCTCGAATAGGTGCATCTGCTGCTCTGAAATGTTTTCCAAATAGTTGACATTGGCCAGTACGCCTTCCCAAATCAAATCACTGAAGACATCCAATTCTTCTTCAGCAACTTTGGGCCGTTCGTTTTTTAAGTTTTTCCATTCTTCAGCGGTAATGGACTGTGTGGCCAAAAAGTTAATAAACTCTGGATGCAATTCCTCCAACTGCTGCTTTGTCAATCGTGCATACTTCATAGTGCAAAAATAAAAAAGGCCACACAAAAGCGCGGCCCTTTATAACTGTTTTATACCGCTCAGAAAATATAGCGAAGTCCAAATTGCATTTGCCATCTAGACACCAAATCGAAATCATCGATAAAAGTAGCGGTCTGCGATGGATCAAAGCTATATGTTGGGGTGCCCGTACCATCTACAGTTACCCCAAGTGGTTGGGTGGTCAATGGCAATTGTTCTACCCCCCAATCAGAATTCAAAAGATTTCCAAAATTCAAAATATCAACGCTCACTTGAATGGTGTTCTGATTTTGGCCAAGGCCATTGAAATTAAAGTCTTGGAGTATTTTTACATCCCATTGACTTCTCCAAGGACTGAGTTGATCATTTCTGCCAACATAACCCCCACGCCTATTGTTCAAGTAATCGTTTTGTTGGATAAAGGCCTCAAAGGCATCGCGCTGCTGGGCAACGGTCGGGTCACCGTCATTTACCGGGGCCCTGAACTGTTGCTGTTGCAATTCTGAAGCAGTGGGCACATATATCAAATCGTTCGTAAAAGAACCATCGTTGTTGATATCTCCAGAATAGGCATACGAAAAGCGCCCCCCCCTAGCGTATTCAAAGAATGTACCTATAGAGGTTCCAAACTTTCCATTGCCATAATTCCATTGTTTGTTGATCTGCCCTATGATACGATGCTTGTTACCAAACAAGCTTGGTGAACTGACTGCAGTGTTCACATTGCCCAAAGCTGGATTTAAGTCAAATATATCACTAGAAATCTCTGCGCTTAACGAGTTGGCATCTTCACTTTCCAAAAAGTTATAAGCTAACATCACATAGAGATTGTTGTCAAATTGTTTCTGCAATTTAAAAGACCAATTAAAGGAATAGCCAATATCCACATTGGAAAATACGTAAGCATTGGTAGCCCCGCCAAATACGGTAGCTCTATCTTCAGGAAGATAGATAGCCCTATCATCAGCACCTGAAAGGGTTCCCGTTGGGGTACCTGCCCCAAAGTTATTGACCGTAGCCGCATTTAAATCTTCTGTGTAGATAATGTCCGTTGATGCGATAATACCGTTTTCAAAACGATAATCAAGTCCTAGATTACTTCTCCATACCTGTGGAAATTGGAAATTCGGATTCGTTGTTTGGTAAAAGAAGAAATCAGTATTTGCCACTTGGTTTCCAACCCAAACAAAAGGGAAACGACCTGAGAATATGCCAGAGCCACCTCGTACTTGAAAGCTTTGGTCTCCCTTAACATCCCAATTGAAGCCCAATCGCGGTGACCATAGTATATCATTATCGGGTAAATCTAAACTGTTTAGGAAGACAGCATCTCCATCTTCATCAAAATATTGGATATCTGGAGCATATGTACCACCGTCTTGCAACAACCCTCCTTTACGGTCAATATTTTCCTGTATCAGCTCTTTGGTGTCAAAATATAAGGGTTTGTCGGCCCGTAACCCGTAGGTCAACTTAAAATTATCAGTGATGTTCCATTCGTCTTGAATGTAGAAGGCCAATTGTCCAACATGGGTCTCCGCCAAGGCCCACCCACCGGGTGTACCGATTGGCACAGCATTATTAGCAGCAAAAACTGACTCTGCGTTGTTGATTGCATCACCAATCAATCCATTATCCACCGCAGCCAAAAAGTCATCCACACTCGCAAAATCGCTAAAGACACCAACAGCACCGCGATTATCTGCAAAGAAGTAGGCTCCTAAATTAAAGGAATTGAAAAATTCGAAGCGTTCAAAGGAGAAGCCTACGGTAAAGGTATGGTCACCTGAGAAGAAATTAAGGTTGTTGGTCAACCGGAACACTTTTTGCTCCAACCTATTGTTGATGGAAAAGGGTTCATCGCATGCAACAATGGCACGAACACCGTCTTGTTGTATATTAATGACCAGTGCAGGCGTTGAAAATGGATTCCGTGAATCGTCAAATTACGATACCCTATCTAGAAGCTATTGGTAGTAGAACCATTACCCAAGGTCGAAATCGCATCTGGCCTACTTCTATCTTTCGCAAATTCGCTGGTATTAAGATTCAGTGAAGCACCCAAAAAATTGTAGATCAATGCCAGCCTATTGTTATCGCACCGTACCTTGTTCCGGTCAGAGTGTGAACCGCAACTACATTTGCACCAAACAGTGGTACATTTTGGTCGTCAACCACTGTTGCCCCGATATTTGATGTGGGTCACTTGTGAAAATGCCGATATGCTTACCAGAAACAGGATTACCGTCGTCAGTAGTAGATTTTTTTTTCAAGGCGTTCCACATTATAAAAAGTCTAGGCAAACGCAAACATAGCGCAAAAAAAAGAGCTATGCACGCATAGCTCTTAACACGTTGTTAATGAATTTAAGTCTTTATTTGGACTCAGCAACCACTTCAAAAGAAAAGTCAACAATAACCTCTCGGTGCAATCTGATTTCAGCACTGTAAGGCCCCACTCTTTTGATGGTACCCCCTTGAATTTTGACATATTTTCGGTCAATACTATGGCCTGCCTTTTGCAAGGCTTCTGTCAAATCAATATTGGTAACCGATCCGAAAAGCTTGTCCCCTGCTCCTGCCTTGGCAGGAATACGTATTTCAAGTGCTTTCAATGCGCCCGCCATCTTTTGGGCCTCATCAACAATCTTCTTCTCTTTATGTGCCTTTTGCCTAAGATTTTCTGCCAAGACTTTTTTGGCAGAAGGCGTTGCCAAGGTTGCCAACCCCTGGGGAATAAGGAAATTTCTTCCGTAACCATTCTTAACGGTGACGATATCGTCCTTAAAACCCAAATCTTGTACGTCTTCTTTTAATATAAGTTCCATCTTTTCCCAATCTTTTATTTCAACATATCACCAACGTATGGCATCAATGCCAAATGACGCGCTCTTTTTACGGCCTGGGCTACTTTTCTTTGGTACTTTAATGAAGTACCCGTTAGCCTTCTCGGCAGTAGCTTGCCTTGCTCATTGACCAACTTCATCAAAAAATCGGGGTCTTTATAGTCAATGTACTTGATACCTGCCTTTTTAAAACGACAGTATTTTTTTTGCTTGGTGGTTTCAATATTCAGTGGGGTCAGGTATCTGATTTCCCCATCTTTTTTTGATTTTGCCTGTTGCTCTATAGATGCCATATTCCTTAAGCTTTTGTTTTAAGTTTTGTTCTTCTCTTTTCTGCCCAAGCAATTGCATGCTTGTCTAATTTTACGGTCAAAAAACGCATGATGCGCTCATCTCGGGTAAACTCCAACTCATAGGGTGCAATGACTTCGCTAGGAGTGGTAAACTCGAACAGGTGGTAAAAGCCACTTTTTTTGTGTTGAATGGGATAGGCCAACTTTTTCAAGCCCCAATCTTCCTTGGAGACCATCTTGGCACCATTCTTAATTAAGAAATCTTCAAATTTCTTAACTGTTTCCTCTATCTGTGTATCAGACAGAACGGGATTTAAAATGAAAACAGTTTCGTAATGGTTCATATACTATATTTTTAAAGGAGCGCAAAAGTAGCAATATTTACTTCTTTTCACAAGAAATAAGGCAAAACTTCGTTATACTCCAAAATACTTATTAACAAACTTTAACTTTACTAAACCTACATCGTGCCTAATGCTAAGTACACAACAATTTATACCATGTTTACATCTTTTGTTGTAGTTAACCGTGTTTTTTATGTAATTTGCCGATGATTTAACCGGCGGTCACGCCTTTTTCGGCGAGCAGCTTTGAAAGTCAGAGTGCGGAGCATCGCATTGCTGCGCTTTTTGGCGTTCAGACCCTGGATGGGTTTGGGCATTTTGACCGCGCCGCGCTTTCCGCGATGGGCGCGCTCATCGACTATCTTGACCTAACCCAAAAGGGCGCGCTGCCACGGCTAAACCCACCGCGCGAAACCTCAACCCGTAAGGTGATGCAAATCGACGCCGCAACACGGCGCAATCTTGAGATTACCGCCGCGTTGGCGGGCGGGCGTACGGGCTCACTCTTGGCATCTGTTGATCGGACCGTGACGGCCGCAGGCGCCCGTCTATTGGAGCGCCGCATCTCAAGCCCGGTTACAGATCTAGAAACCTTGACCGAACGGCTTGATAGTGTCGAAAATTGGTGCACGTGTCCGGAGCTTCGTGAGGATACAAGGCGTCTGCTCCGCCGCACGCCGGACCTGGATCGGGCGTTATCGCGACTAGCCTTGAACCGGGGTGGGCCCAGGGATTTGGCGGCCATCCGAGACGGCTTGATTGCGGCCTCGGAAATTGCGCGCATCTTAGCGCCGCAAGATACGCCTGATCTGACCGTGAGAGCTGTCTCTGCGCTGAAGGATCATGACGCCCTTCAACACAAGCTTGACGAAAGCCTCGTTGCCGAACCTCCGCTACTGGCGCGTGACGGCGGTTTCATCGCGACCGGCTACAATGGTGAACTTGATGACGCACGGAAGCTTCGTGATGACGGGCGCTCTGTGATCGCCAGCCTTCAACGTGACTATAGCGATGCGACCGGCATCGGCGCGTTAAAGATTAAGCATAACAATGTCTTGGGCTATTTCATTGAGACCCCGGCCACGCATGCTGAAAAAATGCTCTCGCCGCCGCATTCCGAGACTTTCATCCATCGCCAAACCACGGCAAATGCTGTCCGCTTCACAACCGTTGCCCTAAGCGAGCTCGAAACACGCATCCTCAATGCAGGCGCGCGTGCCCTTGAATTAGAGCTACGCATTTTTGGCGAACTCACCGCTACCGTACTTGCAGTCCAAACCGAAGTTGGCGCGGCGGCTGAGGCCCTTTCGGAACTTGACGCCAATAGCGCGCTTGCCGCTCTGGCAACTGAGCTCGAATGGACGCGGCCAGAACTCGACGGCTCTCGTGATTTTGAGATCACAGGCGGGCGACACCCGGTGGTTGAGGCCGCGCTCAAACAATCCGGCCAGCCCTTCATCGCAAATAACTGCGCCTTATCAGCTGCTGACCAAGACGCCGCGATTACCCTACTGACTGGCCCGAATATGGCCGGAAAATCAACCTGGCTTCGGCAAAACGCGCTGATTGCGATTTTGGCTCAAATGGGCAGTTTCGTGCCTGCCACGCGCGCGCGGATCGGCATTGTCGAGCAGATATTCAGCCGGGTCGGCGCCTCGGATGATCTGGCCCGAGGACGGTCGACTTTTATGGTGGAAATGGTGGAAACCGCGGCCATCCTGAACCAAGCCAATGATCGCGCGCTCGTCATTCTTGATGAGATTGGACGCGGCACCGCCACTTATGATGGTC
>JBCDBD010000010.1:0-78361 GCA_039184335.1 Bacteroidota bacterium | reverse complement strand
CCAAACTATGTGGCAACTTATATTACTTGTCGAATGTGAATTCCTGCGGTAGTCAGACATTCGGTAAATCTAAAATATTCATAGAAACTAAAAGTAACTGCAATAAAATTGCAGGGTTTTAACCTTTAACTTGATAATAAAAAAGGAAAGGTATTGGGTACCACCAAGCGCACCAATATTTCACCACAACCTTGAATATCAAGTGCTTAATCCTTGGTTTTTGCCTTGGTCCATTCGGCTTCAAAAAGTTCTGCAAAATGGGCGAGCAATTTTTTCTTCACCTCGTTCAAATCGATGGTTTTTAGCCCCAACTCGACGTGCAATGATGTGACGGCCTTGCCTTTGATACCACAGGGTACCATAAGATCGAAATATCTTAAGTCAGCGTTGATGTTGAATGCAAAACCGTGCATGGTCACCCAACGACTCGCACGTACCCCCATCGCACATATTTTTCTCGCAAACGGAGTACCCACATCCAACCAGACCCCAGTTTCCCCGGTTGATCGCTGCCCTTTCAGACCGTATTCCCCTAAAGTACGGATTACCATTTCTTCCAACAACCTAAGATACCTGTGAATATCGGTAAAAAAATTATCCAAATCCAAAATCGGATAACCCACAATTTGCCCAGGACCATGATATGTAATATCACCGCCACGGTTTATCTTGTAAAACTTTGCCCCCTTTGCTTGCAACTGCCTTTCATCGACCAACAGGTTGTCGATATCACCACTTTTGCCAAGTGTAAACACATGGGGGTGCTCCACAAAAAGAAAATGGTTGGGGGTTGGCAAAGAAAAACCTTCGCGTCGGTTTTTGATCTTTGCATCAACAACCTGCTTAAAAAGTAGTTCTTGATAGTCCCAGGTTTCTTTATAATCCTTGAACCCTAGGTCTTGCAGTTGTATGCATTTGTTCATTTGACAAAGATACAAAGACCGACCTGCAAAATCAGTTTTCCAGCTCTACCTCTAAATTCAATAATTCTGGATTTTTCATCAAATCCAAGAACTTCACCTCATAAATCAAGGTCTTACCATCAGCACTAAATGTAGCTTCTTCGGCCGTAGTCGATTTGACCTTTCTTGGAAAATGGTATTTTAAGGTATATGTGGAACCTGACAAAAACATTTCTGCACCCTGTAAGCTGTCAACACTTTGTTGTTGCAAAGCTTCATCAATAACCGTGGCTGTTCTGGTAAACGTATTTTTGTTGAATGCATAGCTGACCTCTGAAGCAGCATTTTGGCTGGTCATTGGTGATGGGGGTGTATTTTGGCCACCACTTGGTCCCAAGATACTAGCACTTTGAAAAGCGTTAAAGGCATCGTTTACCTCATCAACACGCTCAAATTTTCGAAACATGTCAAACTTCATCACTTTTTCCTCGGGATCCATGATCATGTGTAGGCTAAAGGGTTCTAACTTTTTGAGCTTGGCCTGTTCTTCAGAAGGCAGTGCAGCAATGCTATCTTTTTTTTCTTCTAAAAGCTGTTTGAACGAAATAAGGGAATCTATGGCTTTTTCATCGGTTTGCATCATCTCATCCCCGCCCATTTCCATGAGCTCCGAACCATCAAAGTTTATGGAAATCTTTCCAGAGCCATCTTCTTCCAAAAAGATTTCTTCTGTAAAATTGCATGCGACGGTGAAAATCATTGCAAAGGCAATGATCCAAATTTTCGGTTTTTTCATCTGAATATCAGTTGGGATTATTTAATATGACAAGTGCCGCAATCACCCCGGGCACCCATCCACAAAGGGTTAAAAGTAACACAATTAAAAATGACCCGCAACCTTTTCCGATGACCGCCAAGGGAGGAAAAACAATAGCCAAAAGCACTCTGATCAAACTCATGGTCACGATTGATTGATGTACTTTATCAGTAGTCGTTTTGGGTGATTTGTTACAGAAAGACTTTATTATTATTTTGAACCATGATCAAAAATGTCACTTTCATTTTTTTGGCCATGACTTTACTGCCCTTACGGGCCCAATATCGTTTTGGTGGACATACGAAAACTGAATCAAGCAACGCAACCGCTTACCTCTCATTGGTAGAGGACTATCGCAGATCTTCACGGGTCTACCCCACACAAATCATCAGAAAAACCCGCATCGATACATCGGGCCAATTTTGGTTCGAAGGCAATAATCTATTGGTACAAAACCGTATCTACCGTATCCATATCGACACATGTATGGATAATAGTATGGATACCGCGCACGTTTTGGGCCAATGTGCACATACCAGTAGTATACTTTTCATCGCCAACAACAACGACACCCTTTTTTTACCAAAAACAGCGTCGAATGAGATTTTTTGTGAAATTAACTCCACAAATTCCAGTGCATCGGTTTTTTTGGCCATCGACAGCCTAAAGGAAGAAATGGTATTTGACTTTGCCGAATACCCAAGCGAGACCAACAGAAAGCTCAATTCGAAAAAGTGGCTGTCCACCTTTCAAGAGATGGGCACGGCATTAAACGAACCCCTTGCCGAACTGTACCTCTATGACTTTTTGTCCGATAAGCGAAGTGAACTGTTCCCCTACTACCTTGACGACCTGATTGACAGTTCTTATTACGATGCACTGTTGCAACGACTACGATCATCATATCCCAATGCCATGTTTACCCAGCAGTATGAAGCTGAACTGAAAGCTGACAGGTTATTGGCACCAAGGGGGCCTTTTGACGGCAAGTGGGTCTTATGGCTGGCACTGACGCTTTCATTAGTGCTCAATGGCTATTTCATGGCAAGATATTTTCAATCTTCAAAACAAAAAAAACAAAATGCATTGCAGAAACTATCGGCCCAAGAACAAAAGGTCATCCACAAGATACTTGAAGACAAAAGCAATAAAGAAATCGCCGGTGAGCTTTTTATCAGCCATAGTACCGTAAAGACCCATATCAACAACCTTTACAAAAAGTTGAATGTCAGTTCACGAAAAGAGATTAAGTCTGCTTTTCAGCAAAAGAAATAAAATCCACCTGGGGTCTAGCCCCCATTTCCACCTAGATTTCTACTTTCGATAGCACTTTTGCACAGATTTTTGGTCCAAAAACCAGAACTCATGAAAATCATTCTTTCAGTATTCCTTTTATGGTCATCGGCCAGTGTACATGGCCAAATCGTCAACCAAGAGATTGTTCAACCTGATGGAACGCCATTTTTAGTAGGCAAAATCACGCTAGATGGCCTCAAGAAAGAACCTTATGGGGATTGGTTCACATACAATTATGATGCCTACACGGTCGACGGGGCAATGGTCACCTTGTTTAAGGAAGCATTGCACGACCATGAAATCACACTCTTTTTGGGCACTTGGTGTGGCGACAGCAAACGTGAAGTGCCCCGTTTCCTCAAAATTTTGGATACTGCCCATTTTCCCATGAACAATTTGAAAATAGTCGCACTTGACAGAAGAAAGGAACACTATAAAAAAAGTCCGACCGGGGAGGAAAAAGGTTGGCATATCATTAAAGTGCCGACCATCATTTTCTTAAGAAATGGCGCAGAGACCAATCGTATCGTTGAAAGCCCCATCGAATCACTTGAAGAAGATATGGCCACAATATTCTTAAGAAAAGGATACATTCCCAACTATGCCGGCAGCATAAAATCGAATTGAGGAATTAAAGCGCAAAAGTGTAATTTTGCGCTTTAATTTTTGATCTATGCAATTATCGGAGCAAGAAATCATTCGAAGGGAAAAATTGGTCAAATTGCGTGAAATGGACATTGATCCCTACCCTGCAGCGCTGTATCCCATCGATGCGACATCGCAGACCATAAAAACGGGTTTTGAGGAAGGCAAAAGCGTGGTCATTGCCGGTAGATTGATGTCAAGACGTATACAGGGAAAAGCCTCCTTTGCTGAATTGCAAGACAGTGCAGGCCGTATACAGGTCTATTTCAACCGTGATGAAATATGCCCGGGTGAAGACAAGACGAAGTATAATGAAGTCTACAAAAAACTGTTGGACATCGGTGATATCATCGGTATTGAAGGCACACTGTTCACCACCCAAGTTGGTGAAAAAACGGTCATGGTCAAAGACTTTCAGGTATTGAGCAAGGCATTGCGACCGTTGCCATTGCCCAAGGTGGATGCCGATGGAAACACCTATGATGAATTCAATGACCCCGAACAACGCTATCGCCAGCGCTATGTTGATCTGGTGGTCAATCCTACCGTAAAGGAAACTTTTGTCAAAAGAACCAAGATTACCAATAGCATTCGTGAATTTTTCAATAAAAAAGGGTATTTGGAGGTGGAAACCCCCATTTTACAACCTATTCCCGGTGGTGCAACGGCACGCCCCTTTGTCACTCACCATAATGCACTGAACATTCCGCTATACCTGCGTATCGCCAATGAACTCTATTTAAAGCGTTTGATCGTAGGCGGATTTGATGGGGTCTACGAGTTTTCAAAAGACTTCAGAAATGAAGGTATGGACCGTACCCACAACCCAGAATTCACGGTCATGGAACTGTATGTGTCTTACAAAGACTACCATTGGATGATGAACACTACCGAACAATTGCTGCAAAAAGTAGCTGTGGATGCTTGTGGGCATACCAAGACCCTGGTTGGCGAACATGAAATTGATTTTAAGGCCCCCTATCCAAGAGTATCGATCTTAGGGGCCATTAAAGAACATACTGGCTTTGATGTAGCGGGCATGGATGAAAATCAGTTACGCGACGTAGCGCAACAATTGGAAATTGAAGTCGATGACACCATGGGTATCGGAAAGTTGATCGACGAAATCTTTGGGGAAAAATGCGAACACCATTATATACAACCGACCTTTATTATCGACTACCCAAAAGAAATGAGCCCCCTTACCAAAGAGCATCGCGACAATCCTGCATTGACCGAACGTTTCGAACTCATGGTAAATGGCAAAGAATTGGCGAACGCCTACTCTGAATTGAACGACCCTCTGGACCAACGCGAACGTTTTGAAGAACAGTTGAAACTTTCTGAAAAGGGTGATGATGAAGCCATGTTCATAGACCAAGATTTTTTAAGGGCATTGGAATATGGAATGCCACCGACTTCAGGCATCGGTATCGGTATTGACCGCTTGGTCATGCTGTTGACCAACAATGTGTCGATCCAAGAGGTATTGTTCTTTCCCCAAATGCGACCTGAAAAAAAGCAGGTTGACCTTACCGAAGAGGAAAAAGCCATTCTTGATATCTTAAAACCTGTAGGGGAAATGCCCTTGACCGAACTCAAGCAAAAAGCGGCACTTAGCGGCAAAAAATGGGATAAGAGCACCAAGAACTTGGTAAAACTTGGCCTGTTCGAGGTGGCCAAAGTAGGTGAAGGTTTAATGGCCATACGCAAAGGTTAACCTTTGACCATTTTTATTTTCCCAAAAAAAGCATAGCTTCGAATTTCATATGGAGCTAAGCAAAAAATTGGGGTTGGTTTTGGGGCCCTTGGTCTTTTTGGTTTTTCTACACTTGCCCATTGAACTCATCTCCAAAAAAGGGGATGCTGTCATTGCAGTAGCTTTATGGATGCTCTTTTGGTGGATTACTGAAGCTGTGTCCATTTCAGTGACCGCCCTTTTGCCCCTTTTACTTTTTCCATTGCTGAAAATTCTTCCCATAGCCGAAGTCGGGGCCAATTATGGCAGTCCCATCGTTTTTTTGTTTTTTGGTGGATTCGTGATGGCCTTGGCCTTGGAAAAGGTCAATCTCCACAAGCGCATTGCCCTGAACATCATTCGTTTGACAGGAACGACGCCCAATAAAGTAGTATTGGGCTTTATGATCGCTACTGCCTCATTGAGCATGTGGATCAGCAATACGGCAAGCACGGTAGTGATGCTACCTATCGCATTGTCTGTGATCCAATTGTTGATCAATGACAAGGACGGATTTACCAAACGTGATCAAAACTTTGCTTTGAGTGTCATGCTGGGCATTGCCTTTTCGGCGAATGCCGGAGGTATTGCCACGGTAATTGGCACCCCACCCAATTCAGTCATGATCGGCCTTTTGGAAAATGAATACCATATCGAAATCTCTTTTCTAAAATGGATGGTTCTGGGCGTCCCCTTTTCGGTCATCATGATTGCCATCACTTATATGGTCTTGGTCAAATGGATGTTCCCCAACAAAAACCTTAAGTTCAATGCCTCAAAAGAGGTCATTCAAAAAGAGTTGGAGAAATTGGGACCCACTTCTGGAAAAGAAAAAATGGTACTGGCCATATTTGGCGTGACCGTTCTGCTTTGGATCTTTAGAACATTGATCAACAGTATTTTTCCCCAATTGGGGTTGTCAGATACCATGATCAGTATTTTTGCCGCGATTGCCCTTTTTGCCATTCCGTATAGTATAAATAGGGGTGATTTTATCATTACCTGGAAAGATACTCCTAAGTTGGCTTGGGGCATTCTTATTCTTTTTGGTGGCGGCTTGGCATTGGCCAAGGGCATGTCGGTCAGTGGTATCGTGGATTTGGTAGCAGGTGCCATTGCCCAAAGTGACATCAGCATACTATTGACGGCCTCCTTATTGATTTTATTGATGCTGTTCATGACTGAACTCATGAGCAATGTTGCTTTGGTAGCCGTTTTGGCCCCAGTGGTTGCAGGTATAGCCATAGGGCTGAACATTCCGGTACTATACCTTTTGATACCCGTGACCATGGCAAGCAGTTGTGCCTTTATGCTACCTATGGCCACTCCACCCAATGCCATTGTGTTTGCCAGTGGCTATGTTAAGATACCCCAAATGGCGCGGGTTGGCATACTACTCAATTTTATTGCCGTCGCCCTTTTGATCTTGGTATTCCAATTTGTGGTTCCCCTACTTTTTTAAATGAAAAAGGACTTCTTTTTCAACAGAAGTCCCTTTTTCAAAATATCTGTTTTAGAAAGACTAATCTTCTTGGTCGTCGTTGTCATCTTCAAAATTCAACTTTGACAATCCTTCCTTTTTTGTTCCCAAAAAATTGATCTCATTGTACCTATCGGCCTTAACATCCACATCGGTCAACACCAATTGTTGTACAGATAATGCCTTTAGGTTTTCTAAACCCGTAAAACCGTTGTTGCCTATATACAGTTTCTGGAGTTTCGTCAACTTCTCCATACCTTCAGGTATTTCGCCCTGAAGCCGATTGTCAGCTATGGCCAAGCTATTCAATTTGGTCAGTTCAATGATGGTCTTGGGCAATTCACCTTCAAGTCGGTTACTGGTCAAGTCGAATTGCTTTAGATTTTCCAATCTGTTTATGGTTTTCGGAATTTTTCCTGTCAGTTGGTTATTGCTTAAATCTATACGTTCCAGCGCATCAAACTTTCTAAGCTCACCGGGCAATTTCCCTTTCAATTGATTATTCGATAAATCTAGCTGTTGCAGGTTTCTCAGGTTTACTATCGTCAGTGGAATTTTTCCCTGTAGGTTGTTGTCTGACAAATCCAATGCAATCACTTTACCGTCTTTCACCGTAACACCATGCCATTGGGCAATGGGGGTAGTCAAATCCCAGGTATGTGTCCAACCATGTCCTCTTGTATTCTGATAGATTTCAACAAGGGCAACGAACTCGCGATAGGTCTGGGCCTGTATATGAGCAAAAAACAACAAAAGCATTGAAAAAAGTAAGCAGGTAATTTTTGAGATTTTCATAAGTTCTAAGTTTTGGGTTACACTAAAATCTTCATAAATCTTGTTACACACAAGTGTTTTGTTGTGAAACCCTAGATTCTTGTGGTTAAAAAAAACCCCAGAACATCTACATGCCCGGGGCTACACTAACTAACTCAAAATAAATGAACGTATTATTTTTTGTAGGGATCAAATGCTTCGGGCAGGTACATTTGAGTATCAAAGCCCAACTCTACGGTATCGTTCTCCACATAATTGATGGCCTTTAGTGAAAATTTTCCTTCATAGGCATTGAACCCATCAGGAAGATAGGTTTTGGAATCAAAACCAAGCTCGATAACCTGTTCGTCTTCAATAAAAACAACCGTTTCCAAATCAAACTCTTCTACCGCTGTTTCCACTTTTTTAGCATTTAATGATGGCCACAACATTATGGCCAAAAAAGCTGTCGATATGTATTTCTTGTATTTCATCGCTATTGTATCCATTAATTATTAACAAAGGTAAAACCGCAAAAAATGTAGATTCGTATGTTTAGAACTTTGTTAACAGACCAGAAAAAAAATGTAGGAAAAGTATTGTCAAACATTTACTTGTCTAATTATAGAATTATCATTTTTTATAATTATATTTTATATATTTCGTATTGTAGAAGCTTGTTTTTTGTCAATTTCACTTTATCGAATTTTATGTTATCATTTTGTTAAGTGCGCTTCAACGCTATTTTGAATGGTTATTTACATCAAAAAGCCCTCCCAAAATTTTGGGAGGGACTTTTCAACTAACTAACTCAAAAATTTGTAAAATGAAAACATCCTACCTAGTTTGACCTTATATAGGGGTCAAATCCTTCAGGCAGATACGCTGACGTATCAAAACCTAAAACTATCTTGTCATCTTCGATATAATTGATTGAACTTAGGCCTATATTATCTGAGTACGAGTCAAAACTTAAGGGTAAATACGCCTTGGTATCAAACTCGAGTTCAAGTTGCTCCATTTCATCTTCTTCTATATAATCTACGGAATCCAAATCAAAATAGACTTCGTAAGGGTCAAATCCCTCAGGCAAATACGCCGAGGTGTCAAAACCAAGGTCGAAATCTTCGTCTTCGATATAATTGATCGAACTGATGTCGAAGGTTGTGGCATAGGGATCAAAACCCTCTGGCAAATAATCCCTGGTATCAAAACCTAGCTCAACTTCTGTTTCATCTTCGATATATATGATAGAATCCAAATCAAAGTAGACTTCGTAAGGGTCAAACCCTTCGGGCAGATACGCCGAGGTGTCAAAACCAAGGTCGAAATCTTCGTCTTCGATATAATTGATCGAACTGATGTCGAAGGTTGTGGCATAGGGATCAAAACCTTCTGGCAAATAGTCCCCGGTATCAAAACCTAGCTCAACTTCTGTTTCATCTTCGATATATATGACAGAATCCAAATCAAAGTAGACTTCGTAAGGGTCAAACCCTTCGGGCAGATACGCTGAGGTATCAAAACCCAAATCAATTTCTGCTTCTTCCTCGATAAACTCAATTTCGTCCAAATTCAATTCAGCTGGCTCTATGGCATCCAATGTAAGGGTATAAGGCGCTTCCTTGACCTCGGCATTTACATGCAATGCCGTAAAACTGTTCTCTAATGTACGCGTAGTCTCCAGATTGGTTTTCAATAATGGTATTGACACCGTACTTTCTTGTGGTTCTACTATGGGCGAACTACCTAAGAGTGCGCATCCATAAATTACTAATAACTTGTTCATTTTTTTGATTGATTTGATGATTGATGTTATTGCCTATAAGACTCTCCAAATTTTCAATTGTTACAGTATTCCAGCTTTTTTAACAAAAATGGGATATCCCCCAAGCCCAAGTATAGTGGGCGATACCACGTGAAGCATCAGTAAAACGCAATACTCCCAAAGGTTGCCTTTACCCACATCAATTTTTGCTGTTAATACTTTTTTAACACTTGGTTTTTATTATTTTATGGTTCTTTGATGGAATTGACAAAACGAAACTGCCCAAAAATGACCCAAAAACTGTTCACGAGATTCCTATTTTTTCTTTTTCTTACTACCACCTTTCATACCACAGAAGCACAGCTCTTCAAAAAAAAGACAAAAAAAGCCGAACCAACTACTGCAAAAAAATCTGATAAGCATGGGATCAAACCCTACGACAAGGTAATTACCAAAGAAGCCAAATCTGACAAAGGCTTGTTTGATGTGCATTCGGTCGATGGAAAAAAATACTATGAAATTCCTGATTCACTGTTCAACAGGGAAATGCTGATGGTCAGCCGAATTTCAAAAACAGCCACCGGTATCGGGTTTGGCGGCGGCAAAATCAATACCCAAGTATTGCGATGGGAAAAAAAACCAAAAAAGGTATTGCTAAGGGTCGTATCTTACGGAAACGTAGCTGCAGATTCACTGCCCATTCATGAGGCTGTGGTCAATTCAAATTTTGAACCCGTACTTTTTGCCTTCAATATCAAGGCGTTCAACAAAAAAGATTCGTTGAACCCCGCCACGGTCATCGAGGTCAATCCGTTGTTCACTAAAGACGTCAATGCTATCGGCATGCCTGAATTCTATAGAAAAAGGTATAAGGTGAGTCGTTTGGATGGGGACAGAAGTTATATCGAATCGATAAAAAGCTATCCTTTGAACATTGAAGCACGCCATGTAAAAACTTATGTGGCCAAAGCGTCGCCAAGCAACCAGAGCCTGGGTTCCATTTCAATCGAAATCAACAATTCGATGATCTTATTGCCCAAAGAGCCGTACAAAAGGCGTTATTTTGACGAACGGGTTGGTTGGTTTGCCAGGGCCCAGGTCGACTATGGCCTAGACGTACAACAAAGCAAGACCGTTCGTTACTTAGACCGCTGGCGCTTAGAGGTCAGGGAAGAAGATGTAGAAAAGTTCAAGGCAGGCGAATTGGTCGAGCCCAAGAAACCTATCATTTATTATGTAGACCGTGCCACACCGAAGAAATGGATTCCATATATCAAGCAAGGCATCGAAGATTGGCAGGTAGCTTTCGAAGAGGCCGGGTTTAAAAACGCAATCTTGGCAAAAGATCCACCAACCGTAGAAGAAGATCCCGAATGGTCACCAGAAGATGTACGTTATTCTGTAGTACGTTATTTGGCCTCACCGATACCCAATGCCAACGGACCACATGTAAGTGACCCCCGAAGTGGCGAAATTCTAGAGTCTGACATCAATTGGTACCACAATGTGATGTTCCTACTTCGCAATTGGTTCTTTGTACAGACTGCAGCTATCAATGCAGAAGCACGAAGTGTGGCGTTCAAAGATGAAATTATGGGACGACTGATCCGTTTTGTTTCTGCCCATGAGGTAGGTCATACGTTGGGGCTTCCACACAATATGGGCAGCAGTGCGGCCTACCCCGTAGATTCATTGCGTTCAGCCCCATTTACCCAAAAGTATGGTACCGCGCCCTCAATTATGGATTATGCCCGTTTCAATTATGTGGCCCAGCCAGGCGATGAAGGAGTTGCCCTAATGCCCAATATCGGAGTATATGACAAACATTCCATTCGCTGGGGATATCGCCCGATCCTAGATACCTCGGCAGAAGATGAAAAGCCCATCTTGAACCAATGGATAGTAGCACATGCCAATGATCCCATGTACCGTTTTGGGCATCAACAAATCGGTGATATACATGACCCCAGTTCACAAACCGAAGACCTTGGCGATAATGCCATCAAAGCCAGTGCTTATGGTATAGAAAACCTGAAACGTATTGTGCCAAAACTAAAGGAATGGACCACTGAGGATGGAAAAAACTATGATGACCTTGAAACCATGTACGGACAGGTCATTAACCAGTTCAGAAGATATATGGGCCATGTTTCCAATAACATTGGAGGTGTATATGAACATTACAGGACTGCCGACCAAGATGGGGCCGTCTATACCCATGTTGACCAAGATCACCAGAAAAATTGTATGGTTTTTTTACAAGAGCAACTTTTTGAAACCCCCAAATGGTTGATCGACCAAGAAATCTTCAACAACATCCAATATTCAGGTTCCGTAGAACGTATTCGAGCACTTCAGGTCAGCACATTGAACAACATCTTACACTTGGGGAAGATGGCCCGGATCATTGAAAATGAAACCGCTAATGGTACCAATGCCTATGGTCTGTTGCACATGATGGAAGATCTACGTAAGGGAATCTGGTCAGAGACAAGGACCGGAAAGAAAATTGACACCTATAGAAGAAATCTTCAAAAAGCCCATATCGAGCGATTGGACTATATCATGACTGCCGAAAATGAAAAAAAACTTCCTGATTTTGGAGGGTATCGAAAGTCAACTATCGTCAATACCAGTCAATCTGACATCCGTTCTGTAGCTCGGGCCGCGTTGAACAACCTAAGGCGTGACATACAAAATGGTATTGCCCGAACCTCAGATAACATGAGCCGATACCACCTACAGGATGCCATCGAACGAATCAATGCAATTCTCGATCCTAAATAGCCACACATCGATCTTGTAGGATTTTTCTTTGGAAATTGCTATTTTTTGCATAAACTTGGTTTTTAGTCCGATATACCTCGTATTTCGTCGTAGTGACATGCAAAAAATGCCATTTCACAACATATGATGGGTATTTCGATAAGGTTTCAATACTTTAGTAATCCCAAATCCTAAAAATCATGACCTACAAAACCAAAAGTCTTATCTATCTTTCTTGTTTTGTGATTGCCGCCTTTATCTACGATGGCACCATACAAGAAAATGATTTCGAAAATGAGATTATCACAACTCCTGAACTATCAGACAACCAATTGGAAGATGATGCTGACAAATTGGTCGCTGAAGTATCAGAGCTGCAAGAGTAGTCCCTTCGATACCCGTTGAACGTATGCCTGTGAAATCACAAATGTTAAGTGCTTCACAAACTTTTCTTTGTGTTTAAACCTACAGTGCCAAAAACTGTCTTAGAAGTACATCATAAAAATTTAAATCATGAAGAACGTTTTAATTACACTCATCTTACTGACAGGATTGGCCACAAATGCACAACGACAACAACATCGTGGGGACCGCATGGCATTTGTCAAAGATTTGACCGTGGAGCAACTGGCCACCCTTGAGACCAAAAAAATGACCTTGGCCCTGGATCTGACAGAACGGCAACAGCAACAAGTCATGGAAATCAATAGGGCCAATGCGGAATTTCGAAAGGCCAAAATAGCAGAACGGGAAGCCAGGATGGAAGATGGAAAACGAAGAAAACCGACTGCCCAAGAACGATTTGAATTCGAAAACGACCATTTAGACCGAATGATCGTGCAGCAATCAAAAATGAGGGAAATCTTGACCAAGACGCAGTACCAAATGTGGAAAAAGTTGAATCATCAAAAACACTTGCACGGCAAAAAGAAAATGAAGGAGGCAGAAAGAAGAGGATGATGTTTTTTGTTGATTTTGGAAAGGCCCCTGGTGTGAAAGCCAGGGGCTTTTATTTTTCATATAAACAGCTTCAAAAATCTTGGCCTGGGGCACTGTGCAAAAACATCAAACCGCATATATACTACTGGGCCCTTCAGTTTCAATATAAGCACTCAAAGCTATAGTGTCTATAAAACGATAGGAAGCTGTCGCAGCACCTGCGGTAAATTCGACGAGCACGTATCCGCGGCGTGAGGCATCAAAATATTTTAAGCCGTCAATGAGCAAGGTAATGGCCTGTTCAAATCCGGCTATGGCAGCTGCATCACCACCGAACAGCCCTTCAAATCCAGGTGATGTTACACTGGCACAAGCAAATTCTTCACCTATTTTTGTTCCATTGATATCGACAAGGTCATTGTTCCATGCGTTGTGGGTATCTCCAGCCAAGACCACGGTATTCTTTCCGTTCAAAATACCAAAAAGCTGCTCCCGCTCGGTGAAATATCCGTCCCACGCATCGAGATTATATGGAACAACATCGGCCAATCGCGCCAATTCTTCATCGGTCAAGGTGGGGTCACCCGCGAGCGCCCTTGCCTTTAAAGTGGTCAATTCAGTAAGTACCGTTTGAAAAAGTTGAAAGGTCTCTGCAGAGGTATCACCAGCTGCCAAAGCCCCTATTAAGGTCAATAGGTCAGCTGGAACGAGCATTTTGCCCATCAATACCTGCTGGCACAACACTTGCCATTTGGCAGTGCTTCCGCCTACAGTACCCGCTGTCCATGCCAATTGCTCCTGCCCCATCAGGCTACGGTTGGGATCTATCAGTGCCGCTGTAAACGAAGCTGTATCAAAACTACCATCTGCTAAGAAGAAATCGGTAAAACTCAATTGCTTGTCGCGACCGATGATCCGCGTATCCAACATCACCAAGTTGACCAAGTTTCCGAATTCAAAGTTTCGGTAAATGATGGCACCATTATCTGTTCTAACCGGCAAGTACTCGCCATGTACCCGAATCGCACGTTGCAAGCGCTCTTGGTAATCCCCTTCTGAATCGTCATGGTTCTCCGCTCCGTCCTTATAAGCATCATTAGTGATCTCATGGTCATCCCAGACCACAAAAAACGGTTTTTTTTGATGGGCCAATTGTAAGCCTTCATCTGTTCGGTATTGACGGTATCGCAAACGATAATCTTCAAGACTCAAAATTTCAGTGGTTGGATCATGCTCCCTACTCAATACCGATATATTTTCATTGGTACCGTAACCGCCCACTTCATATTCGTAAATGTAATCCCCAAGGTGTATGACCGCATCGGCATCACTGTTTGCAATTGCATCATACACATTAAAGAGACCCGCCGGGTAATTGCTGCACGAACATACGGCCAGTTTTAAACTATCCATTGCATCACCTGATGATGGTAAGGTAATCGTTTCGCCCACCATTGAGGTCAAGCCCAAATCTTGTTGTATAAAACGATAATAATATTTGCCATTGGCATCAAGTCCGGTAACATCCTGCACTATGGTAAAGTCATTCGCGGCTGTGGCATACTGCATTCCTTCTTTCACTACATTGTTGAAACTTGCATCTGTAGCGACCTGCCAATAGATATTGATAAAACTGCTTACCTCATCGGTAGTAGGGGTAAATCGTGTCCAAATAATGACGGCGTTGGCAGTTGGATCAAAACTGCCCACCCCATGTAAAAACCGGGGTATTTGATCTTCAGGCCCATCATCTCCTAAAAAATCATCCAATTTTTCGCAAGCGGCCAATTGTGAGGTTAAAATAACGCCCCCTGATGCCAAAATAGATTTGGCCAGGAAGGCTCTCCTAGTCTGTGTCTTTCTTTCCATTTTAAGTGTTCTCAGGCTTGACCTTAAAACTACCAAACCCAAGCACCTTTTAGGTTAGGGAAACATTACCTGAAAATTAAGCTTGAACAGCTTGTCTTGGGTTTGTGTTAAGTCGAGCGATTTTTCTGTACAAAACCTGTTGAAAACCGATAGCACGATTCAAGGCGTATATACCATATAGCGTATTATGTAAGTTTAGTTTTAAAAATAAGATCATGAAAATCAGTCCTCTCGTTACCTATCTTATCATGTTGCTGACCCTACCATCGATCAATGCACAGGAAACCACCTATCACTGCCTTTGGGAAAACTGTGGTTATCAACCCGGTGAAAAAGTATATGTGTTTGGCAATGATGTCAAACTGCGAACAGCGCCAAATACAGATTCTACAGTGCTGCAATTACTAAAAATAGGCGAATGGGTAGAGATTCTGGAGATAACGGCTGCTTCTTGGCCCTACCAAGGTTTTGACTCCCCGTTTTACAAGGTCAGGTATGATGACATGACTGGGTATATCATAGGTGGGTTACTCGCTCTGGAACGAAAAACCTTGAATGGGGAAAACTACTTTTTTGCCTATGCCAAAGAAGGGGAACATATATTTTTGAACATTCGAAAAGTAGCCAATGGTTTGTATTCTGAATACCAAGTTGCGCTTGCGAACACGACCTTTGGTATTGAAACCTATGACGATAAGGGCTTGAACGGACTTGACGGCATCTTGTTCATCGATTATTATGCCGAAGCCTGTGGTTCAAACGGCGGGGGCATCTATTTCTTTGTCCAAAACGATGAACTTCTCAAGGTAGCCCAACTGACCGAAGCATCTGATTCTGGCCTATACTGGTACGCTGAAAAGTTTATTTTTCCCAACGATGAAGGGGGCATTCCTAAGAAAATCCTTTACAAAAAAGAGAAGGGTGAGGTCTATGACGAAGATTCAAACTGGATCGTATCATCTTCTGAAACCCGGGAACTGCGTTGGATCGATGGCAAGCTTTCCCCTAACTACAATGAAAAAATCACAAATTGAAAAAAGTATCGCCCAAAATCAGTTGGACTTTTTTTTAAAAAGCCAATACAAAACAAGCACAACGGAAACTACATAAGAAAAGGTCATGAAAACACCTGAAATCAAGATAATGTACTTCATCCAGACAATGCCCTTTGTAAGCAAATAGATGCCTGAAAAGGTAAAAAAGACCGAAAGAAGCGGTTCAAACAACAAGAACCTACGTGCAAAACCATCTATAGGGGTGAGTGCGACCAAAAATGCCAAAATCAAAAAAAGCATGCCCAATGAAAGCATATGTGCATGTACAATATTCAAAATCTGTCTCTCACTTTTGGTAAACTTCAATTCTTCAGCTTCCAGATCGTCTTCATTACCGAGATAATTTTCCTGTATCCCTTGTGGAGTGCCCGCAGTGGTCACGTTTACAAACTGAAGCGCCGATAAGAACCCAATACTGGTAACCAAAAGATAGGTGCCCACCAATACCTTTATATCCTTGGAAAAAGTAAGAATCCTTGATTTCAGCTGCATGAACCGAATTTATGAAATAAAATGAAAAGGCTTTTGGTGCTACACCTATAGCTGTCGTAACATTTTATTCAATCCCAATTGAAAGAGCGCACCCTCAACCAGTTCACTGAGTGCCTTCAACTCCTTTAGGCTTATTGCAAAGCTGAGCTGTTTTAAGGGTGTCTCTAAAATAATGGCACGACATTGCCCATCTTCAGCACAATTGCTGCACAGCTTGACCTCTTTTAGGGTGCCGTTGATCTGTATCAAAAACTGGGACAGTTCATCATGCGAAAACAAGAGGCCCGTATCACGAAATACCAATTGTACCTTGCTTACTTCCTTTGCCGTACACCTTTTCCACTGAAAGGCCACTCCGAACGGATTGTGGTACAACGGGTGGATATTTTCCATAGGGTTCATTTCAACAATCCGTTTTTTTGTAGCACTTTCATGCTGGTTAGTACATCATTGATGGCCTTGGTCATTGACTTGGCCGAAATTGTCGCCCCAGAAATGGCATCAATATCTTCTCCATAGACCAAGGGATCACCCCACTTCTTTCCAATAAATTGTTTCAACCATCGTTGGCTTCCAATTTGTCGTCCGTAATCTTCGCGATAGATCAGTACCTTCGATTTTTTGATGGTCAAATTTGGATGGAACAAGACCACATAATCGAAAATATTCTTCATACTGGGGGCTTGCCCCAAATAGGCATACCCCAGCAGTTGGTCATTTTGAAGTACTTTGAACATGTTCTCTGACCCAAATTGCGCCAAGGTTTGGTCGTTGAAGGTCTCCGCTACCGCAATGGCCTGCAAGGTGAATGCCTCTACCTCAAAAGTACCCTGTACGGCAGCGTTAAGTTTTTGTTGCAATCGAGGTGAAATTTTGGCATCGGAGAATGCCAAAATTAGAAAGACCCCACAAAAGAGTAAAATCGAGTTGTGGAACTTGACCTTATTTGCCATCAGCACTTTGTTCAGTTTCAGTATCAACGACAAACCTGCCAATCAGTTCCTTGATTTGGGAGACATTGGCGTTTGCCTTTTCCAGAGGATAAAAATGCATGAATAAGGGCTTTTGATCCACAGATCTTAATAGGGTCAGGTCTCCTTCCCTATCATAAACGTTATTCCAAGAAGCACGTACCGTAGCCCAGAAATTGCTGTGCTTGTTCCACCAATCCTTTGCAACCTGACATTTTTCATCGGCAACCTTGGTATAGGTGTTCATTCCCTTTTCCTGTGCCAAAAGAACATCATCTTGACCATCAGCACGAATGATCTTATCATTGTCCTGTTCGTGCACCCATCCAAAATCGGTAATCTCATGACGGTTGCCCCGTATCATGACATTGTAATCTTTTCGCTTGGTATATTCCCTACGTGGAAGTGGGGAATCTGATTTGTTTTCCCAATAATGCTTTCCGTCATAATGTACCCAGGTGGCAGAACCAGAATATCTGGGACTGTCGTCAACCTGAAACACTTTTTGGGTCCACTGCCCCTTTACCTCGTTTTTGGGCAATGTCTCGAACACCCAATTATTGTCCCTGTCATAATGGAAAACTTTTTGGTTCTCATACTCCCAGTCTTGCCGCCAGTGCTTGATAACCATGGTATCATTGACGACCAGTAGGTGTTGGATCGAAATTTTGTCTTTTTCATCTATAATGGGCAGCGCAAGTTCAAGGGCGGCAGCGGTATAGTCCAGTTTTTTTTCATAGTCGATCTCCGGTGCAAAGGTTTCGGTATACTTAAAGGTGATCTCGTAACAACCACACATATTCTTAATGGCCTGTAAATCGAGTGCTTTCTTTTTTTGGGCAATACTCGCTGTTGTTAAAAACAGTGTGCCAAGGGCGAAGAACAGTATCTGTTTCATATGGATTTCATTATTTAGGATTTCTGGATTCAAGCTACAAAAATATTAATTTTATTTAGAACGATTAAAAATAAGAGGTTATATTTGTCAACATCATTATTCGGAATGAATCTAAATAAAATTGGCATATCAATTCCAATATTCTTGGTTCAATTAAACGCGTTATTTGCACAAAACGAAGGGCAACCTATTGATAGTATTGCGCAGCAAGACCTTGATGAGGTGGTCGTAACGGCAACCCGTACGGTTCGGCAGCTATCATCCCTACCCTTACCGGTCACCCTGATTCCGAAAAAACAGCTCCAACGAACGGGAGTGACCCGCTTGAACGAAATATTGAACGAACAGACTGGAATCGTGATCACACCCGATGTGACCATAGGGGGTGGCGAAGGTGTACAGATTCAAGGTATCGCTTCAGATTACGTGTTGGTGTTGATCGATGGGGTTCCGATTGTGGGTCGAAGTTCAGGCAATTTAGACCTCAGTCGTTTTGCCGTAGGCAATATCAAACAAGTGGAGGTGGTCAAAGGGCCCTCTTCGGCACTTTTTGGTTCTGAAGCTCTGGGCGGGGTAATCAACATTATCACCGAAAAACCAAAAACAGAAAACATCAGCGGACAAGTAGCCCATCGCTCGGGCAGCTTTAACAACCAAAACTCAACGATAAGCCTTGGCCAACGCAAAGGAAAATGGAGCTACTCGGTCTTTTTGGATCGATTGAGCACCGATGGCTACGATTTGACTCCCGATACTGAAGAGCAGACCATCAATCCCTATTCCAACTACACCTTTAACGGCCGACTCTATTTTGATACGTCGGACACTTGGCAAATCTTTGCTTCTGGTCGTTATTTTCGACAAGATTTTGACATCCCCTCAGGCACCAGCGAAGAACGGGACGGAAATGTACAACTACGGCTAGACCATCAAATCGCTGATAAGTCCCGATTCGAATATGAATTTTATTATACCAATTACGTGACCGATGAACAAACGGTAGACCCTATTGATAATGAAATTTTATTGGACAACGACTTTGACCAGAAATTATACCGTCCAGAAGTGCGTTTTCACCATGCCTTTACCGATAGCAACATCCTGACCTTAGGGGGCGGTTATAACTTTGAAAGTTTGGATCGCTCCCTTTTCGCCGACCTGGTTGAGTTTGATTCGCAATACGTTTTTGCACAATATGATTTTAAGCCCATAAAAAAGCTCAACGTCATTGTTGGGGCGAGGTTTGACAACCATAGCGAGTACAATTCACAGTTGAGTCCAAAAATATCTGCCCGATACGAACTCACCCCCCATTTGGCCATAAAGGGATCTGTTGGCAGCGGATTCAAGGCCCCAGACTTTAGACAGCTTTACCTGGATTTTACCAATGCATTGGGTGGAGGGTATTCCGTTTTTGGAAAGGAAGTCGAGGTACAGGGAATGCAAAGGCTGATCGACAACGATGAGCTCATTACCGATGTCGACGGAAACCTCATCCTCCCCGTACCGTTCTCTGAACTGGGGGAATCGTTGGATGCAGAAAGTTCCATTGGCTACAACTTTGGGTTTGGCTACAAAAAAGGAAGGCTCAGGGGTGATATCAACTTCTACAGAAATGATTTCACCGACCTAATCGATACCCGAATACTGGCTACCAAAAGAAATGGCGCCAATGTATTTGGCTATATCAATAGGGAACGGGTGTACACCCAGGGTCTAGAAGTGGACCTACAATACCGAGTACTTGAACACCTTGATCTTTCTGCAGGGTACCAATTGCTTTACGCCTTCGACAAGGACCGGGAAGATGATTTGGAAGAAAATGGGGCCTTTGCCCGAGATCCCAATACCCAAGAAACCATCCGAATTGGCCGTGACGAATATTTTGGCCTGGAAAACCGTTCGCGACACCTATTGAACTTCAAGGCATTTTATGAGGTACCCGAATGGAAGGCAAATGCCAATCTGCGGGTGGTCTATCGCAGCAGGTTTGGTCTTACCGATTTGAATGGCAATGGCTTCTTGGATGATTTTGACAATTCTTTTATCGATGGTTATGCCTTGGTCAATCTTTCTTTAGGAAAGACTTTTTTCAACTATTACCAATTGCAGCTGGGGGCCAACAACCTTTTTGATTTTGAGGGTACCAGCCCATTTTCCTCGGTTGACAATACTATACGGGTCAATCCAGGTCGGCAATTGTTCGGACGATTAAATATTCAATTTTAAACTTAAGATTACTATGAAAACTACATTACAACTATTTGGACTCTGCTTTATGCTCTTTGCATTTATCAGCTGTAGTGACGATGATGATGGGGATACCCTTGTCGAATTCACCGTTACTTCGATTACCCCAGAATCAGGTACGGTAGGCACTGAGGTGACCATCGCGGGAACAGATTTTCCCACCGATACCTCTGAAGTCACGGTGACCTTTGGGGGCGTTACCGCAACGATTACGTCATTGACCAGTACGCAGATTGTCACTACAGTGCCTGACGGGGCCACTTCTGGAGCGGTCGGTGTCTCGGCCAATGGCTTTGACAAGACAGCACCGTCAAGCTTTACCGTAGAAGCTGAAATTGTAGAGTTTACCATCACTTCAATCGCTCCAGAAAAGGGCACTGTGGGTACAGAGGTTACCATTACAGGAACCGATTTTCCCACCGATGCTTCTGAGATTACCGTAAGTTTTGGGGAAGTGGCTGCTACGATTACCTCAGTGAACAGTACGCAAATCGTCACTACGGTTCCTGCAGGGGCCACCTCGGGTGAGGTCAGTGTCGTGGCCAATGGCTTTGATAAAACGGCAACATCGAGTTTCACTGTATTGTTGGACCTGGTCTCAGGTACCATGGAAAACCTGTTTGCACCTACCACCAGTGGTTTTGGGGAACCCGCAGCAGGCCCATTTACCAAATTTAGTTTTGCCACGGGCACCGTCACCGAAAGTGACACCGAGTGGGACATTGCCTTTAGGGCCACTACCATTGCCGTCAACGGGGGCGATGTGACCGGAACCGATGATGAGCCTGTACGCAATGGTAATGGGGGTGCGGCCATTGAAGATGCCCTTTTTGATGAGGTCGTTTCTGCCGATGGGCTTACCTATGCCCAAGATGGCACAGGAGCGTTTGCCATTCCAACTGGTAGTGATAATGGGTGGTACAACTACAACTTCATGACCAATGTGGTCAGTCCGTTGCCTGGCAAAATAGTGGTCTTTCGTACGCATGACGGCAAGTATGCCAAGATTGAGATCTTGAGCTATTATGAAGATGCGCCAGCCAATCCCGACGGTTTTGTGGATGCCCCACGCTACTATACGTTTAACTACATATACAACCCTAACGATGGGGAAACCACATTAGCTGATTAAAAACTTATGAAAATCGCACCTATTTTGTTTATTATACTCCGGCTGATCCTGGGCGGAGTGATGATTTTTGGCGGTATCCAAAAATTTCAGAAACCCATGCCCACACCCGTTGAGGTCGTTGAAAAAGCAGCACAATTTAAGGACCCTGCCCAAAAAAGTACCCTACAAAAAATTCTGTACATCAGTGGCAGTAAACAGACGGGTTATTTCTGGCAACTATTGGGTATTTGTGAACTGTTGTTCGGGCTATTGCTCATTGTACAGTACACCAGCTTTATCGGGGCAGTGTTTTTGCTGCCCATTACACTGAACATCTTTCTGTTCCATGTTTTTTTGGAGGCCGATGACATCGGGGAATTGGCGCAAACCGGTGCATTCTTCGCCATTAACATCGCCTTGGTACTCAAGGAGCGGAACGTATGGAAACCATTGCTTTGGCTAAAACCGATCTAGTTAAGTTTGAGTTAGTTTCTCTTTCAAAAGACCGGGAGTCCCCTCCCCGGTCTTTTTTGTTTTAAAGGCTCGGGCAACTGACCATTTGCCCCAGAACAAGTATTGGAAACTTTAAACCGTTCATCTGAAGTAGGCTTTAGCAGACAGGACTGGGGCAAAACCCTAGTTTCTTTATGGATTGCCGCTATTGGTTTTTAGGGGGTTATCGGCTACCTTGAAACCATACCCCCCCCTTAAAAGTTAACCCCATAAAAGATGTATAGATGATATGAACTATATTCTTTTGTTGGCCGCAAGCTGAATACTAGATAATGACTACAACCGAAATAAGAAAAAAATAGCTCAGTCAGTAGAAAAAGATTGGTTCAATTCAGTTGAAGTGACAATCCAATACCCCCATATTGAATTTGTACAATCCTTAAAAGGGCTTGGCTCAATTCATAAATTCTTAACCAAACAGGTAGCAGGATGGGAAGAATACACATCAATTCCAAACGGATTAAACCCTTCAAAGCAACATTTCGTAAATCTGAAAATCAAAATTGAAAATTTTGTCAATATATATGATAACCACAATGCGGCTCAATTAAATAATCCTTGGAGAGCAATAATAAAAGACGATTCTGGACCAACAATGCCAAACGATATTGCTGGAAAAATATTTGGAGGAAAATAAAAAACAAGTGGTTAGCAATGTATAACGGCAATTACGGCTCCTAGCTGCCCATCGTGGGAAGACCCGCGAGGCAAGTAAAACAAACCTAGCGTTGTGCCAACTGGTGAAGGCTTCTCTGTTTTTCGGACAGTTTAAAAATCAATTATTTTTAGATTATGAAGAAGAGCAGATTCACCGAGACACAGATTGTTGCAATGTTGCAACAGTACGGTTCAGGGATGAAAGTGACCGACATCTTTCGGGACAAGGGCATCACCACGGCCACCTTCTATAACTGGAAGCGTAAATATGGTGGTATGGACGCCCAGCAACTCAAAGAACTCAAATCGTTACTGGAAGAGAACGGTAAGCTCAAGGCGATGTACGCCGATCTTAGTCTTGACCACCGCATCCTAAAGGACATCATTGAAAAAAAGCTCTAAGGCCCTGTGGGCAGAGAGAGCTGGCGGAAGGTATAGTGAAGGAAGAAGGTCTGAGCATAGCCAGGGCCTGTACGATCGTATGCCTGTGCCGTTCAATGTGGTACTATCGCAGCCAAAGGGACGATACGGAGGTCATCGACAAGCTCACCGAGCTGGCCGAGGCCAAACCGAACCGTGGCTTTGATTGGCTCTACAACCGCATCCGCAAACAGGGCCACAACTGGAATAGGAAACGTGTTCTGAGGGTATACCGCCTATTGGGGCTGTCCTTGCACAGGAAGACCAAGAAACGGTTGCCAAAGCGGATAAAGGAACCCTTGGAAGTACCCGATGCGCCAAGGGAGGTCTGGAGTGCCGATTTCATGTCCGATAGCCTTATAACGGGAAGAAGTTTTAGGATATTCAACCTGATGGACGACTTCAACAGGGAGGCACTGTGCATGAGGGGCAACTTCTCTATGCCGGGCATACGGGTGGTGGAATACATAAAAGATGCCATTGAGGTGTACGGCAAGCCCTTGGCCATAAGGGTGGACAACGGCCCTGAATTCCTCTCAAGGGTCTTTGTCAACTATTGTGAGGTCGAGGACATTGAGATAAAATACATCCAGCCCGGCAAGCCCAACCAGAACGGATATATTGAAAGGTTCAACCGCACATACAGGGAGGACGTACTGGATGCCCACTTGTTCAGGGATATCGAAGAGGTAAACTCGGAAACCGAAAGGTTCAGGGATGAATACAACTGCTTCCATCCCCATAAATCATTGGGAAGAAGCAGTCCAAAAGAATATTTACAGGAATTTTTAAAGGGGCATGCCCCTTTAAAAAACCAATTTGTTTAATTTAACCGCTGTACGAAAAGGGGTAAGTCTTCATATAAGCAATAGCCGGTTTAGGTGACAAAACATAAGTATAAATACAAATCAAAGGTCGACGCAAAACTAAAAAGTTAGTGAGTAAAATCCCGCAACTGATCATACACAAGACCCCCCATAGGCAATAATTGAAAAACTGAACGCAAATGCATATTGAATTTAAAGAAGTACAAAAATTCACGCAATGGTGGCTTTGGCTGCTTCTGATTGCCATAAGCGTTTTGCCACTACTGCTAATTGACAGAACGCTGATCAAAGGAGACGTATGGGCAGACCGCACGCTATCTGATTTTGGATTGATTTTAGGTGCAACAGCCATCTTCGCCGTGCTTGGCCTTTTTTTTACAATGAAACTAAAAACCGCTATTGACAAAAATGGAATTCAAATGCATTTCTTTCCCTTTATAAAAAAGAGGGTTGCTTGGAGCGACATAAAAAATGTAAAAGTCGTGAATTACGGTTTTGTTGGAGGCTGGGGAATACGTCTTTGGACAACATATGGAACAGTTTACAATATAAAAGGAAACAAAGGGCTCGCGGTTGAATTAAAGAATGGGAAAAAATTTCTCATCGGAACACAAAAAGAAACTGAATTAAAGGAAGTTGTAGAAAAAATGTCTTTATCTTAAACCATCTTATGGACCAAACTTTCCAATATAGTATAACGAAATCAAGGTAGCCCCTGACTGCTTTACCATCGAAACGTATATCACCGACAAAACATTGGTGGCCCCTTACCAATTGGGTGACTCCGCAAATTTAATCCATAAAGCGAATGGGAAATTTTTCTTCAAAGCGGAACTACTGCCCGCAATTGATCCAAATGCAAACCTGTTCAACGGAACGGTTGAATGATAGGTAGATAAATATGGGAGACGAAATGGGCAGAAACCTGAAACACCAAACTTCTAAATTCAGCAATTGAAGTAAACATTCTACTACAAAGACTAAAATGTCAAGTGCTCAATACCTGTCATCATTATAACAGTAAAATCTATTGACCTAACGTGAGTTCGACATAAGAATATGGCTTTAATGTTGGTTTTCAGCAATTTATGTTTCAGTGTCAGGTCGAGCGCAGTCGAGACCTAATTAAAAGTTGTCATTTTAAAGTTTCTCGACTGCACTCGGAATGGCAATTGCCCTATTTTCAGGCATTTACCCTAAAGCACATCTCTTTTTAAATCGAACTCACGTTGAGCTATGTAACAAATAGCGTTTTCAATCGTCGAGTCTAAAAGTATGTTGTAACCCAATCGGCTCTACATGAAAATAGGTGAAAAAGCGAGTTTTTTAATAGGTTCATTGACAGGATTTCTCTTTTTGTTGGTACTGTCTGTCATATTGGTGCTCATTTTCGAATAATAAAGTTTATGGTAAAAAAGATATTTTGGAAAGGCTTTTTGGTCGGCTGTTTGGCATTCCTTTTTGTAGCTGCCCTCGGGTACTACAAGTTGGTCAAATCTCCCGATATCGCTTTGGCGCAATTGGAATTGCAGGACCTAGAGGGGAATATGGTTGAAATGGCCGACTTTGATGAAAAACCGCTTGTGGTCAATTATTGGGCCACATGGTGCCGGCCTTGCTTAGAGGAATTCCCTTATTTTGAGGAAGTCAAACAACGCTTTGGCGATGACATCCATTTTGTCATGATCTCTGATGAACCGATAGAAAAGATTGGCAAGTTCACTGCTACCAACCCGTATAGCTTCCATTTTTTGAAGAGTTCAAAAAAACTCGCTGAATATGGCATAAATGAAATGACCGCGATACCAACGACCTATTTCTATGACATCAGTGGCAACTTGATCGCCAAACATACCAGTGCCTTGAACGTTGAGCGCCTTATCGAACTGATCAACGGCATACATTAAATTCCTTTAAGGGAGCCTACAATGCTACGGAAAGATTCCTAGGGGTTCACCCCTCTTTTTAAAAAATACAAAGACCGGCCCAAGGCCCTGCCTTTGTAGCTATCTTGATGGCTGTTGGAATTTCGGCAGGCCCTTCGCATTTTCTTCACTTGCGTATTGGCAGTATGTTAGACTATTTTCCCATTTTATGCCACCCCTATTTTTTTGATTCCAAAATTGAGTCCCTGCTGGCCCTGGCTGAGGAAATGGATTTTAAAAAAATCTACATCCTTTAAGGTGAATGTATTATTCACGGCAGCATTATCCTGGGCCTTTGCAAACTCGCTCAGTGGTATTTTAAGTACAAATGGCCTGTTGCCGCCACTTGATGAAACACTTCCCTGAAACACTTCGGTAGCCCTGCCTGCTCCCCTCCAAAGTTACTTTTGCCTTTATATGCAATATGGATGTTTTTGTATTGGGTAAGATCAAGATCTGTGGCATCTCCACGGTTACCCCCATAACGCAGTTCCAATACCCCTGTAATTTCATATCCTATGCTTGAAACCAATTTTCCCTTTCTTATTTTGGCCTGAAACAATTGTTTTTGAGGGTTTTCCTTAATCTTTATGGTAAGGCTCCGTTTCTTCTTCAATATCTTGGAACCACTCTGGTGGTATTCCTTTTCACCTATACTACTACGGGCCTGGTTCATGTCTCCCGTCGAGAAATCATCGATGACCAATTGGGCATTTGTGTTTATGGCTGCCATTAATGCCATTGCTGTGAGTATTTTTTCATGATCGTCATTATTTGTTTATCTCTTAATGGTGTACGATCATAAAGGTCAACATCAAGCATCAAAAAAAAGCCTCAAAATTTCGACCTACCTGTTCCTTTGATGGTTCTCACCTATCTGGCCTGGATCCATATCATTTTGATTGATTTTCAAATGCGCTGTCCCCTATCTGTTATCATATGACATGGCCACCCAGTTATGAAAATGCCCCATGTCGTAATGGTAATCATCCCTAAAAGTCATTTTGAACCAAATACCATACATCTACAAAATCGATTGATACCATGTAGATTTCCCAATTGTTTCAAAATAACATTCATTTTCGCTACATTGAGTCCATAAACTGTAAATTGATCTTTGACCCAACCCGCACGGCATATACTCCCCGTGATTGTTAGCGCACAGTTCTGTTGTACCTCGCTTTGGTTTGCCGGAAACGGGGTGATGGGTGACCTTATTGCCCATTTTGACCTAAAACCCAGTGCATTGGGGCACTTGACCACTGCGGTCCAATTGGGCTTTATCATAGGCACCCTACTTTTTGCCCTCTTTACGATCACCGACCGTTTTTCCCCTTCAAAGGTATTTCTCTACAGTGCCCTTTTGGGTGCACTTTGCAATCTGGGCATCCTTTGGCAAGGCAACGGACTGACCAGTATTTCGGGCTTCCGATTTTTGACGGGCTTCTTTCTGGCTGGCATTTATCCGGTGGGCATGAAGATTGCTGCCGATCATTTTGACAAGGGCTTGAACAAATCGCTCAGTTTTTTGGTCGGTGCGTTGGTTTTGGGCACTGCCCTGCCCCACCTTTTAAAGGGTATATTGGTAGCGCTCCCTTGGCCATGGATCGTTGCCTCAACATCTGCAATAGCCATTTTGGGCGGTATACTGCTGATACTTTGGGTACCTGATGGCCCTTATCGAAAACCTGGTCAAGCCCTGGATTTTATGGCCTGCTTTACCGTATTCCGCAACAAGGGGTTTCGGGCTGCCGCCTTTGGGTATTTTGGCCATGCGTGGGAATTGTATGCATTTTGGACCTTTGTGCCCGTGATGCTCTCGACCTATGCCCAAACGAATCCCAATATTGTTTTCAATGTACCCTTGCTTTCTTTTGCCACCATTGCCATAGGTGGCCTGGCCTGCGTATTGGGCGGTTTTATTTCGCAAAAAAAGGGAGTGTCCAAAACGGCTAGATGGGCCTTGGCCCTTTCTGGACTGTGCTGTATGGTATCGCCCCTATTTTTTGTATTGCCCCACCCTTTGGCATTTGTAGGCTTTTTACTGTTTTGGGGCATGGTCGTCATTGCAGATTCCCCTTTGTTTTCTACCCTCGTGGCCCAAAGTGCCCCTTTGGAGGTCAAGGGCACGGCCTTGACCATGGTCAACTGTATCGGTTTTGCCATTACCATCGCCAGCCTTCAGGTATGCACCCTATGGCAATCTCAAATACCATTTCAATACCTGTTCGTCATATTGGCCCCAGGACCAATATTTGGGTGGATCACCACCCTAAAAAAGAAAGTGAAAGCATAGAAAAACCCTATATTTTTTGCGGTTTTTAAGTATTGCCCCCATATATTTTAATCCTATCTTTAAATCGCAATTCTCCCCCTTTTTTTATTGTCGATACGCGCCTCCCCCAAGCCAATATAAAAATCTTGGGGCTTATGGCCTATCCTAAAATTGATAGGGCCATTGTCAACACATTTGTAAAACAACCCTTAATTTAATCTGCATTCACATGAAAAAATCAAAACAATTTCTTTTTCCATCGCTTTTCTGCTTTTTCTTATTGACACAAGCTGTGTCAGCGCAAACCAGTTGCAAAGATTGCTTGGCCACTCCCTGTAGTACGGTAAGTGTGGCGTACACCTATAACGGCAGTACCTATAGCTATCCCAATATTCCTTGGGTGGAAGGCATGAACGTCACTGTGGCGATGCTCAGTGCGCAAGAGACAGAGAGCCTACCGTTTACCACAAAAGCCTATTGTCCATTCGGAAACTATATGGTCAGTATCAACGGTATCTACACCGGATCACAGAGCTATTGGCAGCTTCAAGTCAATGGTGCCCCAGCTGCGGTAGGTATGGATTTTCAGCAACTGAATGCCAACGATTCGGTGAATTGGGTATTGACCTCATATCAGAGCAGGCCAGAGGTCAGTCTCTCACATCAACAACTCATGACCAGCATGCACGTAAAGCATGTGCTGGACAAATAATTTCCAATCTTTGATATAATATAGTCCATCCTAGCGGTATGAATACCGCTAGGATGGATGCAAAGTGGCCTTATAGCGCATCCATTCATCCTAACATAAAACCTGCATACATAAGCTACACTTCTTTTTTAGCCTGCACATATTGAAAAACCTTAGTTTTTTTAAGGTTCTTCGCTATTGTTAAACATCGCTCCATATTGTATATTGAAATCCTTAATCCTTCCCCAAAACAAGTCACCGAATTAAAGAATCCTTGACCACAAATCATTCTTATTTGTTATGTGCAGGTCTCAAAAAAGATGGGGGAATGAACAATATTTTCCTTTCATAAAAAACAATTTAGAAATAACGCTTATGGATGATACAGGCAACACGGGACAGCGATTATATCACGGCGTAATGATTTCAAGTACGTTCTCCGATTTACAACAACATCGTGATGAATTGATCAAATCGGTCAGGTCGCATGGCTTTGCCGATATTTCTATGGAAAACGATTCTGCCAAAATGATGGATATCATTGATTCATCTTTACAAATGGTCCGGCATAGCTCTGCCTATATCGGGGTAATAAGTAAAAAATACGGGCAAATACCAAAATGCCCAAGACGCAACCCCGACAACCTTTCCATCACCGAACTGGAGTTTAATGAAGCATTTCATCTAGGCCGTCCCATTCTTCTATTTATCATGGGCAAAGACCATTTGGTCAAAGAGTCAGACATTGAAATGGATCCAGAAAAAAGACAAAAATTGGACAATTTCCGGGAACGGGCCAAAAAAAATTCTCCAGATTCTGAAGTGCAGCGTGTGTATGCCAAATTCGATGATCTTGATGAATTCATCAAAAAGATCAATCCGTCGCTATCGGAACTTCGGTTGAAATTGAATAAAGAGCTCAACGATTCTTCTGCTTCAAAACCATCAGCGGATATTCCCAAAGCCCCAAAATTCTATGCAAGACCACATTATACGGGATCCCATGAATTCGTGGGTCGAAAATCACAATTGGAAACGCTAAACGAGTGGTGCCAAGAAGCAAATCCATACAATGTGCTCTTGTTTGAGGCCATCGGTGGTAATGGAAAAAGCATGCTCACCTGGCAGTGGGCCACAACACATGCCAAAGAAGCACGTGCTGATTGGGCAGGCATCATGTGGTATTCCTTTTACGAAAAAGGAACCACAATGGCTGATTTCTGCCGTCATGCACTTGCCTATGTTACCGGTTTACCATACAAGAATTTCAAAGGAAAGCATAGAAAAGAACTGTCAGATAAACTTATCAAACATCTGAAAAAGAAGCCATACCTTTTAATTTTGGATGGGCTCGAACGAATTCTGGTTGCGTATCACCGAATTGATTTTGCAGAAGTTCGGGACGAGGACATCAATCAGCCAACCGATCAGGTCGCACATCGAGACCCCTGTGATACCATTCAACCAGAAGATGAGGAACTACTGCGCAATTTGGCAATAACTGCTCCATCGAAGATTCTCATAAGCTCCCGATTGGTGCCAACAAGATTATTGAACGCTGCCAACCAACCCATACCGGGCGTCAATCGAATACCTCTTCCTGGATTGAACCTTTCTGATGCCGAGAAGTTGATAAATTCATGTGGTATCGTCGGAAATTCAAAGAACATCCAAAATTACCTCTCCACAAATTGTGACTGCCATCCGCTGGTGATAGGCATTATTGCAGGACTCGTTAACAAGTATCTTCCCGATAGGGGGAATTTTGATGCGTGGGAAACAGACCCCCATGGTGGCAAACAACTCAATCTAGCTGATCTGGACCTTGTTCAAAAGCGGAACCACATCTTAAAAGCAAGCATAAAAAACCTCTCCCAGGACAGTTACAAATTGCTTTCGACCTTAGCCCTGTTATCAGGTAGTGTAGATTACAAATTTATCGCTACCCTAAATTCTGACCCGACAGATGAAACAAATAACTTCAATGCCACAAAAACGTTTGCGAAATCAATTCTTGATCTAGAACGGCAAGGCCTGTTGCAATATGATGCCCGGGAAAAACGCTATGATCTGCACCCTGTTGTCCGGGGAGTGGTGGTGGGCAGCTTGAACTCTAACCAAAAGGAACAATATGGAAATCCCATAGTGGATTATTTTAACAGCCAAACCCATAGTGCATTTGACGATGTGGAAACGCTTGAAGAATTGAGCAATGAACTAAATCTTATGCGGTTGCTGCTCAAGTTGGGCTATTACCAAAAAGCGATCAATGTCTTTATCGGGGAGTTTTATGACGCCTTGAGGGTCAATCTTGAAGCACATGCCGATATCCTATCATTGCTACAACCTTTTTTTCAGGACGATTGGACCAAAACAATAAACATCAAGAATCATTATGATATCACCTGGCTTGCCAAGGCAGCAGCGATTTCATTATCTGCATTGGATGAGCATGCGCTATGTCAAAATGTAGCTTTGTTATCCTTAAGAATTGATTTGAAAAATAAAAGATGGAATGAGCTTCCCAAAAGTATTTCGTTTATCTCCATGTCATTATACGGACAAAATAGAATACGTAAAAGTTTTCTGTTTTTAGAATTAAAGCTGGTGCTCTCTGAATTGATAAAAAATAATGAAAGTCTGTTTTTAGCCAGATTAGCACTCTTTTATACATACGGGGAAATCGGGGATTGGCAGAACGCTGAAAAAATGTGGCACTTACTTGATCCCATGGGCCGTGATTGGATCAGGCGTGTATACCTGCCTGGCCAAGCAGAGGTCTACTACTGTGTGGTTGAATTTTGGAAAGGGAAGTTGAACGAAGAGCAGCTATTCAAAGCCCTACAACTCACAAAAAAGGAAAAGAACAGAAGAGGATATCGAATGCTCAAACATGTACAAGGAAAATGGGAATTGGAGCGGACCCACTGGGCCGAAGCTGTAAAAAGCCTGAGCGAATCCGTACAATTATCCCGTGCGGTCAGTATTGATAATGCCGAGGCCGAAACACAACTGGTGCTTGCCAAATACCATCTTAATGAAATCGCTGCGCCCAAAATTTTAGCAGATCAACTTGCCAAGAAAAGAAAACCTGCCCATCTCGCATTAGCGGAACTTTTTTTAGCAATCGGAGAAGAGCAAAAGGCAAAACTACATGCACATAAAGCCTATAAATGGGCCTGGGCAGATGGTGAACCATTTGTGGTTTACAACAAATTGCATAAGGCACGGACCATTTTGGAAAAATTGGGCGAAGATGTTCCTGTATTACCCCCTTATGATGCCCATAACGACAAAAAGTTACCGTTCGAGGACAAATTACTTGAAGCCATCGCAAAACTCCGGATTGAAAAAGCAGGCAAATGATATCAAATGAATGTACTCCCATTTAAGTATTGGGGCATATCCATAAAAAACCAAAAGGGTTAAGGGAGCAGAAATCCATTTCTATTCAAACACGACATTTTGATCATAACTGCCACTTTACCCCAACCCCAGCATAGTAATTGCGATAGCCCCGAAAAGAACGGGATCCCAAAGCCGTGGTGTTGGTTTCACGCCATCGGCTATAGATCGTTCCTGTAAGCAATAAACCCTCAATACCCGATTCCTGTTCAAAATTTATTGAAATATCAGTATACTGATAGCGCAGTTTTTCTTCCAAAGCCCCTAAATCATCTTGCGCTGCAATAGCCGTATAATCCCGAATCTGATATTTTAGGGAGACACTGACCTTGGTCTTGTCATTATCAAACCGAAACCGTAGCCCCGGCCCGTATTGATGAAAGCCCGAACGGTCTTCCAATCGGTCAAAACGTCCAAAATAGGCAAGTTGGGGTTCTACCTCCAAAGTGGCACTTAAGGGCAGTTCGTAAAAAACGGTGCCCTTGGCATAGTCCCAATTGCGTGTACCGTTCTGCGGATCTTCTTCGGTATTCAATGTATTGTACCGCCGTTTTTTGTAATAGGCCGTAAAACCTACATTATGTTGATACCGGCCTGGTCGAAACGCTTGTTTTGAGCCCAACTGTATCCCAAACTCATTGAACTCTAAGTCACGGGTACCATATGCATCAAAGTCCTTAAAGTTGTAAAAGCCTTCGAGCACTGTCTTGTTGTTGGTAAAAGGCTCAAAACCCAGCCCAGCCATTGCCCCGTAATTGGTATAGCCCAAAGGGTTCACCAACACATCTTGGGCCCCGTCAAGCCCCTCACGATCCATCCTTTTAAAATCAAGTGCTGCCAACACTTTGGTCGTCTTTGTACATTTGTAATCATACTTTAAGGCAGCATCAACACCCCAGTAGCTATCTTGCATATTCTCTTGGAACAAACGGACAAAGGGAGCCATCGAAACCCTAATGCGATGGCCTTTCCATTTGTAACGGTAATCGTAGTCGGCATAGACATCTTGGTAGGCACTACTGGCAATCAAATCATTCGCCGTCAAGAGCGTGCCATCGACCGATACCTGATCCGGACTCTTAAAATAATTGTACTCGTAACCTGTTTGGGTCTCGATTTCAAACCGATGCCGTTCTTGGGCGCCACACATAGGGCCTACAAAAAGAATCACTGCAAAAAAGAGTTGTTTCATAACTGTATTTTTGAATAATGCTGTTTTTGAATTGTGGCCTGTAACCCGCACTGATTGACCAATTGGATGCCCAAGCCCGGACGCACGTTGACCTCCATGATCTGTGGGCCCTTGACCTTATCAATCACCAAGTCAATACCGAGGTATGCCAAGGGAAAGGCCCGGGCAGTTTTCTTGGCCAGTTGCAACATCGTAAACCAATAGGGTATCTGCTTGCCGAACACGCTATTTTCATTGTCTGGATGATGGTTCGAATAGTGCCGGCCATCATACACTTGGGTCAAGGTGCCTTTTTTCATATCGACCCCGATACCTACCCCTCTTTGGTGTAGATTGGCCTTGCCATCAGACTTAGAGGTAGGCATGCGAAGCATAGCCAACAGAGGGCTGCCCTTTAGGGTAATAATTCTAAAATCGGGCACCCCTTCACCATAGATTTCAGCAAAGAACGGATGGGGTACAATGCATTCTTCAATAAGGCACACATCATTCGATGCCATGGAGAACAGCCCTGAAATAATACTGGTAATGTGTTGAAAAATATGGGCTTCTGTCAATATTTTTCCACTACTTTTCCAAAATCCGCCCGAATCTTTCTTCAAGATTTTGATACCCCCGCCCCCGCAACCCTTAGCTGGTTTTATCACTAAGGCACTGTAATCTTGCAATCCGTTCCATTTCGACTTGATCTCACTGACCCGTTCAATGACAGCAAAGGTTCGGGCACAGGCAATGTTGTGCTCGTGCAGGATCATTTTGGCCCTGACCTTGTCGTCAGCCAAACTATAGTGTTTTTGCTCATTGTGCGGATAGATCAATTCAATATTACGTCGGTTAAGGCCAATCACCCCCTTGGGGTTCTTCACCTGAAACAGTTTGTGAAACATATTTATATGTATTTGGGATGTAACAAAGGGCGAAACCGCAAAAGCTCTGTCCAACGGAGCCCTATATAGCGGCCCAGTAGCATACAGGCGGCAATGACCAACAACAACACTTCAGGAAATAGAATGAGAATCGTGTCCAATCCGTTTACAGAAAAAAGCAGGTAGCATGCACTCACCGCCCATAAGGTCTGCAACAGGGTTCCTGTAGCTTTTTGAAAGCCATCTTCAACGATCAACTTTGAAAAACGTTCCGCCGCGATGGTCAAGATGATGGTAGGGAACAAGGCCAGCGAACCCAACCAGTTGACATTGAACTTAAGTCCTAGGTAATTGCCCAACACCATGACCAATACCATCAGGGTCAACGAAATGACCAATTTTGGGGTATGCAACAGTCCCATGCGATCAAAAGGACGTGTAATCAATCCCACAAACAAAATCAGGAAAAGGAAAAGAAACATGCCCATCGCAAAACCCGTTTCCAATAAAGAGAATGCAATGAGCACCGGTAAAAATACCCCAAAGGTGCGAACACCTACAATATTGCGCATCAAGGCAACAACAAGCCCCCCAAGCGGGAGCACCAAAAGTAAAAAAAGGTTCTTTTTGGAGATGGTCTTGCTCTTGACCAAACCCCATAAAGAAAAAGCGGTCACCTTCTCAGTATGTCTTGATTCCCCATCCAATAGCAAAAGGGATTCCTCTTTGCTGATCTCATACGAATAATCAAATTGAATGCCCGTGCTATGGGTAACCAAAAATTCATCCCCTTCATAAAGTTCAAGATAATTGGCAGGCAGATGGGCGAAATGACCATTCAGGGCATCAAAAGGCACCCAATCGCCATTGATGAACAGTTCAGCCCACGCATGGGATGTACGTTTGTTCGATTCGGTCAAGATAATCCCCCCCTTGATACGTGCCGGATACCCAAGGTTTCGGGCCAAAGCCACCAATAGCCGGCTTTTGCCATTGCAGGAAGCTTCATTGCGCTCTAGGGCACTTAAGGCATCTGTCAAAGTGATAATTGGTGCTGAGGGCATATTATATACATAATCGAACAGCGCGCGAACGATGCCCTTATCTGTCGTTTCCTTTTCTTGTAGGGTTTGTGCCAAATGCCCAATAGGTTTGGCTGCAGACTGAATGTTCACGGTAGCTTGCAAATAAGGCTCCAAACCCTTGGGTATGGACTGAAAGTCCACAGGCAGCCCAAAGAGTTGGTTCTTGCCCTTAAACGAAAACGAATAGCTCACACGCCCATAACTGTTTTGTACCTCGGTCAACCAACTACCGCGAAGGTTGGGGCCTTCAGTCAAAGTAGAAAACCTAATGGCCTTCGGCATAATGCTTTTTTGCCTACTGATTTGCTGCCGTAGGTTGTTCTTGGGCAAGTAGGCCTTGATGAATGTAGGGGCAGTATCGGTCTTAAAAAAGTAGCGATAGGTGACCGTATATACTTCGTCTGCTCGAAACCCCTGCGCTTTTTTTGACAAGAGACTTGCCTTATAGGCCATGGAACCTATCGCCAAAAGGCTTAGCCCTATCAAAATGGACTTAAATAGCTTTGGGACATGCATAACCAATTATTTTTTTAGTTTTGATACTAGAACAGGATACTTTGAATTCACCCCACCCCCCCTAGAAAAAATCCTTAAATGAGCCAAAGCGATACCTCAATTTGTGAAAAAAGGGTTTTTGACAAGCTGTTTGATCTCAATGCTGAATCCTTGCGCAATTACCTGTACTACCAATGTGGTGACATGCAACAGGCGGAGGATTTGGTACAGGAGGCTTTTATCAAACTTTGGAACAACTGTAAAAAAGTCTTGTTTGAAAAAGCCCGTGGATTTTTGTTTGCGGTTGCCAAGAACGCATTCTACAACGAAGTGGAACATCAAAAGGTGGTCTTAAAATATGCGAAGCGACCACAAAAACGCGCAGATAAGGAGACCCCGGAATTTCAATTGGAGGAAAAGGAATTTTTACACCATTTACAGTCGGCCATCGCCAACTTGCCCGAAGGGCAACGCGAGGTGTTTCTGCTGAACAGAATGGATCAAATGACCTATAAGGAGATTGCCGAATTTTTGGGAGTGTCACAAAAGGCCATTGAAAAACGGATGCACAAGGCATTGGTCAAGTTGCGAAAGACCGTAAAGAATATCTAACGACCAGGGGTAGGGTAAATAGCGTAAAATCTGTTCTCTTGGTGAATGAAGCAAAACGATGTTTGAAGACAAAGATGATACCATCATGGCACGTTGGCTTGCAGGCAAGCTGACCGAAAAAGAACGTGCTGAATTTGAGGCATCATCAGAATATGAAGCGTACCAGGCATTGACCAGGGGATTGGAGGCTTTTGAAAAACCCGATTTTGACAAAGAAGCCCTTCGTGAGAAGGTATGGCAAGGAATCCATCGACAAAAACCATCCAAGACCATACGGTTGAGACCGTTGTACTATGCCATAGGTATTGCGGCTTCCCTGTTGGTATTCTTTGGGTTGTTCTTTAGTAAGGTAACCTATTCGACGACCATTGGAGAAAAATCCGAGGTGGTACTTCCTGACGGCACGCATGTGGTATTGAATGCCCAATCTACCTTGAGGCGCCAACGTTTTTTTTGGAAAAAAAATAAGGATGTTGACCTTACCGGTGAAGGATTTTTTACCGTTACCAAAGGAAAAGGATTTACGGTTGTCACCAAATCGGGCACGGTGAGCGTTTTGGGCACCGAATTCAATGTCAAGACCAGGGCAAACTCTTTTGAGCTGCACTGTTATGAAGGTCAGGTACGGTATGAAAATGACGTCGAACAACAACGATCATACTTAAACGCAGGTGACGCCGTTCAATTAAAAGGCAACATTTTATTGGAATTTAGGCACAGTGACCAAGAACCGCCTTGGCAAACCGGCATAAGTCGTTTTTCAAATGCTGAACTGTTGGCCGTGATGAACGAATTGCACTACCAGTATGGCATTTCATTTTCGTATGCGCCATCATTGCTAAAAGGTCATTTTACGGGAACCTTTATCCATGATGACCTACAACTGGCATTAAAATCTGTATTTGTGCCGATGGGAATTGAGTATGAACTTTCTGAAGACCAAAAAACGGTAACCCTTAATGCGCGTTAGAGCACTTCGATTTTTTTTGTTTCTTCTTTTTTCACTGCAATCTTCACTATTAAAGGGTCAAACCAGTGTTACTGTCCATTATGAGAAGACCCCGCTAAAAGTGGTGTTAGACGATATTGAGGCAAAGACGGCATTGCGTTTTTCCTATTCCAACGAGCTCATCTCCGGTAAAACGGTTACCTTAGAAACTGCGCTACGTACCGTTGATGTACTGTTAACACAACTTTCAAACAACACAAAACTTGTTTTTGAAAAAATTGGGGACAATCAGGTCATCATTAGCCTACCACATACCAAAACATCGGTATGCGGATATTTGTTCGATATCATCACCAAGACACCGCTCCCCTTGGCCACCATTGTGATCAAAGGCACTACAAGGGGATATACCACCGACGAAGACGGGTATTTCACCATTCAAGAAGAAAACCTTACCCGTGGCGTATTGATCCAGTATGTAGGCTACACAAGCAGGTTACTTTATGAAGCTGATTTTAATACCAATGCTTGCAAGAACATTTTCTTGAACCCACAAGCAGCATCCCTCAGTGAAGTGGTGGTACGTTCATACCTCATTCAAGGGATTGACAAGAACAAAGATGGGTCATTGACCTTGACCTCAAATGAACAGGGCATCCTACCAGGTTTGGTCGAACCTGATATTTTACAGTCGGTACAGTGGCTTCCCGGTATTACCAGTATTGACGAAACCGTATCTGACATTCAGATCAGAGGGGGTGCTGCCGACCAAAACTTGATTTTATATGATGGCATCAAAATGTACAATACCGGGCATTTCTTCGGTATGCTCTCCTTATTCAATCCCTATGTTACCACCAACGCCACAATCTTCAAAAGTGGTGCCAGTCCTGAGTATGGTGACCGCATTTCAGGGGTCATCGCTATTCAAGGCGAAACTGAAATTCCCGATGACACTTCGGTTGGGCTAGGTTTAAATGGAACACAGGTTGATGCCTATGTCAAGGCACGCTTGAGCGAATCGATCGGACTTGTAGTTTCAGGTCGAAGATCCTACGCCGATATCGGTAACTTGACCACGCCCACCTATGATGCTATTTTCGAAAAGGTATTCCAGAATACGATTGTGGTCAATGACGCCAGCGGACAAACCATTTTGGAAGAAGAGGATGAGGAGTACATTTTGGAAGGGGAAGAAACCTTCTTCTTCTACGATACCAATATTAAATTGATCATACGGCCTTCAGAAAAAGATAGCATTTACCTCAATGGGCTATTGACCAATAACAATCTTGATTTTCAATTGCAAGACGATGAAAACCTAGAACAAGATATCTTGACCACAGAAAACCAAGGGCTAAGCCTTGAATGGAGTGGTATCAAAGCTGACCGATGGCACCACACCCTAAGTGCCTATTATACGGATTATGAAAGTAGTTATCAAAACCAGGTTCAAGAAAATCAAACGGTTCAAGAAGAAAACCTTCGCCGCAATACAGTAAGGGATTATGGTCTACATAGTGCCTTAATGTACGATTTCAACAAAAGACATTCAGTGAAGGTAGGCTATCAAGCCTCTAAAAATGATGTGTTTTACCAACTTTTTAGAGACGAGGCAGGTGACGACGATATCGAACCTGAAGATGAGGACCAAGAGGGAGTGGAATCTTCAGAAGATGAACGCGATTTCAATGAAATATCTGACCGTGAAAATACCACACATTCCATTTACGGCGCCTATTATTTTCGCCCAAAAAATCGGGGGCTTTTACGTCTGGGGCTACGGGCCTCTACTTTTTCACTATTGCAGCATTGGTATTTTGAACCACGGTTGAATGCCGAATATCCGCTTAGCAAAACCTTGCGTTTAAAGGTGACTGCAGAAAAAAGATACCAGACCATCAGTCAATTGATCGAATTTGAAGATACACAATCAAGGTTGGAAAACGGTACATGGACACTGACGGACAATGATGATTTTCCCTTGCTTGAAAGCGAACAATATTCAACAGGCCTATTGTTCGACCATAAGGGATGGACCATTGACATAGATGGCTATTTGAAGAAAATTGATGGCCTGACCTCGTTCACAAACGGTTTTACCAATGTCTCTGAAAATTATTCCCAGGGAACAAGTGGTATTATTGGCCTCGATATCTTGCTCAAAAAACAATGGGGCAATTATCGCATAGGTATGGGATACAGTTACAACAATGTGGAATACCGTTTTGATGAACTACAGACCAACAAATTTCCGGGCAATAATGACATCTCGCACAACCTTACGCTCTCCAACACCTATGGGCAGGGAAATTGGCAGTTTTCATTGGGCTGGAATTTTAGGAGTGGAGCGCCCTTCACCCCAATAGCAGGGTTTGATGAACTCACCGGTGAGATTGGCTTTGGCACCATCAATAGTGAACGCCTGCCCGATTACCATCGTTTGGATGCTTCACTACAGCACCGTTTTAAACTTTCTTCAAAAAACAACAACCAAGGCACCTTAGGGCTATCGCTCCAAAATATCTATGCGCGACAAGTACCGCTTTCGGTATTTTACCGGGTCGATGAAGATGCGCAAACTGGCCTACAGGAAATCGATCAAGTAGAGCAATTGTCGTTGGGGCTGACACCTAATTTTTTATTCCGGTTTACTTTTTAGGGGTAGGGTGTTTCGATAGTTTCCGGTTTCCCCATAAAATACTTCATATGACATACAAGTTTTCGCTACTGCTCCTGCCTTTATTAATTGTTGTACAATCTTGCAGTGATGATAGGGATACTGATGAGACAGCTCATCTGGATTTGAAAAATGTAAAAAACAGAATCATGCCATTGGGTGCTTCACGTGTGGAAGGAGCCCGACCCGAATTTGAAAGTTACCGCTATGAACTCTGGAAGTTATTGGTGGATAATGATGTGGAATTTGATTTTATTGGCACCATGAAAGATGACGCCCCATACCCCACATACAACGATGCCATCTTTGACATGGACCACGAAGGACGGGGAGGATGGACTTCAGGTCAAATTTTAAACGGTATCGATGATTGGTTGGCCCTAGCTGGGGCCCCTGATATTGTGCTTTTTAGTTCCCCTGGTGGCAATGATGCCCTAAATGGTGACCCATACGGTCAGGCGATTTCAAATATCAATGAAATCATTGATGCCATTCAATCAGCAAATTCCGAGGTAACCATTATCATCGAACAATTGGCTCCGGCAAAATCAGAGGTGATGACGGCGCAATTGACTGCTTTCTTCAACCAATTGCAACAAGATGTTGTTGTGATTGCCTCACAGCAAAGCACCCCGAATTCAAGGGTATTGACAGTTGATATGGTCACAGGTTTCAACGACAGCTTATTGACTGATGACGTACACTATAATGAAACTGGGGCAAAATTTATCGCAGCACGCTATTTTGACTTGCTTCAAAATGAACTGGACTAAAAATACCTAAAATATGTTTTTGATTGCAGCTATTGTCACATCCAAATCAGCATAGCTGAGGGCATCGTTTAAAAAATAGCTTTCAAAAGCGGAAGGTGGCAAATATATCCCTTGATCGAGCATCCCATGAAAGTATCGTTTAAAGGTATTGTTATTGCCTTTGGCAGCACTTGCAAAATCTACTACGGGGGTATCGCAAAAATGAACCGAGATCATGCTTCCAAAACGATTGACCTGATGGGGAATCCCTTTTTCGCCCAATACTTCGGTGATTTGCTGATGCAGGTAAGCAGTCTTTTTCGCCAAGCTGTCAAATACTTCTGGGCGTTGGTCAATTTCGGTCAACATGGCCAAACCTGCACCCATCGCTAAGGGGTTTCCACTTAAGGTACCTGCCTGATAAACAGGCCCATCAGGAGCCAAATGGGCCATAATTTCTGTTCGGGCCGCAAAAGCCCCCACGGGCAGTCCCCCGCCAATGACCTTGCCAAACATCACGATATCGGCATCAATGCCCAGTGCTTCCTGAGCCCCTCCCCTAGCCAAACGAAAACCGGTCATCACCTCATCAAACAGCAACAGTATCCCTTCTTGGGTACAAAGCTCCCGAAGCCCATGCATAAATTCGTCTGTGGGAATGATGCAGCCCATATTGCCCGCTATGGGTTCCAAAATAATCGCTGCTATTTCACCTTTGTTCGCCGTTACCAAAGCCTTGACCCCTTCTAAATCATTATAGTCGGCCAATAAGGTATCCTTGGCCGTACCTTGGGTTACCCCCGGACTATTAGGGCTACCAAAAGTAACAGCCCCACTGCCTGCCTGAATCAAGAATGAATCAGAGTGGCCATGGTAACAGCCCGAAAACTTAATGATCTTATCTTTGCCCGTATAACCGCGTGCCAAGCGAACGGCACTCATACAAGCCTCGGTACCACTGTTCACAAAACGAATCTTGTCAATGTTTGGTACCATGCGCACTGCCAATCTCGCCAATTTGGTCTCCATTTCGGTCGGTATTCCGAAAGAAGTCCCTTTATGGGCCCTCTCGACCACTGCCTTAATAACAGGCTCATAGGCATGCCCGAATAATAAGGGGCCCCAAGAAGCAATATAATCGATGTATTGGTTTTCATCTTCATCATACAGATAAGGTCCTTTGGCCTCTTTAATAAAGATAGGCTCGCCCCCAACAGCCTTAAATGCACGAACTGGAGAATTGACCCCCCCTGGAATATAGGTCTTGGCCTCAGAAAACAAGGCACTGCTGCGCTGGTACCGCATAAGCTACTTTACTTTTTCTTTTCGGATATTAATGAACTGCCCAACAGATAAATGGGTACTGTTCAAGTTATTCAACTGCATCAATTCTTCTATCGACATCCTGTATTTTTTAGAAAGCCCATAAAGGGTATCACCTTTTTCGACCACATGGGTATGAACTTCATAGCTTTTGGGTTTGCGCACCGACTCAAAACCGCCTCGCAAAACTTCGTCGTCGTATCTGTAGAGTTGGTACCTTTCGATCAGTGCGATCAACTTTTGCGGGTATTTACGATCTGTGGCATAGCCTGCCTGTCTCAAACCTTGTGCCCATTTTTTATAGTCATCACGTCGGTAATTGAACAAGAGGCGATAGCGCGAACGCGAAGAAAGAAAAATACTGTGGTCACGAAAAGAATACATGGGATGGTTATACTTTCGAAAGCATTCTCCCTTTTCATCGTCATCGTGAAAATCAAATTCGCCATCCCAACCTGCATGGCACTTGATCCCAAAATGATTGTTGGTCTTTCGGGTGAGTTCACCCCGCCCGGATCCACTTTCCAAAATACCCTGTGCCAAAGTAATACTGGCCGGAATACCAAAAGCGCGCATTTCATACTGGGCCATTTCGGCAAAGGTCGCAATGTATTCAGTAGTGGAAGCTATGGGAAACTGCAAAAATCTACCGGGATCTTCTGGTAACGGATATAGCTCGTTTTTGTTGACCTTGGCTCCCGATATGCCTGAATTCGGTTGATAGACAGACTGCTTTTTTGCTGGGGCCCTCTGTTGTGACACTGTACGCTTTTTAGTGCCACAGCTTGCCAGAAACAAGAGTGTCAGAAGCAGATAGGCCAATTGTTTCATCATAACTCCAATAAGGGTAATTTTTTCTTTTTCAATACCGTGTTCATGCCGCTTATGCCTTGAAGTCCACCTGAATGGATGGCCAAAATCCGGGTTCCTTTTTTGAATTGATCCTTTTTTACCATATCCAAGATTCCGTACAAGAGCTTTCCCGTGTAAATAGGGTCTAAGGGTATGCCCGTAATTTTCTTGAATGAGTTGATAAAATCAATCAATGCCCTGGTAACCTTGGCATATCCGCCAAAATGATAATCGGCAATCAATGCCCAATGATCATTTTGGGCTAAAGTACGAATATCTTTGGATAGAAAATCACCCTTTAGCGCGGGGTAGCCCAAAACCTGCTGCCCCGGTGTTATTGCATTGATAAGTCCGGCCATCGTACCACCAGTGCCCACACTACAGCAAACGATATCAAATCGGGCATCTGCTTCGGTCAAAATTTCAGTACAGCCCTTGACGGCCAAAACATTCGTCCCACCTTCTGGTAGCAGATAAAATGTACCCCATTGGCGCTTTAGGTCAGTTAAAAAATGAGGAGTGTCTTTGGTTCTGTAGGCCTCACGGGACACAAAATGCAGTTGCATTCCCCGTTCTTCAGCCAGTTGCAAGGTGGGGTTTCGTGGATTTTGTGCCTCTAGCTCTGCTCCCCGAATGACACCAATTGTTGCAAAGCCTGCTTCTTGACCGGCACATGCCGTAGCTGCTATGTGGTTGGAAAAAGCCCCACCAAAGGTAAGCAAAGTTTGAAATCCCTGAGCCCTTGCTTCGAAGAGATTGTACTTTAATTTTCGATACTTGTTGCCCGACACCAATGGATGAATCAAGTCTTCACGCTTGACATGAACCGTTACGCCCTTTTCTCTTAAAAGTGGCCATTCGATTTGCTGATTGCAACTATTCACGCGAACAGGGTGAACTATCAGAAAAAGTAATTCAAAAATGCAAAAGGCCTTCTTTGCGCAAGGTACGCGCTATTTTGTTCATTGCTATAGGCCTCACGCTCAAAACTGATGTTCTGATAAGCGCGATAGCTATCTAAGTACCAAACGGTGCGCAACAACCATTCTGCAATGTACAGAACGTAAAAGGGAACGATCAACAATTCGAGCTGTTGCCGTAAGTGAATGCGTTCATGCCTGAGCAATACCTCATCTTTTTTAAGGGCACCTTCTTTAAGGATGATAAAAGGCCAAAGTGAAAGACCCACATAGTTTTTGTAAAAGAAATGCCGAAAGACTATAACCATATCCCCAATATCATATGATTCATACAAAGATAACCGTAAAATTATCGGAACGAACCAAAAACCCATAGATGTTGCCAACAATTCGATAAACAGACAAAATGCATGAAAAGTAGGGCAAACCATTCAAAATAACCGGTAAAGTGGTAATTTTATGGTAATGAAGAAATGGGTTCCCATAGAAAAAGGGGATTTTTACCTCTCTGAAGAGGGATACAAAGTGTTTACGGCGCAGTATCATTTAAAAAGGGGGTACTGTTGTGAAAGTGGGTGCCGGCATTGCCCCTACGGATTCAACAAAAAAACTGGCACAAGGCAGTAAATCTGCTTTATTCGGCACAGTATTTGAGGTATTTTTTACATGTTTCTGGTCTAACCCAAAAAATGTTTGTTATGAAAAATATGAAAGCTTTCTCCTTATCCCTATTGCTATTATCTGTGCTGTTGAGTTCATGCGTTTCGGTACGTGTGATCGCCGATTATGACAAAGAGGCAAATTTCAACGAATACAAATCCTATGCCTTCTACAAAACCGGAATAGACAAAGCGCAAATCTCTGACCTGGATAAAAAACGAATCTTAAAGGCCATAGATACCGAAATGAATTCAAGAGGGTTTGTGAAGTCTAAAAACCCAGATATTTTGGTCAGTATTTTCACCAAGGAACGGGAGCAGGTAGATGTCTACAACAACAACTTCGGCTGGGGCTGGGGTGGTTGGGGCTGGGGTGGCTTCTACAACCCTTGGTTTTATGGTCCTGGTTGGGGCTGGGGCTGGGGTGGCAATGGTGCCAATGTGAGCACCCGTACCGAAGGTTCGCTCTACATTGACCTCATTGACGCCAAAAGTAAGGAATTGGTTTGGCAAGGTCGTGGAGTGGGTACTTTGAACAACACCAAGAACATGGAAAGAAAAGAAGAGCGGATACGTCAATTTGTTGCTGAAATCTTGGAAGCATATCCTCCAGAACATACGATAGCCGCCAATTAAGATATACCTGTCATTCAGAGCCGAGCGAAGAATCTGCTGCAACCAAGTGAGTGTTTGTCGTAGAATTTGGGGGAGGCAGCTTCTTCGCTCCACCTGAATACCCCATTTCACAATAATGGGAAAGCCGTATCATCTTTGACCTCTTTTAACACAAAGGCACTTTTCACCGCACCAATATTGGGAAGCGTAGCGATTTTGGTCTTGGCAAAATGGTAATAGGCATCGAGGTTCTTGACAACCACTTTCAAAAGAAAATCAAATTCACCACCGACCACAAAACATTCGGTAATTTCGTTGAACCCTTTGACCAATGCCAAGAACTCATCCATTAAATGGCCTTTTTGGGCATCAAGCGAGATAAAACTGAATACCGTAATACTGCTTTCAATCTTTGTTTTGTCTAAAATGGCCGAATAGTTTTTGATATAGCCTTCCTGTTCCAGTTTTCTAATGCGTTCGTATACTGGTGTTTTGCTTAAATTCAGTGTATCAGCTATGGTCTTGGCCACAGTTTTGGCATCCCTTTCCAAAATCCTTAAAATTTCCCGATCGATAGTATCCAGCATAACTTTTCCTTTTATCACGTCCATTAAACTGCAGTAAAAATACTTATTCCTTAAAAAGGATATTTAAAAAGAATTTATTACTATTAACTTTTTATAAACATACACATTAACACACATATTTGTACTTTTATAGGAAAAACTACTTTATGGAGATTCACTTGGTACGAACAAACATTGTCCGGTTAAAGGCACCATTGAACTACCACAACATGACGGAATTTGTTGCCTTTTTAGCACCCGTAAACCAGTTTATCGAAAAGCGTAAAGGGTTTGTATGGCAATTGAAAGACGAACAGAGCAGAACTGCAACTTACATCGAATCCCCTTTTAAGAATGAAATGATGGCCATGGGCATCCATCGAAAAACATAAAGACAATGGACACTGGCACCTACGAAAGCAATCCTGTTCTGGATAAACTTCCGGAACACCTAAAGCAGTATATCAAACCACAGAATTATGAAGACTATACCGCCATCGACCAAGCCGTTTGGCGCTATGTCATGCGTAAAAATGTGGATTACCTGAGCAAAGTTGCACACACATCATACTTGGATGGCCTTGAAAAAACCGGAATTTCCATTGACCATATTCCCAATATGTATGGCATGAACCGAATTTTAAAGGAAATCGGTTGGGCTGCAGTTGCAGTGGACGGTTTCATTCCGCCAGCAGCATTCATGGAATTTCAAGCGTATAACGTGTTGGTGATAGCATCTGACATCCGCCAGTTGGAAAACATTGCTTACACCCCTGCCCCTGACATTATTCATGAGGGCGCAGGCCATGCCCCCATTATTGCCAATCCTGAATATGCAGAATACCTGCGAAGGTTTGGCGAAATCGGTGCCAAGGCCATCTCAAGTTCCAAGGATTATGAGCTTTATCATGCAGTTCGCCATCTATCCATTATCAAGGAAGCCGAGGGAACCCCAAAAGATGATATCGAAAAAGCCGAAAAACGTATTGAAGATTTGCAAGACAATATGGGAAAGCCCAGTGAAATGGCGTTGATACGCAACCTGCATTGGTGGACCGTTGAATACGGACTCATTGGTGACGCAAAAAACCCAAAAATCTATGGTGCTGGGCTGTTGTCATCAATCGGGGAAAGCACATGGTGTATGACCGAAGCGGTAAAAAAAATACCCTATACCATCGAAGCGGCTTATACCAGATTCGATATTACCCAACCCCAACCCCAACTTTTTGTCACTCCTGACTTTGCCCATTTGAGCCAAATCTTGGAAGATTTTGCCAATACCATGGCCTTACGCACAGGTGGCTTGAAAGGGGTTCAAAAATTGGTTGATTCAAAGGCTCTGGGAACCGTGGAACTCAGTACCGGGCTACAAATTTCAGGACATTTTACCCATATGATATCCCATGATGGTGAACCGGTCTATCTTCGCACTTTTGGCCCTACTGCCCTAGCTTATCGTGAGAAGGAACTGGTCAGCCATGGAATCGAAAACCATGCCGAAGGTTTTGGCTCTCCGATAGGCAAACTGAAAGGCATCAATCTGGCCATTGAAGCCATGGGGCCAAGGGATCTTAAGGCCTACAACATTTTTGAGGGTGAACGTATTGGTCTAGAGTTTGAGGGAGGGGTCAAAGTGGAAGGCGAAATCATTACGGGAACACGAAACCTAAAAGGCGAAATCATTCTGATCACATTCAAAGATTGCAAAGTGACACACGACGACACCATACTGTTTCTTCCTGAATGGGGACTTTACCATATGGCCGTGGGTGAAAAAATCGTATCTGCATTCAACGGCCCTGCAGACCTGAAAAGCTTCAATCTCTTGTCACATGAATTGGCAGAACCTACCATCAAAAAACAAAGGAATGTCGAAAAAATAAAGCTGGAGGCCTACTACCAAAGGGTACGTGACTATCGGGAAGGTACCAATACCACCATTTCACGAAGCGTTCTCTTTGACGAACTGAAAGCACAATTCCCCAATGACTGGCTATTGCCCGTTGAGCTCTATGAACTGGCCATAAAGGGCAATAAAAAAGAACTGGCCCATAGCATTAGGGGCCATCTGGAGACCGTAAAGCAGCAACGACCCGAAGTGGGACACCTTATTGATGACGGTCTGACTTTGGCCAATACCACATTAATTCCGCAAAAGTGATGGTTTCCACTTAGCGATAGTATTTTCTTCATAGACCAATTTCCAACCCATTGAATCGGTAAGCAACAAGAGCTTTGAAAGTTCACTCACCAATCGATTCTCTGCATTGCTTTTTAGAGATGAAGCTTTCACTTTATCGAGAAGCTGGGCATGTACTGAATTCTTGATGGCGTTATAGTCTTCAGCTCTAAAAGGATTGAAATAATCTGCCGTCACATCGTAATACTGGAAGTCAGGATTGATTGTTATTTCAGGCTCTGGAATGTTCTTGATGTGCACCGACATGCTGCTTTCATCAATGTCAAATTCAATAATGTTGAGGTCATATGCTATGATCACGGTTGCATTGACTACGACCAATGCCTTTTTCTCAGCAGTCAGCCATGAGCCGAACAGGGCTTTTGAATCTTTATAATTATAGACCTCTGCAAAATGTCCTTCGGTCACGATCAACTTCGAGACGTTTTGAAACTGTTCCTGAATCAGTACGGCGCTTCGTTGCAACCGCTCTTTGTCGGTACTTTGATTGACACATGACCTGTACACCAGCACAGATGCCAAGGCAATGACCGCCCCTGCAATAATTTTCTTCATCTATTATCTTTAAGAAATCTAGTATGGAAAAGTCGATAGTTATAATAAGTGATAGGGTCTTTATCCCGCTTAAAAAAATTCCAGGCCTCTTGTTGCGAATTGTAAAATTCGGGCTCCTGCGCATCAAGATTCTTTGGTGTTGGCCGTTGTAAAGCAAGGTAATGCGATGCCAAATCAAAGGCCTCTTTTTCATGCCCCATCACATACAAAAGAAGTGGTGCCTTAAGTCTATTGGTGATTTGCAGCCCGATCTTGTGGTTCTTCATTGCTTTTAAGAGCATACCGTCATTACAGTATCGACGTATTTGAAAGCCCGTTTGCATAACGCTTAAAATTAGGGTCAGTATTTTAAACTCGAAACTTAAATGGCCCATCGATCTGGAAAACCTCCAATTCAAATACGTATTTCGTGCTGTCAAATAGCCAATGTTTGTCTGAACGGTCGTGGTATCGTACCTTAACATGGGGAAATCGATACGATACTCTGGCATCAATTTATGCCACAACTCCTCTACTTTCCCATGAAGAAATCCGACGGTAGGGTTTACATGAAGATGCGTCCCAGTCTTGTTGAAATGACAATCAAAATAAATTGTTCCATACTTTTCAACTGCGAACCTCTTATAAAATACTGAAGTTTTTTTATCCTTTGTATACCCCAAAAGCAATAGTCGCTGCGCTATACTGTCATAAAACTTACGTTTGATTTCTTTGTTGGAATATTTTTTAAGCACTACAGAGAGGCCTCTTATTTCAAATACTCCTTGACCTTCTCCAAAGCTTCTGGAATACCTGCCGGATTCTTGCCACCAGCTGTGGCAAAGAAGGGTTGCCCCCCACCTCCACCTTGAATGTACTTGCCCAGTTCACGTACAATAGTACCTGCATTCAGGCCTTTTTCAAAGGCCAAATCTTTGGAAATGTAGCACGAAAGCAATGCTTTTCCTTCTTTTTCGGAAGCCAACAGCAAAAAAAGATTGTCTTTCGAATTGCCCATACCAAAGGCCAGGTCTTTCATTCCCGATGCATCCAAATTTACCTTTTTGGCCAAGAATTTGACTCCATTGACCTCAACCATACTGTTCAACAAATCCGTTTTGAGTCCTTGGGCCTTGTCTTTTAGCAATTGTGCTACCTGTTTCTTCAATTGGTTGTTTTCTTCCTGTAGGGTTGCGACTGCCTTTACCGGGTCTTGGGCATTGTTGAGCAGGTCTTTTATTTCATAAAGGGCCCTGTTGCTTTTGAAATAAAATTCTTTTACTGCATCTGAGGTGATGGCCTCTATTCTTCTGATACCTGCCGCTACCGCCCCTTCGGCAGTAATCTTGAAATGCCAGATATCACCCGTATTCTTCACATGTGTTCCTCCGCACAGTTCAACGGATTGGCCAAAACGTACCGTTCGAACTGTATCACCGTATTTTTCACCAAACAGTGCCATGGCCCCTTCGGCCATGGCCTCTTGAATGGGAACATTACGCTTTTCTTCAAAAGGGAGTTGGCCTTCGATCCGGGCATTGACGAAGTTCTCTACCTGACGTAGCTCATCTACGGTCAACTTCGTAAAATGGGAAAAATCAAAACGCAAATATTTGGAATGCACTGCAGAACCCTTTTGTTCTACGTGATCACCCAATACCTCACGAAGTGCTTGGTGCAATAAATGGGTAGCCGTGTGATTACATGCTGTACGTTGCCGTTGTTTTTTAGCCACTGAAGCTTTAAAAGTAGCCTTCAGGTCTTTGGGCAAATGCTCCGAAAAATGAACAGTCTCATTGTTCTCTTTTTTGGTGTCGACAATATAGGTGATATCGCCATTGGGTGCTTCCAAATACCCCTTATCCCCAACCTGTCCGCCCCCTTCTGCATAAAATGGAGTGGTATTGAACACCAGTTGGTAACGATTGCCTTCCTTCTTAGAGGCTATCTTTCGGTACTTTACCAGCCTTACGTCTACTTCCAATGTATCGTACCCAATAAACTCCTGTACCGAATCGTCTGCAAGAATGACCCAATCGTCCTTCGATACCTCAGACGCTGTCTTTGACCGGTCTTTTTGGGCCTGAAGTGCTTTCTCAAAGCCCGCCACATCCAATGTATACCCCTTTTCTTCCAAAATCAACGAGGTCAAATCGATCGGAAAACCAAAAGTGTCGTACAATTCGAAAGCCTTTTCGCCATTCATGGTTTTTCCTTTGGTGACCTTGATGGCCGAATTCAACAACACCAACCCCTGTTCCAAGGTACTTAAGAAAGACCCTTCTTCTTCCTTGATGACATTCTCTATCAACTGGTGCTGCTCTCTGAGCTCTGAAAAAGCTTTTCCCATTTGCTCTCCCAATACCTTGACCAATCGGTAGATAAACGGTTGTTTCACATTCAAGAAAGTGAAGCCATATCGAACAGCACGCCTCAATATTCTTCGAATCACATAACCGGCACCTGTATTACTGGGCAGTTGGCCATCTGCGATGGCAAAAGACACCGCCCGTAAGTGATCTGCCACGACTCGAATGGCAATATCCGTTTCCTCATTTTCACCATAATCTTGATGGGTTATGGTCTCAATCTCTCTGATGAGTGGGGTAAAAACATCGGTATCGTAGTTGGATTGCTTGCCCTGTAGCACCATGCACAGGCGCTCAAAACCCATTCCGGTATCGATATGTTTTGCAGGCAGGTCTTCCAGTTGGCCATTGGCTTTACGGTTGTATTGAATAAATACCAGGTTCCATAGCTCCACTACCTGCGGATGGTCTTTGTTCACCAGTTCAGCACCCGACACTTGGGCCTTCTCCTCATCGGAGCGGATATCTACATGGATCTCAGAACAAGGACCGCAAGGGCCTTGGTTGCCCATTTCCCAAAAATTGTCCTTTTTATTGCCCATCAAGATTCGATCTTCTGGAACGATTGCCTTCCAGAAATCATACGCTTCCTTATCCATCTTCAGGTGATCTGCATCATCACTACCCTCAAAAATGGTCACGTACAGGGCCTCTTTGTCAATGTTGTAAACTTCGGTCAACAATTCCCATGCCCATGCAATGGCCTCTTTTTTGAAATAATCACCAAAACTCCAATTGCCCAACATTTCAAACATGGTATGGTGATAGGTATCTTTGCCGACCTCTTCAAGGTCATTGTGCTTGCCACTGACACGTAGGCACTTTTGGGTGTCTGAAATGCGTTGGTACCTTGAAATGGAATTCCCCAAAAAAAATGCTTTAAACTGGTTCATTCCTGCATTGGTGAACATTAAGGTCGGGTCATCTTTTATGACCATAGGTGCTGAAGGAACGATGTTATGGCCCTTATCTTTAAAAAAGGCTAAAAACTGCGCTCTAATGTTCTGGGATGTCATTTGAAAAGGTAAGCTTTTATTAAATTTAACATTTTAAACAAAACAATTTTTATATTTGTCTGTTTCGTAAAAAAGAACGCCCAAAAATAGGATAATTTCAATTGATCTCTAAAGTTAAATACTACTACGACCCCGATACCCTATCATATCGGAAAATAGAGCCAAAAAAGTCAAAAAAATACCGAAACCTTTTCCTTTTTTTACTGGGTGCTGCACTTTTTGGTTTTTTAGGACTGATTCTTCTGCTCAATACCAACATTCTAAATACCCCCAAAGAGCTCTCTTTGGAACGGGAAGTTCGAAATTATGAACTGCAATTTGAGATCTTGGACAAAAAAATGGAGCAGATAGAACAGGTTTTGGCCAACATTGAAGATCGCGACAATAATATCTATCGTCTTTATTTTGAGGCCAACCCCATACCTGAAGAACAAAGAAGGGCCGGTTTTGGGGGAATCAACCGTTACAAATCACTCGAGGGGTTCAACAATTCAGAAATCGTCATCGATGCCACCAAACGTTTGGATATCATTCAAAAACAAATGGTCATTCAATCCAAATCATTGGACGAGATTGCCAAACTCGCCGAGGAAAAAGAAAAATTATTGGCTTCGATCCCTGCAATACAACCTGTACGTAATGAAGATTTGACCCGTATGGCATCTGGTTTTGGTTGGCGTTCAGATCCCTTCACCAAAGCAAGAAAAATGCATTGGGGCATGGATTTCACTGCGCCTCGGGGCGTGCCCATCTATGCCACGGGCGACGGTAAGATCACAAGGGCCGATAACAAGTCGTCAGGTTATGGAAAACACATACGCATCGACCATGGGTACGGTTATATCAGTCTCTATGCCCACTTGAGCAAGTACAATGTAAGTGTAGGCCAAAAAGTGAAGCGGGGAGACTTGATAGGATTTGTGGGCAATACCGGAAGATCTCAAGCACCCCATTTACATTATGAGGTGTTCAAAGATGGTGAGCGCATCAACCCCATTAACTTCTATTACGGTAGCTTGACCGCTGAAGAATTTGAAAATATGCTGAAATTTGCCAACCAAGAGAACCAATCTTTAGATTAATGTACATTGAACTTCCTGAAAAGCGATACTACGGCATTGGTGAAGTGGCCAAGGCATTCGGCGTGAACACATCGCTGATACGGTTTTGGGAAAAGGAGTTTGATGTATTACAGCCCAAGAAAAATGCCAAGGGCAACCGAAAATTTACTCCTGAAGACATCAAAAACCTGCAGTTGATCTACCATCTGGTAAAGGAACGTGGATTTACACTTGAAGGTGCTAAAATCCATTTAAGGGAAGAACGAAAAAAAACTCTCTCGAATTTTGAGGTCATCCAAAAATTGCAGAAAGTACGCGCTGAACTTTTAAAAATCAAGGAACAGCTATAAAGCATGTAACAATATCACTTCGTTACATACTAATCAATTGACCATAGACAAACACAAATTCGTCAATACATGAAAAAAGGAGTATTTGCCGGGCTCGGATGCCTGGGCATTCTTATCATAGGACTTGTAATTTTTGCCATTGCCATTGGAGGCTATGCATTTCGGTTTAACAATACCGCGGTTGAATATGAGGCCAATGCCAAAACGGCTTGGTCAAATGTAGAAAGTGCCTATCAAAGACGGAATGACCTCATCGGAAATTTGGTGAAGACCGTTCAGGGTGCCGCAGATTTTGAACGTGAGACCCTTAAAGATGTCGTTGAGGCGCGTGCCAAAGCCACTTCGACCACTATTGATGCCAATAACATCACCCCTGAAAAACTAGCAGCGTTCCAACAGGCCCAGACCGGACTTTCTTCAGCACTATCAAGGTTATTGGTAACCGTAGAACGTTATCCTGACCTAAAGGCCAACCAAAACTTTCTCGAACTGCAATCACAGTTGGAAGGCACGGAAAACCGAATCAATGTGGCCCGAGATCGCTACAACGAACAGGTCAACATCTATGACATCTACACCACAAAATTACCTGGAAAGTTCTTTGCCGAATGGTTTGGGTTTGAAGAAATGCCCCGCTACAAAGCAAACCCTGGTGCGGAAAACGCTCCGGATGTGAACTTTAACTTTGACTGAGCACATGTCAAAAGTTGAAGATTTTTTGACCCCCCAGGAAGAACAGGAAATTGTTGATGCCATACTCAAGGCAGAAAAAAACACATCGAGAGAAATACGTGTACATATCGAAGCCACTGCTCCGATAGACCATTTCAGCAGGGCACAACAAGTATTCCATTATCTAAAAATGGACAACACCAAAGAAGACAATGGAGTGTTGATCTATGTAGCCGTTCATGACAAAAAGTTTGTCATCTATGGGGATAGGGGCATTGATAAGGTGGTACCCCAAAACTTTTGGGAATCGACCAAAGATATTATCAGCTCGCATTTTAAAAAAGGGGATTTCAAACAAGGGATTATCGATGGAATCCTAAAAGCCGGAAAGGAGTTGAAAACCCATTTTCCGCGGGACCATAACGACACAAATGAACTGAGCGATGCCATATCAAAAGGTTGAACCACAACTGATTTCTTCAAAGGAAGGCGATTTTAATACAGGCCCACTTATAGAGGACAAGATTGCTGTTGGCCAGGGTATCCAAAAAATCACGAAAAAGTCAAGTTATTGCATAGCTTTTATCTGGGTATGGCTATTCCCCATTATGGGAATGGCACAATTTCAAATTCCTGAAAAACCAAAAAAACAATCAAGTGTCTACGATTATGTCGACTTGCTGTCTACTTCACAAGAGAATTCCCTATCACAAAAATTGATCCGTTATGCCGATAGCACCTCCACCCAAATCGTTGTGGCCATTATCGGTTCTACCCAAGGGGAAAACATCAACTATCTTGGGGCGCAATGGGGTCAAAAATGGGGTATTGGGCAGGCTGACAAAGACAATGGGATATTCATCTTATTGGCCAAGGCCGATCGTCGAATTGCCATCAATACGGGCTATGGTGTAGAAGGCACTTTAACCGATGCCATAAGCAAGCGTATCATCGAGACAATAATCATTCCGCAGTTTAAAACAGGAAATTACTATGGTGGTCTGGATAAGGGGGCAGATGCCATTTTTCAAGTGCTTATCGGTGAGTTCAAGGAAGAACGGGGTGCTCATGATAACGACTTTTCGCTAAGGCGCCTGTTTCCGATCATCTTTTTTTTGGTAATCCTTTTCATTCTTGCCAGTCGAAGAGGACATGGGGGCAAGGGAAACCGAGGTGGTGGGCGCAGAGGCTCTGGCCTTGATATTTGGGACATGATCATTCTCAGCAACATGGGCCGAAGTTCGCATTCATCTGGAGGTAGTTTTGGTGGGGGTGGATCTGGTTCTGGAGGATTTGGTGGGGGTTTCGGAGGCGGTGGCTTTGGCGGGGGTGGTGCCTCAGGAGGTTGGTAGCTGACCTTTCATTGAAAGCCTGTTCCAAATTAAATGGTACGACCAATCCACTTTTGTCGTACGTACTGTATTGAAAGGCCCAGATTTTACTTTTTCCGCATAAAAACGGTAATGGACACCCCGGTAAAATCAAAATGTTCCCGCAATTGGTTTTCCAAAAATCGTTTGTACGGGTCACGAACGTATTGCGGTAGATTACAGAAAAAAGCAAATTGGGGGTATGCTGTGGGCAATTGGGTACAGAACTTGATCTTTACATATTTTCCCTTATAAGCCGGCGGTGGTGTTTTTTCAATGATGGGAAGCATGATATCGTTCAGCCTTCGGGTCGCAATCTTTTTTGACCGGTTTTGATATACCTCCACAGCTGTTTCAATGGCCTTAAAAATTCGCTGTTTGTTCAATACCGATATAAAAAGAATAGGAACATCAATAAAAGGTTCCATTGCCTTTTTGATCTTAGTACTGTAATCGCGCACTGAATTGGTCTCTTTTTCCACCAAATCCCATTTATTGACCAATATGACCACACCCTTGTTGTTACGTTGTGCCAACCAAAAGATATTTTGTACTTGCCCATCAAAACCTCTGGTGGCATCTAACAGCAGTATGCACACATCTGCATGCTCAATGGCCCTTATAGAACGCATTACGGAATAAAATTCAAGGTCTTCCTTAACCTTGGCTTTTCTTCGAATACCCGCAGTATCGACCAAATTAAATTCGAACCCGAACCGATTGTATCTGGTATCAATACTGTCTCGGGTGGTACCCGCAATATCGGTGACAATATATCGCTCTTCCCCGATCAAGGCATTGATAAAAGAGGATTTGCCTGCATTGGGGCGGCCTACCACTGCAAATCTGGGCAACTCACTTTCTTCTTCATTGGCCTCAGGCAATACTTTGGCCAAAGCGTCGAGCAACTCACCTGTACCAGCACCGTTAATACTTGAAATCGTGAAATAATCGCCGAGACCGAGACTGTAAAACTCAACGGCATCTGCATGGCGTTGTGCATTATCTACCTTGTTCACGGTCAAAAAAACCGGTTTGTTCACCTTACGGAGTAACTTGGCCATATCTTCATCCATACCGGTCACCCCAGACTCGACATCGACCATGAAGATAATGGCATCTGCCTCGTCGATTGCCAATTCTACCTGCTTATCGATCTCTTGTTCAAAAATATCATCACTACCCAGAACATAACCCCCGGTATCGATTAGGGAGAATTCTTTGCCATTCCAGTCACTTTTTCCATAATGGCGATCTCTGGTCACACCACTGACTGCATCTACAATCGCTTCCCTACGTTGAATCAATCGATTAAAAAATGTCGATTTGCCCACATTTGGTCTCCCCACTATAGCAACAATGGCCCCCATTGGCTTTACTTTCTGGCAAAAGTAGTACTATTTATATTTAAAATTTGATACCTTGACCATTAATGGCCTTCATTTTGTCAATGCATGATCTAAGCAATGAAATAGTACTTCGTCCACGATTTGTGATTGAATTGCACCAACCATTTGAGGCAGTCTCAAAGATGTTTGAAAAAACGCCCGAAAAACCCTTTTCGATCATGTCATTGGATGAACACATCTACCTCAAATTCGATGCGGAGCATCGTAGTTTTTGGTCACCTCAACTGCATTTGGAGCTCATCTCACTGAAAACGGGAACCACTACCGTTAAAGGGGTTTTTGGTCCCAATCCCATACTTTGGACTTTCTTTATGTTCTTGCACTTTGGTGTGGCCACGATGTTCGTTATTCTGGGCATATGGGGCTATTCTAAATATTCATTGGGCCATGACACCACATTTATTATGGGTGGAATGTTTTTTTTGGTTACGCTCTGGTTCATCTTATACCTATCTGGCAGCATTGGAAAAACAAAAAACAAAGACCAAATGCACCAATTACGCAACTATCTTGATGACATCATTTCAGAACTCAATGCCAATTAAAAAAGGCGCAGTTGGTAGACTACGCCCTTTCAATCAAACTTAATTTAATTATGAAGCAGAAACTATCTTAATCAATTTTCATAGATGGTTACCGTACCACTGACCTCGTTACTGACAATCAACAATGTTTCTCCTGTTGGACTGTCTGCAGCATCAACCACCAAAAGACCTTCTGGGCCTACATCACCAGTGTTTGATAGAATTTGGATAAACTCAGGAGAACTGGGGTTCGTGATATCGTATACCATAATCTGGTTGTTGCGCTCTAGGCCAACAAACAGCACTTGACGTTCATCGTTCATATTCAATATGGTAACCGCTTCAGGCTCGGCCCCCTTATCATCACTTCTGTCGTCAACATCATCAATACCCCCGTTAAAGGCCTCTGGAGTCAAATCTAAAGTCTTCATGGCAATATCGTTGCCACTGTCATAGAGCAATTGCCCCATACCGGACCATATGGTGAACGAGCGGGCCCCATAGCTATAGAGTTCATCAAAATCGCCATCGTGATCGATATCCCCTAAAGTGGTCGTAATTTTCAATCGGCCAAGGTTTTCTTCGGCCTGTAAGGTTTCATAATCGGGAAACACGCTTGGATCCAACACAATATCTTTGATACGTTCTTCTTCTATAAAACCTGGATGACCTTCATATTCACGGGCATCACCTTCATTGGCAGTCACAATATAATCCATGCCATTAACGGTATAATAGGCAATGGCATCAGGTTGGTACATGCCGAAGGTAGGTACACTACGCAGTTCCAATTTTCCATCTTCGTTACTGGGATCCATTTCATTGCCTGGTTGGGAATGGTCTTTAAAACCTAAGGGAAGAATGGATTCGATTTGCTTGGTTTCAAGATTGACAACAGCAACCCCATTATTTTCTTGAAGGGTTACCCATGCCGTTTTTGAATCATCAGAGACGGCTACATATTCAGGTTCAAGATCCATAGCCAAGTTTGCATGTGGGCCAAAAACGCGAAGGCCTTGGGCTTCTAAAGATTCCTCCTGGCCATTGAAAGCTTCAAAACCTAGCGTGTAAGACGCCAAGGTCTCGACATTTACAATACTAATGCTTCCAACTGGATCCACTGAATAATCATCATTGGGTTCACCCTCATTGGCAACCACCACATACTTACCATCGGGGGTGAAGGTCACCATATCTGGCAAAACCCCCACTTTTGCATAGGCAACTTCCTCCAATGTCATCGAATCGAAAAACTTGACGTACCCTTCTTTAAAATTATCCTTGTTTTCAAATGCCCCGACCACCAATCCGTTATGGGCACTGACACTGTTTGGTGGGTCGACATGGTCTCTAACGATATCGCCCACATAAACAGGTGAACCAACGTTTGATAGATCGTACACCGATATGGCGCCACTTTCAGCGTTGGTAACAAACAAACGTTGTGAATAGGCATCAAATGCCGAAATCTCAGCAGCGCCTTCACCGCCGACCTGAAAACTGTTCAAAAACTTGAAATCTACGGTATTCATTTCAATTGGACTGTCATCGTCACCTCCACCACCATCACCGATAAAATCATCGATATGCCCACAAGAGATGAAAGAAGGGAGTAGGATTAGGGAAAGTAGAGGAATGCGTAATTTTTTCATTTTGCTTGGTTTAAATTTTCCCTGAAGGTCTTAATTCAAAATGAAGTAAATGTTAGCTAAATGACAAGTTAAGATGTAGCTATTGTAATCTTACTGGTTGTTACAACTGCTCATTACCTAACGAATAGATTTTAGTTGGTTCGGCACTAATCGATTCAAACCAGATGAATAAAACGGTACTTCGCCCTGTTTTAACAATTCGTTGGTTCATTGCAGCTGATTTAAGGTGTATTTTTGGTATAAACGATAGTTATGGGAGTTACAAAATATACTGTGTTCGTACTGTTTGTTCTCACCACATCCCTAGTAATAGGGCAGAACAAAAAAGACAGGAAAATTATACGGGATGCCAAAAAAGCAACACAGACCTTGTTGAAAAACGACCCAACGCTGCAAAACTTTTTTCAAAATTCAGCGGGCCATGTCATCTTTCCCAATGTGGGCAAAGGTGGTTTTATTATTGGTGGGGCTTCGGGCAATGGTGTTGTGTACGACGCGGGGGAAGTAGTGGGCATGGCCAACCTAAAAAAGCTCAATATAGGACTTCAAGCTGGCGGACAATCCATCATCGAGATTATTTTTTTTGAAACCGACATTGATTTGGACCGCTTTAAAGAGGAAAAATTCCAATTTGCTGCTGAGGCATCAGCAGTAGCGGTAAAATCGGGGATTGCCGTAAATGCCAAGTACAAAGATGGGGTTGCGGTTTTTGCACTTCCGAAGGCAGGTTTGATGGCCGATGCTTCGGTAGGCGGGCAAAAGTTCGGCTATAAGCCTTTTTGAACAAGTTTTATTGATATCCGAACCGCTTCAATTGTTTGGGGTCGTTACGCCAATTCTTATTGACCTTGACATACATTTCAATATGCACTTGTTTGTCGAAGAACCTTTCTAGATCTTTTCGGGCCTCTACCCCCACTTGTTTTAGGGCGCTGCCTTTGTGGCCGATGATAATCCCTTTTTGGGAGTCGCGCTCGACCATAATCACCGTACGTATCCGAATGATGCTTTCATCTTCCAAAAATTCCTCGGTCTCAATCTCAACAGCATAGGGTATCTCTTTCTTGTAGTGCAGCAGTATCTTCTCGCGAATGGTCTCATTCACAAAAAAACGCTCTGGCTTATCGGTCAATTGATCTTTGGGATAGTATGGTGGGGATTCAGGAAGCAATTCCAAAATCCGTTCAAAAACCTCCTTGACATTAAAGTTTTGCAAGGCAGAAATAGGGTGTATCTCTACCTTGGGAAGCAATTTTTGCCAGTATTGCACCTGTTCTTCCAATAGGGCCTGTTCTGAGGTATCGATCTTGTTCAAAAGCAATAGCACGGGAATCTTACTATGCTGTATTTTGTCAAAAAAAGAGGTTTCTTTTAAACCTTTTTCTCCAATCTCAACCATATACAATAACACATCGGCATCCTCAAAGGCTGACCTCACAAAATCCATCATTGAGGATTGCAGTTCGTAAGCCGGTTTGATAATACCTGGGGTATCTGAAAGTATCACTTGAAAATCATCGCCATTGACAATACCTAAGATACGGTGCCTGGTGGTCTGGGCCTTTGAGGTAATGATAGAGAGCTTTTCGCCCACAAAGGCATTCATCAAAGTGGATTTGCCCACATTGGGATTACCGATTATATTGACAAAGCCAGATTTATGGATTTTGGACATGTCCACAAAACTACGAACAAAAAAAGGGTTGAATTGACCGATTACATCAAAACCGCCCTTGTGGTTCACGAAAAACCATTGTGACACTTTCATTTGCTACGGAATTCGGAAAAAGTGATGACATTTTACTTTCGCAACGATAGGTAGGTAAACACCAAAAACTTGTACAATGAAACTATTTCATGCGGCCATAATCATCACATCCTTTTTGTTTGTCTCTTGCATCACCACCAACAAAGGTGATGATCCTACTGCCAATGAAGAACAAGATTACGGTTTTCTTGAAGATAGGAACAGCGAGGGTCATTGGGATCAAATCCCCGAAAAATCCGGGTACATAAATGAAGGCTTCGGCGAACAGCATCAAAACGTACAGCAAGATGCATTTGGAACTTCAATTGTCCATGGGAGCCGCCCCGCTTTATCCCAAAACGGATTAAAGACCCACGAGTTTCGCGATGCTCGCACTGGGCTTGTGGTTCAACGCACTGCCTATCCTTCATCATGGACGGTGATATCCAAACCCAGTTACACAGTAGACCAAAAACTTCCTGTTTTTATGATTCAGACCAGTGGCCCCAATGATCTAAAATCTTTTAACACCCCATTTAGGATAAATATCTCGTATCAGAATCCACAGACCTATCAATTTATGCAAAAGGCCACATACGCTTCAATGCATCGCCCCATGGTTAGTAATCAACAGATTCTTAAAGAGGAAGTACAGCCCAGAATGGAGAAGAGCGGCTTTGCCTATGTCAAAAACATTAGGCTTACCACATCTGAAAATTTCATGAAAAATAAAATTAAAAAGGAAGGGCAGGGACAGGTACAAGCTGAACTTTTAACTACAGTTTGGGAAAACGACGAAGGTCAAAAAGCCTTGGTAAATATTGGCAAAATATACAGGCAACAGCCGCTTAGCACCATAGATATCATGACGCTCTGGATGTATAGTGTGGACTACACCTTTGTAGATGCTGGTCATTTTGAAAAGACCGTTGATGCCTTTGAAAATGCATTGGTCAATACCAAAGAAGATCTACAATGGCAACAGTATGTGGCCCAATTGAGCAGACAGCGACAACAACAAGCCATACGAGATCATCAAATACATATGCGTAACAAGGATGCGGCGTTTCAGGCACATCAGCGAAAAATGCAGGGTATTTGGGCAGCACAAGACGCCAACTATGCCTCATTTATGAATAAGCATTTGGGCCCTGGTAGCGACAGAACCCACCGAAATTTTGTGAACATGATCAATGAAGAGGAAACGGTGTATAACCCCTTGGACGGAACAACCTATCAAGTAAACGCTTTCTCAGAGCAAAACTGGATGGACGGCAACGGTAATCTTGTGCAGAACAACGATTTGTTCTACACGCCAAATGGTGATATCAACCTAAACAACAGGGATTGGGTACAAGTGGTTCCCCAAAATTGATGACATTTTTTATTCCTTTCGATATCCCATAAAACCAAAACATAAAAAAGTACCGAATATGAAAACCTCATTTAAAATTTTTGTAGCACTTACCGCTCTGGCAACCTTTATTTGTGCATGCAGTTCTTCTGACGACATGGCCCAAATGATGGATGATGACGTCTCCGTAACAGATGATGCAAACCCTACGGATGATGACCCCGGAGAGGATTCAACAGGTGAATTTAATCCAGTAGAAGTAGAGGTAAGCGTTGCCTTACCGGATGACTCCAATATAGATTTAACAACAACGGAAATAGTGAGTTTGGCAGAAACATTTAAGGTAGATGCAAGTGGCACTGCAACATTACCTTTATTTGAAAAAAAGAAGACTTTTGTTTATTTAATCAACGAAAACGAAGAAATTTTATTGACCGGTTTTTTAAGTAATGAGCAAAAAAAGCTAAGTATTGAGTCTACGGCTGTTTCAACCTTGTTTTATGGTCTTGGAATTGTATTTCTTACAGAAGAAATAAGAAACATTTATTTCAACGAAATTACGCAGGATGAAGCCTTTGTCTCTAGTTTAAATGCTTTGGAAAAATTGTTTGTACAAGACGGTATTGGGATTTCAAATTCTTCCAAAATAGACTGGACTTTAGAAACTATAAAGAAATTTGAAGATCATAGAAGAACTATTGACATTAAAAATTCAATTTTATTGGATGACAATAGTATAAAAAGTGGTTTAAGAGTAATACAAGACGCGAGTGACCCATTTAGCACAACAATTGTTAATGAATGGCGAAGAAGGGCTAAAGCTTTTTTTTATAAAACAGCGGTAAAAAAAGAAGGTCAAAGCCAATTTGTAACTCTTAAAGAGTTCATTTCAAGGAATGATAAGGCAGATGCGACTAACGTTATATCGCCAACACTTGGCGCAACATCTGCCCAAGGTACAATTAGGGATCTTGTTTTTGGGAATGGATTAAACTATGGATTTAGTTTGAATGGACCTACGAACCTAGCACTTTCCGATGAAGAGATAGCAGCGAGATATAAAATAAGAATCATAGGGCCCGGTGCACTCCGGAAAACTTTAAACTCTACTAATGACGAAATAGATGCGCTTTTAAAGCTTAAAATAGAAACAGTATTGTTAGATTTTGTTATTCCGATAATTTCTACAACAATAAGTACTGCCGATATAATTGACACAAGTAAGAGTTTCGAAATAGGGCCTTTAATCGAAGCGGCAAATGTTATAGTTGGAGGGAGTCCCAATGTCATTGATGCATTGGATGACGGAGATTATAAAACCGCCGCATCTGAATTCTTAAAAGCTGTATTGGATGCTGGAATTGGCACTGAAACATTCTGGGAAAATGTCGTAAAAATATTTAACAAGAATGGTGTTTATAACATAAACCCAGTGAAATTGGCAGAAAAAGCAGCTGCCGTTTTGACCATAGTCAATGCTTTTGTACTTACTACAGATGCTTACAGAATTATTGATCATATTAAAAATGCCAATGAACTTGAAACTTTTGAAATAACAGTAACAAGAAGTAATGTTAAAATAAACCCAAAAATAGGAAATGTAGCACAAGGTGATTTATTCAAAGTTTCTGCTAATATTTTAGATGACGAGCAAATAAGCCCCAATGAATATGTATTTAAATGGAGTACATCTGGAAATTTTGGTGAGTTCCAAGATGATGTGATAGATGATAGAGTCGATGGTTTAACGTCTTACAAGGCATTCCGTAATGACAATCTACCAGAAGGCGCAAAAGATAAGATTTATTTAGAAGTGTTTAAAGGTGACGCTTTAGTTGGTAGAGATTCTTCGGAGGTAAATATTCGCGCTAATGATATGCAAATAAGTCCGGACAATGTCATTATTGATGGTGATGATAACCTAAAACTATCTGTGGTTGACATTAATGGACGACGAATAGAAAACTCAGAAGAATTAGGTTATCTCTTGGATGGAGAAAATTTTCAAATTGTATGGAATACAAATGGTAGTTATGGAAAATTTGAAGGATCAAATCTCAGCACAACAACAAGAAATAATAGCAGTGTTACTTACCAAAGTTTTGACAACGAAGTTGAAAGAGGTGAAGAAATTATATATGCAAAGGTGTATTTAGAAGATTCTGATGGCGATGATAAAGAACTTATCGCTGAATTGGAAACAACGATAATCATTGAAAATGACGACCGATATATCTATAAATATATCACCTATAATGTTTGGGGGAATCCTCCTGCCCAAACTGAAGATGGTAGATGTGCAACCTCTGCAGGCACAAGATGGCTAATTGAGCCCGAACCCAATGCCGAATCGTATACGGTTACTGTTTTGCGGTTTTTTAATCCCTTACGTTCAGCCTATAGTGGTTTCGAAGGGGACAAAGTTTCCTGGACCGTAGGCGGAACGGATGAACGAGAAATTGAATCCATTAAGGTTGATGAAAATGGAAATCCGATTGATGCGAACAGTGATGAAGCTGACGAAGATGGTGATGCTAACGAAGATGATCCCGAGAAAGAGTTCTATGTATGGAATTTACAATCGGCATCTAGAGGTAGTTTAGGACCAAAAGAATGTGGCAGTAGTTTCTCTGAATGGTACGATAGTGTGACCGGAACTTATGGGGCAACAGATGGTTACGCCCAGGTAAAAATAAAATTAAAATCAGGGACCAATTGACAAGGCATGGTCAAAGGCCATACCGCAAATGGTCTTTTTTTAAGGTTGACACCCCATAAAGAACAAATAATAAACGAAAATCGGTAAATTCCCTATGCTTTCTTGCCACGTATGGGGAAAATTCCAAAAAATACTGACCAACTGACCACCGCTTTTAAAAACAATGATGAAAACGTGATGCAAAAGGTATATCAAAATATATTCCCCAAATTCAGAACGTACGTACTCAACAACAGTGGTGCTGAAGTGCAGGCTAAGGATGTATTCCAAGAGGCTTTCATTTCATGCTGGCGCAATATCAAGGAAGATAAACTTGCCCCAAACAGCAATGTGGAGGGCTATCTTTTCACTATAGCTAAAAATAAATGGATTGACCATCTCCGTTCTTCCAATACTATGAAAACCATGGCTATTGATAGTTTTTCACAGCTCAGCTTAGTTTCTGAGGAAGGGGAGAAAAAAGATGAAAAGGAAGCACAACTCATCGCGATCCGCAATGCCTTAAAAGGCCTAAAGCACAATTGCCGGTCGCTATTGAATCTTTTCTACTTTGAACGAAAATCCATGGAGGAAATCTCCAAAAAAATAAACCTATCACCGGCATCAGCGCGGAACCAAAAATACAGATGCATGGAAAAGCTCCGTGCCTTAAGTTATGAACTCAAAAAAAATGGATAAGCCCCGCCCTTACATTTCCCAAGAACTACAGGAAGAATTTGAATACTTCCTTATGAACCAAATGGGGGAAGAAGAGGAAACCACATTTCTACAAAAGCTTGAACAGGATGAGTCCCTGAAATATCAATTTGAGGAATTTAGGGCACTTTACATTGCCGTAGAGGAAGAAGGGTTAAGAACCCAGATAAACAAGTTTCACGAAGGTGTCAAAACGCCAGGTACAGACAAAAAGTACAACTTCAATTTTTATAGGATTGCTGCGGGCATTGCCCTGTTGGTAGCATTGGGTATTTGGTTTTTAAATCGACCCAATCAAAACGAACGCCTTTTCAATAAATACTTCTCCCCAGACCCGGGCTTACCCACTGTTATGGGACCCAATGACAACTATCATTTTTATGAGGCCATGGTTGATTACAAGCAGGGCAACTTTGCCATTGCCATTGCAAAGTGGGAGAAATTGCTCAAAGAAAAACCTGCTAACGACACCCTGAACTATTTTTTGGGGGTGTCGCATCTGGCGCTTCGAAACCATAAGAAAGCCATAGCGTATTTACAGGAAGTGCACCGTTTAAAGACCTCTGTTTTTTTAGAAGAAAGCAATTTATTTCTAGGCATGGCCTACCTAAATTCTGGGGAAATTTCAAAGGCCCAAAAAAACCTGGCAAGAAGCAGCGGTAAAAAGGCCAAGCAACTATTGCAAGAACTTCAGGATGAATAGGCCGCTTTCAAATTTGTCCTTTTATTCAATGTGGGCCGTGGCCGCTTTGTTGTTGTTTGGGTCGTGTAAAGAAAAAATGCATTCCAAGACGGAACCCATTCAAGAACATCTAGCCAAGGATTCATTGGTTTCGCCCAAAAACATCCAATTGGTGCAATTGGAGGATATTCCGTTTACCATGCCCATAGATTGGGTCTACCATAGACGCCCATTTCCATTCATGCCAAGCCTTGTTGGCCAAGCTTCAAATCCCACAGAACCTCAAACGGTGCTGTCAATTTCGGATTATGAGGTAGACACCATTGAAGAACTAATGTCGTTGTTGATAGAAGATCAAAAACAGTTAAATCTGCAGCATTCCTATCGGTTGAAAGACGATTTTATCCTGACCACTACGCGTTATGGTGAGCAGATTTTTCTTGGCCAAGGCCTTTATGGCAAAGTAAACAACAAACTCCGGCTTATTTGTATTACGACCTATAAGGAAATGTATGATGATAGACTACCTCTCATTGAAACTATTTTGGCCAGCGTAACGTTTGACTAAACCCCAATTCATGAAGAAATTAGTAACCGGAATTTTTCTTAGTATATCATCGGCCTTTCTACATCCCAACTTCTCACAGAATGACCAAACCATCGATTTGGCAGCCCTCAAAATGGCAGATAGCATTGAAACCCTTGCCGAACAGTATCTCGTGCTCAATGATTTCAATACCTCGTACAAACTTTATGAACTAGCACTTAAAAGAAAAACCAAGGTCCTCCAAAAAGATGACATTCTTATTATACGCTCTCTAATCAAAATGGCGCAAGTTGCGGCCCACTCCAATAAATTGAAATTGGCGGGCGATCATATGGAACAGGTGTCCAGATTAACGAGAGATCACCCTAAAAAGTATGAAGCGGTAAAGCCCTCGGTGGCATTTGCCAATGCAAAAATCAATGAATACCTGAATCTGACAAGGGAGGCAGATCAGTTTTATCAAGACTTCCTTGACCTGGCCCAAAAAGACAAAGGTCTGGTAAAAAGCAAGTTTTATATTGATGTGCTTACCGAAATGTCAAGGTTCCATGCCTTCCATTTCGGACCGAAATACGCCTTTGAATATGCCCATCTGGCCCTTAGCGCTGCACAATCCAAATCTCACATGAATACCTACATTCACTTAAAGGCATTAAGAAACATTGCCAATATGTATTTCGGCTTTGGCAACTACAAAAAAGGCTTAGCGTTCAGCGAAGCCGCCCTTGAATTGTTTTACGATAAGTTTTACGGGAAGGGTCATATAAAATATCAAGTGCATGTAGAAAAGATAGTTCCCTATCTCATTTGGATCAATGTAAAGTCAAAATACTTTTTGAACACCAAGAAGGATGTTCCATTTCTTTTGGGACTGTCCAAACAAATGGATGACGGTCTTAACCTATTAAATAAGAACAAATCCATTCTATTTGAACCCGAAAACATTAGTGCCCTTTTTGAATATTATGCCTTATTCTTCAGTTTTGGCAAACAATTACAACTTGACTTGTTTCAAAAGACCAAAGATGAAGCCCATTTAATCCGATTGATTCAACTGCATGAGTCGGTACTCTACAGCAAAATTCGAAAAAGGCTTCATACGGTTGAAAATATCAAGTTCAAAAAAATTTCCGATTCTGTATCCACTGAAGAAAAACTTTTAAAGGCCAATTTGGAAAAGGCGCTCGTCAATCCATCTTTTAGTCCAAAGGAATTTACAGACGCAGAGCGAAAATGGTTGTCTTTTCTAGACACCTTAAAAGTGACCTCCCCAAAATATTTCAAACTCAAGTATGCCTCAATAGAACAAAAAATAGGCGATTTGAATAATTTTATCCTGCGCGGTGAAACCGTTGTACGATACCTTTTTATAGAAAAAAGGTTGTACGCCCTGATTCTTTCAGATACCGAAAATGCTATTATCCCCTTGCCTTATTTAAATCTTGGGTTGTACAACGAAAAACTCATGGACTATCAAAAAAGAGCCCATGAACTTCAACCTGTTTTGAATACACTTTACCATTATCTCTGGAAACCCCTAAAAAATAAGATAAAGACCAAAAGGGTTACCATCATTCCAGACGGCCCCCTATTCAACCTAAATTTTGATCTACTGACCGAGGGAGAAATTCGATCCTTTGAAGATTTAGGAACCAAGGCACTATTATCCGACCATACGATTTCTTATAACTATAGCTTGTTATTGCACAATAGCGAACGGCAACTTTTGAAATTTGAGAGGGACTTTGTTGCTTTTGCCCCAGAGTTCAATTCACAAATGAAATCGAATTATCAAACCGCAATTCACGATTCAATCGACCTGGACAAGTCTTATCTTTCGGTCTTACCCCAACCCTTTAGCTCTGAAACCGCCGAAAAATTTGGGAAACGTTTTAGTGGTAACTATTATTTGAATGAAAAGGCCTCCAAGCAGTTGTTCACCAAAAACGCCAAGGAACATAAAATTATTCATATCGGCACGCATGCCGAATCCAACAACGTTAACCCAGAACTTTCACGATTGGTTTTTGCTAAAAACATTTCTGACTCAACTTCTATTAACGACAACTATCTGTATACCTATGAAATCTACAACCAGAATTTGAGCTCCAATTTGGCCATTCTGACGGCATGTGAAACCGGAAAACCAAGCTTTCAACCAGGCGAAGGCATGATTTCATTGGCCCACGCCTTTAATTATGCGGGCAGTGAAAGTATTTTAACCAGTTTATGGCAAATTGACGAGCAATCCAGCTCTCAAATTTTAGAGTACTTCTATGAATATTTAGAGGATGAAAAGCCTAAAGACGAAGCCTTGCGACTTGCCAAATTGGACTATCTCCAAAATGCTGAAGGCAGAACCTTACACCCGCAGTACTGGGCAGGTTTGGTTTTAATGGGCGATACCGCACCCATTGAGCTATCCCGAAATGGCCATTGGGGGTATTGGATAATAGCCGGGATTCTTTTGCTGCTACTTTTGGTCTATTTCAGGCCTTGGGCTAGGAATCCTTAAGCTTTGAAAAATACGTTTTAGCCGCCTTGTTTACTTTAGGAGCCAATAAGAGTACGGCAATCATATTTGGGATCACCATCAATGCATAGGAAAGATCGATCAGGTTCTTTACCAGTTCCAAAGAAGCCACGGCTGCGAAAACGATCATGACAACAAAATATACATTGTACAATCGGCCGATTTTAGCATTTGTCAAGAACGAAAGGCTCTTTACCCCATAATAGGAATAAGTAAATAAGGTAGAGAGTGCAAATGCAGAAACAATGACCATTAACAAGACGCCTCCCCAACTTCCCAAAGAAGTGTTGAACGCATTTAGTGTCATCACGATACCGCTACCTTCTTGTAGATAAGCCCCACTTAAGATCAACACAATCGCCGTAAACGTACACACCAAAATCGTATCAATGAAAGGGCCCAACATGGCCACCAGCCCTTCGCGAATAGGTTCATCATTTTTGGACTGGCCATGGTACATGGGGGCGGACCCCAAACCAGCCTCATTGGAGAACATGGCCCTACGTACACCGATGATGACCAAACCCCAAAAACCACCGGTTACCCCTGTTTTCAAATTCCAGGCTTCGCCCAGGATCAATTTTAGAGAGGGCCAAACTTGGGACGCATTGGCAAACATGACCATGACTACGGCAACTAGGTACACCAACACCATAAAAGGTACAATGGTGGTGGCCACCTTGGCAATTTTGGTCAATCCGCCGAAAATGACAAATGACGAAATGACTGCCAAAAAAAACCCTACCAACAACTTCCAATTGAACAAGGGATCTTGGTCGTTACCCCCTAAAGCGACAATGCTTTCTTCAGGTTGCACAACTCCCATAAATGTCTCTGTAAATTGATTGGCGGTAAACACCCCCAAAAACCCAAATAGGCCAGCAAGACTAAAAAAGATGGCCAAGGGCCTTGCTCTTTGACCCAACCCCTTTGTGATGTAGAACATGGGGCCACCCTGCAACCTGCCCTCTGAATCTTGCCCCCGAAACATAATGGACAAGCTACAGGAGTAGAATTTGATGCACATACCGATCAAGGCGGTCATCCAGATCCAAAAGACCACACCGGGTCCACCATCATGAATGGCGATCGCCACCCCTGAAATATTACCCAGACCAACCGTGGCGGCCACAGCGGCAGAAAGCGCCTGTAGGGAGCTTACATCTCCCTTGGCATTTTTGTCATCATATTTACCGGCTGTTATGGCAATGGCATGCCCAAAAAATCGATAGGGCAGCAATTTGGAATAAAAAACCAAAAAAAGACCTCCTCCGATCAATAAAACGAACATCGGCCATTCAGTGCCTGAAATCGCTTTGACCAAAAAATCATTGATACTTTCCATATAACGAAAAATCGAATTTATACATTTTAGAACGAAAGAAGGTATAATGTGTGCAATTGTTGGACTCTTAGAAATTCAGTTCGACCAATCTGTTTGAATCAGTTATATTTTTCAAGTGAAAGAAATCTGGGGTTTTACTTTCGGGGTGCGTCGGCTGCGCTCAGCATTAATTCGACCGCTTCATTTGAATTCGCCATGCTTTTCAAATGAAAGTCCCGCTAATTTGGAAATGATATAAAAACTGTCGTATATTTGCCCTCCACATCGCGGGGTAGAGCAGTAGGTAGCTCGTCGGGCTCATAACCCGAAGGTCGCTGGTTCGAGTCCAGTCCCCGCTACTAGAAAAGAAAAGGCTTCCAAGATTTTGGGAGCCTTTTTTGATTTCTTCACTGAAACATATCTGAAACAAATCAAGGTTCAGGCGAATACTTTCTAATACCCCGCATCCAATCATCAAAATCATCTGCATCAAACTCCAAGCGTTTTTGATTAAGGCGTTTACCTTTCCAAAATTCAATAACCTTGAAGTTGGGATGCTCTAGAAATTCAATCTCTTTTTCTGATTTCAGGTGGGCAAATACATGTACATCATCATCAATATCCACATCCCCAACCTTAAAAATAACCTCAGTCCTAGACCCACCTTCTGTGAGCTCTATAATGGCATTAATGTAATTTCTTTTCTTCATACATTTTGGAATATTCCATTCATGAACATTAAGCAAGTCAAAGAGCAATATTCATTACCATCTGTGCTGGCTCTTTTGGGGCATGAGCCAGACACCAAAAAGTCTAAGACTCATGACTTCTGGTACAAATCACCTTTTAGACCGGGCGAGGATACCCCTAGCTTTCATGTGAATGTGATCCATGACATTTATAAAGATTTTGGTGATAGTGAAAAAGGTGGTGATTTAATCTGGTTTGCCCAGAGATACCTTCGAAGCATCGGGCAGGGGGCATCTGTATCTGATGCCCTTAGATGGTTTGAGCGCCTGGGTAATGCTCCTAAGGCAATATTCAAAAGCAGCAGCACCCAAAGACCAAAACAACCAAAAGACGCCTATCAAGTTCTTTCAATTAAACCAATATTCAGCAAAACCCTATTCGACTATTTGAACCGGCGTAAAATCCCAATTGATATGGCAAGAGAGTACTTAAAACAGATTTATTTCCAACATCCGGAAACGGGAAGAAAGCTTTATGGTCTTGCATTCAAAACAAGGGCAGGCAGCTATGATGTGCGCAATGCTTTGGGTTTTAAAACCATGATTGGCAAAAAGGATATCTCCATCATCAAGGGACAATCAAGTTCTAGCACGGTCGAAGTATTTGAAGGAGTGATGGACTTCTTAAGCTATCTCGCAATTGAAAACAAAAATATCCCAAATAATGACTGCATTATCTTGAACTCTGCCAATCTTAATGAACCGGCATCGCAATACATTCTTGATAGGGAGTACACAAAAGTAATTTTGTGGCCAGACAATGATTTAGCGGGTAGGGCATTTAAATCCAAAATCGAGGAAAGCATTTCTAATCGAAGCGTATCGATTATAGACAACAGTAAATTTTATAGCGGTTTTAAGGACTTGAATGATTGGCTTGTAGGTGAATATGCATTATAGAATAAACTAGCACTCCTAGTTATCTTGTAACAGAGACAAGCATGTTCTTTGAATTTAGGTTGTCCAAACCTTCTTCGCCAAAGCTCGCTCTTCCATTCCAAGAACTTGCAAATAAATCTCAGTTGTTTCCAAAGTGGCATGACCCAACCATTTTTTAACCAAAGTAAGAGGTACTTTATTTACAGCATGTACAGCAAAACCATGACGTAAGCCCCGAGCACAACCTCTTACCCCTATAATTTCCAAATCTTCCATAATGGCTTTTAATCTACGTGAAGCTGTTCGCAATGAAAATGGCCATAAAGACTTTTTTACCTTCAACCACTCAATATAATCTTCCAAGTCGTCTAATAGATGCGGGGGCAGGGGAATCTCCCTAAAAACCCCACGATGTCGTTTCTTCAAAGTCTCAATAATCACTGTCCCATTTGAAAAATCGATACTATCAGGTTTAAGTTTATGGATTTCACTAATTCTTGCTCCGGTGTAGAACAAGAGTTGGCAAAACAATTTGGTGTCAATTGAATATGTCTTGGTACGCTCGAAAAACCGCAATCTTTCGGCTTGGTTTAGATATTTGCGCTGTCCATATTGATTGTGGAGCCTCATGGAGTTTTTGTACATGGCTGGGGGTTTCCATCTAACAAATCAATAACTGTCCGATTATTAGATAAATTCGGACAGAAATCAAAGAAAAATTATCTTTTAATTTTCAGACTATCAGGGAATTGATGAATTTTTTGCCAACTACTTTAATTGGATTATAGAAATTATAATCTAAATTCTGCCCATAAAGGATAATGATCAGAGAGCATAAACGAAAACCTTCTTTTGGTAATATCCCTATTCTTCAGGACTTTTCCAACAAAATCGTAGTTGCCTCCATTTATAAATTCCAGAGATAGTTTAGGCTTATCATTTTCTCCATTAAACCAAGCTATTTGATCGTAATATTTGGTTTCATCAAAAATTGACCTAGTTACTTCTTCATTTTGAAGTTCAGGAGGAATAAAAAGACCTGTTGAAACAAACGTTTCTGTCAGTAAATCACCGCGCTTGTCGATATTAAAATCCCCTAGAGCAATAAAGTTGTGATTGTAAGCATGAATATCGTCTGCCCATTCCCCTAACCACTCAGCTATTCCTTTAAGCTCTGCAATACGATCTGCTGGGCCATCACCAAAAAGAATATGCAACGTTACAAGTATAAAGGTTCGGTCTTTGGCCTTAAAACTTACCGCATATGGTGATCTAACAAATTGTTCCGTTAGGGCATTCTGTTCAATCCTATCAAGCCATTCCTGAGGCACTACCAATTCTGAAGCCAAACCTGACATATTTACTCGCCTAGTGTCAAAAACGTAAGCCATCCGCTCTCCATTTCCCTCGGATCCACGATTAACATCCGTTAGCACCAGTGACCAGTCAGGGCCTAAGACTTTTAATACATCTCTTAAAGCTCTTAGGTTAGCTTTAACTTCTTGTAGAGCAATAACATCGAATCGCCTAATTATTTCAGCAATACAAAGGGCAGAATGTAAATCTCTTTTGGGACTATCATTGTCGGAGCTTTCCCATTTCCTTGTAAGGTTACCAAAGGCTCTAATATTCCAAGTTGCAATCAAAAGATTGTGATCAACTTCCTTTTGTGGAATATGGATATCTAAATCGACTTTTAAGTCGTCCAATTCTTGTATTACGTTTGGCGGAGGGGTATCTAATATATTGGGCATAACTATCTCTTTGGATTACAAAATCAATGCTCTTTTAATCGTAAAAAAAATAAACTGGGGGGAGTAGTATCTCTATACAGAAACATAGAGACGATAATTTACGAATATATTTTAGTAAAGCCACTAAGAAAATTCATCGTGACGCAATATATCTAATTTTCGGACAAATCTCTTGTAAGTGGCTATATATGGGGTTTTCTGCTTGAATTGACAGCTTCTTTAATTCCAAAACCTACAGATTTGAAAACTCTAAAAACCATCGGTCTATTGTTATTACTGTCCTTTGCAAACCTTCATGCCCAACAACAAGTGGGCGTTATGGACCTCCGCAAAGAAGAGCTCCATAATGCGCAATGGAATGCTGCGCGGTATTCTAACAATGGATTGATAATTCTCTATATGGGCAATGATGATGATTTATTTGCCAAGGTGCATCAAGGTGTTAATAATGCATATGCTAAAGGGACACCAATTCAAGGTATAGTAAGGTCACAACCAACCCCAGATTTTGAAAATGGCAAAGATTGCTACGTTCTTTTGATTGGAGGGGTGAGCTGTACGAAGTATATTGCTGCCACAGATTTGCCCATACGTCGTGCTGAAAGTATGTCACGAAAAGCTTATGAGCGATTTAGCTATGCTCTAGATAAGTGACTTTAGGTTGGTTTAGGCACATCGAAAGTGTTTTCGTATTTAACATCATTTGTGGCTAGTTGATTTGCGCTTGAGACATTTGTAAATTCAGCTTTTATAGATTTGTTGCTTAAAATTCCTTCTGGACTCTCTTTGGAGGCTATTGACCCAAAATTGGCTTCAATCTCTTTATAGTTTTTGTTTGTTTTTTCATTTAGTGTGCGGAAAGTCAAATCGCCCTTATCAAATATAGGGGTGTGAGCTGCAAAATTTTTAATCTCATTTTGAATATTAGGGTCATTTGGGTTTGTTAAATGATATGATTCCAGAGTCTCACCCTGTTGGATTTTTCTATCAAACTCCACTTTCTGATTGAACAGTTCTTCATCGCGTTTATCAAAGGCACTTTCACCACTTGCTTGTATTTCCTCTCGGGTAATCCCGTATTCTTCCATCATGGTGATATGCTCGGGATTTGAATAATCGAGTTCCCCTTTTTTATAGAGTTCCCTTAATTTCAGACCAGCTTTTATAGCTCGTTCAATCTTTGCCGATTGCTCTTTTAGATAATCAAGGGTTTCTTTGAGAATGCGGTTATAAAAGTCCCAGTCTTTTTTCTTTTTGTTCTCTGGACTGTTGGGATTGCTTTTATTTTCCCCAACCGAGCTGTTCTTCTGGATGAACATACCGTGATGCTTGCCATTCACCTGTTTCTGATGCTCATCGAGATCTTTTAGGGAAGTTTTTTCTCGCTCGAGTTTGCGGGTTTCTTTCTCGAAATCTTTTGTTTTGTCCTGAATGGTTTTTTCGTATGTCATTCCCACCCTCGCATTGACGCTTAGGTAATATTTTGACAGGAAAAGCTTAAGATTTAGTTATTGTTTCTGTTAAACGATTGAAGGATAATAATTCTTGACGTTTTTATATACACTTTTTCCAATCAGTGGGGTATAATAGAAAAATGTCAAATGATACAAACAATGTTGAAAATCTTGTCCTTGACCATCTCCGACACATAAGAGATGAAATAAAAATTTTGAAGGATGGGCAAAAAGATATCAAAGCCGAAATTCTTTCGGTCAAGAAGTCATTGCACAACATTCAGGGAGATGCACTCCGGCGCGAGCAAGTAATTGCTAGTGTTCAGGTAGATATTGATAGAATAAAATCTCGATTAGATTTAAATGATGCCTAAGCAATTTTCCATACCGTGCGTTATCACATCACGGTAATAGGAGGAAATTTAATCTATCCATAAGCAGGTCAATAATCCATTCTTACCAATCCTAAAGTTTTGCTCTTTCAGCTCATCGTATAAGTAATCCTTTATTTTAAAATCCTCTGGAAACCAATGTACAGGATTCAAACTAATAGGTTCTTCCTCTAAAAATCCATTTTTATAAAAATCGGAAGCTGCAGTTTGATTTTGAATTTTGCTTCCTTTTGGCAAATATTTCAGGGGAAATTCATCCGATTCGGCTTTCCATTTTACAATGCCATCTTTTGAAAAAATTATTGAAATGGGAAAATCACCAACTTTTCTATATTTCAACAAAGTAGCTGTTTGAGATGAACCAAAATAAGAGGCCACTTCCCTAATCATCGACAGATCAAAAATTCTACCTTTTACTTGAGAATCAAACAAATTACTCGGCATTAACAATTCTGAAGCGAATTCATTTGCTTCCTCTTCATGCTTACCTTTTTTATACCATTCGTTAAGGGTACTTTCATTATCCGAGAATAGAGGTAAAATTTGATTATGAAGCCTTAAATGGCCTATTTCGTGAGCCAACACAAAATTTCTTTTAGGTAAATAATCGATTTCTGAATTTATAGAAATAATCGCATAGTTCTCGTCCATTAATATCCTTCCTTGAGAACCGTTCATCACGGTGTCATTCACGATTGCTTTTAAATAGTAGGCTATTTCTTCTAAAGTTAAATCTCCTGGTTTTTCCCAACCAATGAGTTTTAGTAATTTAATGGCTTCAATTTGTGCTTTCGCCACGGTTACTATTGTCTAATTTATCTTTCAAAGACGAGATGAAATACAAAAACTCTTCGTCTTCTTTAATTTTGACTTTATCCTCTTCTCCAATATCTTCAAATTTACTGAACAGTGGAACCAATTCCATTCTCTCATTTTCGGGTAGAAGTTCCTTTATCTTATCAAAACCTATTTTTTTCAATCTGAAGAATTCGATTCTTGCTTTTTCAAATTTTGATTTTTGAACAACTGCCTTAGCTTTGGTACGATGAAGGGATATTTTTTTTATATGACGAGAGACGAACTCATCCTCGTTGGAAATCTCACCTTCCAAATCTCTGTTATAGTTTATTTCCATCAATAAACCATAAAGATTATTTAGAGTATTTATCATCTCATCCATCTTTTCCAGGGTCTATTTTTCTTATTTGTCGCATGAATTTTTCTTTTAACTTGTCAAGCTGTTTTGGTTCAATTTCCAATATAGCTGCAACATCGCTTCGAGATAATCCCTCTTTAACTGATTCCCAAAAAATTTTGATTCTTTCGTCATCAGAGGTTAAAACGTAGTTTTCTATTAATTCATATCTCTTCTCTACAATCTCAACTTTTTCTTTATCAAGTGGTTCGCTCCCTTCTAAACTAAAAAAGGTAGACTCAATATCCATTGGGGTTAAAGCTACTGTTAAGGGGTGTTTGCCCTCGGAAACTCTTTTTTTGTTCTTCTCATTGGCTCTAACAAATGAATCCACTATCGTAGATATTCTACTGTCTGCAATTCTTATAAGTTGTTGGCCTAAATCAAACTCTTCTTTCCATTCCCAGTGACCATAAATAATGCTGTCATATGCATATTCTGTATAATAATCCACAGCGGGAAACCCAAGATTTTCGGAAGAGTGAGCCCCATATTTCGTTTTATTACTTAATCTCAGGGTTAAGTGGTCATGACATTTTTTTAGAGCATTTTCCCATTCTTTCGTGCTCACAGCGTCTAACCTATTTGTGTTTTTTTCGAAGTGCTCCCCTATTTCCTTCACTTTGATTATGACTGAAAAAAAAAATTTTACCCCAAATGGGGGAATAATATTTTTTTCGGTTAATAGAATATTGAAGGGGGATGGTTGGTGAAAGATAGCAAAAAATTGAAGGAAAGGAGGTGTTAAAAAATGGCAAAAGATTCAGAAGGAAGAAAATACAACAGAATTCCAGGCTATACAAAAAAGGTTGGCGGAAAGACCATAAAGGTAAGACCACATGTCAGGAGCAACCGAAAGGACAGCAAAGGAGAGAATTAATCATAAAAGGTTGATAATGCCCTTCCTTTGAATTAGGAGGGGCATAAGTCTAATTTTAAGTAAATAGTATATGAAAGTTGGTGAAAGAATAAGTAAAAATAGTAGGGCATTTTCAGAAGATGATTTAGGAATATCGGTTTCAAAGGCATTGGACTTAGTCAAAGAAAGCCCTTTCTATAATGACTTGTATGAAAATCTCAGAATTTCTGAAGTTAAAAAAGAATTTATTCCAATAGTTGGAGCAAAATCATTAGTGGATACCGTTAT
>JBCDBD010000009.1:0-78438 GCA_039184335.1 Bacteroidota bacterium | reverse complement strand
GATCGTCAACGTTGGGCAGCTTTTCAAGCTCGCCAAGAAAACTATTGCTCCCTTTCCTGGAAGTTTTCTTCGCTCTCTCGACGAGTTAACTTTTTGGACTTGACAATCCACCTGGACTGCCACTCCATTTACACCACTCTCTATGAGAAACCCCTGAATCTGCACCTCTACATTCCATGGAGCTCTGCTCACACTCCCTCCATTCGGCGCAGCATCGTCACCTCAGGGATTTTTCGGATCCTTCGACTTGTCACTCGCCGCAGTGATCAAGCCCTCTCCCTCTCAACGTTCTTCTCTCGACTGCTTGCCCGCGGATACAACTATACCTTTTTGTATTCTACGTTCCAACAGTCCTGTCTCCGGTTTGCGAACCCCACTCCTCGCCTTCCACCGGACCCCCGTGAGGAAACTCCCTGCTTCCTCCACCTTCAGTATCACCATCGTGATCCCACTCGCCAACTTCTTCAACAAGCCTGGCATCAGCACCTCTGGCAACCTGTTTACTACGATGCCAAACGCATCGTCGCCAACAACTGCCAAGTCTCCTCCGGGAACTTCGATTACGTCTCTACTGATGGCGGCCCTCTCCAACCTGTCCCCAAGCAAGTTGTCCACCTCGGTGCCCGCCAACCCAACCATTTTCAATTCAAGAATCACGAAAATATTTGGCCCACGGGTGTCTTGGTCCCAAAGTGTAGAAAATCTTTGGTAAACCTAGAGTTCGTAGAACATGAATACGTATATTTCGGAAATTTTGCAAAAAGAAAGTTTACGGCAAAACGGGATGAAAAAAGTATGGTGTTGTTTCTTGTGCTTACCCCTTTTTCTTTCAGCACAGATCAATGAAAGTGATACGCTCAAGCTTCGGGCGCGTCTTTCTTTAACAGGATTTTGGCAAGGGGGAAACGTTGAGACCGTGATTTTTAGGGCAAAATCGGATTTGGGCTTTAAACCATGGAAAAAATGGGTTTTCAAAACCAAGAACTCCTATGTGTATCAAGAGTTTGGCAAAGAAAAGGCAGATGAAGATATTTTAAGCCTCAACTTTCTATACTTTAATCCTGAGCGCAAAATATATCCATTGGTATTGGGTTTTGTAAGCACCAATTTTCGAAGGGAAATCGATTTGCGCTATCTCTTTGGTGCTGGGGCCACGTACCAAGTTTTGAACAAAGAAGGGAACTGGCTCAAATTTTCAATATCGAGCGAATACGAACAAACAAATTTTGCCAGCACCGATTTTAACCGTTCTGTCTATGATGGCAACACGTCCATTGATACATTTCGTGCTACTTTATGGATCAATGGAAGCTATAAGTTATTCGAGAAAAAAGTGATTTTGAGCCATGAAAGCTATTTTCAACCTTCTTTGGAGCGTGGTGACAATTACCGATGGCAGGCTGATGTTGCCATAGAACTGCCCATATGGAAGTTTTTAAACTTTAAGGTAAACTACCTTCATACTTTTGAAAATGTTGTGATAGCAGATCAAGAACAAGAAGATCGTTTTTTGACTTTTGGCTTTACCCTGAAAAACTATTGACAGGGTGCAGGGGTTACAGGTGCTAAAGGTAGTTTCAGTGTTTTGTAAACGCAGTGAAATCAGGCAACAATGTTGCGAGCGGGGCTTTTGGTATCTTATGTGGTATTGGGTGTGAAAAATTCAGTCCTAAACTGTTTTTATATGATGTTTTCCTTCTTTGTCGTTTAGGGGTTCGTGTTGTTTTTCCAGATGTTGTAACTAAGAAAAATCGCTACGAACGTACCGAAAAAGATGAGCACTCCCCAAATGTCGATACGACCGACCATAAACGTTGCAAATAGCGCTCCTAGGTCAGCAAGACCACCAACAAGCGCAGCTATTAATAAGGCTATGTTATCTTGCTTTTTCCAAATCAAAATCCCACATACCAAAGTAACAAGACCAAACCAAAATAGATTAAATCCATGTTGGCCGAAAGTTACCAAAATCGCTTTGACCTCATTTGGATAATCTCGGGTCATCTCAACCGGATTTGTTTCTGGAAATAAGAATTGAATAGCTGTGATATCACCACCAAGGGCATTGGTCATGGAAAAGATTCCGGGTATAATATGTAGCAACGACCAGATAACCCAGAGTATGGCTATGACTTTATATGTATTTATCTTTTTCACTGGCTCTTGGGATTCTTTTGTCCAAATATTTAGATATTATGCCAACCGTACATTAATTCAGATTAAGAAATGCATGTTGCAGTTCGGTATTTATGGTTCCCCGTTTGCCTACGTTAGAAAAGCGAAGCTGTAACTTGGCCAAAGGGGTCGTTATATTTCATTTCTTTTGAAAAGAAGCTCACGATGAACTATAGCTATAATTTTTGTTGGGTAACATTTTATTTTTACAACTTGTTATAACGCCAGTAGTGCCCTAGCCAATAAGATTCCGATTTCTATAAAAATAGCCTCTATGCCTGTCTTTGTTTCCGCAGATAAAATAGACAGATATCTCCATGGTTATCAATAAACTGTACCTTCTGTATATCATTTAGAAAGCCAGTTCATTTATTAAAACCCGTGGACTTTATGATAGTTGATCAATAACCCTACAACGGCATTGTAGCTTTCAATTCCTTTTTCTTGGTTGTTCGCTTTCAGAAATGCATTGAAGACAGCTTTGAAGAGGGGTTCGGTCGGATTTTTGTAGCGTTTCCAGAAGTCACGGAGTTCTTTGTAGTTCTTTTTAACCCCAGGATTCAGTTTTGCGTACAGTTCATCAAATCGGCCTTTGTCGCGCAATGAAAGATCGGATAGGCAATAGGCCAGCGCATGTGAATATGCCGCATATTTGAAATGGGGATCCTTGTTTTTCGACGTGACCAAAAAACCGATAAAGTTGGTGGCATCTTCGGCAGAATACCCTACTTGATGGCCCACTTCATGCCCACTTATCGTGGGTAACCGAATCGCGGGAATTTTGCCGTTGACCTGGGCCTCGTTGGTAAAAGGATTGATATAGCCGCCATAGCCCATATAGGTCAAGGGCAAGCTATATAACGACTGTTTTAGGCTTGGTTGTTGGTATGTCAAAAACGGGTATGACCGTTCAAGTTGTTGGTAGCCTTCAATTGTACTCTTGAATATGGCTGCTTTTGCTGCTGTTATTTTTACGGGTGTTAAAGTGTCAGGGGCAACCTGCTCTTGGTAGTGATTGGTTTTCGCGACCAAATAGTTTGAAAAACTTGCCAATTCAGTGGTAGTATACACACTGCCAATTTGAAGTTTTTCAGTGATGGGCACCCGATAATAGTTCATGCCCCAACACAAGTGAAAGATAAAATAGATGAGTGACAACAGCATGGCCACATCCCTAAAAAAGGAAAAGGGCTTTTTTTTGATCAATACCCTATTTCGGAAGATATAGCGTAGGGCCAAAATACCTAATGCGGTATATAAAAGATCGCCAACTGAAAAGGGAATCCATCCGAAAAGGAGTCTTAAAAATTTTGAGATGATCAGATAGATTCCCTCACTGTAATATTGTTCTACCCATTCTGGATGACTTCCCAGCCACTTGACAAGAATGATTTGGACAATCCCTGAAAGAGCAATACTATTTTTGAGTCGTACCCTCACATTTATTGGGCAATTCCGGTGATTTCCAAATCGAAGATCAAATCGGCATTTGGTGGTATGGGACCCCCACCCTGTGCGCCATAGCCCAAGTGTGGTGGAATGAACAAGCGAACTTTGTCGCCCACCTTCATGTTTTGCAATCCTTCTTTGAACCCTGGGATCAGACGCGCTTCTGGGCTATAGTCCATCGGAAAGGCATTGTAGCCCCCTTGTTGGTCGCGTTTTTGGTCGTAGGTATTGTACTTTTTAGCCACTTCGGCAATATTGCTATCGAAAAGGGTGCCATTGGGTAAATAGCCAGCATAGAATACATTGACCTTCTGGCCAATTTTGGGTTGTTGGCCATCTGTGGTTTTGCTGACGGTAAATATTTTGAGTCCTGAGGGTAATTCCTCTGCCTGTTCCTTTTGTGTGGCAAATTCATCGGAGGCTTGCTCTATCATGGCTTTAAAGGCAGCCTCGAGCTTTTCTTCTTCCGCAAAGTATGATGACATTACCTGAACAGCATCAAACTTTTTGGCTTCTTTGCCATTTCTGATGATTTCCACTTTGTTCATCACCACATCCACTTTCGGTTTGTCACGTTCGCCTGTCTCCACATTGGCTATCGAATCGACCACTTCAATACCGATGACCACTTCGCCAAATACGGTATGCCTTCCGTTCAGCCACGGGGTTTCCTTATGGGTAATGAAAAATTGGCTTCCGTTGGTTTTGGGTCCAGAATTGGCCATGGAGAGAATGCCCTTTTTAGAATGTACCAATGAATCCACTATTTCATCCTTAAAACGGTAACCAGGGTTACCGCTTCCGGTGCCCGTTGGGTCTCCGCCCTGTAGCATAAAATCTTTGATGACTCTATGGAAAATGAGACCATCATAATACTTTTTTTCCTTTAAGTCCTCGCTGACAAACGGATTGGTGCCTTCAGCAAGTGACACAAAGTTGGCGACCGTCACGGGAGTGCTCTCATGGTGCAATTTGACCACAATGTCTCCTCTTGTGGTTTGGATGTCAGCAAAAATACCGTCACCAAGATCTGCATATTTACTCGATTTGCAACTTGTTAATGATATTCCAATTGCAAGTATGTACAAAAATGTCTGTTTCATTGTATTTCTGGTTTTTGGGATAAGCTATCTGCTTTTTTATTTACTTTTATGATTTCGACTGTTGCTTTCAATGGGGTGATGGGACCTATTTTATTTTCATCGCCGTGGTAGCCATAGGCTTGTGATGAAGGAAACAGGAATAGGGCCCGTTCACCCTCACGTAACAATCTGATACCGTTCCGGAGCCCTGGAAACAATTGTTGTTTGTCAACCCGGTAATTTACGATCCCAATATCATCTTGACTATAAATGGTATCATTGTCGAAACTCGTTAGGCTGTATGATAAGAGCACCGTATCATCGGTTTCAGGTATTGGGGCCACACTATCGTTTTCTACCAATTTGTAATACCAGAACCCACTGGCACTGGCACTGTAGGAATGGGTGCTGTCTTTTACTATGATTTTTTGTATCTGGGCCTCTTCTTTTTCCAATATCCTTTTATTGCGTTCCACAGATTCCGTAAAAAAGCTCCCCGATTTTACCTTTACCGGTTTTCTTGGTGCTGGTTCATTGCAACCGATAAGCGCAATCGGAAGTAGTAGGTATTTAAGAACTTTCATTGATTCAACTGGGCTTTGTATTCTTTTAACACGGAAACGAATTTTGCTGTTGTATCCTTCATGGGAATCAAGCTTTTTCCACCTGCGGCATTGGTATGTCCGCCACCATGAAAATGTTTTCTTGCAAATTCATTGACAGAGAAGTTGCCTGAGGATCGAAAAGAGATCTTAATGATTTTTTCCTCTTGGTTTTCGATGAAAATAACGGCAAAACGTATTCCCTCAATAGCAAGTCCATAATTGACAAAACCTTCGGTATCACCTTTTTTAAAATCATGTGCGTCCAGCTCTTCTTGGCTCAAGGTGATATAGGCTGTTTTAAATTCTTGGAGCAGTACCATGTTGTTGAGGGCAATACCCAAAAGCTGAAGGCGGTTAGCAGAATTGGTATCAAACACGTGTCGGTGTATTTCATCATTTTTAGCTCCCCTATCGATCAAATCTGCGGCGATGCGGTGTGTGTTGCTTGACGTGGAAGAAAACTTGAAAGACCCGGTATCTGTCATGATACCCGTGTAGAGACAGGTGGCAATTTCCTTGGAAATATGATCGGCACCATCCAAAGATGTGATGACATTGTAGACCATTTCGCATGTTGAACTCATCGAGACATCAGAATACATGATCTTGGCATAGTCTGAAGGCTGTTGGTGATGGTCGATCATGATGAAATCGGCATCTGAATTTTCTAAGGGCTGTTGCATTTGGCCAATTCGAGAGAGGTCATTGAAATCCAACGTAAAAATCAACGAAGCTTCATGCAACAATCGTATGGCCTTAGCATGCTCGCGTTCAAAATTTAGAATATGTCCATTGCCGGGCATCCATTTTAAAAATTTAGGGTAGTCGTTAGGGGCAATTATAGAAGTATTGTGGCCTTTGGCCTTTAAAAAATGATAAAGCCCGAGACAGGATCCAATAGCATCTCCATCAGGATTTTTATGGGGAACGATGACAATGTTCTGGGGTTGGAAAAGAAGCGACTTTATCGTCGATATGTCTTCTAAATTCATGCGGTCAAAGATACAATAATATAATGTTTGGGTAACTTGTGATAACGTATTTTTGAGGTGACCGCTATCATGATCCGCATGAAACTCTTTTTACTTTTTCCAATGGCAGCTTTTTTGCTTTTGGCCTGTAAATCAAAAGATGTTACAACGGCCCCAAGGCAATTGCCAGAAGCCTCGCCCGATACCGGATCCAAGGTCATAATCGCCTTTGGTTCGTGTAATAAACATGACAAGGTGAATGTCTTTTGGGATGATATCTTAAATACAGGTCCAGATATTTGGATATGGGGCGGTGACAATATTTATGCGGATACGGAAGACATCCAAAAAATGGCAAAAATGTATACCCTCCAAAATGAAGTTGAAGGCTATGCGGCACTACGGAACAAGGTATTTGTTACCGGAACATGGGATGATCATGATTATGGAGTAAACGATGGCGGTGTTGAATTTTCAGCCAAAAGGGAAAGCCAACAGGCCTTTCTCGATTTCATGCAAGTCGATGCCCAAAGCCCAAGGAGGAAACAAGAAGGGGTCTATACCTCACATACCCTCCACAGGGCTGATGGAGTCATCAAAATCATCATTTTAGATACCCGCTATTTTCGAAGCCCGCTGACACCCGGTGCGAAAACCAATCATCGGTACCGACCGAATGTCGATGGCAAAGGTACCATTCTGGGTGATGTGCAATGGGCTTGGTTGCAAGAAGAGCTTGAAGGTTCTGGGGTAGATTTTCATCTCATTGTAACCAGCATTCAGTTTTTATCGAATCAGCACGGATTTGAAAAGTGGGCCAATTTTCCAAACGAAGTGAAAAGAATGGAGCAAGTGGTTTCGAGTTCACGGGCAAAGGGAGTCATCTTTCTTTCCGGCGATCGCCATATTTCTGAATTTTCCAAAGCCAAAATTGAAAATGTACCCTATCCAATATTGGACTTTACAAGCAGTGGCTTGACCCATTCCTATACCAATTTCAAGAGTGAACCCAACCCATTTCGTGTTGGTAAGGTGGTATCGGCACCTAGTTTCGGTGTTGTTGAGATCGATATGCAAAAAAAAGAGGTACATCTTAAGATTATGGGGGAAAACGGAACGATATACCAAGAAATAAAACAGGGGTATTAAATGCTTGTACTAAACTTTAAAAGACGTATTTTTGCGCAAAATTTTGGAAAATGACCGGTAATAGAACTTTCACCATGATTAAGCCCGATGCCGTCGAAAACGGATATATTGGTGCGATTTTGGAAAAAATAACCGCTGCAGGCTTTAAGATAATTGCGATGAAATACACCCAGTTGAGCAAAAGGGATGCGCAGGAATTTTATGGTATACACAAAGAGCGTGCATTTTTTGGGGAGCTTGTCGATTTTATGACAAGGGGTCCTATTGTGGCTGCTATTTTGGAAAAGGACAATGCTGTCGAAGATTTTAGGGCATTGATCGGAGCTACCAATCCTGAAGAAGCGGCGGAAGGAACGATTAGAAAACTATATGCATCGAATATTGCGGAAAATTCAGTGCATGGCTCTGACAGCGATGAAAATGCAGGTATTGAAGGGGCGTTCCACTTTTCGGGTCGGGAAGTGTTCTAAGGTATTTTGTTACGCACCACATACATAGTATAGAGCCGCAGATCATGCGGCTCTTTTTTGTTACGGTATTTATCGCAACACCACTTTTTTTATCAGTTCTTTACCCAATTCCTCGTTGAGCATATCCATGATTTTGCTTTTGCCCATACCCAATTCTTGCCGTAATACCGAAGACGACAATGAAACATAGAGTACATCTTGTTTTAGTTCAACGGCAGTGGTGTACTTATTGACCCCATTACCCATCAATTTTTTCCAGGCCTCACGTGCATCGACCCGATCAATGCCCTTTTGCAGGCCTTGTTCCTTGATGAATTCTTGTAATGCTTCCCCCAAATTCAAATGTGCGTTATGTCTTTTCGCCATTACTTTGCTATTGCTATCGGTGTAAACCTTTTATAGGTGTAGCTGATATTTGCCTCATTTTTTACGGTGAAACTTGTTTCAGAAATTGAAATCAATGATTCTTGCCACTGGCTCAATCCGTTTCTGTACAGAAATATGTACCCATCGGCGTTTTTGATGACTTCAAATGATTTGGTGTCATCACTAGTGCCAAAAGTACCGTCAAGTCTTGGGCGTACTTTTTTTCGAAACCCTTTTTTCGTGTTCACTTGAATGTAATCGATGTTGGCATTCACCTTGTAAGTTTTGGTGCTTCCATCCGGAAATTTCACTAGTTCAATTTCCCAATAACCGTTCAAAAGAACAAGGTCTTTTTCAGCAAATGGCTTGCCACAACCTAAAAAGAGGAATAGGGCACAACAGATCACAAAATGCCTAACCATGTTACAAGGTAAAAATTTTGTAGCTCTGATGAATATTTTTAACGACACTTTCGGTGCGTTCTGCATGGGTGTCACTAATGAAAATCTGGCCGAAATTAGCATTGTCTACCAAAGCGACGATTTGGGCAACGCGTTTTTCATCCAATTTGTCAAAAATATCGTCCAATAAAAGTATAGGGGTGGTTTTGGCCTGTTGCTTGATAAAATGGAACTGGGCCAGTTTAAGGGCGATGAGATATGATTTTTGCTGGCCTTGACTGCCGAATTTTTTGATCGGATGCCCGTCTATCAAAAAAACCAGATCATCTTTATGAACACCTGTGGTGGTGTATTGAATGGTTCTATCTTTTTGTATGGTCGATTGCAATAGATCAATAAGTGGGTTTTTTGAGAGTTGTGACTCATAGGTTAACGAAATGTTTTCATCTTTGTTCGAAATCAAGGTATACTGTTCCTTAAAAATAGGAATGAAGGTTTCTAGGAACACCTTTCGCTTTTCAAAGATTTCGCTGCCATAGCGGTCTAATTGTTCATTATAGACCTGAAGTGCGTTTTCGTCAAAAGTATGGTTGGCGGCAAAATACTTGAGCAGCGCATTTCGCTGCAATAAGACCTTATTGTATTTGATCAGGTGTTGCAGATACATTTTATCGGCCTGTGAAATTACCCCATCTATAAACTTTCGACGTGTATCACTTCCCTCAATGATCAAATCCCTATCAGCTGGTGAAATGATGACCAAGGGCAGAAAACCAATATGGTCTGAAAACTTTTCGTAGGGTTTCCCATTCCGTTTAATGACTTTTTTCATTCCGCGTTTAAAACTGCAGATGATTTTTTCAGCTCTTTCCGCTTTTTCAAATGCCACTTCAATCACAAAAAAATCTGTGCCATACTTGATATTTTGGGTCGAAACGGGGTTAAAGTAGCTTTTTCCAAATGATAAATGGTAAATGGCGTCCAGTATGTTGGTCTTGCCCACACCATTTTCACCAACCAAGCAGTTGATAACTGGGTCAAAAGACAGGCTTTTTGAGGTGAAATTTTTGTAATTAATTAAGGATAAATGTTTTAAAAACATAAAATCACTAGAAACATATGGATTTTCAGTCTTTGACGTCGTGACAAAGACTTCAAAAATAACGAATAATTTGCCTTTTGGTTTTGGATAAAAACTTTATTTTTGCCCGATTAATTGAATGAAGGATGGCGACATACAAAAAGCGGGGCTATAAGCCTAAAAATAAGGCAGAAGAAGTAGAACTCGAAGAACAGAACAGTACCACGGCTGAAGTTTTCAGCACATTGGATGAGAGTGCTTCAAAAACGGAAGCCTGGGTCTCAAAGAACCAGAATTACATACTCGGTATAATTGGCGTTATTGCCTTGGGTGTTTTGGGTTATTTGGGGTACGATCGATTTATTTCAGAACCCAAAGAAACAAGTGCCGCCAATGAACTGTACTATCCGCAGCAATATTTCGACCAGGCATTAACAGATGAAGGGGTAAAAGACTCATTGTTGACCTTAGCGTTAAACGGGTCGGAAGGAAAGTATGGTTTTTTGGATATTATCGAAGAATACAAAGGAACAAAAGCTGCGAACCTGGCCAGTTATTCTGCCGGCATGGCCTATTTGAACCTGCAAAACTATGAAGAGGCCATTACCTACCTAGAAAGTTTTTCTTCCAATGATGCAGTTTTAGGGGCATTGGCCAAAGGAGGTATCGGCGATGCCTTTTCCCAATTGAACCAACCTAAAGATGCTTTAGACTATTATGAAAGGGCCATTGCACACAACGAGAATGAATATACCGCTCCCAAATTTTTATACAAAGCTGGTATCTTGGCATTGAATTTAGACCAGAAAGAAAAAGCCGCAGCCTATTTCAATCGTATCAAGGACGATTATCCCGGTTCACAAGAAGCGAACAACGTTGATGTGCTGATTGGCTTGGCCCAAAACTAGGGGTTTATGGCTACCAAGGGCAAAAACTTATCTTCATACGATAAGGCAACAATTCCAGAGGCAACGCATTTGCGTGTGGGTGTTGTGGTTTCTGAGTGGAATCAAGAGATTACCGAAAGCTTATTTGAAGGGGCGTTTCAAACATTGCTCGATTGTGGGGTTGCCAAAGACAATATTCTTAGGTGGAATGTGCCGGGTAGTTTTGAACTGGCCTATGGTTGCAAGAAAATGATGGGCTCAAAACATCTTGATGCCGTTATAGCCATAGGCTGTGTCATACGTGGCGAGACCAGCCATTTTGACTATGTCTGCCAAGCGACCGCAAAGGGTATCATGGATCTCAATATGGCATTTGAGACACCTGTCATTTTTTGTGTGCTTACCGATGACAACTTACAGCAGTCCATTGACCGTAGTGGTGGCAAGCACGGCAACAAAGGTGCCGAGGCCGCAATAGCTGCCATCAAGATGGCGACCTTAGGGGCTTGACCTGTATTTTTTTAGTATTGGGATGCTACTTTAAACACCCGATAATCCCTGTTCTTGTTAACATTTTTTAGCAGCCTAACACTACCGTATCTTTCGATTTTAAGTACCTTTGGCTTTACGGTAAAAAGGATAGATGCGAAATTTTTTAAAGCTGAGAAAGAATAAAGATTTCAACTATACCCCGCGCTATTATAAGGGTGAGGGCAATCCTTTTAAAATAGAGCACAAACTTGATAAATATCGAAGTACTGCCCATACCCAAAGAGGATTGAAAAATAAGTTTTCATCTGCCGTAGATGATTTAAAAACCGAGGGTGACAAAAATTTAAAGCTGCGTTTTTGGGTTATCGTGGGCGTTTTGGTTTTGGTTTTTCTTTACATCATTGATTTCGATTTATCTATATTTCTAAGTACTTAATGGCAGACATCATCAAACTTTTACCAGACCATGTCGCCAATCAGATTGCAGCAGGGGAAGTGGTTCAACGTCCTGCCTCTGTAGTGAAGGAATTACTTGAGAATGCCATCGATGCACAGGCAACGTGCGTTAAGCTTATTGTAAAGGATGGTGGAAAAGCCCTGGTTCAAGTAGTGGATGACGGCGTTGGAATGAGCCATACCGATGCCCGGCTATCATTTGAGCGACATGCCACCTCGAAAATCCAGACAGCAGAAGATTTGTTTCAGCTACATACCAAAGGGTTTCGGGGAGAGGCACTGGCTTCCATAGCAGCTATTGCCCATGTTGATATGCAGACCAAAACAACAGATGCTGAAATGGGCACTCTTTTGAAAATAGAAGGTAGTAAGGTACTTTTGCAAGAACCTACAGTTACCCATAAAGGTACTTCGATTTCGGTCAAAAACCTTTTTTTCAATATCCCTGCCAGGCGCAATTTTTTAAAATCGGACCAAGTGGAACTCCGTCATATCACTGATGAGTTCCATCGTGTTGCCTTGGCCCACCCGTCCATTGAATTTCACTTCTATAACAACAGCAATGAATTGTTCAATCTGCCGCAGACAAAACACCGACAACGTATTTCCAACGTTTTTGGGAGTCGCATGAACCAACGCCTTGTGCCGGTCAGCGAAGAAACCGATGTGGTTACCATCATGGGATTTATCTGTAAACCGGAGTTTGCGAAAAAGAGTAGGGGCGAACAGTATTTTTTTGCCAACGACCGCTTTATCAAAAGCCCTTATCTACACCATGCCGTAGTAGCCGCATTCGAAGGATTGATCAAGCCAGACAGGCATCCGGGCTATTTTTTGTATTTCGAAGTTGATCCGTCAACCATTGATATCAATATTCACCCTACAAAGACCGAAGTGAAGTTTGAAGATGAACATACCTTATATGCCATTTTAAGGTCAACGGTCAAACATGCATTAGGGCAATTCAGTGTAGCCCCGGTATTGGACTTTGAGCATGACCCAAACTTAGACACCCCATACGCCTATCAGGACAAAATGGCCATACTACCAAAGGTGACCGTGGACCAATCGTTCAACCCGTTTGAAAATCAGGCTGGCCAGGGGATATTCAAGACCAAAACCAAGACCAAAACAGATACTTCAGGATGGGAACAGATGTACCAAGGTCTGGAATCGATGGATTCAATCGAGTTTAGCAGTGTTCAGTTTGAATCGTCTGAGCACCCAGAACCTGATGCATACACCGACCAAGAGGTTTTGGGTCAGCCCAGTGGGATTACGTTTCAATTGCACAGAAAATATATCGTGAGTACCATCAAATCAGGTATGTTGCTCATTGACCAGCATCGGGCTCACCAACGTGTGCTGTTTGAAAAATTTTTGAAAGACATCACCGTCGAACAGGGTGTAAGCCAACAATTGCTCTTTCCCTTGGAAATCTATTTTTTAAAAGATGACCTGAACATTTTAATGGAAATACGACAAAGTTTGTGCAATGTGGGTTTTGCAGTTGAAAAGTTGGGTGATGAATGTATTAAGGTGTTGGGTAAGCCAGCTATATTGGCTGAAAATGATATCGAAGTACTGTTGCATCAGATGATAGCGGATTACAAAATGGGGACAGGACAAGATGATACCTCACAAGCTGAATTTTTGGCAAGGATTTTGTCGAAGAATATGGCGGTAAAGACAGGTGAGGTCCTACAGGTTGAATCGCAGCTGGCATTGGTGAACGATTTGTTTCAATGTAAGGAACCTGCGTTGAGTCCCTTTAAAAAATTGACCTATATTACCATTGCAGAAAACGATATCGAGAATAAATTTGCATAATGGGTAGATTGACCGAAGCAGTTAAACATTTATTGATCATTAACGGATTGCTTTTTTTGGCTACCCAACTCTATGGTGACCAGATATATCAGTGGTTGGCCCTATGGTTTCCTGAAAGTCCCAACTTTCAATGGTGGCAGGTAGTGTCCCATATGTTTATGCATGGTAGTGTTATGCATATTCTTTTCAACATGTATGCATTATGGGCTTTTGGCACCCCCTTAGAGAGAATATGGGGTAGAAACAAGTTTTTGTTCTTCTATTTTTCGGCAGGTATTGGGGCCGCTTTGTTACATACGGGCGTCAATTATTTTTATTTTAATGAAGCACTTCATACATTGGTGAATTCGGGAGTTTCAGAACAACAGATTTTAGATGTCATTTCAGAGGGCAAGTATAGTCCTGATTGGTACAAATTGGCTTCGCGAAGCAGTATAGATAATTTTTTAAGTGCCTATAACACCCCTGCTGTCGGTGCATCAGGTGCCATATATGGTATTTTGGTGGCCTTTGCCTTTACATATTCTGAAGCGGAATTAATGTTGATTTTTCTTCCGATTCCGATAAAAGCGAAATATTTTGTGCCCTTATTGATTGTGGGAGACCTGTTTTTTGGTTTTAGCAACGTAAATACGGGAATTGCCCATTTTGCACACATTGGAGGGGCCTTGATAGGTTTTATCATGATGTGGTATTGGAAAAAGAACCAGTTCAACAAAAATCGGTGGGATAGTTAAATGGCCAACGGAGGATTACAATATCAGTTTGCAAGGTTAAGTATTGCTGAAAAATTGATTGCAATCAATGTTTTGGTGTTTGTTGCCGAAGGTTTATTGGGAGCCCTGATGAATATTCTAGTGGCCGATTGGTTTCAGCTACCCAAAGACTTTTTTGACTTTATTTCACAGCCGTGGTCCATCGTAACCTACTCTTTTTTTCATGCAGGTTTCGGACATATTTTTTGGAACATGTTGATGCTCTATTTTTCCGGTAGAATTTTTCTCAATCTTTTTGGATCGCAAAAATTTATCAACGTTTATTTTTTGGGGGTGATTTTGGGCGGACTTGTGTTTTTGTTAAGCTATAATGTCTTCCCCACCTTATTGAATTCGAATACGGCACTGATTGGGGCATCAGCAGGTGTGACTGCGGTATTGATCTTTGTATGCACCTATATTCCCAACCAAGAGGTCAGGATTTTCTTCTTTAACATCAAACTCTGGTATGTAGGCCTGTTTTTTGTATTGGCCGATTTGATACTAATACCCTATGGAGGCAATATTGGAGGTAGGCTGGCACATTTGGGCGGTGCATTTTTGGGTTACATCTATGCAAGGCAGCTTTTGAACGGAAAGGATATCGGTGAGGGATTTACCAATTTTTTAGAAGGCATTTCGAACCTCTTCAAGCCAAAGACAAAAAAGGCACCCTTAAAGACAGTCTACAAAAAATCCAAAATGGGTTCCAGAACAGCAGTCGATTATGATAAGGAAACCCGACAGCGAAAGATTGATGCCATTTTGGATAAGATCAGTAAATCGGGCTACGAAAGTCTCTCGAAAGCAGAAAAAGACTTTTTGTTCAAAGCCGGTAAAGAAGATTGACAAGTGAAAAAAACATCACTATTTGACAGGGTGGTTTTTGTCTTCAACCTATTTTTTTCATTCTTATTGGCCTTCTCCTTTTTGACCCCACATCTGTCTGCTAGGTATTTCTGTTTTTTTGCCTTTCTTGGCTTGGCCATACCTATTTTAGTGGTCGCTAACTTTACCTTTTTTGTCTATTGGCTATTTCGAAGAAAGAAGCAATTGTTTTTGCCACTCTTATTTTTGGTTGCAGCCTACTTTTTGTTGGATCCATTTTACAAATTTTCTTCGGCTAGTAATGAAGATGACCGTGAAGGCTTGACCATAATGTCATTTAATACCCGAAATTTCAACATTCATGGGCAACTTGATGTTGCAGATGTAGATAGCCTGATCATTGATTTTCTGAACAGCGAAGACCCCGATATCATCTGTTTGCAAGAATGTCACTATTCGATGAAAAGGAGCAACGCACTTCAAGACTATAACTATAAATATGTTGATTATGTGTATGGCGAATACTCTGGTAGGGTGATACAGGCGATATTCTCTAAATACCCGATTCTCAGTAAACAGGTCATTGAATTTCCAGAAAGTTCAAATGCGGCAATTTATTCAGATATCTTAGTACATGGTGACACCATACGATTGTATAACTTTCATTTACAGTCATTCAGGGTTATTCCTGAAATAGAAACGTTAAAGAATGAAAATTCTAGAAAACTGGTTGGAAGGATAAATCAAGCCATAAAAAAACAACAAAGACAATCAGAAATTCTTAAGGATCATATTGTTGCTGGCAAAATACCAAGTCTTGTGGTCGGTGACATGAACAACACCCAATTTTCCAATATCTACAGAAATATCAAGGGTGGTCTTCAAGATACGTACCTAGAAAAAGGGAAGGGATTTGGAAAGACGTATAGTCTTTTTCGATTGCCCATGCGTATTGATTATATTTTTGCAGACCCATCTTTTGAAGTATTGTCACACAAAAATTATGAGGTGCAGTTCTCTGACCATTATCCAATAATGGCAACCTTACGTCTCAAATGAAAGCAGCAGGCAATCCATGATATCTGCGATAATATGGATCACTAAAGCGATACCGTAAATCCGTGTCTTTTTTATGAATAATAGCACTAGGTAAATGGCTATTGCCCAATAACTGTGCAGTGGATGAAAACCGATACTGCACCGATCAGGGTCGAATATCGGATTGGCGAACAAATGATCCAGGTCAATGGCAATGCCAGCTAAAAGGATGGTAATGCCCAATGCCTTGTTTTTTTTCAAAAAAAACAGGCCGATCAGTACCGGGACCAAGAAATGTATGCCATAGTGTACAATAAGTCTAAGCATTTAATGGTCCATTGAAATATTTTTCAAATAGTCCAGTGTATTTGGTCCCTCGTTGAACAGCAGGTCCAAGATACTTGCATTTTCAATAAACCCATGTCTGTCTCCGAATACCTGTGTGTATGCCTTCAATTTCACACTTGTTTTTTGCTTTGCAATGACCAAACGCCTTCGGTCAATATAAGCTGTAGGACTCAATTCAAAATGGGTGGTCTTCTCTTTTGTTGGGTTTATGCCGAGACAATTGCCCACAGTTTCTATCGTGAGCAGGTTAAAATCAAGCAGAAAGTTGACTTTTTTTTCGAACAAAAATACCAGGTCGTCTTCAAAAAATTCGAAAAATGGAGAAGTTCGATATGCGGTTTGTAGCGTTCGCCAGTGTTGTTTTTGCCAAGGATAACTGTTGTCGACAGTAACATCACTGTATTTTTGCCGACCATCTTTTCCCCCAACATGCTTAATGGGAATGGTAAGCATATGCAATCCTTGGTCGGTGCATATGTAAGATCGGTTTCGATAGGTCTGTTTTTGAAAATTATCATGTATTTCCCAAACAGTGTCATGGTTCGCCAAAACGGCAAATGTGGCTATGTTCGGAAAGTAGGCAGGATGCAAGAGAGCTTTCAATACACCTAGGTTTTGGATTTTTTTCGTTTTCTGAAAAAGTCAAAAACAAACCAACCTGTAAGGGCAATCAAGAAATATCGAAAATAGGAGACAGGCTCACCACTCCCACCTACGGTTGTGAATATTCTGTCCCATCGGGGTTTTTCGTTGAATCGAATTCCATCAGGAAAATTATCAAAACTCATCCAAATAAATACAGGTTTTCCAACAATATGATTTGCAGGCACATAACCCCATGTTCTACTGTCTTCAGAATGATCTCGGTTATCGCCCATCATCCAATAGTAATCTTGCTGAAAGGTGTAGGTATCGGTAACCTGTCCATTGATACGAATTTGATTTCCTGAAACATTCAAGGTGTTGTTTTCATAGTCTTTGATAATCTTTTTATACAAGGGCAGTGTTTGCAGGTCAAGGGGTATCGTCTTCCCTTTTTTCGGAACGTAAATGGGACCAAAGTTATCGTTGTTCCATGAATAGTTTTGGTGTTGTGGAAAGATGTTATACCCTTTTTCGTTTTTGGGCTCGATCTGTTTCACAACAGAGTCGATAGTACTACTATTTCTTAAACGAACGACCATTTCGTCGGTCATATTGGCCACCCTTGATCGTGGGGTTTCTTCCTTTAGTGAAAGCCGGAGTTGGCGTATCAAATTTGGTGGTATGCCATTTTCATCGGTGTATATTTTTGGTTTCCCACGTTCATCGCTACCGACCGCATAACCGTTTTGCTGCAAAAGGCTTAACTGGTTTTGGTTCAGACTTGCAGGGATGTAGAATCTGGTGTAATCGGTTGCCCCGACTTCTGAAAGCAACCTGCTTGAAACCCCTTTTTGGCCATAGACGGTATAATTGTACATCACTTTGGCCCGATCGGATAGTAGCAACTGCTTACCGTTTATATGTACAAAGCCATCAATGATTTTAAGGGAATCGCCAGGTGTTGCCACACAACGTTTTACATAGTTCGATTTTTTGTCGATAGGCTTACGTACCCCTTTTTGCACTTTAAAGAATTGATAGACGGTATCGGCCGGCCAGCTGAAGACCACAATATCGTTTTTTTTGATTTTTTGGAAGCCGGGCAACCTCATGTAAGGTAGCTGCAATTTATTCCAAAAAGAATTTTTGTGTGTTTCTGGATCGACATCAGCAACATACGATCTTTTTCTGATCATGGGGATGGTATCATGCACCATTGGTGCCGCCAGGGTTGTCATAGGTACCCGCGCACCATAGTGCATTTTGCTGACAAACAGAAAATCACCCACTCTTAAGGTACGTTCCAAAGAACCGGTGGGTATCACATAGGGCTGTATGAAATAGGTGTGGACAAAAGTAGCGGCCACTATGGCAAAAACAATGGAGCTTACCCATTCGCCCAAATCTGTTCTTGGCTTTAGGCTGCGTTCTTCAATGTAGCTGATATCTTGGGTATAGCTGAGGTAGTAGATATAAAACCCCAAGGTCAAGATGACCAACCAAGTTTCCACAAGTGTGTTCTTGCCAAAACTTCTTATGGTCTCTACCCAGACTACGGGAAACATCAACAGGTTGATTATGGGTATGAACAGTAATAACACCCACCATTTTGGCCTTTTGATGATCTGCATCAATACAATGCCATTGTAAATCGGTATGGCGGCTTCCCAGGCTTTTCTTCCTGCCTTTACATACAGTTTCCAGGTACCTAAAAAATGTATGGCCTGAACAATCAAAATAAAAATAATCCATTGGGTACCGTTCATATCAAATTTTTAATTTAAGACGTTCTAGTTTAGATTTTTGTTACGTATCCGTAATATTGAGTACATCGTTCATGGTAAACACCCCGACCTTTCCTAAAAGCCATTCAGCAGCGACTATTGCCCCTAAAGCAAAACCTTCCCTGTTCTTGGCCACATGTTGTAGCTCGATGGAATCCACTTCACTTTGGTAGGTAACGGTATGTGTGCCTGGTGTATTGCCGATTCGTTTTGAGATAATCGAAATATCGTCTTTTTCCACATTCTCCATTTTCCATCCCTGATAATTTGAATTTGCGACAATAGCCTCTGCCAAAGTGATGGCCGTACCGCTTGGGGCATCCAATTTTTGGGTATGGTGTATTTCTTCAATGGAAACATTGTATTGCGAGAGGTTGGCCATCATTTTTGATAGATGGGCATTTAACCCAAAAAAAATGTTTACCCCAAGACTGAAATTTGAGGCATAGATAAAGGCTCCATTTCTTTTGTTGCAATACGAGACAGCCTCTTCAAAGTCATCTAACCATCCTGTAGTGCCCGATACTATGGGCACGCTGTGGTCAAAACAACGTTTGATGTTGGCCAAGGCTGAAGTGGGGGTGCTGAAATCAATAGCGACGTCCATTTTGCTAAAATCGATGTACTGAGTGTCTAAATCAACTTTTGCAATAATGGTATGCTGTCTTTTTTTTGCCAGTAGCTCAATCATCTTACCCATTTTCCCATAACCGAACAATCCGATATTCATAGCTTAAAATTTAAGTACCAAGGCCATTCCATAGTTCGGATTGGAGTGAATAGGGTCAAGATTAAGGTAAGGCTTAAAGTCCAATACAAGGTTTTCATCCACATTGTATTGTTTTAAATGGGCATCTACGTTGGCATCTATGATGTTGAGGGCATAAAAGGCAATGCTGAGCAATAACCAAAGGTCCCGATCTGTTTGAAAACGTTCTTGGGCGTTCTGCAGCGAATCATCTGAGACATCCGGACCGATACCATCGTTGTTGATATCATAAAATTCATCATCGGTAAACCCTGCCCTTCGCTTTTTAAACGCATCGCGATAGCGATTATATTCCGTATTGTTATAAGAATAGCCATAAATACTGCCCCCAATGATTCCCATGACTATGGGCACTTTCCAATATTTCTTATTGTAGGCTTGCCCTAATCCAGGCAAAATCGCGGAAAAAAATGCAGCCTTACTGGGTGCCAAAGGATTGATTCCCTTTTTTTCGATGGTACCATCTACGACAATGCCCTTTGACTTGAAATCTGTCTTTAGCGAATCCGCTTCATTGGCAATGACGGTATCCCGTTCTTTTTCCTGGGAATGGGAGCCATTGGCAAAAAGAAGAACAAGCAGTAAGAAAAAGAGCATTCTATTCACCAGTCAGTATTTTTTTAAGACGCTGAAACTCTTCTTTGGAGTGGAATTGAATGACGATTTTTCCTTTTCCATTTTCCGTGGCTGAGATGTCTACCTTGGTAGCCAGATGATTTCTGATGGCATCAATGTTCTTTGTGACAAATCCTGGATTTTTTGGAGATATGCCCGGTCTTTTCTCTATAGTATTTCCGTCTTTTGGATGACGAAGGGTTTTGACCAGGTTTTCGGTTTCCCTTACCGAGAGCTTTTCTGAAACTACCTTTTCGTAAATGGAAATCTGTTCTTTTTTCTTGTCGATATTGATCAGGGCGCGACCATGGCCCATGCTGATGAAGCCGTCGCGCATGCCGGTCTGTATAATGGGGTGTAACTTTAACAGACGAAGATAATTGGTAATGGTTGAGCGTTTCTTTCCGACCCTATCACTCAGCTTTTCCTGGGTAACCTTGATTTCGTCTATCAAACGCTGGTAAGATAAGGCAATTTCAATCGGATCTAGATCTTGTCTTTGAATATTTTCGACCAAGGCCATTTCGAGCGATTCTTGGTCATTGGCTATTCTAATATAGGCCGGAATGGTCTCCAACCCGATCAGTTTGGAAGCCCGGTACCTACGTTCCCCTGAAACCAGTTGAAATTTATTGAAGTCAAGTTTTCTGACCGTAATGGGCTGAATGATGCCAAGCTCACGGATTGAACTTGCAAGTTCTTGAAGGGCTTCATCATTAAAATTGGTTCGTGGTTGGAAGGGATTTACCTCAACTGCATCAATATCCAGTTCAACGACATTGCCAATGACCTTATCGGCATTTTTGTCAGAAACTGACTGAATATCATTTTCTGGGTCTTTTAATAGCGCTGACAGGCCTCTACCTAAGGCCTGCTTTTTGGTTGCTTTCGCCATCTAAACTTTCTCCTTGTTTTTCTTCAGAATTTCATTGGCCAGATTAAGGTAATTGACCGCTCCTTTGCTACTGGCGTCGTACTTTATGATGCTCTCACCGTAACTGGGGGCTTCACTTAATCTGACATTTCTTTGGATGATCGTGTCAAAGACCATGTCTGCAAAGTGTTTTTTCACTTCTTCGACCACTTGGTTTGAAAGTCGTAGTCTAGAATCGTACATGGTCAAGAGCATGCCCTCGATATCCAAATCCGTATTGTGTATTTTCTGTACACTTTTAACGGTATTCAATAACTTGCCAAGACCTTCGAGTGCAAAGTATTCACATTGTATGGGAATCATTACCGAATCGGCCGCGGTAAGCGCATTTAAGGTCAAAAGGCCTAGCGATGGGGCACAGTCGATTAGAATGAAATCGTATATTTGGGAAAGGCCGGCAATGGCTTTCTTCATCATATATTCCCTATCGTCTTTGTCGACCAATTCAATTTCAATGGCTACCAAATCAATATGGGCAGGTATCAAATCGACATTTGGCGAGTCTGTTTCTATGATGACCTCGCCAACACTCAATGTATGTTCCAGTAGTTGATAGGTTCCCTTGTCAACGGTATCGACCTCGATTCCAAGTCCAGAAGTGGCATTGGCCTGGGGATCAGCATCAATCAATAGCACTTTCTTTTCCAAGACCCCCAAAGAAGCGGCAAGGTTTACAGTAGTCGTTGTTTTTCCTACGCCTCCCTTTTGGTTTGCAATAGCAATAATTTTGCCCATTTCAACAGCAAGTTAGGTGCTAAAAATACAACTATTTATAATGCTAAAAAATGTATTTTGTTAACACAAGGTGAATAACAGGTGTAAGCTGCGTTAAAGAAAGTTAAAGTTTGAACTATCAACTAATTAAACTGCAATCCAATACATTTTATGCCATCAGAATTTCAAGAATTTTAATGGCCGCATCACTGATTTTGGTGCCAGGACCAAATACGGCGACCGCACCTGAATCGTACAAGTGCGCATAGTCTTGTTTGGGAATGACCCCACCAACGATTACCAATATGTCATCTCTTTCATAAAACTCCAATTGCTTGATGACTTCAGGGACAAGTGTTTTATGGCCACCGGCAAGGGATGAGATGCCCAAAACATGTACATCATTTTCCACAGCCTGTTTGGCAACCTCTTCCGGTGTTTGAAAAAGAGGGCCGATGTCAACATCGAACCCAAGGTCGGCGTAACCTGTGGCTACTACCTTGGCGCCCCTGTCATGGCCATCTTGTCCCATTTTGGCAATCATGATGCGTGGGCGACGACCTTCTTGTACGGCAAAGACATCGGCCATTTGGGTCGCTTTTTGGTAACGGGAATCATTTTTGATCTCTTTTGAATACACACCTGTAATGGATTGAATTTTAGCTTGGTATCGACCAAAAGCCTTTTCAAGGGCATCACTTATTTCGCCCAGTGTTGCCCTTGCTTTTGCTGCTGTTATGGCTAAAGCTAACAAATTTCCTGCTTTTTTTGATTCCATTTTAGCTTTTGCCGCCGAAGTGATCTCTTCCAGTGCTTTTTGCACTTCGCGCTCATTTCTAGTATTGCGAATTTGTGCCAATCGCTCCAGTTGTTGCGCACGCACTTTTTGGTTATCAACCTCCAAAATGTGTAGATCATCTTCATTTTCCAGCACATATTTGTTCACGCCTACAATTACCTCTTGACCACTGTCAATTCGTGCCTGTTTCTTTGCGGCCGCTTCTTCGATACGCATTTTGGGGATACCGGCTTCAATGGCCTTGGTCATTCCCCCCAATGATTCAACCTCTTTGATAAGTTGCCATGCTTCATATGCTGTTTGGGCGGTCAATGACTCCACGTGGTAGCTGCCTGCCCACGGGTCGACTGTCTTGGTAAGATATGTTTCCTCTTGCAGATAGATTTGGGTGTTTCTAGCAATTCGTGCCGAAAAATCGGTGGGCAGGGCTATCGCCTCATCAAGGGCATTGGTATGCAAACTTTGGGTACCGCCAAATATGGCAGCCATGGCCTCAATGGTCGTTCGCGCCACATTATTGAACGGATCTTGTTCGGTGAGGCTCCACCCACTGGTTTGGGAATGGGTACGCAGCATCAGTGACTTTTCATTTTGCGGACCAAACTGTTTGACCAATTTTGCCCATAACATACGGCCTGCCCGCATTTTTGCGATTTCGGCAAAGTGGTTCATGCCGATGCCCCAAAAAAAGGATAGCCTGGGAGCAAACCCATCGATTTTGAGCCCTGTTTTAAGGCCAGTTCTTATATATTCCACCCCATCTGCCAGTGTGTAGGCCAGTTCCATGGCAGCGGGAGCGCCTGCCTCGTGCATATGGTAGCCCGAAATGCTGATACTGTTGAACTTGGGCATGTGTTCGCTTGCAAATTCAAAGATATCCGCAACAATCTGCATAGATGGGGAAGGGGGATAGATATAGGTATTTCGCACCATAAATTCCTTTAAGATATCGTTCTGTATGGTTCCTGAAAGCTGCTCTAAGTTGACCCCCTGTTCCAAGGCCGCCACTATGTAGAAGGCCATAATGGGAAGTACCGCCCCATTCATGGTCATCGACACCGACATTTTATCCAAAGGGATACCCTCAAAAAGAATTTTCATATCGGCGACCGTGTCTATTGCAACACCTGCTTTACCGACATCGCCGACCACACGTTCATTGTCGCTATCGTATCCCCGGTGCGTGGGCAGGTCAAATGCGATGGAAAGGCCTTTTTGCCCTGCCGCCAGGTTTCTTTTGTAAAACGCATTGCTTTCTTCTGCTGTTGAAAAGCCCGCATACTGACGTATCGTCCAGGGCCTTCTGACGTACATGGTGCTATAGGGGCCCCGGAGAAAGGGCGGAATACCGGCCGCAAAATCAGAGTGGTCGTACTTTTCAACGTCCTTTTTTTGTATTGTTTCGGGGTTTAGCAGCTCTAGGTCCTGTATGTTTTTTCTACTCATCATCCAGCCTTTTTTGCTCCAATTTCTCTGAAAGCCTCCTTGGAATGATGGGCTCGACCAAGGTCTTTCTTTTTGATGTTTTGACAAAGGGGTATAGTTGAAGTTCATGCTTCATCCGGTCGTTATCGTTTTGAAACTTGTTGGTGCCCAAGAGTACCAATTGCCCCGTGTCAAACAGGTGTTGTTCTTTTGCTGCACTTTCTTTGATCTTCTTTTGAATGCCCCCTTTTTTTAATTGGGAAAGAAATCCACCACCGGTTTCGATCTGCTTGAAGAGTGCCAGGGCTTTTTGCGCCATTTGTTGGGTAAGCGATTCGATATAATATGCTCCTTCAGAGGCTTTGAAAGCTTCATTGAAATAACTTTCTTCTTTTAGTAAGAGCAATTGGTTTCTTGCGATACGATCCCCAAATTCATTTGCTTTGTGATAGATGGCATCGTAAGGTAAGTTGCATATCGTGTCGGCCCCACCGAGAATGGCCGACATACATTCAGAAGTGGTACGCAACATATTGACATTGTAGTCGTACAGGGTCTTGTTCCGTGTTGACGGAATGGCCAAAATATGGCAGTGGGCCATAATGCCATACCTGTCGGCCAAGCTGCACCACAACCAGCGTAGGGCCCTTATTTTTGCAATTTCAAAAAAATAGTTGCTACCGACTGCAACCTTTATGGCAATTGGCGCCTTGGTACCGCTATTTGCCATACTATGCTGAAAATGGTTCAAATATTCATTGGCATGGGCCAGGGCGTAGGCCAATTGCTGTACCATATTGGCCCCAGCATTTTGGTGCCAGGCGATATCCACTCCCAGTACCGTAATGTTGGTGTTATGGTTTTCGCATAGGGTGGTGATGGCTTGCAAAACCTTATGGTCTTTGTCTAAATTCATGTGCCAATTTCCTGAACTGGCAAGATGTCCGATACTATCAATATTCAAGAATAGTTGCGCAGTGCCACTGCCTATTTGATCTAACAGCCTTTTGATGGCATTGGCCTCAAGAAACTTAAAGTGCAAATGGACCGGTATCTTTTCCAAGGGGACATCCCTAAAGAGTATGCCCCAATCGATATCACTTTCAGGAATTTCAATCATTAGGCTTGTAGCCCCCTTATGAATGGCATCCAGGGCCTTTTGGTTGGTCAAGCCGGCGTTTTGGGCATAAAGGGCTTGCCCTATTTGCCAATGATGGTCTTGGGGCAGTCTAAAGGAAATGTTTTTTGTGACATCCCCAGCATGGTAAAAAGGTTTCACCCGTATGCCCTCTAGGGATTCCCAGACCAAGGCATCATTGTAATCAGCACCTTTTAGGTCGTATTGTATTTTTTGTTTCCACTGTTTACTGGTAACTGCTGAAAACTCTTCAAAAAGATTGCTATTCGTCATCGCGCTTCTGCTTTATGCTGTCTTCATATTCAATCAAGAAGATCTCTTCATTTTCCTTTTTCATATAGTATTGTTCTCGGGCAAATTTTTCGAGGGCATTTTTATCAGAAAGCTCTTTCAAGGTCTTTTTGTCTTTTTTTATTTCCCCTTCCAAAAATTCTTTCTGTTTTTGCAACGTATCGATTTCCCGTTTCAGTTCTAAGTGGATCAAAAGTGAATTAGTGTCGAAAAATGCCATCCAAACGACAAAAATGGTCAATACCAATACATACATGTTTGTCAGTACCTTGATCCATTTCCTTTCCTTTAACTTTTTGAATCCCACGTTTATCCTAGCTTATTGTTGATAATGGTACGTACAATGTCTATGGCGACGGTATTGTAATGGTTATTGGGGATGATAATATCGGCAAATTCTTTTGAGGGTTCAATAAATTGGTTATGCATGGGTTTGACAGCCGTTTGGTAGCGGTGCAGTACTTTTTCCAGATCATGGCCCCTTTCCTTGGTGTCGCGCTGTAGCCGCCGTATTAGGCGCTCATCAGAATCAGCGTGCACGTATATCTTTATATCGAACATCTCACGTAATTTTGGGCTGCTCAGAACCAGAATGCCCTCAACGATCATTACCTTTCTAGGCTCGGTCAGTTCTGTCTTCCCCAAACGGTTCTCTTCCACAAAGGAGTACACTGGCTTTTGGATGCTTTTTCCTTCTCTCAATTGCTTTAGATGGAAAATGAGAAGATCGAAGTCTATGGAATGTGGATGGTCAAAGTTGATTTGGCCCCGTTCGTCCTTGGTCAGGTGTGAAAGGTCATTATAGTAGGAATCTTGTGAGATGACACCCACTTCATCTTTTGGCAGTTCATTGACTATTTGGTTGACCACTGTGGTTTTTCCGCAGCCAGTGCCACCTGCAATTCCAATTATGAGCATGAAAATGATTTTGATCCAAAAGTAAGCATTTGACATGATTCATTTTGCTTGTACGAAGCTCTTGTACTTGCATAGTTAGCCACAATTTCTATTTTAAAAAATGACAAACTTCATATTGCCATGAACTCATTTGCCCTAGTTTTGGTGAAGAATTTGAATGGAAAGCCTTAACTTGAATGGGTGACACATGAAACCTAAATTATGGAAAACACGTACCGGTTAAAAATCAACGAATCACACGATTTTGAACTTTCCAGGGAGATGGTTTCAGGGCTTGATATGCTCAAAACAGGAACGGATACCTATCACTTGTTGTACCATGGCAAATCATACCATATCGAATTTATTACATCAGGTTTTGACCAAAAACACTATGTGGTAAAGATCAACAACAGCGAAAATGGTGTCCGCATTTCAAACCCCTTGGATATTTTGATCGATGAAATGGGATTTTCGTCAAACGATGACAAAAATATTGGTGAAATTGCGGCACCTATGCCAGGACTTATCCTGGATATTTTGGTTCAAGAAGGTCAGGAAGTGACCGTGAACGATTCCCTGCTGATACTCGAGGCCATGAAAATGGAAAACATGATTACTTCTCCAAGAAATGGTATCATCAAATCGATAAAGGTTAAAAAGGGTGCTGCCGTTGAAAAGAAGCATGTGCTGGTCGAATTTGAATAAGTCGTGATACTATGAAAAAAATATTGATAGCCAACCGTGGTGAGATTGCCCTTCGGGTAATGCGTACGGCCAAAAAAATGGGAATCAGTACTGTTGCGGTTTTTTCTGAAGCAGATCGTGATGCGCCACATGTGAAATTTGCAGATGAGGCCATCTGTATTGGCCCTCCACCTTCGAACCGATCGTACCTGATGGGCGGCAAAATTATTGAGGCGGCCAAAGCGTTAAACGTTGACGGTATACATCCAGGTTATGGGTTTCTAAGCGAAAATGCAGCTTTTGCCGAAGCGGTCGAAAAGCAAGATATGGTCTTTATCGGGCCTAAATCAAAGGCCATTCGCATCATGGGTAGTAAATTGGCGGCCAAAGAAGCCGTCAAAAAATATGATATCCCCATGGTTCCCGGTATTGATGAGGCCATTACAGATATGAAAAAAGCACGTGGGATTGCCAATGAAATTGGTTTCCCAGTATTGATCAAGGCATCTGCTGGGGGAGGGGGCAAGGGAATGCGTATTGTGGACCGTGAAGCGGATTTGGAATCGCAAATGCAACGGGCCATAAGTGAAGCAACTTCTGCATTTGGTGATGGATCGGTTTTTATCGAGAAGTATGTCACCTCACCACGCCATATTGAAATTCAAGTGATGGCCGATACCCATGGTAACATCCTCCATTTTTTTGAACGTGAATGCAGTATTCAAAGACGACACCAAAAGGTGGTGGAAGAGGCACCATCTGCTATCTTGACCCCAGGGCTCAGAAACAAAATGGGCATCGCTGCCACAAAGGTGGCCAAAGCCTGTGACTATGTGGGGGCAGGAACGGTCGAATTTTTGATGGATGCCGACCACAACTTTTATTTTTTGGAAATGAATACCCGTTTGCAAGTAGAACATCCGGTCACGGAACTTATTGCAGGGGTAGACTTGGTTGAACTACAGATTAGAGTGGCCAGGGGAGAAGCGTTGCCCCTAAAACAAGAAGACCTTAAAATCAATGGCCATGCGATGGAACTTCGAGTGTATGCTGAAGACCCCTTGAATGATTTTTTGCCAAGTGTGGGACGATTGGAAAGGTACCGATTGCCCCAGGGTGATGGAATACGGGTGGACAATGGCTTTGAAGAGGGAATGGACATTCCCATTTATTACGACCCCATGTTGGCCAAATTGATTACCTGGGGAAAGACTAGGGAAGAATCCATTGAACTGATTCTCGAAGCCATCACGAAATATGAAATTGTAGGTGTGGATACCACACTACCATTTGGCACCTTTGTCTTTGCGCATGAAGCTTTCCGAAGCGGTGACTTTGACACCCATTTTGTCAAAGACCATTACTCCCCCGAAGCCATTCGGTCAAAATCTGAAGAAGAAGCCAAAATTGCTGCCATGGTGACCCTAAAAAAATATCTCGAAGACCAAAAAAAATTACGATTGCCCTCAAATTGAACTTGGTATGGATGAAAAAACCAAAAGATTGACCGATAAAATTGCTGAAGCCCATTTGGGTGGAGGTGAAAAACGTATTGAGAAGCAACATGCCAAAAAGAAGTTGACCGCAAGGGAACGAATCAATTATTTATTGGATGAGGGTTCTTTTGAAGAAATGGGGATTTTGGTCACCCACCGCACTACCGATTTTGGTATGGAAAAAGAAATCTATTTCGGCGATGGAGTAGTAACAGGTTATGGGACTGTCAATGGGCGTTTGGTTTATGTATATGCCCAAGATTTTACGGTTTTCGGTGGCGCGTTGTCAGAAACCCATGCCGAGAAAATCTGTAAGGTAATGGATTTGGCCATAAAAGTGGGGGCCCCGGTAATAGGCTTGAATGATTCTGGTGGAGCCCGAATTCAAGAAGGGGTAAAAAGCTTAGGGGGGTATGCCGATATTTTCTATCGTAATGTTCAGGCTTCAGGAGTGATTCCACAATTATCCGCAATTATGGGGCCATGCGCTGGGGGGGCGGTGTATTCTCCCGCAATGACAGATTTTATATTGATGGTAGAACAGACCAGCTATATGTTTGTGACGGGACCCAATGTGGTCAAAACGGTGACCAACGAAGAAGTGACTTCAGAAGAATTGGGAGGAGCAAGTACGCATGCCTCAAAGTCAGGGGTAGCCCATAAGACATCTGCCAATGATGCGGCCTGTTTGGAAGATTTGAAGCGATTGTTGGATTACTTACCCCAGAACAATCAAGAGATCCCAAAAATGCATGCCTATGAATTGGGTGATGAGATTCGGGAAGAACTAAAAGGCATTGTTCCCGATAATTCCAATAAACCCTATGATATACGTGAGATCATCGATGGTATCATTGATGCGGATTCCTTTTATGAAATACATAAGGACTATGCGGAAAACATTGTTGTAGGTTTTGCCCGATTGGGAGGCCGGAGTATTGGAATAGTGGCCAATCAACCGATGGTTTTGGCGGGAGTTCTAGATGTGGACAGTTCCATTAAAGGGGCGCGATTTACCCGATTTTGTGATGCCTTCAATATTCCCCTTTTAGTTTTAGTGGATGTGCCGGGTTTTTTGCCAGGTACCGATCAAGAGTGGAACGCGATTATCATGAATGGAGCGAAATTATTATACGCATTAAGCGAAGCCACGGTGCCAAGGGTAACGGTCATTACCAGAAAGGCGTATGGTGGTGCCTATGACGTAATGAATTCCAAACATATCGGGGCCGACTTTAACTATGCTTGGCCTACTGCTGAAATTGCGGTGATGGGTGCCAAGGGGGCCAGTGAAATTATCTTCAGAAGGGAAATTGCTGCTGCCGATGACCCTGCAACCAAGCTGAAGGAGAAGGAACAGGAGTATGCCGATAAGTTTGCCAATCCATATCGCGCAGCACGGCGTGGCTTTATTGATGAGGTCATTTTACCTGAAAATACGCGGAGAAAATTGTTGAAGACCTTTGCTATGTTGGAAAATAAAGAGGTGGAAACGCCTTGGAAAAAGCATGGGAACATTCCGTTGTAGCTTATTGGTTGATTTCATTGTTGTAAAATTTGTCGTTGACAAGATGGTCTAAATAGTAATTTTTCATCTGTAACCCCAAGTGGAGTGAACTTATAGAACCAAGTTTTTTCTAACAGATTTGCCTTTATATTATTTTTTAAAAGAAATTCATGTATTGAACCTGGACTGGCTTTTTCTTTAATTTTCGGTAAAGTGTCCCTATCATTTATCCATCCAATAATATTTTTAAAGTCTTTTAAGTATTCTTCATTATCGGATTTTCAGTTTGAAAATTGTCTCCGTAATTCCTCATTAGATTTACTAATTCCATTAGTTGATTTTGGTTCCGTTATTTTCAGCTCTTCAAGCTCTTTTTGAAGCTTAGTTCCTTCGTCTCTTTCATCTGAAATTTTCTTTTTGAAAGTAATCCCTCTCCCTTTCCATTACCAGATAGTCTTCCCTAGGCACAATACTTGTTTTGCTAAACATTTTTTGGATTCGAGACTTCAATTTCCATTTAGAAAATTCAACTATGAATCTTGATAGATTTAGTGAAGCATAGATTAAAATCATTAAGCCTAAGCTAATTAGGATTGTTACTACAAAACCTATAATAGAATTCCAGCTCAAAAACTGATTTCGGATAATCTCAAGACGTTGATTTGATGTACAATCCGGATCGAAAAATACATTGTAAATGAACTCACGGTTTCGGATTATCCAAACAATAAAAAGAGTTCCATAAAATGGATTCTTGAGCTTATCCTTAAAAGAATCATAGGTCGATTCAACAAATTTTACCACCATAACAAGATTTACCACTAAATGTAGCTGATTTCTTAATATTTGAAATCTTCAAAGTTGCAGTTTGTCAGGTCGAGCGCAGTCGAGACCTCTTTACATCCAAAGGCTTGGAAACTCAAACTGCATCTCGACTGCGCTCGATAGGACAGTTTGGGTTTTGGTATATTCTAAGGGTTGTATTTGTGATGCGTGGCATTCCGACATTCAGCTAATATTTGCAACAAATCAAAATCGCCATTGGCTAAGGCTAACTTCTTTTTCGCACTCCACTTTTTGATTTTCTTTTCAAAATAAATGGCTTGTAATACATCATTGAATTCCTGTTGAAAGATTAGTTTAACGGATCTTCTCTTAAAAGTGAAAGAATTGGGGTTCCTTTCATCCTGATGTTCACTGAGCCTTCGAGATATGTTGTCCGTCATCCCCGTATAAGTCAGATTATCGGAGCAAAGAAGGATGTAAACATCGTAGAATTTCATTGTTGAAATATGGGGTATAAATAGGTATCGACTGCGCTCGACCTGACATCTCTGATGAATTCGCCAAGTTAACAAAACTATCACACCAAAAATACCAACAGTACAAAGGGTAGTGGTACTTTTGCTGAATGCAAAATACGCAAGAACAACCCCATTTTGAGTTTATTGCCTTGATGGCATCACTGATGTCCATTGTGGCATTGGCCATTGATACATTATTACCGGCCATACCCAATATTGGGGAGACCATAAACAGCCATGACCCTGCAGCACATCAGCTCTTTGTGACCATGATTTTTTTAGGATTGGGCTTGGGACAATTGTTCTTTGGCCCGCTTTCTGACCAATATGGAAGAAAACCCATGGTTTACGCTGGGTTCGTGGTCTTTGGCATTGCAAGTGCTATTTGTTTGTTGGCGCCCAATCTCGAAGTCATGGTCATCGGCCGCATTTTACAGGGTATCGGACTTTCTTCACACCGAACCATTGCCATTTCCATTATTCGCGATTTGTACAAAGGAGATTATATGGCTAGGGTGATGTCGTTTGTGACCGCTTTTTTTATTTTGGTTCCCGTGGTTGCCCCAGCTATTGGTAAGGTGATTGTGGACAACTTTAATTGGCAAACCATTTTCTATGTACATCTTTTCTTGGCAGGCATGCTGTGGGTTTGGTTTTGGAAAAGACAACCGGAAACATTGCGTCCAACGTACAAAATCAAATTTTCCTTCAAGAGTTTTATTGATGGGTCCATAGAAATGTTTCGATACTCAGAAACAGTGGCATTCACATTCATATCAGGATTGATCACCGGTTCATTTTTGGTGTACTTGAGTTCGGCCCAACACATTTTTGAAGACCAATACGGTCTCCGGGATGCGTTTCCTTATTTATTTGCTGCGCTGGCCATTTCCATTGGTACTTCTACCTTTACCAACGGAACCATGGTGGTGCGTTTTGGTATGCGAAAGTTGGCTATGGCGGCAACTGTCGGATTTAGCTCTATAGCTTTGGCCTATGTCGTGTTGTTTTTGAATACGGGCAACCCAAGTGTGGGCGTTTTGGTCACGTTCTTGTTCTTTCAATTTTTCTGCTTGGGCTTTATGTGGGGCAATTTTCGTTCCATCGCCATGGAACCCATTGGGCATATTGCCGGAATTGGAGCTGCCATTAATGGATTTATATCCACTATGATTTCAGTGCCCATCGCTTCTTGGATAGGTTTGTATTTAGAAGATACGGCACTCCCCTTGTTTATTGGGTTGGCCATTTGCGGGTTTCTTTCTGTTGGCATTATGTTGCTATCCCAACAACGACGAAAGACCTTGGCAAGATCATGACCAAGCTTTAGATTTCAGGTTCAAAAATTTTCCCACTGCAGGAATCTTGTTTGGCCCCAGTGACTGAAGCGTACACATTGATTTCCCCGAGATGTTTGAGAACACCCATAAAGGCAAAGACCATGGCTTCCTTGTATTCAATGAATTTTTTTGGCGGAATGACCACTTCACATGTCTCGCCTAATTTCTCTTCAAGGGTTGCTACAAAGAAGTTGTTCAAGGCTCCGCCCCCTGTGACCAAAACCCGACTTTTACCCTCCAATTTCTCATTTTTAACGGTCCTTGCAATTTGCTCACAATTATGGTGGATTACCGTATGAAGGAGGTCTTTTATTTCAGCTTTTGTCTTTTTCAAAAGCGGTTTCACCTCAGACGAGAACCATTCGTAACCCGTAGATTTTGGATAGGGGACTTCATAATACTTCAAAGAATTTAGATTTTCTAAAAGTTTCGGCACCAACGTTCCAGAGCGCGCCAATGTCCCGCCCTTATCGTATTTCAGATTGATTTTTTCAGTAAGGTAATTCAATGGCATATTGGCCATGCCGATATCGTAAGCAACACGTTTCCCGTTTTTTTGAAACGAGATATTGCTAATGCCACCTAGGTTCAAACAAAACTGGTATTCTGATAGCAGTAAATGGTCTCCAATAGGCACCAATGGCGCACCCTGTCCTCCTAAGCTGACATCAAGGGTTCTGAAATCACAGATGACTCTTGCTCCTGAAGCCTTGGCAAGTTCCTGTCCGTAGCCTAATTGAAAGGTAATTCCCTCCTCAGGGCGGTGGTGGGAGGTGTGCCCATGACTGGCAATAAAATCTACATTCAGTTGGTGTTTTTCAATAAAGTCCCTGGCCTGTTGCCCCAGCCAATTTCCATAGACATGGTGTAGCTTTAAATGCGCTTTTTCAGATAAATGAATGGCGTTTTTCAATTGATCAAAAAGGCTTTTATCATAAGAAATTGCTTCGCATAGCTGAATTTCGAAGTCCCATGTAGTTGTTTTTCTCCAAAAATGACAATAGGCCAAGTCTAGGCCGTCCAGTGAAGTTCCCGACATTAATCCCAAAACTTTGTAGTTATCCATATTTCTTCTTTATGATGATAAGTAGTGAAAGGGGTTTTTCTTCAGCATTGATTATCTCTTGTACCTCAAATGACGTTTGGGGGATTTTGGAAATCAATGCAATCCAATCTTCCATGGTACGTGCATACCAAGAATGCCCATCTTCAAAGTTACCGGGAAGGCCCTTCCAGGAATCTTGAAGCCATTGCGAACGATATCCGAATCCGTTCTCCATCAAATAAAAGGGGTGAAGGGTCTGTATAAGTACAATTCCTCTGCCATCAAGTGCATTCAATATTTCTTGAAAAAGTAGATCCAGATGATCTTTTTGATAAATAGAGAAGTTGAAGACGGCACCGTTAAAAGGGGCATTGGGTAAACGTTGACCGGCTACAATCTGATCAAATCGCAATAGATGGTACCTTTCGTTTCCCTTGGTCTTTGCCATTTCAATCAATGCAGATGTCGCATCAAACCCTGTGGCTTCAATTTGATTTTTGGTCATTTTCCGGCAAAGCCATCCTTCGCCACAACCGAGATCGGCCACCTTTTTGAGCCCAAACGATTTAATCGCTTCTAAAATGGCCTTATTTGTATATTTTCTTGAAGGAATGTTTTGTTCCTCTATGACAGTATTCCATGCTTTGGCATTTTTCTTCCATGAATTTAAGATATCGTCGTTCATGAAAGGATATTTTTTAAGGTGACCGGTAATTTTCCTTTTGCTTCAACCCTGCCTTTGAAATGGTTGATGGCGTGCTGTTGAAAAATGGCAAAATCTTGATAGACTACGACAACTGTTCCCGCTTTTTGCCACGGCATTAAATTCAATACAAAGGGATTGCCAAAGAGATAGATTGCAACTTCCTTGGTTTCCAATAGTTCGCATATTTTTTGCAGCTCTTCCTCTGTAAAGCCAAAGCGGTTTTTTGGTTTTACTTGGCGTGGAACGATACTTACAAGTACGTTGCCATTATTGCTTTTGTGGGCATTGAATTGGTCATAAAAAAGGCCATCTGTTTTTCCAAACGGAACAAAATCAAAACCTTGTCTGCGAAAAATATGAAGTTCGGGGCTATCTCCTTTCAAGAACGTTAACGATGTCTCTGCCAATTGTTCCATAAGATTTTCAAAGGGAATTTTCTCCGATACCAAAGTAGTATTGTTCAGTGCTTTTTCCTTAAGTTTCCAAAACCGATGGAAACTTTCTTCGATTCTTGTTGTGCTACAGTTTTCCGAAATCGTTTGAAGGCCCTCCGCTACATTGTCCGCAAAACAGAGTATATCATTGCCAGCCTCAAAAGCAGCATATTCCACACCACCTTTATCTGGAAAATCTTTTGAAACCGCATGCATGTTCAGGGCATCAGAGATGATGACACCATTCCAATCCAATTCGTCCCGTAAAAAACCGGTCATAACTTCCTTCGAAACAGATGAGGATATCTTTTTGCCATTGGATAGCGCAGGAACAGCCAAATGACCCACCATAACCGCATCTAAGGTGTCATCCATTAATTGGACAAAGGGATATAGCTCATTTTCCAAAAGGTGGGATTTGGTTTTATCAATAAGGGGTAGGCCTAAATGGGAATCGGTAGCCGTGTCGCCATGACCAGGAAAGTGCTTGATGGAATTTAGAATTCCTTCTGATCGCATTCCATGAAGATACGCCTTGGCATACTGCGTTACCCGATTTCTGTCATCACCAAAAGAACGGTATCCTATCACCGGATTATCCGGATCTAGGTTAATGTCAACTACAGGGGAAAGGTTCCAGTGAATTCCCGCTTTTCGACAATCTTGTGCAATGCCTCTGCCTACTTGGAATACCAAATCTTCTTGATGCTGCATGGCCCCCAAGGTAATGGCGTAGGGGTATTGTGGGGTGTTTTCAATACGCATGGCGAGACCCCATTCTGCATCAATGGCAATCAATAAGGGAACGGTTGCTGCTTTTTGATAGCGTTCAATGAGATACCGAAGGCGTTCGTAACTGTTTTCATTATGGACTACTTCTTTTTTACCCTCGAAATTGGTGGCAGCACTGGCCCGACTATGAAAAAAACAAATACTGCCAATATGATGGTCGTTGATGAGCTGTTCCATTTTTTGGATTTCCTCTTCATTGTCATTGATAAAAGCCGCGGGCATAAACAATTGCCCTATCTTTTGCTTTATACGTAGAGTTTTGGTAGAAGGAAGTTCAAACATCGGCACCTCCTTTTTTACCATAATCTGCAGGGTACTTCAAGAAGGGGAGTAAAAATAGGGCAGGTAGTGCGGCAATGACCACCCAAATAAAAAATCCACTATAGCCCAACCATTCTTGCATGAATCCGCTGAGCATACCCGGCAGCATCATGCCCAAGGCCATAAATCCTGTGGCAATGGCATAGTGCGAAGTCTTTGATTTTCCTTCGGCAATGTAGATAAGGTACATTAAAAATGCAGCGAACCCAAACCCATAACCAAACTTTTCAAATACAACGGTTGTTGTTACAGCCCATGTGCTGGTCGCTTGTGTCCAAGCCAAAAGGGCATATAAAATGTTGGGCACATTGAGCGATAAAATCATAGGAAACATCCATTTTTTAAGCCCGTCCTTTGAAATAAGAATCCCTCCCAGAATTCCTCCAATAGATAGCATGATGACCCCTACCGTCCCGAAAATAGTGCCCAATTTTTCAGTGGAATAGCCCAGCCCCCCATTTTCCAAGGGATCTAATAGAAAGGGTGCGGCCATCTTTACCAGTTGGGATTCCCCCAGTCGATATGTTAAGATAAAGGCTAAGGCAATTATGATGTTTGGCTTCTTAAAAAATGAGACAAAGACCTCAAAAAAACCTTTGGGTTTTTCAAGTACGATATCGCTGGAACTTTCATATTTAGGGGTAGCAAAAAAGTTCGATACGGTAAGGGCCAACATCAAGAATGCCGTTGCCGTCATGGTCATGCTCCAAGCTTTGGTATTATCGCCGTAATGGTTTTCCAAAAAACCGGCCAAAATTACAATAAGCCCTTCGCCAGTAACCATGGCCAATCTGTAAAAGGTACTCCGTATTCCGACAAAAAAGGATTGTCTTTTCTCAGAGAGTCCAATCATATAGTACCCGTCAGACGCAATATCATTGGTGGCGGACGCAAAGGCTGCCATCCAAAAACAGGCCAATGTGGTCACAAAAAAGATATTGGTGGGTAAGGTGAGCCCCACCCCTAAAAGGGTGATGGCAATGACCAATTGTGTGGCCAAAAACCAACTTCGTTTGGTGCTTTTTAAATCCACAAACGGGCTCCACAATGGTTTTAATACCCAAGGCAGGTAGAGCCAACTGGTATACAGGCCGATATCGGCGTTACTGATACCCAATCGCTTGTACATGATGACCGATACCGTTACCACGATAACATAGGGCAATCCTTGTGTAAAGTATAGTATGGGCACCCAAGCCCATGCTCCTTTGTCTTTTTGGACCATGTCAGGTTATTTCATGCTAAAATAGTTTTAAAAGTAGAAAACGAAACGTTCAAGATGGTCAATAGGCCATCAGAGCACTTATTTATATCATCCAAATCGGTTTCAGATGTGGAGAATTGGGTTGGCCCAATATGTCTTTATAGAGTTCTGGCCTTCTGGCATTTTTGTAGCGATGACCTCCTGAGAGTTTTAGTTTTTCTTTGGTTATTGTCGCTATCACAATATCATCCTCAAAGGTGCGGCACTCTGAAAGAATTTCCCCATAGGGATCAAGAATCATCGAGTTTCCATTTTTTAGATGCTCCCCGTCGTATCCTATGGGATTGGTAAATGCATAATACACCCCATTGTCATAGGCTCTTGCGGGAAGCCATCGCAACAACCAACGACGTCCTTTGGGGCCATCAAACTCCAATCGCAATGAGACGGGGTCATTTTCCCTGTTTTGCCAAAGTCGATCGTCAACATAGCCCCTTCCCGGCATGGCTGAAGGGGTACAGCCGGTAACATGCGGAGCAAATATGATTTCTGCACCAAGCAATGTGGTGGCCCGAACATTTTCAATAACATTGTTGTCATAACAAATGAGGATACCACATTTCCAACCCAGTAGGTCAAAAACCACGTATTCATCACCTGCAGACATGAACCTGCTGATAAAAGGATGCAACTTGCGGTATTTGGCGACCACCTCATTCATATGTACACACAGATAGGTGTTGTAAATTTTGCCCTGATCCTTTTCTACAAGTCCGGCCAAAATTGCGATGTCCAATTCAGCAGAAATCTGCATTAACGTTTGGGTACTCTGCCCATCGGGGACGATTTCGGCCAAATCTAGAAGGGTCTCTTTTTCAAGGTCTTTGGTATGGGTATACCCGGTGATGCACATTTCGTGAAAGCTAATGACATCAGCACCCTCTTGTTTGGCTTGCCCGGCCAAAGTTTTGATTACAGATAAGTTATAGGTCTTATCCCCGTCTTTGGGTTCAAATTGCGCTACTGCTATTTTCATGGGAAGGGAATTAAAAGTGATATCGTACAAACCCCTCCATTGCTGCATATTCCGCCAAACCTAGTTTGCGATATTTTTCTGCGGTGTATTTGTTACGCTCCTCGGCACGCATCCAGAATTCACGGGTATCGTCACCTTGAAACATTACCCCATCTTTTTGGGATTGATGGCAAAATATAGCATTTCGTTTTTTTATGACTTGGGCCGGACTCATGGGTACTGCCATTTCAATTTCGTGAATATCCCACTCATGCCAAGCTCCTCGATACAACCAGACCCAACAGTCTTTCATGTATTTCTTGTCTTTTAAAATCGCCAGAGCGGCAAAGACCGCATCCAAACAAACACTATGGGTTCCATGGGGGTCTGCAAGATCGCCGGCCGCATAGATCTGATGGGGTTTAACCTCATTGATGATGTTGGCCATGATGTCAATGTCATCTTGGGTGAGGTTATTCTTTTTTACAGTGCCCGTTTCGTAAAAGGGAAGGTCCAGAAAGTGTACATTTTCATCCGGTAAATCCAGATACCGAGTTGCTGCATAAGATTCTCCTCGGCGGATACTTCCTTTTAATTTACGTACCTCAAGGGTGTCTGCTGCACTTTCAGGTTTAGTGACAATGGCGTTGATTAGATTGTTTGTTTTCTCCGAAGGGCTGATCCTGTTTAAGACTTCGGCAAACTTTAGGGCTTCGGTACCAGTAACGGCAATATTCCCTGAAGTCTGATAAGCGACATGCACTTCATGGCCTTGACTGATAAGCCGATCAAAGGTGCCGCCCATTGAAATCACATCATCATCGGGGTGCGGACTAAAAATAATGATCCTTTTCCTTTCTGGCCGGGCCCTTTCAGGTCTATTGGTGTCATCGGCATTGGGTTTACCTCCTGGCCATCCGGTTATGGTATGTTGCAAACGATTGAACATTTTAATATTCAGGTCATACGAGTCTTGTTGGGCCAGTAAACCTGACATTCCATTATCGTTATAATCTTTATCCGTTAGGCTTAAAATGGATTTGTTCAAGTTGATACTGAGCCATAACACAGCCTTTGCAGTAAGGGTTTCGGTCCATTTGCAAGATTCATCGACCAACCAAGGGGTTTTGTTACGGGTCAACTTACTGCCAGCACCAGTATCCAGAACAAAGGTGCAGTTGTGGTGCTTTTGCAGATAGGTGGCGGGCACCTCAGATGAAATTTCACCCTCAACCGTTTTTTTGATAATATCCGCTTTGTTTTGCCCCCACCCCAGAAGTACAATTCTTCTTGCATTATGCACGGTTGAGATTCCCATGGTTATCGCCCGTCTAGGTACGTTATCGATACCCAAAAAAGCGGGGGCCGCATCTACCCTTGTAATGTGGTCCAACGTAATGACGCGAGTGCCAGAGTTGTAATGCGAGCCTGGTTCATTAAACCCGATATGCCCCGTTCTTCCAATACCCAGTAATTGAAAATCAAGTCCCCCGGCGTCTTTTATCTTTTGTTCATAGTTCAAGCAATACGGTATGATGTCGTCACCTGCCAATGTACCGTCGGGAATGTTAATGTTCTCTGTGGAAATATCCACATGGCTAAATAAATGCTCGTGCATAAAATGCCAATAGCTCTGGCGGTTATCCTTTTCCATGGGCAGGTACTCGTCAAGATTAAAAGTAATGACGTTTGAAAAGCTTAATCCTTCCTCTTTGTGCATTCGTACAAGTTCTTCATACACCCGAATAGGAGATGAGCCCGTGGCCAGACCTAAAACACATGACAAGCCCCGTTGTTGCTTTTGTCTGATGAGCCTGGCAATTTCTTGGGCGACTATGATCGAGGCTTGACTGGAGCTCTGAAAAATAACATTGTGTATTTTTTCAAAACGGGTCTCTTCAAACTGTCCAACGGGTTTGTAAGAGATGTCAAAACTTTTTTGGGGTGCTGTAGCGATTTGCATAGTTAATTATTGTGATTTTGTTTTAATGCTGGGGCAAAGGTAATTATTTTTTGCTGTTTTATGCTTTTTTTAATGCAGTTTTGTGCAATTAATAACAATTTTTTAACTTTAAAACGGTATAAAACAGCATATAAAGGAAATTACTATCTTTGCTTGAAAAGATAATTTTACACACGTTTTTATGCTTAAAGAAGAGCGACAGCGTACGATTTTAAATGAAGTTGAACTGCACAACAGGGTATTGTTGACCGACATCGCAGAGAAATTGGATGTTTCCATCGATACCATCCGTAGGGATGTCAAGGAACTGGATGCTGAAAATCGATTGCGTAAGGTGCATGGAGGTGCCATTTCGCTAGGTTTTTCGAACTATAGCCCAAAGCGGAACAACGTATACGCATTGGAAGAAAAAATAGCGATAGCAGAAAAGGCGGCGACGTTATTGAAAGAAAACAGTGTGGTCTTGATCGATGGGGGTACCACTTGTTTGGAATTGGTACGGTTACTGCCTGCCAATATCAATTTGACCTGTTTTACCCTAAGTCTCCCCGTAGCTATGGAACTGTTGAACCGACCCAATGTCGAGACGATTTTTATTGGAGGAACACTATCAAAGGATGCCCAGATATCCGTAGGTTCGAACGCCGTGCATAATTTGGCCCAGATCAAGGTCGATTACAGCTTTATCGGTACAGGCTATGTAGATGCGGCATTTGGGTTGACCGAATTTGACTGGGACATTGTACAGACCAAAAAAGCGGTGATCCAGGCATCAAAGAAAGCGGTACTTTTGTGCATATCAGAAAAATTGAATTCGCAGCATCGGTTCAAGACCTGTGATATCAATGCCATAGACACCATGATTACCGAATTGGAACCTGACCATCAGTTATTGGACAATTTTAGAAACCAAGAAATCCGTTTGCTTTAATATGTCAGATTACACCAAAATTACGGAGCAACCATCGCTTTATGACCATTTGGAAGCCATGGGCACTGGTGACCTATTGAAAAATATGAACCAAGAAGACCAAAAGGTTGCAATTGCAGTTGAAAAGGTTATTCCACAAGTTACAAAATTGGTAGACGCTTTGGCCGGGCGATTTGAAGAGGGAGGCCGTCTCTTTTATATCGGTGCAGGAACCAGTGGTCGTTTGGGGATTTTGGATGCCTCTGAAATTCCCCCCACCTATGGCATGCCCCATGACCGGGTCATCGGATTGATAGCTGGTGGTGATGGGGCCATTCGGAAAGCAGTCGAATTTGCAGAAGATAATCCGCAACAAGCTTGGAAAGACCTGCAAGAATTCAATATAGCCCAAAATGATGTGGTTATTGGTATTGCAGCTTCAGGTACAACCCCTTATGTACTTGGCGGGGTTAAAGATGCCCGTACAAATGGTGTGTTGACGGCTGGTATTACGAACAATCCAGGCTCACCCTTGGCAGTCGAGGTGGATATTCCCATTGCGGTAGAGGTGGGACCGGAGTTTGTTACAGGGAGTACCCGAATGAAAAGCGGTACCAGTCAAAAGTTGGTACTGAACATGATCTCGACCGCATTAATGGTCAGAATCGGTAGGGTAAAGGGCAACAAAATGGTCAATATGCAATTGAGCAACAACAAATTGGTGGACCGGGGTACACGTTATCTGGTCGAGGCATTGGGACTGGATTATGAAGAAGCGCAAAGTATATTGAAAAAATACGGCTCTGTCAGAAGGGCATTGGAGAAATTTCAACCATGAAAAGTTTCGAGAACTTGTTGACCGGCGGGCATCCGAATTCATTGGGCAATACGGTGCAGGTGGTTGACCAGGTCTTAAAAGATCCGGAAGCTTTTGATGAACTCTTTCATTGCTATTTTAGCGAAGATGCGGTGGTTCGATTACGGGTTTCCAATGCGATGAAGCGGATATGCAAAGCAAGAAAGGAACTGTTGTTGCCTTATATCGACCGGTTTTTAGAGGAAATCTCCAAAATTGACCAAGCCAGTACCCAATGGACTTTGGCCCAATTGTTTCTTTTGCTTGAAAAAGATATGGGCGATGAGCAAGTTAACCTTGCCAAAACCATCTTGAAGCACAACTTGGCCCATCATCATGATTGGATCGTGCTGAACGAAACCATGAAGACCCTTGGAAAATGGGCAAAGAAAGATGTAAATCTAAAGATATGGTTGGGTCCGCATCTAGAATCCCTGATTGCCGATCCAAGAAAATCAGTAGCTAAGACAGCCCAAAAAATGTTGGGTGCCATCAGCTGATCTTAAATCTTTTCATTCGGCACCAATCGATAGATTCCCTTTCCCTCAATTCCTACATAAATAAAGCCATCAGGCCCCTGTTTCACATTGCGCAAGCGGCCCATGCCATCCAATAGTTTTTCACGGTAGTTGACCTTGTTGCCTTTGACCTCCAAGCGTTCCAGATATTGAAAGGCCAGGGAGCCTACCAAAAGGTTTCCCTTCCAATCAGGATACTTGTCTGAAGTGACAAAGGCCATTCCACAAGGTGCTATCGAAGGTGTCCATTGGTATAGGGGTTGCTCCATTCCAACACGTGCGGTCTCATCGGTAATCTTGGTGCCACTATAATTGAGGCCATAAGTGATTACAGGCCATCCATAGTTTTTCCCTTTTTCAATGACATTGATTTCATCACCCCCTCTTGGTCCATGTTCATGTTCCCATATTTTTCCGGTATTGGGATGCTTGGCCAATCCTTGCGGATTGCGATGGCCATAACTGAAAATGGCTGTTTTGGCCCCTGATTCGTTTGCAAAGGGATTGTCACTCGGAATTTGCCCGTTGGCATGTATTCGATATACTTTGCCTCCATCCCGATTGATATCCTGCGGATTGACATCCCGGTTTCCGCGATCGCCTATGGTAAAATAGAGAAATCCCTCATCATCAAATTCCAGCCGTGACCCAAAATGGTGTGCCCGTGGGGTATTGGGGGTGGCTTTGTAAAGCACTTCGTTTTCAACAAGTCGATTACCATCAAGTTTAGCCCGAATTATTGCCGTATTGGCACCACTTCCACGCCCTTCAGGTGATGAATAAGAAAAATAGACCCATCCGTTTTCTTCATAATCAGGGTGCAGTTCCACATCCATAAAACCCCCTTGTCCACGATTGAACACCTCGGGGGTATTGGCAATACTTGTCTTCTTTCCATTGTTGAAATGGATGAGCGTTCCAGATTTTTCGGTAATCAAAAGACTGCCGTCAGGTAAGAAGGCCATTCCCCATGGATTTTGTAAGCTGGGAACTACAAGTTCTGTCGAAAAAGCAATTTTTTTTGGTGAATTGATTGTTTTGTCCACACTTTGGGCACAGGACCAAGTAAGCATTACAACGAAAAAATACCCATGAATCGCACTTTTTTTCATAATTTCACGTTGAAATGATAATTAATATAGACGAATTACGGTTTTATACCGGTTAAAACATAAGAATTTAATATAAGTTTAGATCATTACAATTTAGAATATTAAGGTCCCAAATCTGCGTATTCTTACCATAACGAATTAACCTATGCTCCCACGAAAAACAAGGCATCCTTTGTATGCCCTGCTGTTGATAGTGATATCAATAGTTTTTTCTTCAGCAGTGGCAAAAACCAAGGTTTATAGAATTTTTTCAGAAGCTGTATCGGCAGAGGTAGATGCCCCTGTAAAAAGTACTACAGCTGATGAAAATAGGGCAAAACTTACTGGTTTTGAGGCTATCCCAGCTGTTGAGAGTAGCATGTTCATGACCATTATCCAAGGTGCAGATGAAGAGGTAGGCTGTAGTGACAACGGATTTACCGTAGCCCGTTTCAATCTCTGCGGTGATTCTGATGATCGTGTGATATCGCTTGCCGGGGGTCCGTATGGTTCTGTACAGTGGCAAATTTTGGGGGGAGCTTGTAGTCCAGATACCAATGAAGACTGTCCGAATACCAACCTGTCCTGTTATACTACAGTGGGTACTTCCCAAACCTTTACTTTGGATGCCAGTACCATACCGGCAGGGACCGGTGCTGAATTTCGCGTCGTAGCTGATGGGCAGCAATACTTTTTTAAGGTCAAAAAAAGTACCATCACCCAGACCTATGTGAAACGTGACTATATCTGTGGGGTCGATGGCCGAATTCAGATTACCAACCTTTCCAGTTCTTACGAATACAGTATTGATAGTGGAAGTGGTTTCGGACCGTGGCAGGGATCACCCATCTTTGATGGTCTGGCACCTGGCACCTATATTGTCAAGGCGAGACTACAGAATACACCCAATACCTGTGAATACCCCTATGAACCTATTATCATTGAACAATTGGATATCAGTATGGATGTGGATTTCATTGATGCCCAGTGTTTTGGAGATACTGGTAGTATCACTGTCACGGTAAATGATGTGCCAGGCCCCTATAAATATACCCTGCTTGATGAAAATGGAATACCCCAAGAATTTACCACCTTTATTACTACAAACCCATACACTTTCAGTGCGGTGGGTTTTGGCACATACAGTGTACAGGTTGAGACCCAGCAATGTACAGGAGACCCTGCCAACGGAATTCCACCGCCACAACAGGATTTGGATGTCAACGGTAATCCCATCATTATTGGTGATGGTATTGTACCATTATCCGCTTCAACCGAAGTAAATGAAAGTCTAAGTTCAGACCCTACTTGTGGCTCTGCCAGTGTGGGTATCATCGTACGCACCTCTGGCGGCTCACCACCCTATACGTTCACTGTTAGTGACGGTGGTTCCTCGTCAGGGTCATACACCACACAGACTACCTATAATGTGGCTACAGCAGGCACCTATGATTTTACAATTACCGATGCCAATGGATGTGTCATCACTGCTTCTGCCAATGTTGTGGAACTCACCCCACCAGACGTGACAGCTAGTGGAATTGATGGTACCTGTACCAATGGTGGAGCTAAAATTGATATCAATGTCATTGATGCCAAAGGCTATAATCTCAGTTATAGGGCAACGCCGGCAGACCCTTGGAGTACCGACCCATTATTGACAGTGCCCGCAGGAACGTACACTACCATTCAGGTACGTTACCAACAGGGTACATTTGATTGCATTTATACCATTCCCGTAACAGTGACGGTCGCCTCGGTAGGCACGATTACGGGATCTGCAGTGAAGATTGCCGATCGAACCTGTGATGGCAGTGGTGGCGTGATAGGGGGAATTATTGAATTTCAAGGCCCTTTTTCGGGAGGATCGGGTAGCGGCTATGTGTTCAGTATTTCGGGGGACAACCCTTCCAATTTTACCACACAGACGTACTACGATAATTTGGCGCCTGGTACCTATACGCCCATCATTCGTGACAGTGGGGGTTGCCGATTGGAACTGACACCGATCACTATTCTTGATGTGGATCCCCCAACCGATATCGCATTTTTACAAAGTAATATCAGCTGTGCTGCAGGGACTACAGATGTACAACTGGCTGTCACCAGTTCGGCGGCCATTGTTCGGTATGAGATTATCAGTCCTGTAAGTATTGATAATGGGGGCAGTGATACTTTTGTGGGATTGAACACCAACACTGCATACCAATTCAGGGTGACCGATGCAAACAATTGTACCTATACCGACAGTTTTACTCCTGCAGTGATCAGTTCGATTCGGGCCCGGGTCAAATCTGGAGGTGACTTTAAGGTATGTACCGGAGCTACCGATGGTGATGGCACTTTTATCATTGATGGTTTTGCCAATACCTATACCTACAATATCAATGGAGGTGCAGAAAGCGGGGCACAGAATGATTTAGAGGTAGATCTTCCCCCATCTGGGGCAGGTAGCTATACCATTACGGTCACCGACGTAGATACGGGATGTCAAGATACGGCCACCATCACCATAGAAGAACCCACAACACCCATTGACTTGAACGGAACAGTCACCGATATGAGTTGCGACAATAGCAATATTGGTCGGGTGATCGCCAATGCCACTGGGGGATGGGGAAGCTATCAATATACTTTGGAATATCCTTCAGGAACCAGTGTTGGACCAAAAACGGGAACCACTTTTGGTAGTTTGACCGAAGCCGGTAACTACACCTTATCGGTGGAAGATGCCGAAGGTTGTACCGATACCTTTGCGTTTACGTTGACGCCTTTAGATGCTCCTGAGATTGATTATGATGCTACGGCATCTGATTTGTGCTATGTGCCTGCCACTGGAGCAACCCTCGGGGTACAAGTGGTCACCGCCGGTTCTGCAGGCGCACCATATGAATATCGAATCAATGGTGGGGCATGGCAAGTCAGTCCTGTATTTACAGGACTTGCTCCAGGAAATTATGCGATTGAAATACGCGATAGCAACAACTGTAGCGATATCGAGAACCTTACCATAAATCCACAATTACGGGTAAATACCGCTTTGAACACCGAGATTCCCTGTGGTGGAGCACCCGGGGCAATTGATGTTCAAGTGACAGGGGGTTATCTTTCGGGTGCCGGTCCGAAACAATACGAAGTGAGTTTCGATAATGGGGTAACATTTGGTACCCCAATTGCATTGACGGCCAATAGTTTTGTATATAGTACGGCAATCCCGGGCACCTATGTGTTTCGGGTGACCGACAATGAAGGATGTGTGGCCCAGTCGAGTCCATTTGTACTGGAACCGCCTATTTCAATCGATCCCGCAAGTTATGAGGTGTTTCCACCGGCTTGTGGTGAAACGAACAGTGGCAGGGTCATCATCACTCCAGATGCCACTAGTGGAGTGCCTCCTTATGAAATCAGTTTTGATGGTGGTGCTTTTTCGTCACAAACAATTTATTCTGGATTGAACGAAAGTCAGACCTATAGTTTTATAGTCAGGGATGATCGGGGATGTGAAACGGTTCCACAAAGCTTCACGGTACCTTCAGCAGGGATTGCCCCTGATGCAACGGTAGCACCTGTAGATGCGGCTTGTACGGGTGGGGTTGTTGAAGGTTCCATCCAGATTACAGGGGTGACCAATGGAACTCCCGACTTTACTTATATTTTAGAGGAACAGTTTGGTGCCGAGCTCGATAGAATAGGCCCCACGTCAAGCACAACGGAAACCTTCAACAATGTACCACCCGGCGTTTATACCGTGGTGACCCTTGATGCTACGGGTTGTAGGGATGAAGATGTAGTCACTGTTGAAGACACCGATCTGGATATTGTACCAGACCCAGTGACCCCTATTGTCTGTGATGCCAGCGGATTTACGAATACCGTTGAAGTGGTGGGGGGAATTGGGCCTTTTGAAATCCGTTTGGTAACCAATCCACCCAGTACCTTTACCCCTTTGAACAGTCCGCCAAGACGGCACACTTTCAACAATCTGCAATATGGGGTAAGCTATACTGTAGAAGTATATGATACCACTACCATGTGTACCCATATCGAAACCATAGACCCTGTAGAAGGGCCATCACCATTGGATGTTACGGCACTCTCAACCCCCGGTTATTGTGATGCCAACCGGTTCGGACAAATTGATTATACGGTTTCAGGCTATACCACACCCGCTGATCTGATCATTGAATTGTTGAACTCAGATGATGGCACGCGCATTACCTTGGAAACTCCTACGGGAGTGACTACGGCAACCTATTCGAATACCTACGAAACACTTCCTGGAAACTATCAGGTCATTGTCACAGAGGTAGGTACTGCCTGTACTGATGGGGTAGCAGTGACCATCGACCAGAACTTGCCCGATATCGATATTTTGAGTGAGCAACCTGCCAATTGTAATGCACTTGGCCAGATTACGGTACAAGGTTCAGGGGGTGCAGGGGGACCTTATGAATTTGCGTTTATGGATAGTGGTGTTGTTCCCACATATCCGGCTGATTATACGACAACAACAACGTTTGTGGCTGCAGCCGGAAATTATGATGTCTATGTCAGGGATATCAGCGGTTGTACCTCATTTGATATTGCGACCATTATTCAGTTGCAACCTGCTTTGGCCCCCCCTGATATTGTGGTTGACAATCAGTGTGATGTTACGGCAACCAGTTTCCAGATTACGGTAAGTACTCCGAATACTACAGATATACCAAGGTTTACCCTAAATGGTACCACTCAGTTTGGGGTCTTGAACGGAGCAGTATATGAGGCGACCTTTATAGTGGGCAGCCCTGGAAATTACCCCGTTTATCTTGAAGATGCAGATGGCTGTAGCAGTGATGCCATTGCCGAGGTATATGAGTTCTTATCGGCATCGGGTGATTTTAGTGCTTCCCCCTCATGTAATAATGCCGATGGCGAAATAACGATCATACCCAATGGGGGCAGTGGCGATTTCACTTTTGATCTAACGGGAATTGATTATTTGGGCAATCCCGTATCCATATCCCAAAATAACAATGCGGTATTTGCCAATAGGGCACCGGGAGACTATCAGGTTTTGGTGACCGACAACATTGTTTCAGATGGCACGGGAAATTGTACCTTTTTGGTAGATGGTATTACATTGGAGGCTGCCACCTTACCCGTGATTTCCGCTATTCTTGAAGAAGATATTTCATGTAACGGTGCCGACGATGGCAGTATTGATGTGATTTTACAGGCAGGCACCGATGTTGACGGCCCCATCACTTATACCTTGTACGAGGCAGGTACGGCCAATATCGTCCAACAGAACAGTTCTGGGTCTTTTCCTGGTCTGGTGCCCGATATCTATGATGTTGAAGTGGTCACGGCCAGAAACTGTTCTGTACGGCAAAATGGTATTGATATTGTAGAACCCTTACCTTTCTCCATTACAGCCAGTGCGCCCGATTTTTCATGTGAGCCTGGAATAAATACCTTTAGCTCAACCATTATCACAGTGACCGTTGTTGATCCCGGTACGGCCATCGGAGGCTACCAATACAGCATTACCGGATTTGAAAACTATCAGTCAAGCAACACATTTGAGATCATTGACAATGGGTCTCCGCAAAATATTACGGTCTATGCCATAGATGGCAATGGTTGCCAGACCACATTCAATGTACCTACCATAAACCCACCAACTGATGTGGTGCCCACCTTGAGTGTCATGAGTGTACTTGATTGTGTGAATGATGAAATGGTGCGTATTGAAGTAGTTGGCACTACAGATTTCACAGTAAATACCAATTCGGTGACCGCAATAGCTCCGGTTTCGAACAATCCAGGTGATGATTTTGTCATTATAGCCTTACCCGATGCCGGGGATTATCTATTTGAAGTGGTCGATAACATCGGGGGGTGTACTTATCCATTACCAAAACATGAAGTACATGAACCTGTATTGCCGACCATTGCAATCAGTGAAGCAAGACCGGTAAGTTGTTCGGTTCCCGGTAATGATGGTGAACTTTCCATTGCGGTGACCGACTATACAGGAACATACGATTATGAAGTTTTCATGGTAGACAATATGGGCAATGAAACGTCTACTGGAATCACGGGCAATCTTGATACTGCTAATAATCCTGAAACCATTACGGGCCTAAGTGGGGGTAATTTTGTCGTAAGGATCACATCGACCCAAAATCCTTTTTGTGCAAATGTGAGCAATTTGGCTACTGTTCGTACCCCTAACGGACCTTTGGTGCCATCAGCCATTGAAATTGGCAATGTGAGCTGTAATGACAATGTCGGAAAGATAGAAGCCAACCTGACCGGTGGGTGGGACACTGCCCCTTATGAATACCGATTGTTGATTGATGATGGTACGGGCACTTATCCGACCGAAGTGGTCACTTGGGGAAGCAGCAATGAATTTGAAAACCTCTCCAGTGGTGACTACAGGGTAGCATATCGAGACATTGAGCATTGTGAAACCTTTTTTGATATTGCATTGGATCCAATACCCCCCATTCAGGCAGGTATACGTGAACCACAAGCTTTGGTATGTCCTGATGGCAATAATGCGGTGTTGGAAGCCTATGACCCTACGACCGGCGATGCCATTACAGCAGTAGCCGGAGCAACAGGGGGTGTGACAGGATCAGGCTATAAATACCAATTGATCTATTTGGGCAGTAACAATATTGCCGATGAGCTTTCTCGAAGTGGATTACAAGATTCCCCAACTTTTGTTGGAACCAGTGGAGGCTTTATCAGTCAAGGTTGGTATGCGATAGAGGTGTCTTCAAGTTTTGGTTGTATCGGTGTGACCGTACCTTATTATGTAGATCCACCACCACCAATAATTCCGAACCTTATTCAAGTTCAAGCACCAGGTTGTGGTGGTTTGGGAGAAATGCGCTTGAGCATCGAAAACCCAGAACCAGGCTTTGAATATGAGTACCGACCTGTTGGGGCGGCACCAACTGATCCCTTCACGACCATGGGGCTGGGCAATACCAGTGTGTTGATCAATGGAGGACCTGGGTTCTATCAGTTTGAAGTGCGAAAGGTCAATGCTACCAACACCTGTGGGGTAATCAACTCAAATGGATTGACCTTGGTAGATGCACAGAACATTGATTTGGTGGTCAATTTACCAGATGATATTTCATGTGCCTCTGAAAATGATGGTCGTATCGAATCTTTCTCATCAGGCGGTGTGGGCAGCAATACATATACGCTGTATTTTGGTGACCCGGTAGATGCCTTTAGCCCGTCGCCGTCTGCAGTGGTAGTGGATTCAAACAACTTTGGAACCTTTGAAGGCCTTTCTGAAGCGGCCAACTATTACATAGCGGTTACCAGTGGGAGCAGTTGTCAAGATATCGAAGGGCCATATGAAATCACCAGGCCCGCACCGATTTTGTTCAATGCGATGCCGACACCGATTACGTGTAGCGGAGAAGCAGATGGCACCATTACCATTGAGGTGATAAGTGGTGGAGAGGGCCTGCTTCAGTTTGCCATTGGGCCCAATTTCAACGAATTTTTCAGTGACCCTGACAATCCGGGAATATACACTTTTGAAGATTTGGAAGGTGCTCCAGACGGTAGGGAATATGTGGTGTTGATCCAAGATTCACAAGGCTGTTCAGAGACGACGATGGTTGAGGTTTTTGAACCGGGGGAATTGGAAGTGTCGTCAGTGGAAACACCGGAGATCTGTCTGGGTTTTGCAGATGGTACTGCACAGTTGAGCATATCAGGGGGTACACCTTTCACAGACCCCATGGGGGTTGAATATTATGAAGTCAGCATGAACTCATCAGATGATGCAGATTTTGTAAGAAACGATACGTTGTTCTTTGACAACCTTATTGGCGGTGAATCCTACGTGTTCTTTGTGAGGGATGCCAATGGCTGTACTACCAATATTGTGGTACCCATAGCAATTGGTGTTGATATTGCTGCCGAACCCATAGTGGTTTATGGTTGTGAAGGTATTTTTCCCAATAGTACCACGACGATACAGCTACAAAATGCAGATGTGCTTTCAGAAGTATTGTTCGCTTTGGATGTAGATGATATCACCTTGGCGAACACCGATCGCACTTGGGCCGATTTACCTGCCGGTCAGCATACCGTTTACATTTATCATGAAAATGGTTGTGCGACCTCGGTTGATTTTGCTATCGAACCCTATGAACCTTTGGTCTTGGAAGCAAATAAGACAGGACCAGATGAAATTACTGCCATTGCCACAGGTGGTTTTGGGGGGTATGAATTTTTCTTTGAAGGGGAATCAACGGGAAGCAACAATGTGTTTAACATCAACATCGATGCCATTGTGAACATTCGGGTCATTGACCAAAGAGGCTGTATGGCCGAACTGGTATTTCCTTTTGATTTTGATGGCATGGTCGATATTCCCAATTTCTTCACGCCTGACGGCGATAATATGAATGATGAATGGTACCCGCGTAACAGGGAATTTTTTCCGAATATCGAAGTGATCATCTATGACCGTTACGGAAGGGTGGTGGCACGCCTGGACCAAGTTTCAAAATGGGATGGAAACTATGAGGGAAGGCCATTGCCGAGTGGGGATTATTGGTATGTGGTCAATGCCAATGATAATGAAAAACAACAATATGTGGGGCATTTTACCTTATATCGATAAAATGTTAAAAACCATTTTAATCGTTTAACCTTTAAAGTTGAACTTATTTGTTATATTGCAGGTAGAAGTAGTATACTTCCTAATTTAGTTATAATAAAATTAGCTCACCTCGCACTATTATGGATGACAAAGAACTCTCTAAAATCGCTACATTTCTGAATGAAGAAAGTAACGATTTAAAGTCCTCTATTTTCAAACTGAACTTGTACCTCAACGCGTATGAACAGGAAAACAAACCCTACAAGATTGACTATAACACCTTGTTGTTGAGTTACCATATGTGGAAAGGAAAAGATTTGGATGAGTTTTGCCAGAAGCATACGATCAGTCATTTTCTTTTCAATCCCAATAACGATTCTGCCGAAGCTAGGGAAGCTTTTTATATGGAAATTCGGGAATTTCTGTCTGGTCATTGACATTGGTAAGAGATATTGACATTCATATCGATTGATTTCAATTTAATTTCTATTTTTGCAATCCTAAATTCATGACTATTGACAACTTTTGGTTGTTGAAGAATGAGATTTAAGGTGTTGGGCAAGTGGTACTGGCGAATTTGCTGGATGCTTTAGAGAAACAGTTGTATTCACTATAGGCTGTATTTTCGATTGCCCAGTTTAAGGGATGTGGCCCCTCAGTTTTGTTGGGGATAAACCCCATCTCGTGCCCAGACTGCTTAACGTAGTAGACGGTTTTGGGATTTGGGTATTGTTTATTGAGATTCTAAACAGTGAAAACTGTTTTTTCGGGATGTGGCGCAGTCTGGTAGCGTACGCGCATGGGGTGCGCGTGGTCGCTGGTTCGAATCCAGTCATCCCGACAAGTTAAAGCGTTGAAGGTTTTCGTAGAAAGTTCACTTTCTTAAGGAAACCTTTCGCTTTAAATACAATCAAAGCGGAGCTTTAATTTGCAACAATCTTATTTTTTTGGACGCACGAAGTGAATCCAGTCAACTTGATTCATAAAATGGTAAATACAATCTTTTATTGCTTTTCTCAATAGTTATAGGGTGTATATATCACAAAACTTCATTTTGTTCAACGGTATTATGTCGATGCCATCGACATTGATTTTTGAATAATCAGACTTGCTTTCCCAAGTAAAACCCTTATTGAAAAATTCTTCCAGTGTCATATCAAAGACTTTGGTAATCTTGTCCAGTTTCTTAAAGAAGAATACATTGAACAACCAAAATGTCTGAAATTACAGAATGGCCTGAAATTATTGTCCGTTGCACCTCATTTACCTTGTTTCAAACTACAATCAATCGGACATTTTAGAAAACAGCAACGGCCCCATTTTTTAAATCAACTTTTTAAAGCAGGGCTAAATAAAAATACCCCAGAACTGGAAAACCTGATTGATTAAAAAAGTTCGTTTCTACGCATCAAGATAGGTTTGGCTATAGCCCCATTCAAGTGGCAGTCATTCAGCTTTGCTCCAATTTACCATTTTCTTCCCTTTGGCACGGCAGATAATATTTAATTGCACGTACTGTACTCATCTACAATGGATTTCAAGTTTTCAAAGTTGCCCAAATCGAATTCTTGATTTTTGATATCTTCGGAAAGGGATTCACAATTGATAACAAACTCCGCGAGCGCATCGGATAGTTTTTCGTTCCCTCTATTATCAATCATAAAACCAACTTTGGTATCGGCAAACTTTAACACAAACTTGTTTGGTTCACCTGGTTTTGATAAAACGCTGTGGTTATCGCTATCATATTCTACTTTATAGAAATAAGAATTATCAAATCCCAGATTGGTTGCATTTGAGAACTTTTTCATAGCATTTCCCTTTGTTCTCATTCCGTAGAATACATCTTTCTTGCCATCATTTGTTGCACCAAAGATGATATTGTTTCGGGCAGCAAAACGTTTAGTGCGTATTCGTCCTTTATCATTTTTGTATTTGATACTGACAAATTTCCCCAATTTGTCAATGGAATTCATATCATATAAATCGCTCTCCTGTTGTGCAGGGTCTAGCTGTAGCTTTTCGAATATTGCATAGATGGTCCCTTCGTATTTTGTACCATCTTCGTCAATGACATAACCGGGTACGCCATAAAGATTAATACTGTTCTCTTTAGCGATGTTCACTTTTTCTTTATGAAGCCTTTCTTTATAGGCTTTGGCCTCACGGCCAAGTTTGTAGTCCCTACCCAACAGTTCTTCAACAAAAATTTGTGCGAAAGATCTTGAAAAACGCCCAGTCATCATTGTTCTAGAGCCATAGTCAAATTCAAAATCTTCACCGGTAAAGGTCTTGGCTTTTACAGTTGTGCATGTGGAACACCCTGAGGCCATTCCAACGGTAATTCCGTCTAAATCCATAACATGGTAGCTATTGTTTCCATAAGATACACGCCCCATGATTTTGGTGCCGGTCGTACCACCAAAGACAATTGTCCCATCGTCTTTTACGAATGGTCTATAGCTGCCAACTTTTGCCTTTCGCTCTATTTGATCATTTTTGGCGGCAATTACAGCTTTTGCATATTTGTCACTCAATGTTTCCCGTTCTTTCGAAAAAAACGTGGCTACAGTTTCCATGGCAATGCCTTCAGAAGTGATCAGTCCATATTTAGCACTAAGGAGTTTGACAATTAACTTTGTAGGGTTAAGGGATGTCATTAATATTTCATAGGGAACTTCAGTTTTTTTATCATCTGTGGAAGTGATTTCCAACCATTGAAAACCCTCTGTATTGGAAGCTGACATACCTTTAAAAGCAACGTTGAATGCTTTTTCACCAGAAAGCGTTGAAAAAAGATAATTATCGCGCAATTCTGAGTTGACCAAGGCAACTTCTTTGCCATCGAACATAATGACTTCCTTTTTTATTTTTATTTTTTGCCCACAGGTGATTAGGGGAATTGTTGTTAATGCGATGAGAATAATTTGTTTGCAGATCGTGTTCATGGTAGGGGAACAAATTTTAATGTTTGTCTTAAATGTTGGTAAGGGCGTACAGCTTTCATACGAACTTTCCTCTTTGGAATACATACCAAACGGGTAATACATGATTTTGGTATACAAAATGGAGGTACAATTTAAAGGCCATTTTACGGGACAGAACCTTCAAAACCATTTTCTTGTGCCAGGGTGTCACATTCCTGATCCTTTTTTGATAATCTAGGCAATTGATTTTTTTAGTAGCAATTAAATCAAGACTTTAATTGGCAACAATCCGTAGTTCTTGATGCGTGGAGTACATTCGGTAATTATCTTTAAGTTGATCGTTTTTGTAAAACATTTGGGGGTGTATGTAGTGCAAAACCACACATCATCTTTTGACAAAAATCAGTGCTTTCCGTTTTACAATCCCTTTCTTTCCATCCATACTTTTTTTTAAACAAGCAATACATTCTTCTAAAGATTGGGGTGTATTATTAAATATCTTGTAGGTAAAATCTTAAAAATGGATGCTGAAACCAGAGGCCGCGAACGCCCGTCACAAGAGGGTGTTGCCGCCATTTCCGAAGAACGATCCACGGAATCCAATGCCATTGAAATACCTGAAATAACATTGCCCAAAGGTGGTGGGGCCCTTAGTGGTATCGATGAGAAATTTGAGGTGAATGCCGTTAATGGTACAGCTGGCCTTTCCGTACCCCTTCCATTGACCCCTGGCAGAAATGGTTTTTCGCCTTCTCTTTCCCTCTCCTATAACTCCGGTGGGGGCAATGGCCCTTTTGGTCTTGGTTGGGCAATGGCCTTACCCATGATCCAACGGAAGACCGATAAGAGGTTACCTAGGTATCGGAATGGTAAAGAAGAGGATATCTTTATGTTTTCGGGTGCAGAGGACTTGGTACCCTTTTTAGAGGAGGTGGGTGGTTCATGGCAAGAAAAGGAATATACCAACAATGGGGCAGGAGGGTATACCGTAAAACGATACCGCCCTCGTATTGAAGGCGGTTTTGAGCGCATTGAAAAAATACACCACCCCGACCATGGGGTGTATTGGAAGGTGACCACTGGTACCAATACAGTCACTATTTTTGGGAGAAGCCCTTCTGCACGCATCGCGGATCCAGAAGATGAGACATTGGTCTTTCAATGGATGCCCGAGTTTGGTTATGACAACAAGGGCAATTGGATCCAATACCAGTACAAAAAGGAAGATTTGACCAATGTGCCCAATGCAGCATACGAAAAGAACCGTATCAAGGGTATAGCGACCTTTACAAACACGTATCTAAAAGCAGTCAAATATGGCAATCGCAGGCCATACTATGCAGATAACGCAAAACCGTATGACCCCCAACCCCCGGCCGATACCGAACACTTTTTTGAAGCGGTTTTAGACTATGGGGAACACAATGTCCTCAATCCTGCCCCCCAAGATACGGGCCTGTGGGACTATCGTCCCGATGCCTTTTCATCGTATCGCCCTGGTTTTGAAATCAGAACAAATCGACTGTGTAAACGCGTACTGATGTTCCATCACTTTACTGATGAAAAGCAATTTGTGGGAACCCCTGAAGAGGAAGTTTTTGGCGTAAACTATCTGGTGAGTTCCCTTGATTTCGAATATGCCCCTTCTTCGATCAATGGGTCCGGACGGTCAGAGACTACCTATTTGATGGCAATTTCACAAAACGGATATGTTAGAAAGCCAGATGGCACTTATTCCAAAAAAGAACTTCCCCCATTAGAGCTCACCTATCAGGCACTGGAATGGGACAACACTATTAAAAATGTTGACGCCGAAACTATCATACATGCCCCCGTAGGGTTGACCAATAATTACCAGTGGGTGGATCTGTACGGAGAAGGAATCTCTGGTATTTTGACCGAGCAGGGTGGGGGATGGTTCTATAAAAGCAATTGGGGCGATGTGGAAGAAGAGGGCAATGTGGCTTTTTCCACTGCCCAGAACGTATTGCCCAAACCTTCGTTTACGGGGCTGTCTTCAGGCGTCTTATCCATTCAAGACCTGGCCGCTAATGGTGAAAAGCAAGTAGTCGTCAATGACGGTTCGCTGAAGGGATATTTTGAACTCGACCAAGAGCATGATTGGAAACCTTTTAGGCCCTTTGCGCAGGCAGTCAATGTAGATTTACAGGATTCCAACACTAGATTGCTGGATCTTAATGGTGACGGACAGCCCGAAATCGTGGTCACTGAAGAAAATGCCTTCACCTGGTATTCTGCCGATGGAAAAAATGGATACCTGCCGGCAGAACGTACGTACAAGCCCTATGAAGAAGAACTGGGCCCCTCCATCGTGTTCGCCAACCAGAGCGAGACCATTTTTTTGGCTGATATGACTGGTGATGGACTTACTGATATTGTACGTATTCGCAATGGAGCAGTGTGCTATTGGGCCAATAAGGGGTATGGAAAGTTTAGTGCCAAGATACGTATGGAAAATGCCCCTATTTTCGATTACCCAGATCAGTACAATCCCGAATACCTGCACTTGGCTGACATTAGTGGAACGGGGGCTACAGACATCATGTATTTGGGGGAAACCACCTTTAAGGCGTACATCAATTTGAGTGGCAATTCGTGGAGCGATGTTCATGAAATCGAACCCTTTTTTCCTTTCGACACCAACAGTAAACTTTCGGTAATCGACCTTTTGGGCACGGGCACCTCCTGTTTGGTATGGTCTTCCGATTTGCCGGCACACACTGGTGCTCCGATGCGGTATATCGATTTAATGGGCAGTAAGAAACCCCATGTGCTCATCCATCACAAGAACAATTTTGGGAAGGAAACCACTGTAACGTACAAAAGCTCGACCCACTTTTACCTAAAGGATAAATTAGAGGGAAAACCTTGGATCAGCAAATTACCCTTTCCCGTACAGGTGGTCAGCAAATTGCAGGTAGAAGAAAAAATAACCAATGTTCGGTTCACCACAGAATACAGCTACCACCATGGCTATTTTGACCATGCGGAGCGGGAGTTCAGGGGGTTTGGTCGGGTAGAGCAAAAAGATTCTGAACATTATGAAACATGGGTACGTAACAATGCCACCAGTGCACTGGAATCCTCAGAGGCGCTTTACCAAAGCCCGGTACTGACCAAGACCTGGTTTCATACAGGGGCCTTTTTAGATCGGGAACGCATTCTAGACCAGTATAAAAACGAATATTGGCATGTGGTCTACAACAAGCAATTTCTTGCCAATCCCATAAGCGTCACCGAACCCGAATTACCAGATGCCCAACTTACCAGTGCGGTCAAGACCCTTGTCGGCGATGAATACCGAGAGGCCTTGCGTGCTTGTAAGGGGATGATGCTTCGACAAGAAGTATTTGCATTGGATGCCCCAGAAAACCCTACCGATATCGAACTGCAATTGCAGTCAAAACCCTATAGTGTAGCGGCACACAATTGCCACGTACAGCTATTGCAACCACGGCACGAAAACACCTTCGGGGTATTTATGGTCACCGAAAGCGAGGCCATTTCCATTGCTTACGAACGCGACGAGACCGATTACCGATTGACACATACCCTGAATACCAAGATTGACGAATTGGGCAATGTGCTCGAGAATGCTGCTGTGGTATACGGCAGGCAACAGGAAAAGGCAAATGCCCATTTTCAATTGCTTACCGATACGGTCACTGATTTCGCCGAAGATGTATTGAATGGCGATGCGGCACAAATGGTGCAACTACAAGATGCGTTTACGACAAACATACAAGCTGCCAAAGACGAACAGACCAAGGCCCACATCACCTACACTCAAAATAGCTTCGCAAAATATAATGATGGCAGTACTGATCATGACGATATTGATCTGCCCACTGTGTATCGAACCCGCTTGCCCTATGAGAACAAGAGTTACGAGCTTACGGGTTTTGTGCCCACTGGCGATTTGTTCCAACGTACAGAATTGGAAAGTGCCTTGGCCATGGCCACTGAAATTGCCTATCATGAAAGTGCAGGTATTGGCAGTCAGAAACGTTTGATAGCACACACACGCACCAAATATCGGGATGACAATTTCAACGAGTTGGGCTTTGGTATTTATGATACAGAGGGGCTTTCGTATGAAAATTACCAATTGGCATTTACAACGGCCTTGGTGCATGAAATCTATCACGATAGTGGCGCCCCGTTGCAAGTTGATGGTGATCCAGTCGTCGATTTCATAGCCTTAAAGGGTAAGTTTACGACTATTGATGGTGACCTCTGGATCCGTTCTGGCATCACTCACCTTAAAGTCAATGCGGCAGAAGCCATTACCAATGTCAAAGACCGGTTTTATGCACCTTTGGCCTTTGAGGATCCTTTTGGGTCAGTGACCGAGGTCACTTATGATACCGAGACCTTTACAGGTGCTGTCAGAAATAACGATGGTTATTACCTATACATCAAATACACCATAGATGCCCTGGACAGCAAGGCGGGGGTAATGGTATACAATTACCGCACCATGTCATCAGTACGGATGTTTGATATGAATGCAAACCCCTCTTCGATACTGACTGATGAACTGGGGCTTGTCAAGGCACTGGCCGTAGAGGGCAATGGCGAGTTTACCGATGCGACCCGAACCGCGGTCAACATCCTTGAAGCTGCGGACAGCCTTATTGGACTCAAAGAATATTCAGAAGCTACCGAAACGGCACATGTGGCCCAACTATTGGGTGCGGCAACCTTGGGCAATACCGATACAAATGCACTACGGCAGGCAGGCAATGCGCTTTTGCAACAGGCTTCTTCCCGTTTTATCCACGACTTTGACACCTATAGAAATACGGGGAACCAACCTATTATGTCTGCATCCATCATACGCGAAGAACATTTTGCGGACAATCCCAATAGTGCCATCCATTTCAGCTTTGAATACTCTGAGGGAATGGGCAACGTGGCCATGACCAAGGTGCAGGCCGAACCAGGTCTGGCCTTTTTCATGGACAACAATGACCAAAGACAAGAAAAAGATACGGGCAATGATTTGCGTTGGGTAGGCAATGGCCGAACGGTACTGAACAATAAAGGGAATGCCGTTAAGCAGTACGAATCTTATTTCAGCACCAACTTTTTATATGAAAATGCCCCAGAGCTTGTAGAGATTGGGGTCACCTCAATAACATATTATGATTCGTTGGGGCGCATGGTAAAGAATGAAAATGCAGATGGTACGCTATCTAGGGTTGAGTTCGATGCATGGCAGCAACGCAATTATGACCAAAACGATACCGTTTTGGAGAGCAAGTGGTACAATGACCGCATCAACAACCTTATTGATGCCCAACTTACGGCCGAGGGCAAAGACCCTGCCAAGGAAAGACAGGCTGCACAAAAAGCGGCCCTGCATGCAAATACCCCTTCGTCGCTACACTTTGATTCATTGGGCAGACCTGTTTTGAGCATAGCCCATGGGGGTAAGGATACTATGTCAAAAGATCGGTATCATACCACTTTTATCAATTTAGATGTTGAAGGCAATACCCACTCCATCACCGATGCACGCGGCAATACCGTAATGGCCTATAGGTATGATATGTTGGGCCATCGCCTTTACCAAAGTGGTATGGATTCCGGTCAGCGTTGGGTCTTGAACAATCTTATGGGCCAACCGCTGCATCGATGGGATAGCAGGGGCCATATCTATAGTTTTGACTATGATTTGGCGCAGCGGCCGTTCAGTATCAAAGTTCAAGGCGGGGACGGCCCTAGTGCATTGGACCATAGCTATGAACATACCGTATACGGTGAGGGGCAGGCTAATGAATATCAGCACAACCTAAGGGGTCAGGTTGTCGAACAATACGATACCGCAGGCAAGAGCGAGAACCTTCGGTTTGATTTCAAGGGCAATATTTTAGAATCGAATCGGCAGTTCAATGCCGACTATAAAAATGTACCCAATTGGATTGCTGGCAACCTGAACAATCCAGCATTGTTCGATAGTGATTTGACCACCTATACCACCCAATTGGCTTATGATGCGATGAACAGGGTTTCCCTGACGACCACACCTGACAGTAGCGAAATGCGATCGGTATTCAATGAGGCCGGATTGTTGGAGGAAGTACGGGTCACCCAGACCGGGGTGGCCGAAAAAGTATTTGTGAAGGATATTGACCATGATGCCAAGGGACAGCGCGAACGTATTGTTTATGGGGATAGAAACGGAAACAACCTCGCTACGACTACCTACCAGTACGATCAAAAGAACTTTCGCCTTATACAACTGCATACTGTAAATTCCAATGGCGACACCATACAGGATCTAAGATACACCTATGACCCCATGGGAAACATCTCAGAAATAACGAATAGGGCCCTACCAACCAAATTTTTTAGCAACTTCAGAATCGAGCCCAGAGGAATTTATACCTATGACGCCCGTTACCGACTTGTCAGGGCTGAGGGTAGGGAACATGCAGGTCAGGCCATCAATTTTGGGCAATGTGATTACTGGAGAGATCAGAACCACCTGCGAACCTACAATCCGGGTGATGATATGGCGTGGCGCAATTATACCCAAAACTATGCCTATGATCCCGTAGGAAATATTTTGAGAATGGGGCATACGGCCAACGGCGGTAATTGGACGCGCGAATACGCATATGAAACCGGTACCAACCGATTGGCGCAGACCCATGTAGGGGGGCAGACCTATGCCTATACCCATCATACAGCACAGGGCAATATGACCTCATTGCCCCATTTGCATAGGATGGAGTGGAATTTTAAGGGAGAATTACAGGCTACTGCCAAGCAAGCCGTTTGCAATAGCAATTTGCCCCCAGAGATTACGTATTATGTATATGATGGCAGCGGCGAACGGGTGCGAAAAGTCACAGAGACCCATGGGGGAGGTAACAAAAAGGAAGAACGGGTATACCTGGGTGGCATTGAGGTCTATAAAAAGCATTCAGGCCCCCATAGTGGGCTGCAACGTACCACGCTCCACGTTATGGATGACAACCAACGTATTGCCATGATCGATACCCGCAATGGGATCAACAACAATACCGACCAACGAACAGTACGCTTTCAATTTGGCAACCATTTGGGTTCGGCCTGTTTGGAACTTGACGATTTGGGCAATACCATTTCTTACGAAGAATACCATCCGTACGGAACGACGTCGTACCAGGCTACGAACAATACGCTGACAGCTTCAGCCAAACGTTACCGCTATACAGGCAAGGAGCGTGATGAGGAGACAGGTCTAGAGTACCACTCTGCCCGGTATTACCTGCCGTGGTTGGCTCGATGGCAAAAGCCCGATCCCATTGGTATCGAAGGGGGCATCAATCTCTATGCGTATGTGAAAGGCAATCCTGTGATACTGCATGATCCCTCCGGAAATGATGCCCGTGTCTCCGTAGACCAACAGAATAGGACGATCACATACAGCACCACACAGCACATATATGGTTCGGCAGAGGATATTAGCAATTTTAGGGCCATGGGGGACAGGGTCACCGATTTTTTTAGAAACAGTTCAGGAACTGTAAATATTGATGGGGAGCAATGGACGGTAAATTACAATGTTGCCTTTCAATACCACGATGTGGCCCAAGATCCCAGACCCACTGAGTATGGACAAATAGGACAGATTTGGGGTCAATTTCTTAATTCGCCAAATGCCTCTACATCACGTCCACCAGCAGAATTGAGAGGTCTTTTAGATACGGCCATTGGTAAAACAACAGGGTTTCAAGATGGCGACAACGTGCTGTTCATGCAGGGCTTTGGTGGTTCCCAAACGCGTACGGCCGGTGGATTCACGCTTGACACCTCTGATGGGACAACTCCGCATAGACGGGCCTTGGCAATAGTGAACACTAATTTTGGTTTGGGAGATCCCCTATACCGCGCCCTGATACATGAAATTGGCCACCAACTGGGCTTTGACGAGCGTTACGCCGGTGCAAATTCAGCACACCAGGGCTATGATACCGATTTTATGAGTTCCAAACCAAATGCCACAGGGTTCCATCCCTCTCACCTCGAAAGCTCTGCGCGTTTTGCCCTTCACGCTGCAAATGGAAACAATCTCAATAATGTGGCGATGAAAGGCTTTCAAGTAGATGACACTAGATTGGGCAGATTGGAACAGTTTCAGAGCAATGGTTCGGTCAATCCTAACTATACCTCACAACAAGCATTATTGAAACAGGGGCATTGGAGCCATTTTCAACAAGCACAGATTCCCTCCCCGAATCGGGCCCCAGTGCCAACACCAACACCACAACCGAGTCAGCCGATACTGCCACCATTTTCATTACCTCCCTTAGGCCCCTTGACCCCTCCAAGAACATCACCGCCAAGGTTGATGCTGCCTGAATTGAATTTTCCCCCGACATTGCAGATTTTTCCACTGCCAACAAGTCCGAGGTATCCCATACAGATATTGCCACAGTACGACTATAATGCGCCGCTGTACAGACCTCCGCTATTGCAGCCGTCCACAACAAATACTATTCCAATTTTTAGGTTCAATTTTTAAGAAAATATCATGGCAAAAACAGGAAATCCAAGACAGTACACTGTTCAAGGAACGGTTACCGATCAAAACGACAAGCCACTTCAAGGGGTGCTGGTGCGTGCTACGGACCATAGCCCAGCGACAACAGAAACCCTTTTGGGCAAAGCGGTATACACCAATGCCAAGGGCAAGTACACGATTGCCTATACCGATGAAAATTTTACGCCCAGGCGCAAAGAAAAAAATAGCCCAGATATCATTGTACGGGTATTTTCATCCGATGGGCAGTTACTGGGAAAGTCAGATACGCACGACAATGCTGGCCCAGCAGTTACGGTCGATATAAAGGTGCAACGCGAAGAGACTGTTCCTAGGGTTTCGGTAAAAAAACGGGTGGTCACTGGCCATATTCAATTGCAAGAAGGCCAACCTGCCCGTCAGTTCTTTGTAGCGGCCTATCACCAAAGCTTTCGCTCCGAACAGTTGTTGGGGGAGGCCAGTACCGATATGAAGGGTAACTACAAGATTTCATATGTTCCAGATGCCAGCAGCAAGGAAATGCGCAAAGGTGTCGATCTCTTTATCAAAGTGAGTGATCCCAAGAACAAGGTCATTGGCAAATCAGGGGTGCTCTTTAATGCTCCCGTGAAGGCGGTCATTGATTATCTCGTGGCCAAAGGAGAATCTACGCCCATATCAGAGTTCGAGAGCATCCATCTGTCCATTTCGCCCCTTTTGGAGGGAGTGGAAATAACCAAACTGGACGAATCGGATAAAAATAAGGACATCACATTTTTAAGTGGACAGTCGAGTTACTCCCAGCAACAGGTACAACGGTTTGTGCAAGCCCATTATTTTGAGATAGAGAGCAAGATAGAAGCACCGTTTTGGTATGTGGTGCTTGGTATACCATTTTATGGTGATACGGTTTTTGCTGACCTTGCTGGGCAACGGGAACACATCGACCAGACCTTGGGCAACGTAGAGGAACAGGGCATTGAAAAAGCCCTAAAAGCTGCGTTTGCCATGTACACCATAGCACCTGTTGCCGATGAGACCTTACAGGCCTGGTTGGCTGCTTTTAAGGATTATAAGGCACAATCAGCGTTGAACCGTACCGATAGTTTTGCAAACAAGGCACTTGAAGATGCTGGAATCAAGGAAAAGGCCAAGCAAACCAAGTTTACCAAAACCTACCAAAAACACCGTACTTTTTCACCAGAAATGGTGGAAGACCTTAAAAAGGAAAAGTTTAAGGCGGCCGAGGTCAAAGACTTGCAGACCACCTACGAACTGAGCGGATTTACCCATGGTAATTTTGAACTGACCAGGGCCATAAAACAGACCTATAAGGTCAATGATCCCAAGAACATCCGTTTATTGGCCAAGAACAGCGAACAGGATTGGATCAATGTTGTGGAAAAAACGCATGAGGCGAATCCCATAAAAGTGCCGTTGCACATGGAGGTCCCAAAAGGCCAACAAGGGGCATTTACCCAAATCTACGGCAAAGCGATCCACAAGCAGTTTTGTACTGCCTTTCCGACCATGGCATTTTCTGGAGGATTAGACCGTGCCTTGGAGAATGAAGGTGTATCAGGATTGAAACAAGCGAAAAAAATAAAAAAGATCATCGATAAGAATCCAAATTTTGAATTGTTGGCCACGCCCATCGATTCTTTTGCAAAAACGGATAGTGACTTGAAGAATGATGATGATCTGAAGATAGAGCTGAAGGCTGTGCAACGGGTCTTCAAACTGAACCCCGATTTTGATGCTACGAACACGCTGATGAAAGACAAGCTGCATTCTGCCCATAACATTTATCGTGTGGGAGAGTCTGAGTTCATCAACAGGTACAAAGCACAACCCGGTTTCACCAAAGAAAAGGCAAGAGCTACATGGCGTAGGGCCGAAGCGGCCCACGCGGCCTCGGTCACCTTGGTCGCAGAACTGAAGGCTACTGAAAATGCAGGTGCCATTGCGGCCTTTAGTGCCGGTAACGAAGCCGTGTCCGATTTTCCCAACTGGAACAACCTGTTCAAGGGTGGTGACCTGTGTGAATGTAAGCATTGTCGATCAGTATACAGCCCCGCAGCTTATTTTGCAGATCTTTTGATGTTTCTAAAAGACCGAAGACCCAAAGGAATTCCGGTAAAAGACATGCTCTTTGAGCGCCGGCCCGACCTTGGGTATTTAGAGCTGAACTGTGAGAATGCCAATGTAACGCTCCCATATATTGATGTGGTCAATGAGGTGCTCGAAACCGTAGTGGCCAATGGAGAGAGCGATGTGGAACTGAACGGATTCACGGCCATCGTTGCCTCTGATATGGACCAGGCCGTTGCTGATGTACAGGCTGCCCTGCAGACAGTGGACCTCAATCTCGGGGATAACGTGCACTTGGCACAAGTAGGCACTACAGACGATTGGGTGATACATTCCGATACTATCACCTATCTGCTCAAAAAGAAAGGAGGGGCCAATTACTTTGCAGAAATATTGCGTAATACCAAGGCACAGGCCGATGAGTTGCGGGCCAACCCCCAATATGTGAATGCCAATGCCTACCAGAAATTGAGTGCCGCCAAGTTTCCGCTTGCCCTGCCCTTTGATCTCTTTGCAGAAGAGACCAAAGCATCGTTTGAAAAGGTAAAAATCGATCGTTGGCGGTTGATGCAGCTTTTTAGGGGAAACGCCGCACCCAATAATGCCACAGATGGAGAGGTAGCTGCCATATACTTTGGTATTTCGGTACCCGATGAAAAAGACATCATCTTACAGGCTGCTCCGGGTGACCAGTTTGAGTTATGGGGTGAGGGCAGTAATGCCGACCTTTTGAACAAGATCAAGAACGTGAAGACCTTTTTGGGGGTCACTGGACTGAAATATAATGAACTGCTCACGCTATTGGATTTGGCCTATATCAATCCCGATGGTGTTCTTCAAATAGACCACTTGGATCCCACCTGCGATACCGATAAAAAAGAGATCAAGCCCCTTGATGTGAGCGTACTTGATAGGATCAACCGCTTTTTGCGCCTATGGCGAAAACTGGGGTGGGAGCTATGGGAGGTCGATATGGTCATCCGCCATACCCATATTGGCAACGGAAGCCTTAACGAAGCCTTTCTTGTCAATTTGATGTATCTCGTTGAACTGAAGCACAAACTGGGCAAAAAGGTGAGTATTGAGGAGGTTTGTGGCCTGTTCGGCAATCTCAACACCACCACCCGGTTTACTGAATTGCATGAAAAGCGCGAGGATGCGCTGTATCAAGAGCTGTTCCTGAACAAAAAATTGATCAATCCATTGGATCCCGCCTTCGAGGTGGCACAAGTGGATGCTGGGGCCAATACCGAGAAGATTGTTGGCCATAAATCGGTAATACAGGCCGCACTGGGGTTAAAAGAATCTGATCTTGACATTTATCTCGACCTCAAGAGGGCTTCCGATGGCAGTAATTACATACCCAATGGAGTGGATGGAGATCTGATCTTGGGGCATCTTTCATTTGTATACCGTCATGCCTTTCTGGCCAAACAACTGAAGATCAAGGCGGCAGATTGGCAAACTTTTCTGAAACTCCATAATACTGATGCCCTTGCATTTACGAATCCGAAATCGGCCCATGATCTTGTAAGCAGAATTCAGGCGATAAAGGGATCTGAATTCGACATTGATACGCTCAACTATGTATTGACCGCTGATATGGAGGCCAGTGCTGCTTCGAATGAATCTGCTGCGGCCCGTTTTTTGATGGCCCTGCGTAACAGTCTGCAAGACATTGCCGACAGGTTCGACCCAGCACAGTATGAATTCTTGCAGGCCTCCCCACCTGCAGATACCGATAGCCTCACAGCATTGCTAATTTCGTTGCTGCAGTTGTTGAATAAAGATGATCAGGCAATCAATTACATTCTCAATGTACTAGAAAATACGGCCACTACTGAAACTGAGGTGCAAGCACTACCAGCAGCATTTGAATTTCCCAATGCTATTTCAAGTGCCATCAAGATTCGCTATAATGATACCACAAAGCTGATGCGTTTTACAGGTTTGATGACCGATGTTGAGCGCAACACCTTGTTGAACGATTCTTCATTAGCTTCGGTCACCGGTATTCCTGCTTACCAACAGGCGATTGCAGAACTTTACCAACAAGCCCGTTTGGCCGTCAAATTTTTTGTGCCAAAGTTCAATGCAATGCTGTCCATTTTGCCTGACACCATTGATTTTAAGTCGCAACTTTCTGAAACATTGGCATCAAAGATCAGCTACAACGCCTTGGAACTGCGATTGGAGTTTGATGGTATCATGACCAAGACCGAAAAGGATGAATTGGACGTCCTTTCTGCCGACGCACCGTATTTGAATGCGGTGAACAGCCTCTATACCCAGCCTATGGCAGGCATTTTTCATGCCCATGAGCTTTGGTTGGCCCCAACCGACCTAGACTATACCGTAGCCGGGTATTATGAAGCACACTTGGCCCTGGGTGTGGGCAAGCTACTCATATATCTCAAGGAGACCGAAACAGAAAACACGATCATACAACTATTGGGGGAGGAGTTCGAAATGGCACTGAACATGGTAGATAAGTTGGTCAATGCCTACCAATTGGTAGGTACCGAGACCATTTTTGAACACTTAAAGAACACCTTTGGGAGCTCCTTTGGGGTAGTGGACTATGCCTCTTTTAAAGATACCTTTGACACCTATTACTGGTTGCACAAGCTAAGCCTTTTGGCCAATGGCTGGGGCCTGAATTTTGAAGTTCTTGAATGGCTGGTTTTCTACCATGCCCCGACACAAACCCTCGATTTTGGCATGCTACCGATGGACGATACGGGTACTATCGCTACTTTGGACAATTTTTTGCGCACCCAAGAACTGTTGCAATTGAACTCTAGATTCTCAGTAGGCGAACTGAGCATACTGCGCAGTATGGAAAAGCTGCATTTGGGCGATTATGCCACTAGTACCGATTTTGCAGTCGAGTTGGAAGAGCTCACGGAGTGGAATGCCACCGATATCAGCGATTTCGTGAACCATGTGAATCTTACCTATCATACAGATTATCTGCTGGCCGAGAACTGGACGCGCCTTTACGATTCCATGAAAATATTGGAACAGCTAAATGCAAGTATGGCAACTACCTTGGCCTATGCCAATGCTAGGCTGGGGCAGAGCGAATCACAGAACCTAAAACAATTGTTACGGTCAAAGTATGGTACTGAGACCTGGCTTACGATCAGTACAGAGATCCAAGATGTACTGCGCGAGAAAAAACGGAATGCCTTAGCCGCCTATCTTTTGGCAGAGCCGCAGCCCACAGACGCTCCTTCGGGCAAATGGGAACATACCAACGATCTTTACGCCTATTATCTTTTGGATATCGAAATGAGTTCCTGCATGCTTACCTCACGATTGGTACAGGGTTCGGGATCCATTCAATTGTTTGTGCAACGCTGCTTCATGGGCCTTGAACCTGAAGTGCCCGTAAAGGCAGATGGTGATGATGGTGACAGTGCATGGTATTGGTGGAAATGGATGCGCAAGTACCGCGTGTGGGAGGCCAACCGAAAAGTTTTTCTCTATCCTGAAAATTGGATAGAGCCTGAATTACGGCGCGATAAGTCGACCTTTTTTGCAGATCTCGAAAATGAGTTGTTGCAGAACGAGGTGAACCAAACGAATGTGGAGCTGGCCTATCTCAATTATTTGGACAAATTGAACGAAGTGGCCCGATTGGATATTGCCGCCTTTTACCATGAAGATGATGCGGACAATACCATCATTCATGTCTTTGGACGAACGGCCAATGCCGATCCGCATATCTATTATTACCGACAATTCGATTACCGGCGCTGGATCCCTTGGGAAAGAATGGAGGTCGACATTGTGGGCGACCACTTGATTCCCATGGTCATCAACAAGCGGCTCTACGTGTTTTGGCCCGAATTTAGGGAAGAGCCGGACGAAGAACTGAACAACAATTCTGAATTTCCCAGTGAGGATGATGCCACCCTGCCGTTGACGTATAAAAGGACCCAGTTACGGTTGGCCGGTAGTGAATACCGCAATAAAAAATGGACACCTAAAAAAGTTTCCAAAGAATATTTTCAATCGACAGCGTATACCACTAAAAAATTCGATGCAAAATCAGTAAAATTCTATCCCATCGATAGAAGTGACATTGATGGCCGTATCGGTATCAAGTGCAGTGGCACCTGGTATGATGAAGATGGCGACCAAGTTTACAATTCGTCTTTTGAGCTCTTTGGTTGTGAGGGGGTTCCCGTAATAGCGACCCCGGGACTTCCAGGCAGTTTCAGCCATATAGTCTACCCAGAGGAAAGTAATGTCCGCAATTTGGATTATGTGGAAAAATTATTTCGATCCGATTCCCCGGAGAACGATTTTTCGTTACGTCATACCTTCTATAACATATTGGCAACCCTAGATCGGGGTGATAGTTTCCCTCTTTTGTTCAGGACCCCCAATCGTTTTGATTCCCACTTTGCTTGGCATTTATCGTATATGGACAAGTTGTTGGTTGGTGCTGGTGATTCCCTTCCATTAAATGACTATGGACTTCCTGTGGGGTCGTGGCTGCCTTTCTTCTATGCTGATAAAAAGAAAACCTTTATGGCTTTTCCCATGCTCGATTTCAGTGGTCTTACCACAGACAGAAATGCAATTTTGGGTAGTGAAGGAGGCTTAAAATACTACTATCCAGAGATTAAGGGAACCATGCGAGATATTCAGTCTACCATAGAAGGTTATGTTCGTAATGGTGTTGATGCCATGGATTTCGGGCAACTCACCGATGCACAAAAATTGGTAGCGGCCAACATCTTTGCGGTGTTGTTGGATCAAGAGCCCGTGATTTCCGTCACAGACGATGAGCTTCGAGAGATGATTGTTGCCTATTTCATGCGCATCTTCAACTTTTATTTAGGCATGGTTTCCGCGCTGCTGTTCAATTTTAGAAGGTACCATTTCAAGAATTTCTACCATCCGTTTGTGTGTGACTTTATCAAGACGGTCTATAATCCCACCCAGGGCATTCCGGCTATGATGAGTCGTGATACTCAGTTGAAGAACAGTGGGTTCAGCTTTCGAAAACGCTATATTCCAACCCCTTGGGTCTATGATTTCAATATAGGGGACGCCTATCCTGAAGAGGTAGTCGATTTTTCACCAGATGGGAGCTATTCCCCATACAATTGGGAGCTTTTTTATCATACGCCCTTAATGATTGCCAACAGCTTGAGCAAGAACCAACGTTTTGAAGAGGCCATGGAGTGGTACCACTATATCTTTAACCCACTGGGGGTAGAGGGCCAATTGCCTGATGGCAGTACTGCCGGATCACCGCAGAAGTACTGGATCACAAAGCCATTTTTTTTGACCACAGATGCAGATTACAACAAACAACGTATCGATACCATCTTGCGCATGATTGCGGGCGATGACACTACAGATGGCTATTCTGCCCAATTAAGGGCCGATCTTGAGGCCCAAGTACGTGATTGGCGCAATAATCCATTTGAGCCACACCGTATTGCCCAATACCGGAATGTGGCCTATCAGAAAACTGTTTTCATGAAGTATCTGGACAATTTGGTAGCTTGGGGCGACCATTTGTTCCGACAAGATTCCATGGAGTCGATCAATGAGGCCACCCAGCTCTATATTCTGGCGGCAGAATTGTTGGGCCCAAGGCCGCAGGCCATTCCACCACAGGTAGTGCCGCCCATAGAAACCTTTAATGAACTGGAAAATGATTTTGATGACTACAGCAATGCCTTGGTACAGATAGAGAACTATATTCCCGTATTGCCTGAAGATGGCATTGAAGGTGGTACTCCGGCACCCATACCCACACTGTACTTCTGTATTCCACAGAATAGCAAGATACAGGGGTATTGGGACACCATTGCCGATCGCCTTTACAAGATCAGAAACTGTATGAATATCGAGGGTGTGGTGCGCCAGCTTTCACTCTTTGAACCAGAGATCGATCCCGGTGCATTGGTGAAGGCCGTTGCCGGTGGCATGGACCTTAGCAGTGCCCTTGCAGACCTTAATGCCCCGTTGCCCTGTTATCGGTTCAATATTCTTTTGGCGAAGGCCAACGAGGTCTGTAACGATGTAAAGGCCTTGGGCAATGCCCTATTGTCTGCCTTAGAGAAAAAGGATGCCGAAGAGTTGGCACTATTGCGACAGGCAAATGAAAAACAGTTGCTTGATGCTGTGAAAGGGGTAAGGGAGTTGCAGATAGACGAGGCCAAAAAGAATTTGGACGGCCTCAAGGAAAGTAAAGCGCTGACCGAGTTCAAAAAAGAGTATTACGCTTCGAAGGATTTTATGAACGCAGGTGAGATTGCGGCCACCGTTCTCAACGGACTGTCCATTGCTACGCAGACCACAGGAACGGTGATGGACCTGTTGGCAGGGGTACTGTATATCATTCCAGATTTTCAGTTGGGGGCCTCAGGTTTTGGGGGTAGTCCGCATGCTTCGGCCAAAACGGGAGGTAAAAGTGCCGGGGATGCGGCACAAAGGGGTACCAGTGCCCTGTACAATATCGCCACTATTATGGACAAAGCTGCAGCAATGACAAACACCATGGCGGGTTACGAAAGGAGAAATGAGGAGTGGGGTTTTCAAAAAGAGTCTGCTGATTTGGAACTTGTGCAGCTCGATGAGCAGATAGCTGCTGCAGAGCTCAGGATCCAAATCGCCGAAAAAGAACTGGCCAATCAAGAGCTACAGATCGAGAACTCTCAAGAGGTCGAAGACTTCATGACGGGCAAATACACCAATAAAGAGCTCTATCAATGGATGATTGGCCAAATATCGAATGTGTACTTTAAAAGCTATCAATTGGCCTATGACCTGGCGAAAAGGGCAGAACGGTGTTACCGCTTTGAGTTGGGCTTACAAGATTCCAGTTTCATCAAGTTTGGCTATTGGGACAGCCTTAAAAAGGGACTGCTCTCCGGTGACAACCTACAGTATGATCTTAGACGTATGGAGTCTTCATACTTAGAACAGAACAAAAGGGAACTGGAATTGACCAAACATGTCTCTTTGGTCCTGTTGGACCCTTTGGCTTTGATCAAACTCAAAGAAACCGGTAAGTGCTTCTTTAGTCTACCTGAAGAGATCTTTGATCTCGACTATCCAGGTCATTACTTCAGGCGTATCAAATCTGTAAGCATATCCTTGCCCTGTGTGGCCGGACCTTACACTACGATTTCCTGTTCCCTGCGCCTGCTGAACAATCGCATCCGCATACAAACCGGATTGGCCGATGGCTATGCGCACAATAATGAAGATGGCGTTTTGGTGAACGACAGCCGTTTTGTACAGAATAATATCCCTGTTAAGGCCATAGCGACGAGCAATGCACAGAACGATAGCGGGATGTTCCAGTTGAACTTTAGCGACGAACGCTACCTGCCGTTTGAAGGGGCCGGGGCCATCAGTGATTGGGCCATTGATCTGTTCAACGATTCCAATGATACCGATTTTGGCAAGGCATTACGGCAATTTGATTATAATACCATCTCTGATGCCATTGTGCATATCAGCTATACGGCCCGTGAAGTAGGAGGTGTCCTGAAAGATGGGGCCATTGCCAATCTCAAGGAATATTTTGATACCGATGACGGTGCACCGGCCATGAAGTTCATTGACCTAAAGCATGAATTTGCCTCAGCGTGGCACAAGTTGCAAAATCCTGATGATCCCACTGACGGCAATACAATGACTTTTAAGATGACCAAGCATCTATTCCCATTTCGAGATAGGTTGCATACCCTAAAGGTGAATTCCATTACCTTGTTGGCCCGCTGTTCCAATAATGGCGATTATGAGGTGACCTTTGCACCACCATTGCCTGCGCCACCACCTGATGGTACGGATAAGATGACCTTGATTCCGGTTTCTGGGTATGGTAATTTACATTATGATACCAAGAACACTGTAGCTGATGGTATAGTACTTGATTTTTCAAGTGAAATCGTTTGGAATTTGACCATCGTTTCGCCAACCGGAACTAATTTGGCAGACAACGAATTGGAAGACTTGTATGTGCTGCTGGGCTATGAATGGGATGATTAATTTAACATGGGTTCGATTTAAAAAGATATGTGTTCTAGGGTAAATGCATGAAACATAAATTGCTGAAAACCAACATTGAATTTGTATTCTTATGTCGAACCCACGTTGATTTAATTTTATCTGAAGGTATTCATTTGAATAGGGTTTAGGGTTAGATCGTGGTGGCGTATAGCGATTCAACTTATGGTGATGGCATCTTAATTCTGTGGTCTTGACAACCGTTTCAAGAAAAATTGAATGTTCAAATACCTATGTTGAAAAAGAAGTAAATGTATTTTTCTGATTTTTATAGCCCACAAAGCATTTTATCAGAGCAAGCCCGTACGGGCTTGTTCTTTTTTAAAGGGATTTTTATTTGCCAGACTGATTTTCGTCTTGATTGGCTTAAATTTTTTCGGCAACCATCAATTGTATTTGAATATCTCCCTGAACTTATAGAATATTCGTTCAGCGATACTGTTGTCTTCGGTTATTATTTCTGCACTTCCCAAGAGTTCTTGGTCAAAATCAAGGGTTTGTCCATAAGATGTTTTGGTGCCGTCAGGGAGGGAAATATAGACGAAATAATTTCCGTCGGTATCCGGTGAAACAGATATGCTCTCTACAATACCGATCAACATACCATATTGTTGGTGGAGAAAATTGTCCAATTTAATGAGCACTTTTTGTCCGACTGCCACCTTTCCGGCATTTTGTGAGGCAATAGTGGATTTGCCCACCAAAGCAGATGCATCTTTAGGAAGGATCGAAAAAACCACGTCTCCAGACTTGACATTTTGGTTAACGCTCCAGAACTCTTGAAAACTTACAACGCCATCAATGGAAGAGGTAAGGGCATATAAGTGTTCCCAATCGCTTATGGCCTTTTTTAATCCATTGTACGATTGTGCTAAATTTCTAATGAACCGGGTGTTTTCTTCCCTTTCATTTACCTGTGTACTTTTTAATGACTCGCTTGCTGAGGCTATGGCCTCCCTCATTTGCGAAATGGTGATTGCCATGATATTGATGTTTTTTTGCATTTGAATGTACTCAAGCTCTTTCGATTCATATTCTTTTTGTGAAATGACCCCTTTGTCAAATAATTGGCTGTGCCTCTCAAAGTCGGTTTTTGCCAATTTTTGCTCTCTTTCCAATATGCGCTTTTGTTCAATCTGTTTGACCAATTGTTTTTTTATCTCTGTGAGCGACTGGGCATTGCTCTCAATTTTGTAAGTATAGGGTTTCAGGTCTTTGAGCAAGACATATTCTATGTAGCTTTTTTCAAAATCGATATAGGCCGTTTCAATATCGCCCAGCCCCAAATTTTCGATATGCTCAATTGGAAAGGAAAACTTATTTGGTCTAAAATCAAGCGTGTCGATGATACCTTTTAAAAAATAGACATCTTCATATTTCGCCGTATTCCGTAATATGGCAAGTTTTTGTTTTGCCCTGACCATATCTCTATTTTTAATGAAAATGGTATCTATTTGCCCTGTGTATCGTGCTACCAACTTTTCTACGGGTGTTTTGGTGGTCACCAACACTTTAGCAGAAATGGAATCAGGATATTGGATCAAAAACGACAGAAAAAGAATGATACAGGTAAAGAGAAAGATAAGCGTAATGCCCCATCTTACGATCCAAGTGGGTGGATTGGTGAGTATTTCCTGTACCTCCTCCGATCTTAATTTGATATGTTCTTGCTTTTTTGCTTCAGGCATCGAGTTCTTTTTCTTTTGCTGTGTTCAACTTTTCCAAAGCCAACTGATTTTTTACCAAACTGTAGTAAATCCCTTGGCGTTCCAAGAGTTCTTGATGATTGCCCAGTTCTTTGATTTTGCCATCATCTAAAACGACGATCTGATCGGCATTTTGAACGGTACTGAGCCTATGTGCAATGATGACAGCGGTTTTATCCTTAAAAAATGCATTTAGGTTTTTCATGATCGTGAACTCATTTTTGGCATCCAGTGCAGATGTTGCTTCATCGAAGAACAGAAAATCTGGGTTCTTGTACAATGCACGGGCGATGAAAAGGCGTTGTTTCTGACCAGTGCTTATCCCGATACCCTCATTCCCGATTTTTGTGTTATAGCTTAGGGGGAGTGATTGTACAAATTCATAAATATTGGCCAGTTTCATACAATCGATAAGGCGGTCTTGGTCGATGACATCGGCACCGACCGCTATATTATAGGCGATGGTGTCGTTGAACACATAACCTTCTTGCATTACTACGCCACAGCTTGCCCTCCAGGCCCGGTGCGATATGGTTTCCAGATTGTGTTCCCCATAACGGATGTCACCCTTGTTGGGCACATAAAATTTGAGCAAGATCTTTAGCAATGTGGTCTTACCGCTACCACTGGCCCCTACAATGGCGGTGATCTTTTTTGCAGGGATTCTTAAGGTGAGTCCATTGATCACATGCTCATCATTTCCCAAATACCGAAAAGAAACGTTTTTCAACAAAATATCCTGATTGGGTTGAAACTTCGTGATGAGTTGTTTTTCCTTGGTTTCCTCATCACTTTTGTCATGGATCTCTCCCAAACGTTCTAAACTTATTTTTGCATCTTGTGCCGCCCTGATAAAATCGACCAACTGGGTAATCGGGGTATTCAATTGTCCAATAATATATTGGATCGATAGCATCATACCCAGTGTGATCTGTCCCTCGGTCACAAAAATTGCAGCAGTAAAAGTGATAAAGATGTTCTTTATCTCGTTGATGAAAGAAGATCCTACCCCTTGTGTTTGTTCTAAGGCCAGGTTTTGCATATTAACCTTGAACAATCTGGCCTGAACAAATTCCCAACCCCATCGTTTTTGCTTTTCAGCATTGTTCATCTTTATCTCTTGCATTCCACTGATCAATTCGATAACGGTACTCTGCTCTTGGCTTAACTGTGAAAACCGTTTATGATCCAATTCTTTTCTTCTTTTGAGAAAGAATAGAATCCACCCAACATACACGAGGCTTCCTATGGCAAAGATCAAGAATATCGAGAGGTTATAGTAAGTAAGTACGATGGCGAAGACCAAAAGATTGGCCATGGAAAAAAGCGTGTTCAACGTTGAACCGGTCAGTAGGGTTTCAATACGTTCATGGTCTTGAATACGTTGCATGATATCACCCGTCATACGGGTGTCAAAATAGGCAATGGGCAGGTTCATTAATTTGATAAAGAAGTCAGAGACCAATGAGATGTTTATCCGGGTGCTTAGATGCAGCAGAATGAAGCTCCTGAAAACATCTACACTGGCGCGCCCAATGAACAACATTATCTGCGCTAGAAGTATGACATAGATAAAGTCGATATCTTGGTTCTGAATGCCTATATCAACGATACTCTGGGTCAAAAAGGGCACGATCAACTGCAAAATGCTACCTACCAGTAATCCCACGCACAATTGAAATAACAGGTCTTTGTATTTGAACAGATACTGATAAAGAAATCTAAAGGATTTTTTATCGACCCTTTCCCATTTGGTTTTGAAAAACTTTGGAGTGGGTTCAAGCAATAAGATAATGCCCTCCATAACGGAATCGTTCGCATTATTGCCGATCCAGTGTCTGATGAAGTCTTTTTTATCAAAGTTGATGAGCCCATAGGCCGGATCGGAAATATAGACTTGATCGTTTTTGATCTTATACACCACTACAAAGTGGCTTTTGTTCCAATGGGCAATAAGTGGTAGTGGGGCTTGTTTGAGTTTGTCGAAGTTGGTTCTAATGGCCAATGATTTGAATCCAATGGCTTCACTGGCTTCACTCAACTTCAGAAGATTGCTGCCTTCCCTTGTTGTCTCGGTCAATGACCGAATATCCCTTAAGGATATCAGCTTGCCATAATACTTTGCAATGATCCGTATGCAAGAAGGGCCGCAATCTTTTTCGTCGGGCTGTTTGTAAAAAGGAAATTCTTTTTTCAAAAAAGGGAAATCTTATATGCAGGGAAATTAGCTTGCCCTACACTTTCAATTAAGTTTCGAAACTTGAAAAAAAAACGGGGATGCCCAGGTTATGGGCATCCCCGCTTAGCTTAAAAAAATTAATAACAGTAATCGACTGTACTCTGTTGTGCCCAACCACAATAAGCAGGAGCTTGTGAACAAGAGGGGAAATTGTAAACTACTTGCCGCCACTGATTCCATGGCTCTGGTCCGTTTTTACACTGCAATGTTGCGCCACCTTTTACTTTTTTTTGTTCGTTCTTTGATAATTCAGAACCTAAACTAAACTTTTTCATGATATTAAGAATTAAGGGTTAATATTACTTTAAATGTACTATTATTCTTTCAAATAAAATAAATCGAATACGTTAAAAAATAGTGATGCTGACGCTAAAGTTTTGGAGAAAATAAGCGTATCGATCGTTTAAAAAACAGGGATTGCATCTTCAAAGCCCCATCTATTTATGCTATCAAACACCAACAGTTAATATTGGGTATCGTGACTGGTTATATAGTCTCCAAAATATGCAGTTAAAGACTTCAACATATTTTCTAACGACATTGGACGCCCTAAAAGTTGGATGATGGTTGCATCTAACTCGTCATAGTATGTTTCTTGGGTGTTGAAGGTCAACAAATCCATACCCAGGGTCAGGCAGTAGGCCGTTTCAGGCATTTCCAGCACTTTGGCCCATGCTTCTTCCGGTTCCTGTGTATTTAAAAGGCCCCAAGGTTTGCTCATTTTAAGCAGTAGTACCCCTT